>JAEYBE010000061.1 GCA_023404495.1 Actinomycetes bacterium | reverse complement strand
CGCGCTCGGCCTCGCGCTGCGCAAAGTCTTCAGACACGTGCGGGTTGGCCGCGATCGACGAGACCAGCGCCTCGACATCTGTCTCCGGCGGGGCCGTCAGGACGACTCGACAGGGCGCCTTGCGGGCGACGTACTCGGTGACCTTTCCGATGAATTCAGCCGCTCGTGGCTCAACTCCCCCCAGCAGTGGCCCACCTCGAATCCGCGAAGGCCGTTCGGCCGCAAGGACGATCACCTCGACGCCGCGCCGGCCGGCCTCGCGGACGATCGCCTCTCCGGTTGCGCGGGCACGCACGGTCGCCGTTGCGACTTCGACCCCCTCGTACTCCTCGCCGACCTCCTTGGCGCGGGCAAGGATCTGCCGGGCACGCGCGAGCCGCTCCGCCGGCACCGGGGCGTCGATCGGCTGGGACATCGGAATCTCGATCACGTGCAGCGCCTCGATCACGGCACCCTCATGCTCATCGCCTTCCTCCATCGCAAGCCGACCGGCCGTACCGATGATGTCGTCGTCAAGCACACCGCCGAAAACCGGCACGAGGATCGAGCCAAAGCCTTCCTTCTCCCGCTCGCGCGCCGAGCGCCGGCGCAGCGCCTCTTCGGGGATTGTCACCCGCGCACGCAACGGACGCCCCTGTGTCCGACGATGTGCGATGTAGAGCACCAAGCCGATCGCGAGCCAGGCGGCGCCGACGAGCGTCGCCGTGTGCCTGAGCGCGATCACGGCGGCCAGTGCCGCCACGGATCCCACCAACGAGATCAGCGATGGCAAGGGGATCGAGCCTGAACCGACCGGAATCGAAAGCGGCACCCGGTAGGCCCGCGGCGCGTCGGGCTCGAGAAAGCGCAGACGGATGATCGAGAGGTTCGCGATGCTGAAGGTCAGGAGCGCACCGAAGGCAAAGATCGCGATCAGCAGCTCGGGGTCGTCGAGCAGCGCCAGCGCGCTGGAGGCAAGCGCGACGGCGATCGCCGCGACATAAGGCGTCCCATGCCTGGGGTGCAGGCGCCCCAAGGCGCTTGGAATCTGGCGGTTGGTTGCCAAGGCGTATGTGACGCGCATCGGTCCAAGCACGTAGATGCGCGCGGCCTGAACAAGCGTGACAGCCGCAACGAATCCGACGACGTACATCAGCCCCTCGCTGAGCCAATCCGGCGAGAACCCGCTGACCACGCCGACCACCGGGTTCTCGAGATACTCGCCCGAGATCGGGGAACTTGCCACCCCGCCGGTGACCGTGACCGGATCGGCCATCAGAGCGACCAGCGAGACCCCAGTGAAGATCGTGATCGTCGAGGCGGCGCTCGACCAGACGACCGCCTTCAGCTCACGGCGCCCGATCTTGATCTCGCCGGCGAGCCCGGACGCCGCCTCGATGCCGGTTCCGGCGATCGTCGCGAGCACAAGCGCGATGAACAGGTTCTGCCAGGTCGGCACCGAGCCAAGGTCGATGTTCTGCGTCAGTGCGTCGGGATTCCAGGCCGCGACAGCACCGATCACGATGATCGCCAGCAGCACGACGAGGTCGATCATCCCGATCGGCAGACGGCGCCTGAGCGACTCGGCGCTCACGCCACGTACGTTGGCCCACGCCATCGCCACGATCAGCGCCACCGGAATCAGCAACTCGCTGGTCTTGTCCCCAAGCGGAGACCAGAAGACCGACAGGTAGTTGGGCACCGCCGAAGCGACCAGCGCGAGGACGATCGCATAATCGAGGAGGATCGCCCAGCCGGCGACGAAGCTCACCAGCTCATCGAACGCAAAGCGGGCGAACGAAGAGGCCCCGCCGCGCTCGATATGCAGCGAAGAGCCCTCGACGTACGACATGAAGGTGAAGACAAAGAAGACCCCACCGAGGATCATCACGATCGGCGTGAGCCCCAAGCCCTGTTCTGTGATCAGCCCCAGACCAAAGAACAGCGACGAAGCCGCCGCGATGTAGACGACCAGGAAGAGCGCACCGGCGCCGATCGTCGACATCGGGCCAAACCTCGCGCGGTTCACCACCTGACGAAGCATCAACCCATCCCCTTCAGCGATATCCAGATGCGGGCTGCCGCCATCACGCAGAGAATGCCGCCGATCAGCACGCCGACCGATGTGACCCCGCCGCCGTTGGCGAGGGTCACGGTGATGTTGGCCACGCCCAGGGCGAAGATCACGCCGAACATCGCGAGTTTCACGTTGCGTTGCTTCATCGCACAATCACCGGCTTATGCGCAGGCTCCGTAGTCATGATCACACGACACGGGCGGTCCGAAAGCACTCGCTGCACGGCCGGAGAGAAGAGTGACCCGCTGGGATCGGCCTTCAGCGGAAACACGATCGCGCGGGCGTTTATCTCTTCCGCCTCTTCGACGATTCGGCGGCCGGCCTCGCCGGCACGGACCTTCTCCCAGTGCCCAGTGAGGCGACGTCCGCCGACCAGCCGCGCCCGCTCGATCGCAGTCTCGGCCTTCGATTCGGCGGTGGGGAGCACGGCGTCGATCGGGGAGCTGGCGGGCACCGTGATCGGCACGAGCACGTGGATACCCCGGCTGCGACGCGTCGCCATCTTCACTGCTGTGCGCACTGCCTCTTCGGAGAAGTGGGAGTCTTCGAAGACGACCAGAATCGAGTCGTATTCGACCTCGTGCTCGACGATCGCCTTCGGGATGGCGATCTTGTGCGTCTCCGTGAGCGAGAGGCCCTGGCTGCGGCGATAGATCATGTAGAACGCCACGCCGACGGTCATCCAGATCGCGCCGACCGCGAGCGTCGCGACATCGAGCGCAGTCACCACGAGCCACGCGATCGCTGTGAAGATTCCGCCGAAGATCGCGAAGAGCGGCCAGTAGCGGTCGCGGAAATGCACGTTCAGTGGACCGCGCCACGGACGCTCGCGCACCGGCTCATCGAGCCGCATCTTCACCACCGACGCATGGGCGATCGTGAAGCTGAGCATTGCGCCGAACGCGTACATCGTCGCCAGGAAATCGGCTTGACCGGGGATCATCGTCAGGCACGAGATCGTTCCGAAGACGATGATCGCGATGTACGGAGTCTTGTAACGCGGGTGCAGTGACCGCAGGGCAGCCGGGACCTGGCGGTACTGGCCCATGCTGTAGGTGAGGCGGGAAACGCCGATGATCCCTGCGTTGGTCGCAATGAAGAGGATCGTGGCGGCGAGGATGCCGACGTAGACCTCAATCGGCCCGGCCAGCGCGCCCAGCCCCATGTTCTCGACGATTCCCAGCACTGGATCTCCGGCGAAACCACCCTCCTCCGCCGAGAGGCCGAGCAGGGTGACGCCGTTCTCCACGGGCATCGCTGAAAGCGCAATCGCCGGCAGGAAGAGATAAATCGCGAAGACAGCTGCGACCACTAGCTTCGCCGCCGCCGGGACTGTCTTCTCGTAATCCTTCGCCTCTTCCGCGAGGTTTGAGATCGTTTCGATTCCCGTGTAGGCAACCATGCCGATCGGAATCGCGATCAGGAAGTCCTTGACCGTGGGCGCTGAGCCGAAGTGGACCTGGCTGACGAGTAGATCGGCGTTGAATACGAGCGCAAGCCCGAGCAACACCAGCAGTACCTGCGTGCCGAAATCGACCAGCGAGAGGACGATGTTCAGCTTCGCCGACTCCTGGACGCCAATGATGTTGAGCGCTCCGAGCGCGACCACCACCCCGATGCCGAAGACGATGTCCCACGGCGCCTCTTTGAGCGGCTCCCAGAAGACACCCAGGTAGTGCGGCACGAAGTAGGCGCTGATCGCCGCGGTGATGATGTAGTTGAGCATCTGGCCCCACGCGGCGAAGAACGACCAGAATTCGTTGAAGGCGTGGCGGGCGAACGAACTCGAGCCTCCCGCCTCCGGGAACATCGTCGTCGCCTCGATGTACGTGGCGGCAGTGAAAAAGAAGATCACGCCCGTGATCACGAAGACCAGCGGAGTCGCACCCAGCGCATAAGCGGCGACCAGACCGAGCGCGTAGTAGATCGAACTACCCACGTTGCCGTACGCCGTGGAGAAGAGCGCGCTCGTTCCGAGTACTCGCTCCAGCGAGTGCGACTTGGGTCTGCGTTCAGCCATCAGCGCGCAAGTCTAGGTCGGGACGGGGCGCGAAGAAATAGAAAAGGCCGCCTCTTGCGAGACGGCCTTTCCTGAACGCGATGGTGAGGAGTCCCCCAACACCTCACCGGTGGTAAAACCAGCGGGAACGATACCCGTTTTCGGTCATTTCGTCAAGTGATCAGCGGGATGATCAGCAGCGCGACGATGTTCGCGACCTTGATCATCGGGTTGATCGCCGGGCCGGCGGTGTCCTTGTACGGGTCACCGACTGTGTCGCCGGTGATCGACGCTTCGTGCGCAACGGATCCCTTTCCGCCGTGCGCGCCGTCCTCGATCAGCTTCTTGGCGTTGTCCCATGCGCCACCGCCGTTGGTCATCGAGATCGCCAGGAACAGTCCCACGACGATCACGCCCATCAGCAGGCCGCCGAGCATCAGCAGGCCGTTGACCTCCCAGATCTTCGCCGAGAAACCAACCACGGCGGTTACGACGATCGGGATCAAGGCCGGCACGATCATCTCGCGCTGTGCGGCGCGAGTGACGATGTCGACGCACTGGCCGTACTCGGGCTTGGACGAGCCGTCCATGATGCCCGGGTTCTCCTTGAACTGACGACGCACCTCGTCGACCACGGCGCCGCCGGCCCTGCCGACCGCGTCCATCGCGAAAGCGGCGAACAGGTAGACCATGATGCCGCCGATCAACAGACCGGAGAGCACGGCCGGGTCATCGATCGAGAAGACGATCGAAGCCTTTTCGGTCGGCAGTTCAGCCTTGAACGCGGCGAACAGCACGATCGCCGCAAGCACTGCCGATCCGATCGCGTAACCCTTGGTGACGGCCTTTGTGGTGTTCCCGACCGCGTCGAGCGGGTCGGTGATGTTGCGCACTTCTTCGGGCAGTTCCGCCATCTCGGCGATACCACCGGCGTTGTCGGTGATCGGGCCAAACGCGTCGAGCGCGACGATCAGGCCGCAAAGCGAAAGCTGCGCCATGACGGCGACGCCGATGCCGTAAATGCCTGCCAGCGAGTAGCTGGCGAGGATGCCGATGACGAAGACGAGCGCAGGTGCGGCGGTCGACTGGAAGCCCTGACCGAGTCCGGCGATGATGTTCGTCGCGTGACCGGTTGTCGAAGCTTCAGCGATCCGCTTGACGGGCTTGAAGCGCGTCGAGGTGTAGTAATCGGTGATCACGAAGATCAAACCGGTCACAGCGAGACCGACCAACGTGCAGAGCCAGAGGTCGGTGACCGACGGAATCGCGGAGGTGACGCTCGAGAGGATCTGGAGGTCGCCCATCATCCACTTGGTCACCGGGTAGAACGCAGCCGCGGCGATCACGCCTGCGACTACCACGCCCTTGTAGAGCGCTGCCTCGACGTTGTCCGTCTTGGTGCGCACGAAGAACGTGCCGATGATCGAGGCCAGAATCGATACGCCGCCGATCACCAGCGGGTAGAGCGCCGCGCGCGGAGCGTTCTCGTCGACCGAGAAGGTCAGCACGCCGATCAGCATCACTGCGACGGCGGTGACCGCGTAGGTCTCAAAGAGGTCCGCGGCCATACCGGCACAGTCACCGACGTTGTCACCGACGTTGTCGGCGATCACGGCCGGGTTGCGCGGGTCGTCTTCGGGGATGCCGGCTTCGATCTTGCCGACGATGTCCGCTCCGACGTCTGCGCCCTTGGTGAAGATTCCGCCACCAAGACGGGCGAAGACGGAGATCAGCGAACCTCCGAAGCCGAGACCGATCAGCGCGTCGACGGCCTCACGTGTCGTGTGGTCGAAGACCGAGGTCAGCAGGCCGTAGTAGCCGGCGACGCCCAACAGGGCGAGGCCGACGACCAGCATTCCGGTCACAGCGCCGCCACGGAAGGCGACGTCGAGTGCCGGGGCGATACCGCCGCGGGCAGACTCGGCGACGCGCGCGTTCATGCGTACGGAGACGTTCATGCCGATGTAGCCGGCGCCCGCCGAGAGCAGACCGCCGATCACGAATCCGATCGCCACGGAGATACCGAGGTCGGGGATCACGGCGATGATCGCCGCGACGACGATGCCGACGATCGCGATCGATGAGTATTGGCGGTTGAGGTACGCGCTGGCGCCCTCTTGGACCGCCTGCGAGATCTCCCGCATCTTGTCGTTACCGGGCGAGAGCTTGAGCAGCGAACGCGTGTTCAAGAGCCCGTAAGCGACGGCCGCAAGTGCGCATACAAGCGCGACTACGACGCCGTGTTCATTCAGAAAGTCAGTCAAGACCGACACCTTTCATGACGGATCAGGTGGATGTGAAAGCCTCCAGCCGGGGCGGTCTCCAGTGTTTGCGACCAGCGCATGGCGCGCGATAACGCTGCCATCCCCTCAGGAGCGTGCGCCAGTCTATCCGCAAGCGCGGGCGAATCCGGGCGGGTCAGGCCGTGCGCGCGCCGCTACGTCCGTAGCTCGCCCGCGTCTCAGCCACCGCCTGCGCGAAAATCTCGCGAAGATCGACTCCCGACTGCAGGTGGTAACGCAGTTCCTGGGCGGTGTTCCGTTCGGCTATCTGCGGCTCGATGCCGAGCTCCGCGCGCGCCGGCTCAGTCCATTTGAGCAGCCTTTCGGCGGCCGCTGCCGCCGGATACTCACTGCGGGTCTCAAAGTCGATCAGCTTGCCGTCTTGACCGAAGCGAATTGCGCGCCAGAAGTTCTCCTCGAGCTCGCGGCCGCTTCGCGGCGCGAACGGGCGACCCTCATCGAAGTCCCTCGCGGCCTGGGCGACGCAGGCCACGATCAATCCCGCCAGCGCGGTCGAGGCCTCTGCGGTCGGCTGCGCATCGCAGATCCGCACCTCGACCGTGCCGTAGCTGTGGTGGGGCCGAACCGACCACCAGAGCTGGGTCGACTCGACAACCGAGCCGACGTCCTTGAGAAACTCGACGAAGCTCGAGTATTCCGACCAGTCGACGAAAGGCTCCGGGATGCCGCAGCGCGGAAACATTCGCGTGAAGAGTTGCGTTCGTGCGGTGGCAAGCCCGCTGTCGATGCCGTCGACGAACGGAGAGGACGCCGAAATCGCGAGCAGTTCTGGGAGCACCTCTCGGATCCGATCGCAGACCGCGATCGCGCGGTCAGCGCCGCGAACCCCGACATGCACATGCAGACTGAAAGTGTTGTTGCGCCACGCGACGTATTTCAGCCCTTCCTCGACCAACCGGTAGTGCTCCGTGTCGATGATCTGTTGGTCCTGCCACCGGCTGAATGGGTGCGCGCCCAGAGCACCGAGCCGCAGGCCATGCTCGTCGGCGAGTTCAAACAGTCCGGAGCGAAAGGACTCCTGCAGCGCAACGGCGTGGGGGAAGTTCTCGCCCCTGCCGGAACGGATCTCGATCTCCGACGAGATCAGCTCGCCTGCGACCGAAGTGCCGAGCTCAGTGCCGCTGGCGACCGCTGCATCGCGCAGCTCTTCGAAGCGCTGCGTCAGCTCGAGCGATTCAGAATCGAGAATCTGGAACTCCTCCTCGATCCCGACCGTGAAATCGGTCGACTGCTCGAAGAGCTCGCGGGCTTTGACCATGTCCAGCGACATGCCCGGGATTATTGCGCCCTGCCCCGGCGACCTGCGCTCAAGCGAGGTAGAAGTAGAGCGCGTACAGCAGGTCGACGGCCGGACTTGAGGTGTGCACCGTGACCTCCTGGGGCACTTCGAGCAGGCGATCGGTGTAGTTGAAAATGATCGTCACACCCGCCGCGACGAGTTCGTCGGCCACCGCTTGCGCCGCGTTGGCGGGCACTGCGATCACGCCCACGACGATGTCTTCGTCAATCACCGTCTTGCGCAGTTGATCGGCCGGAAGCACGGCGGTGTTGCCGCACATCGTCCCGACCTTCTTGGCGTCGTTGTCGAAGACCGCCTTGATCTCAAAGCCGTGGTCCGCAAAGACTTCAGAACCTGCGATCGCCTTGCCCAGGTGGCCTGCACCGAAGAGCGCGATGTTGTACTTGGCCGCGGTGTGCAGGATCGATCGGATCTGCTCGATCAGGAAGTCGACGTTGTAACCGACCCCGCGCTTGCCGAACTTGCCGAACCCCGAGAGGTCGCGTCGGATCTGCGTCGGATTGACGTGCGTGTATCGCGCGAGCTCCTGTGAGGAGATCTTGTCCTTCTCCATTTTCTTGGCCTGAGTGAGGACCTGCAGGTAGCGAGAGAGGCGCGCGGCGACTCCGAGCGAGAGGCGCTCGCCGTCGAGTCCTGCTGCGATGGGGTTTGTCTTCTTGGGGGTGGCCATGGATCGCGGCGGGGACCTTAGTAACTAGTTGGACAATCTCCGCTGGAGGGTCTCGCCGAAGGCCGCGCGGCGGTGGTCGTCGAGCGTCGCGATTTCCTCGCCGTCGACGCAGATCACGGGGATCCGCTCGAGATGCGCCCGCAAGAGCTCGTCGTCGGCCTCGATATCCACGACTTCGAGAGTGGCCGCCGGCGCGATCTCGCGAACGCGTTGCTCGGCCTCTTCGCAGAGGTGGCAGCCGGGACGGCCGTAGAGGACGATCCGAGCGCTCATCGCGTGGGAGCGATCTGGCCCGACGGGTAGGCGTCGATCGCCTCGAACTCGCCCGCCGGCAGCGGTTGCCCTTCGAATGCGGCTGCGGCGATCATCGCCGCGTTGTCGGTGCAGTACTCGCGCGGCGGGACCTTGACGACTGACGCAACGCGGCGGATGTCTTCGCGCAGCTGCGAGTTGGCGGCGACGCCGCCGCCGATCGCGACGCGGTCGATGCCCGTGATCTCGATCGCCCGCTTGACGCGCTCGACGAGCATCTCGACCACGGCCGCCTGATAGCTCGCGGCAAGATCTGCTTTCTGCGCTTCGAAATCCTCGGACGAAAGCGACTTCAGCCGGTAAAGCAACGAGGTCTTGATGCCGCTGAAGCTGAAGTCGAGTTCCCCTATGTAGCTGCGCGGAAAGTCGACGGCTGTTGGGTCGCCTTCGCGGGCCAGCTTGTCGAGCGCAGCCCCTCCCGGGTAGCCGAGTCCGAGCAGCCGGGCCCCCTTGTCGAATGCCTCGCCGGCGGCGTCATCGGTCGTGGCCCCGAGCACCTCGTACCCGCTGCGCTCGGTGACCTTCGCCAGGAACGTGTGGCCACCGCTGGCGACCAGACCGAGAAATGGCGGCTCGAGCGGATCGGGCTCGAGGAAGTTTGCCGAGATGTGACCCTGGAGGTGATCGACCGGGATCAGCGGTTTGCCCGCCGCGGATGCCAGCGCCTTGGCGTAGGAGAAGCCCACGAGCAGCGCCCCGATCAACCCGGGTCCCCGGGTGACAGCGATCGCTTCGAGATCGTCGAGCTGGACGCCGGCATCCGCCAGCGCCGCCCCGACGACATCGTCGAGCAGCTCAAGATGCCGGCGCGAGGCGACTTCTGGGACAACCCCGCCGAAGCGGTCGTGCTCCATCTGCGAGGCGATCAGATTGGAGCGCACCTCACCGGCCCGAGTGACGACGGCGGCGCAGGTGTCGTCGCAGGAAGTCTCGATCGCCAGGAGCATCAGCGGTGCCCCTTCCATTCGGTCGGGTTTGCGGCGTTGGGCGGGACAAACTCTGGATCCGTGCTGCGCCACATGATCAACGCGTCCTCGCGATTGTCGGCGTAATAGCCCGGTCGCACGCCCGCGGCGCGAAAGCCGCAACGCTCGTACATCGCGATTGCGCCTTCGTTGGAGACGCGTACCTCCAGCGTGTAGTGCGTGCGCTCGCCGTCGGCGATGGCGAACAGCTCAGCCATCAATCTGCTGCCCACGCCATCGCGACGGTTGGCCGGGTCGACCGAGACGTTCATCACGTGCCATACCTGCGCGTATCGCGAGGCGATCAGGTAGCCGATCAGAATGTCGTCATCGGTCGCCGCGAGGCAGATCGTGTCGGGCTTTGAGAGTTCGAGCACGAACATCGCCGACGACCAAGGGGTCGGGAACGACTGGTGCTCGATCTCCAGGGCCGCGGCGATGTCGGACATCTCCATCCGCCGGATCTGCGGCACGTCCTCAGGAATGGCGTTCAACGCTTGCCCCCCACCAGCCAGCTCTCGCGCGAGCTGACCTTGGCATCCGGCGGGCGGATGTAATTCGGCACGACCGCGTCGGGTGCCTCGGGCACGACACCTTCGGCGAACTCAAGCAGCGCGATCGCAGAGAGCACATGCGCGGAGTCCTCGTCGGGCGCCACCGCCACGCCGGCCGCCTCAAGCTCCGCGCGCAGCTTGATTGCCCCGTCACCGACAGCCGGCCGCCCCGCCGCCGCGGCCAGGGCGACCGCCTCGTCAGGCGCGGTGAGCAGGTCTTCATCGGCAGGGCGCAGGTAGATCTCGCCGCGTCGCGCATCAATCAGCGGTGTCGAGCCGTCGGCCGCCAGCGCTGCGAGCGAAGATGCGCCAATGAGGCCGGCCTGGTTGGCCGTCGCGATCGCACGCGCCGTCGCGACGCCGATCCGCAGCCCGGTGAATGCGCCGGGACCGACACCGACGATGATCTGCTCGAAGTCGCCGATCGCGAGCCCGGCCGATCGCGCAAGCTGCGCGATCGCTGGAAGCAGCTCCGTCGTGTGCGCCGGCTGCCCAAGCAAGCGGGTCCCGGGCGGACGAATCTCGAAGCGCTCGCCGTCGGCGCGCTCGATCGCCACGGAGCATGCATTCGTCGCAGTGTCGAAGGCGAGGCGGTTCATGGCGAGGCCTCGATCATCTGGATCTCGATCGTCCGGTTGTCCCCGCCGGCGTGCGCAATTCTGACGACGGCGCGCAGGCGCGCCTCTTCGGCAAGCTCGTCGTGCGGCCACTCGACGAACGTGATGCGCTCCGGCGTGATGAAGTCCGCCAGCACGGCCTCATCTCCGACGTCGATTTCGGCGAGGCGATAGAGGTCCAGGTGCGCAATCTCCAGTTCGCCGGCCGGGTAGACATTGCCGATCGCGAACGTCGGACTGGTGACGCGACCGCTGTAGCCGAGCGCAGCGGCTGCCCCGCGGACGAAGACGCTTTTGCCGGCCCCCAGCTCGCCGGCCAGAACGACGAGATCGCCGGGCACGAGGCGTTCGGCGAATTCGGCGGCGATTGCTGCGGTCTCGTCTGGCGATCCGCTGACGTGCGTCTCAGCTTCGGTTCCGGGGCCCACGCGACGAATGTATCTCGCCGTCGCAAATCAGCACTTTTCTAGTTGCCGCCGCCGGCCGGTACATGTACAATTTGCTGCAGCAGCCGTCACCGCAATGGGACGGACTGAGCAAGACCCACACCGGCCGCAGGTCAACAGCGGCAAACGAGATTCGTCCGGTATCGCAAGAACTGGAACGAAGATGACAAAGCGACACATATCCGACTTCCCACGCGAGGACGCGCCGTGCGCACTTTGACGACGCTCGATGAGCTGCGCCTCGAACTCGACGCCGCGCGTCTTTCCGGACGCAGCATCGGCCTCGTGCCGACGATGGGTGCCCTGCATGAAGGGCACCTCTCGCTGATCGACCACAGTGTCGCCGAGAACGGATTCACGGTCGTGACCGTCTTTGTCAACCCGACGCAGTTCCGGCCCGGCGAAGATCTCGACGCCTACCCGCGCCAGTTCGAACGTGACGTGGCCCTGGCTTCTGAGCGCGGCGCCGACCTGCTCTTCGCGCCGTCGGTCGAAGAGGTCTACCCCGCCGGCTTCGCGACGAGCGTGGCCGTCACCGGAGTGACGGAGACGCTTTGCGGCGCCCCTGAGCGCCGCGGCCACGAACACTTTGACGGCGTCACGACGGTCGTCGCAAAGTTGTTCAACATGGTGCAGGCCGATCGCTCCTACTTCGGGCAGAAGGACGCCCAGCAGGTGGCAGTGATCCGGCGAATGGCCCGCGACCTGAACTTCCGCACGCAGGTGATCGCCTGTCCGACCGTTCGAGAGGCCGATGGCCTGGCCCTCAGCTCGCGCAACGCTTACCTCACCGCAGAAGAGCGCCCGCGCGCGCTGGCGCTCTCGAAAGCGCTGCGTGCCGCAGCGGCGGCGGTCGCCGACGGTGAGTCGGACGTCGCGGCGATCGCAAGCGGCGCCCTCCAGATCCTTGAGCAGACCGACGCCGTCGAGTACTTCGAACTGGTCGACCCGGATTCGCTCGAACCGCTCTCCTCGGTCGACGGCCCGGCACTCGCCGTGGTCGCCGCACGCGTAGGGCGCACCCGCCTGATCGACAACATGCTTTTGCAAGCCCAGACCCAATCCACAAACCCGAACCCCGCACCGGCAGCTCAGCCGGCCGGTGCCTAGGAGATCCCCAGCAATGCAACGGAAGATGCTCAAGAGCAAGATCCACCGCGCGACGGTCACCGACTGCGATCTGCACTATGTCGGATCGATCACGATCGACGCCGACCTGCTTGAGAAGTCGGACATCCTCGAGAACGAGATGGTGCACGTCCTCGACATCGACAACGGGCAGCGCTTCGAGACGTACACGATCGCCGGCGAGCGCGGCAGCGGCATGATGCAGGTCAACGGCGCGGCCGCCCGGCTGGTCGCCAAGGGCGACAAGATCATCGTCGTCAGCTACGCCGAATACAGCGAGGCTGAGCTCAAGGAATATGCGCCCGTGGTCGTGCACGTCGATGACGACAACCGCGAGGTGTCGGTCGACAGCGAAGTCGCGAAGTTGCTCGGAAGTTCCGTCGTCCAGGACCCGCGCGAGCGCTAGAAAGCCTTCCTCCCCCACCCCACGCCAGATCAGGAGCAGACGATGAGCACCTACCCCACCCAGAGTAGCCCGACCAGCAACAAGCCGGTGGAGCGCGGCTCGGCGCCGATGTCGATCACCCGCCTGCGCGAGAAGAAGGCGCTCGGCGAGCTGATCGTGATGGTCACGGCATACGACTACCCATCGGCGACGGTCGTCGAAGAGGCCGGGGTCGATCTCGTGCTGGTTGGCGACTCCGCCGCGATGGTCGTGCTCGGCTACCCGAACACGACGCCGGTTTCGATGGACGAGATGGTGATGCTCTCGGCGGCTGTTCGCCGCGGGCTCGAAACTCCGCTGTTGATCGGCGACATGCCGTTCGGCTCCTACGAAGGCAGTGACGAGATCGCGGTCGCCAACGCCCAGCGCTTCATCAAGGAGGCAGGCTGTGACGTTGTCAAGCTCGAGCGCGGCGGCAGCAGCGTCGATCGTGCACGCGCGATCGTTCAGGCGGGTATCCCGGTGATGGGTCACGTTGGCTTGACGCCGCAGAGCGCTGTGCAGCTCGGGGGCTTTCGCGCGCAGGGTCGTAACGCCGCGCAGGCCCAGCAGGTGATCGAAGACGCACTTGCCCTGCAGGAAGCCGGTTGTTTTGCGATCGTCCTTGAGGCGATCCCCTCAGAGCTCACTGAGGCCCTGATGCCGCACCTTGAGATTCCGGCGATCGGAATCGGCGCTGGCCCGTCCACCGACGGTCAGGTTCTCGTCTACCACGACCTGCTCGGTATCTGGAACGGCCGCCCGGCGAAGTTCGTTCGCCAGTACGCGCAGGTGCGCCACGAGATGCTCCGCGGCGTGTCCGCGTACGTCGACGACGTCCGTACTCGCCAGTATCCAGCGCCCGAACACGGCTACGGAATGTCGCCCGACGAGGCCCGCGAACTCGCCGAGTGGTCACGTGCTCTGGGCGAACGCCGCGCGGTCGAAACTACCTCATAGCAGGGAAAAAACTGGCTGATTGGCCAAAGTGACCGAGTGGTCACCCGCCGAATCGTCCTGTATATTCCGTGCACTGCCGGCCTTCGTGGGTCGGTGGGCGCAGTTGGATGGCCCCGTCCGACAGCGCAGCTCAGCAAGAGCTTCAAGCGGCGATCCGTAACGCGACTCGGTAGGTCTCCCTCGAGATGGGAAGGCGCTCCCGATCAATTCGGTGAGTCGGAGCGAAAGGAATCCATCAAGAATGAGCGCCGAGACCCGGGTCGTGGTCATTGATGATCACGCAGTCCTGCGAAGCGGGCTGCGATACGTACTCGAACCGCACAACATCGTCGTTGTGGCCGACGCAAAGGCCGACTCAAATGCACGTGAGCTGATCGCCACCGAGCGTCCGGATGTGGTCGTCGTCGATCTGCGCCCGGAGGAGATCGACGCAATCGATCTGATCCGCGACATCACGCGCAAACGGCAGAATGTGATTGCGTGGGGCGATTACCACGACGATCGCCTGGTCGCGCGCGCTATGGCAGCAGGGGCACTTGGATTTGCGATCAAGAACGACGACACCGACGCTCTGATCGACGGAATTCGCACCGTCGCCGGCGGCCGGCGTTGGCTACCGGTGCCAATGAGCGACAGCGAGATCGACGAGATGATCGCCTCCGAGCAGCCGCAGCTCTCGCGCCGCGAGCGGGAGATTCTTGGATTGCTCTCCGATGGATACTCGACCGACGAGGTCGCCGAAAAGCTTTCCCTATCCGCGCACACCGTGCGCACACACGTCAAGAATGCGATGCGCAAGCTCGACGCCTCAACACGCGCCCACGCGGTGGCGATCGCGCTGCGAGACCTTTCTATTCGCTAGCCGCCCGGCGGATCAGCGAATTGAGCGGATCACCTTCGCCGGCGCGCCGGCGGCGATGGTGTGCGGAGGAATGTCGTGAGTGACGACACTGTTTGAGCCGATCACGCAGCGCTCACCGATCGTCACGCCGCTGGTGACGACACTGTTGACGCCGAGCCAGACGTTGTCGCCGATCTCCACCGGGCCCTTGCTAGTGAAGCCCTGGAGCGGGACCGGCGTATCGGGGTCGTCGAAGCGGTGGGACGCGTCACCGATGAAGCAGCCGTTGCCGATCATCGCCCAGTCGCCGATCGTGATCGAATCCTGAGCGGCGATCATCACGCCGAGGTTGAAGAAGCCGTTGGCACCGATCTTGATCTGCGCCCCGTCGAGGTCAAGCGTCAGCCAGCAGTGCTGCTGAAAGAGCGTGTTCTCGCCGATCTCGATGCGACCGGATCGCATTCCTTCGAGCCATTCGCCGTGGATCGGGAAGCTGGCGTAGGCACGGCGAGCGGCAAGTTCCTCGATGATCTGCTTGCGGTGTTCCGGATCGTCGTTGCGCTCGTACCAGCGCTCGCGCTGCTCCCAGAGCTTGAGATCATCCGGCGTCGGCTGCATCGCGGCTGACACTAGCGATGCGCGTTCTCAAGCGGCAAATCTTCCATCAGACGACCCCGCGGGGTCGGCTCATGGAGTGAATCCCGCTTGTTCATGCCTGACAGGCTCAGGCCGCCGACTTCACCCGCGCCGGGCGCTTGGCCGAAGACTTCCTGGCGGCCTTCGGCGCGCCCACTGCTTCCGCAAGAAATCGCCCGGTGTAGGAGCGCGGCTCGGCAGCGACGTCTTCGGGCGAGCCCGCAACGAGGATCTCTCCTCCCCCTTCGCCGCCCTCGGGCCCAAGATCGATCAGCCAGTCTGCCGCCTTGATCACGTCGAGATTGTGCTCGATAACCACGACCGAGTTGCCTGCATCAACCAGGCGCTGGAGCACGTCGAGCAGGCGCTCGATGTCGGCGAAGTGCAGTCCCGTGGTCGGTTCGTCGAGGATGTAGAGCGTCTTACCGGTCGCCACTCGAGCCAACTCGTTGGCGAGCTTCACGCGCTGCGCCTCGCCGCCGGAAAGCGTCGTTGCCGGCTGGCCGAGCTGTACGTACCCGAGCCCGACGTCGCTGAGCGTGCGCAGGCGCCGGGCAATCTTGGGCACCGGGTCGAAGAATTCGAGCGCCTCCTCGATCGTCATGTCGAGGACGTCGGCGATGCTCTTGCCCTTGTATTTGACTTCGAGCGTTTCGCGGTTGTAGCGCTTGCCGTGGCACTGCTCGCAGGGCACATAGACATCTGGCAGGAAGTGCATCTCGATTTTGATCTGACCCTCGCCAGAGCAGACCTCACAGCGGCCGCCCTTGACGTTGAACGAGAAACGCCCGGGCTTGTAGCCGCGCGCGCGGGCCTCTTGCGTCTTCGAGAAGAGATCGCGGACCTGATCGAACAGTCCGGTGTAGGTGGCCGGGTTACTGCGCGGAGTGCGGCCGATCGGCGATTGGTTAATGTCGATCACCTTGTCGACCTGATCGAGTCCATTGATCTTCTTGTGCGCGCCCGGGCGCTGGCGCTGGCCGTTCTTCATCGCCCCGGTCGCCGCCTTGTTGAGGATGTCGTTGACCAGCGTGCTCTTACCGCTGCCGGAAACCCCGGTCACGCAACAGAACACGCCGAGCGGGAACTTGGCGTCGACGTCCTTCAGATTGTGTTGGCTTGCGCCCTTGATTTCGATCCAGCCCTTGGGCTTGCGCCGCGAGAACGGCATCTCAATCCGCCGCGCGCCCGAGAGGAACTGACCGGTGAGCGACTCCGCCACCGCTCCGACCTCTTCGGCGGTGCCCTGGGCGATGATCTCGCCGCCGTGGACACCGGCGCCGGGGCCGATGTCGACGACCTGGTCGGCCGCACGCATCGTCCCTTCGTCGTGCTCGACCACGATCACCGTGTTGCCGAGATTGCGCAGGCGTTCGAGTGTCGCGATCAGGCGCTCGTTGTCGCGCTGGTGCAGTCCGATCGAGGGTTCGTCGAGGATGTAGAGCACCCCCACCAGCGACGAGCCGATCTGCGTCGCAAGCCGAATGCGCTGCGCCTCTCCGCCCGAGAGCGTCGACGCGGTGCGGCCCATCGAGAGGTAGCCGACGCCGACGTTCACGAGGAACTGCATCCGCTCCTGGATCTCCTTGAGAATCAGCCGCGCGACCGCGCGCTCGGTCTTTGAGAGCTCGATCTGCTGGATCCACTCAAGCGCCGACTCGACCGAGAGGTCGCAGTATTCGTGCAGCCCGAGTCCGCCGACCCGCACGCTTCGGCTCTCCGGGCGCAGCCGGGCGCCGTCGCAGGCCGCGCACGGAGTGAGGGCCATCACGCCCTCGTAGAACTCGCGCGCGTTGTCCTTCTCGGTCTCGGCGTAGCGCCGCTCGATGCTCGGGACGATTCCTTCGTAGCGGGCCATGTAGCTACGCGTGTTGCCGCGACGCGTCGTGTACGTCACTTGGACCCGGTCTGGCAGGCCGTTGAGGTATGCGGACTTCGCACCCTCGGGCAGCTTTTCCCACGGCGTCGCCGCGTCCGCCCCCACGTGCTCAGCAACAGCCTCGATCAGGCGGTCGACGTGCATCGAGAACGGCATCAGCCACTTCGAGAGCGCGCCATCGAGCAGCGACTTCTCGGGATTCGCGATCACGAGCGCCGGATCGACGCGCCGCACCATTCCGAGTCCATGGCAATCTGGGCAAGCGCCGTGAGGCGAGTTGAACGAGAAGCTCCGCGGCTCGAGCTCAGGCATCGACGAGCCGCAGTTCATGCAGAGGAACTTCTCGCTGTAGAGGTAGGTCTGCGGATCGTCTCCGACGGTTTCGATCTCAACGAGACCGTCGGCCAAGCCGACGGCTGTCTCGATTGAGTCTGCGAGGCGCTTGCGCAGGTCGGGCCGCATTGTCAATCGGTCGACGACCACTGAAATGTCGTGCTTGTACTTCTTGTCGAGCTCGATCGCTTCTTCATCGTCGAGCCGGCGGACCTCACCGTCGACCTTCACGCGCACGAAGCCATCGGCGCGCAGCTGCTCGAACAACTTCGCGTACTCGCCCTTGCGACCGCGCACGACCGGTGCGAGCACGAGGAACTTCGTGCCTTCGTCGAGTTCGAGCACGCGATCGATGATCTGCTCGGCAGACTGGGCCTCGATCGGCTCACCGCAGTTGAAGCAGTAGGGGTGCCCGACACGCGCCCAGAGCAGGCGGAGATAGTCGTAGATCTCAGTGACCGTGCCGACCGTCGAGCGGGGGTTGCGCGAACTCGTCTTCTGGTCGATCGAGATCGCCGGCGAGAGCCCTTCGATCGAGTCGACGTCGGGCTTCTCCATCAGACCGAGAAACTGCCGCGCATACGCCGACAGCGACTCGACGTAGCGGCGTTGCCCCTCGGCGTAGATCGTGTCGAACGCGAGCGACGATTTGCCGCTTCCGGAGAGTCCGGTGATCACGATCAGCGCGTCGCGCGGCAGTTCGAGCGAGATGTTCTTCAGGTTGTGTTCGCGCGCGCCGGAAACGACCATGCGGTCGCTGAAGCCCGTTCCATGGCCTCGATCCGCCGGGAGATTTCCGTTCGCTTCTGGCATCACTCGATCCTAGGCGCGTTGTCTACCACGCCAGCCGGACCGAACAAGTGTTCGTCAGCCAGCGTGAGCCGTGTAGGCGACTTCGACGGCGCCGGCCCCGCCGCCGGCGACGAGGCGCGCCTTGCGCAGCGTGGTCAGCGAGCCGCCGGCGTAGATGGTCTTGAAGATGCCGCAGCGCTTTCGCCCGCTGATTGTGATTGAGACGTGCGCCGTCTGGATCGCCCCAGAGTTCGCGCAGCTCGGCTTGGCGAGAAATGTGTCGACGCGGTACTCGTCGGCCGCACGTGCCGGCCAGCTCAGCTTCAGGCCGTTGCTGGTCGGCGTGACCACCGCCGTCGTGTTCCTGACCACCGTGTTTCGTGCGGTCCGCCAGCGCGCCTGAAAGCTGAAGGCGCCGCCGGCCGCGGGGACTCCGCCGTGCAGCTCCAAGTATGCGCAGCCCTTGCGGTATACGAGACATGGCGCTGCCGGATCGGCCGGGCTGTGATGGCCGCCTGTGTATGGCCGCGGCGGGACAGCGTCGATCCACTTTCCGTCTCCCCCGCGGACCTTCAGCACCGCCAGGCCCATGTCGGCGCGGGCGTCGTAGTAGTCGCTCTGCATGCGCATGAACCAGTAGAGATCGGTGCCGCTGTGCTGGTAGAAACGCCCGCGGCCGAGGCCGAAGACGAAGTCCGACGGCGCATCGGTCGGGAGCAAGGCTGAGCCCTCGGCCCAGTCGTCGGGCCGCTCCTCGAGCGCCCAGCCCAGCGTCAGTGCAGTCAGACCCGAGTACTTGCCGACGTCGTAGTAGTGGTCCTGCCCGGGCGGCTTGTCCTGGCGATCGCAGCAACCCGCTGCCGGCGTCAGCACGAAACCGAACGACGACTTGCTTGTCACGTGGACGTTCTCGAGGCGCGAGACAACGCGCCGCGCGAAAGCCAGGTGGATCGCACGCAGCGACCCGACCTCGAAGTCGGAGGCGTTCCAAGCCGCATAAGCGGCGCTTGAGAGCGCCCAAGCCTGCTCCTGGGAGCGGCCATCGAACGCGATGTCGCCGTCCGGGGCGGCGCGGGCTATCACCCCGTCGATCATCGTCTCTGCGGTCGAACGCATGCGCTCGGTCCGTTCGATCACGGGCAGACGCGAGTAGGCGCGCGCGAAGAGGCCGGCGGTCAGCGCGTTGTAGGCCGGCGGGTTGTCCGGCGGGTCGCTCATCTCTGCGACCTTCTTGGCGCTGGGCCAGCCTTCGGGCTTGCCGACCACCTTGGTGTAGGCCTCAACCCGGCGCGGGATCCAGACGTTCATCAGGCGCACCGCCCGGCGGAGGGCTTCCTTGCGATTGCGCAGGATCGCGTTTCTGGCGTTGCCGCGCAGCCCGGTGTTGTAGAGCTCGATCACCTGCAGCGCCTCGACGAGATTCTTGTTGTAGCGATAGTGCGAGCCGAGCACCCCGCGCTGGTAGGGGAAGCGCCGCAGCTGATTCGCCCAGCGCGGACGCACCTGCTTGAACGCCTTGCGGTTCCCGAACTTCTCGCGGGCCAGGTTGTAGGCCGCAGCGGAGAACATCTGGAAGAAGACGCCGGTCATCGGATACCGCGTCCGCGTCGACCAGTCGATCGCTTTCATCGCCGACTCGAAGTAGCGCGTCTGGCCGCTGCGGGCGGCTTCGAGCAGCATCGCGTAGGCGAGCCCGACGTTGGCGTAGCCGTCTGTCATCAACGTCCCGGATGGCCGGCGGAAATTGCCGTTCTTGGTCTGCGACGAGAGCCAGGGCGTCAGGACGAGATCCGGCAACTCCTTCAGGGGAGCGGCCTCCGGCGTGTCGCTCGCCTGATCGGCCGCGCGGGCAGCGGCCGGAATCAACGCGACGAGCAGCAGCGCAGCCGCCAGCGTCGCCGCCAGCCGAGTTGGGGTTCGATGGGGAACCGGCATGAGTCGGGCATATAAACACACGCGGTGGCGGATCGCTGCGGTCGCTACGGTCCAGGCCATGTCCGTCACGATCGAGGAGATCGGCCCGCAGGAGATCGATCGCGCACGCGAATTGATGCTCGTCCTGCACCGCCACGAGATGACTGTCCAGCCCAAGCTGGGTAGCGCACCTGGCCGCAGCGACGAGGCATTCTGGGCGCACTACAGCAGCGGATTTGGCCGCTGGTATGCCGAGGGTGGCATCGCGCTGCTCGCCATGCGCGAGGAGCAAGCCCTGGGCTTCTTGTTTGCGACCGAGCGAGATGGCCTGTTCGGGTTCGAGTCGAGCGAGAAGATCGGCTATGTCGAGGACATCGCCGTGCTCGAATCGGCCCGCGGGATGGGTGTTGGGCGCGCCCTGATGGACGCCGCCCGCGAACGATTTCGCGCTCGCGGCTACAGCCACTTCGAGCTCTCGAGCGTGCCCGGCAATGAGGACGCGCGGGCGTTCTACCGGCAGCTGGGCCTTGAGCCGGCCGCCGTGCTGATGATTGGCGACGCCTGAGCGTTGCTCAGCCGGCGTCCTCTACTTCGGCATAGATTCGATATCGCCCGGGACCCGGAAGGAGTGCCGGCGCGCCCTCTTGCGCACCCCGTCCGGCCTCGCCGCGCGCCAGGTACTCGGCCATCGAATCCCTGATTAGGCTTGCGATTGATCGGTTTTCGCGCTGCGCGCGCTGGCGAAACAACTCGTAGTTTTTTTCCGACACCGCCAGCGATATAGTTCTCATATCGAACACGATATCGGACTCGATGGGGAGTGACTTGAGCCGCACCTCCCTCCACGCAAGTGGAGCGGCTCGGGGAAAACGATCTTGAGCACCGGGACTCGTGGATCTCACGCCGGAACGAAAAAGGCCCCGCGCTCGGCGGGGCCTTTTTCACGCTATTTGCGTTCAACCTTTGGCACTAGGTGCCAAAGGTTGGTCGCTATTTGCGGGGTTTTAGAGTTGGGCTTCTAGTTCTTTGATCTCGTCGCGCAGCTCCGCGGCGCGCTCGAAGTGGAGCTCTTCGGCCTCGAGGAGCATCTCCTCTTCGAGTGAGGCGATCTTGTCGTGGATCTCTGCGGGCGACAGCGCGGCCAATTCCTTCGCACGGGCGTCCTTCACGGCCTTGCGCGAGGTCGGCACCTTTGAGCCGGTCGGCACCATGTCAGCCAGCGCGCCAACGCGCTTGGCCACCGTCGATGGCGTGATCGCGTGTTCTTCGTTGTAGGCGATCTGGATCTCACGGCGGCGATCGGTCTCGGCGATCGTGCTCTTCATCGCGGCCGTCTCGCGGTCGGCGTACATGATCACCGTGCCGTTGACATTGCGCGCCGCGCGGCCGACGGTCTGGAGCAACGCTGTTTCGCCGCGCAGGAAGCCCTCCTTGTCGGCGTCGAGAATCCCGACGAGCGCGACTTCCGGCATGTCCAGACCTTCACGCAGCAGGTTGACCCCGACCAGTACGTCAAATTCGCCCAGCCGCAGGTCGCGAATGATCTCGATTCGCTCGAGCGTGTCGACGTCCGAGTGCAGGTACCGCACCTTCAGCCCGTACTCCGTCAGGTATTCGGTCAGGTCCTCGGCCTGCTTCTTCGTAAGCGTGGTGACCAGCGTGCGATGGTCGAGGTCGACCCGGCGCTTGATCTCGTTCATCAGATCGTCGACCTGATTGCGCGTTGGTCGGATCTCAATCTGCGGATCAACCACCCCCGTCGGCCGCACGATCTGCTCGGCGATGCGCGACGAGTAGTTTCGCTCGAACTCGCCCGGCGTCGCGGAGACGAAGATCACTTGGTTCACCCGGCCAAGGAACTCGTCGAACGTCTGCGGGCGATTGTCGAGCGCGCTCGGCAGCCGGAAGCCGTACTCGACCAGCGTCTCCTTGCGCGCGCGATCGCCCTTGTACATCGCCCCGGCCTGCGGCACGGTTTGGTGGGACTCGTCCATGATCGTGACGAAATCCTCAGGGAAGTAATCGAGCAAACAGAACGGCCGCTCCCCCGGCTGGCGGCCGTCAAGATGCCGTGAGTAGTTCTCAATGCCGCTGGTGAACCCGAGCTCACGCATCATCTCCATGTCGTAGCGAGTGCGCTGCTTGAGCCGCTGGGCTTCGAGAATCTTGCCCTGGCCCTCGAGTTCGGCGAGACGCTCCGTCAGCTCCGCGCCGATCGTCTCGAGCGCCCGGTCGATGATTTCGCGGCTGGTTGCGTAGTGCGTCGCCGGCCAGAGCGAGACGTACTGCAGCTCGCCGAAGTGCTCGCCCGTCAGCGGGTCGAAGCGTTCGATCTTCTCGATCTCATCGCCAAATAGCTCGATCCGGTAGGCCGAATCCGCATAGGCCGGGAAGAGTTCGACGGTGTCGCCGCGCACGCGGAAAGTCCCGCGCTCGAGCACCGTGTCGTTGCGGCGGTACATCATGTTCACGAGCTTTTCAAGCACCCCCTCGCGTGGCGTCTCCTCGCCAACGGAGAACAGCAGATGCGAGTCCTGGTAGGCGGCGGGCGACCCGAGGCCGTAGATGCAGGAGACGCTTGCCACGACGATCGTGTCCCGGCGCGTGAAGAGCGCCGCCGTCGCCGCGTGGCGCAAGCGGTCGATCTCTTCGTTCACCGCAGAGTCCTTGTCGATGAAGAGATCGCGACTCGGGACGTAGGCCTCAGGTTGGTAGTAGTCGTAGTAACTGACGAAGTACTCGACGGCGTTGTCGGGGAAGAACTCCCGCAGCTCGCTGCAGAGCTGGGCGGCCAGCGTCTTGTTGTGCGCCATCACCAGCGTCGGCCGCTGGATCTGTTCGATCACCGTGGCCATCGTAAAGGTCTTGCCCGTGCCGGTCGCGCCGAGCAGTGTTTGGAAGCGTTCGCCCGCCTCGATGCCGGCGACCAGCTCGTCGCGCGCCTTCGGCTGATCGGCCGTCGGCGTGTACTCGCTGGTGAGAACGAACTTGTCCTGTTGCGCGACGGCCATCAGCGCAGATTACGACGATGCCCCGCCGCTCAGTTCAGGCCGAGCTCGGCCGAGTATTCGCGCTGGTACTCGTCGCGGGCCTCGAGCACGTTCTTGACATAGTGGCGCGTCTCGGCAAATCGGATCTGGTCGACATCCGTCAAGTGCGTCTGTCCGGATTCTGCAAGCCATTTCTCGACGTTCCCGATCCCGGCGTTGTACGCGGCAAGCGCGGTGATCTCGTTGTCGTCGAAGTGATCGAGCAGCCAGCGCAGATACCACGCCCCGTATTGGATGTTGATCTGCGGCGTCGCGAGATCCTCGGTCGTGAACTTCGTCCCGCCGGTTTTACCGGCGATGAAGTGGGCGGTGTCAGGGAGCAGCTGCATTAGCCCGAGCGCGCCGGCGCTCGACTCACGCGGGCGAAAGCGCGACTCCTGGTAGATCACGGCCGCTACCAACGCCGGATCGAGATTCTTGGCCTTGGCCTGCTGGCGGATGATGTCCTCGTGGCGCAGCGGCAGAGCGAGTTCGCGGTAGCCCTTGTCGGCGGCCTTCGCGGCGACATATCCGATCCCGGCGACCAGCGCCAGGATCAGCAGGAACGCTCCAGCGCGCCGGCGTTTGAACGCGGCGTCGCGGCGGGCCTGCTTGGCCGCGCGCTTGACGGCGCGTTTCTCGCCGCGCCGCATCCCGGTTGCCGAGCGGGAGTGCATCGCGTGATTGTGTCAGCGCCGTCGGCGCAGGTATCCGCTCACAGTTCGTCCAGCAGTGCGTCTACCGAGCGAGAAAGATCCTCGAGCGAGCCGTCGTTGACGATCACGTGGTCCGCGCGCTCTGCCTTCTCTTCCTGCGGCATCTGCCGCTCCTCGCGCGCCTCGATCTCGACGTCTCCGCGCTCACTTGCGCGCCCGAAACGGGTGTCGCGGCCTGCAATCACCGCCACGGTCGTGTCGAACGCCTGATCCATTCCGGCCTCAAACAGCAGCGGGACCTCGACGACGACCGCCCGCGGCGGCGAGGCCTCGGCCTCCCAGTGTTTACGAAAGTCGATGATCTTCTGCCCAACCCGTGGCCAGGTGAGCTGTTCAAGCCAAGAACGCGCGGGCGGATCGGCGAACACGGCCTCGGCGACCGCATCGCGGTCGACCACGCCGTCCTTCACGACGTCATCGCCCAGTCGCTCCGCGACAAGCGCGATCACTTCGGGATCCTCGTAGACCTCGTGAACCGCACGATCGGCCGAAAGAGTCGGTACGCCAGCCTCCTCGAGCAGGCCGAGAACCGTCGACTTGCCGGCGGCAATGCCACCGGTCAAGCCGACGAAAACCGGCAAACTACGAGGCGGACTCTGGGTCACCGTCTAGGTCAACGGTGTCAGCCGAACCCTCTTCAAGCGCAGGGTCAACCTCTGGAGCAGCGGCCTCAAGGTCACCCTCAACAGCAACTTCGGCCTCAGGCGCAGCAGCTTCAGCGACACCCTCCTCAACCGGAGCCTCAACCGCTTCGGCGGTAGCCGTGGAGGAGTCCTCCCCCGCAGGCATCTCAGCCGAGGAGGAGGACTCCTCCACGGCGTTCTCCACAGCCGAGTCTGCTTCCTCGGAGAGGTCAAGATCGCCGAGTGCTTCTGCGATCAGGTCGGCGGCGTCGTGATCCTTCGGAACGATCACTTCGCCCTCTTCGTTGAGCTCGGCCGGCACAAGACTCTGGCCGTCGACCTGCTTGGCCGAGAGCGAGAGACGACGGCGCTCGGTGTCGATCTCAAGGATGCGGACGCGCACGACGTCGCCCTCGTTGAGCACCTGGCGCGGGTTCTCGACGTGCTGCTCGGAGAGCTCGCTGATGTGGACAAGACCTTCGACACCGTTGTAGATCTCGACGAACGCGCCGAAGCTGACGATCTTCGTGACCGTCCCTTCGAGCACGTCACCGATGTGGTGCGTGTCGATCACCTTCTGCCACGGGTCCTCCTGGGTCTGCTTGAGGCCCAGCGAGATGCGCTGTCGGTCGTGGTCGATGTCGAGCACCTTGACCTTGACGACATCTCCGATCGAAACCACCTCGTTGGGGTGGTTGACGTGGCTCCAGGAAAGCTCAGAGATGTGAATCAGGCCATCGATGCCGTCGAGGTCGACGAACGCGCCGAAGTCGACGATGTTGCTGATCGCGCCTTCGACCACCGAGCCGCGCTCGAGCGATCCGATGATCTGCTGGCGGACCTCGCGGCGCTCCTCCTCGAGGATTGCACGGCGCGAAAGCACGACGTTGTTGCGCGAGCGATTCAGCTCGATCACCTTGCAGCGGACCGTCTGCGCACGGAACTCCTCGAGATCCTGCACGCGGCGGATGTCGACCAGCGACGCTGGCAGGAAGCCGCGGATGCCAAGGTCGACGATCAGGCCGCCCTTGACCACCTCGATGACAGTGCCTTCCACTGGTTCACCGGACTCAGACGCCTCTTCGATCTTGCGCCAGGCCTTCTCGAACTTGGCGCGCTTCTTGCTGAGCACCAGGCGCCCGTCGGCGTCTTCCTTGGTGACAACAAGTGCGTCGACTTCTTCGCCGAGTGAGACTTCGTCCGCAGGATTGACGTTCTTGCGGATTGACAGTTCGTTGACCGGGATGACGCCCTCGGACTTGTATCCGATGTCGACGAGAACTTCGTCGCGGTCGATGCGGACCACGGTGCCCTGGACGACGTCGCCATCTTCAAACTGGACGAGGGTCGCCTCGTAGTTTGGGACGATCTTTCCGTCGACCTCAAGCAGCAGGCCGTCTGAGCCTGGAACTGCGTTGGCCGGCGGGGCGTCGGTGGGGACTGGGGCCTCTGCGGCCTCGGTGGTCACGGGTGAGTCGGTAAGGGTGGTTGACACGAAAACTTCTAACTAGTAGATGGATTTGCAGAACTTCTAAGGGTATCAGCGGGGCAAAAATGCGGCGGGGTCCGGCGTCGCCGCCGAACCCCGCACACCAAGACGATCCGTGCACCCCGAACGCCGATTTGGCCCCCGGGTCGAGACGGTTCGCCTCGCCACCGCTATCGCGCGTTCACCCCTCGCTCGACTGCACGGGCGACCGCAAGAACTGCGGCCTCCGCGTGCGGCGCGGCAACGACCTGAAGGCCCACCGGAAGCCCCGCCGCCGTTGGCTGGCAGGGAACCGTCAGGGCCGGAAAACCTGTGAAGCTCCAAATCGCGACGTTGCGCGAGAGCACGAGCGGCGTCTGGTCGGCCAGCTCAACGGGAGGAGCGACGATCGGAACAGTCGGGAGCAGCAACACGTCGACGTCGTCGAAAACCTGGAGCATCTCATCGCGCAGTTCCCCGCGCAGCCTTTGACCATCCAGATAGTCCTGCGCCGTGGCGGCTTCAGCCGCCTCGAGCTGCGACCGCACATCGCGGGTGTAGAGCACCGGGTCAAGGTCGAGATTGCGGTGGAAAGCAGCGGCCTCGCAGCGACTGACCACCATGCTCGTGAGATTCGCGTTGTCGAGATCGATCGCGCTGGGACGGGCGACGTCCACCAGCTCCACGCCGGTCGCAAGCAGCGCGTCCAGTGCCGCTTCGATCGAGCTCTCGACCGCAGGCTCGACGTCTCGCCAGGCAGCGCGCGGGAGGCCCACGCGAATCGAGCTGACCGGCGGCACCGCGACGCGATCGGTCGCGGCTGCCGGCACCAGCGCGTCGAAAACCGTCGCCACGTCGTCGACAGACGGCGCCATCAAACCGACGTGATCGAGCGTCCATGCGAGCGGCACAACGCCATCAAGCGGAATCAGGCCGATCGTCGGCTTGAGGCCGACCACCCCGCAGAGCGCGGCCGGTATGCGAATCGAGCCGCGCGTGTCGGTTCCCAGCGCAGCCAGCCCCATGCCCGTTTCAACCGCGATCGCCGCTCCACTCGAAGAGCCGCCGGCGATGCGATTCGAGTCGTGCGGATTGCGCGACTGGGGGGCGGTCACGCCCATCGCGAACTCGTGCGTGGATGTCTTGCCGATCACCACGGCGCCGGCATCACGCAGTCGGCGCACGACCTCTGCGTCGTGATCGTCGCGCCGCTCGTACGCAAGTGACCCGGCACGGGTGGTCGCGCCGCGAACCGCATAGAGATCCTTGACCGACACGGGCACCCCGTGCAGCGGGCTGCGGACGCGACCGGCCGAACGCTCGCGGTCGAGCGTCGCGGCACGTTCTCGCGCATCGACTTCAAGAATCTCTACAAACGCATAGAGCTCGTCGTTGCGCGCATCGATCGCCGCGAGCGCGCGATCGACGAGCTCGACAGCGGTGATGTCGCCGCCCTCGAGCAGTCTGCCGGTCGAAGCAATCGCCCCGGAGCGCGCAGCGCCGCCAGGCGCGCCCGTCGCGCTCCCGGCTACGGCCGGCGCGGATCCGGTGAGCTGCGGCGGGCGTTCCGGGCTCTCCGCTCGCCATCGACGGATCAGCGCGAGTGCGTTCTGAAACGCATCAGTTGCCAGGTTTGACATCGATTGATCCAGCTCTCGGGTGAATCCACCGTCTCGCCGGCGCCGCGCGAGCGCCGGTTGCAGTGGCTGTAATCCGAAGCTACCTGCGGTGCCGCAAGCGAATCGCGCTCTTCCGTACAAAAATCGCCCGCGGCGATCGTCCGACTGGACAAAGGCCGGTTCGGGCCCAGATCTCAAGCCCGCTCCACCGCGGCGGCGACCGCCGCGAGCACCGCTTCGCCGTTCGGCGGCGCAACGACCTGCAGGCCGATCGGCAGCCCGGAGCTGGCCGGGGCAACCGGCACGGAGATTGCGGGGAATCCGACAAAGCTCCAGAGGATCGCGTTGCGCGAGAGGATCGTGAGATAGTCGTCGGCGTCCTCGACCGGCGGTGCCAGCACTGGCACGGTCGGCATCACCAGCGCATCGACGTCGTCGAAAACCGCGAGCATCCGCTCACGCAGCCATCCGCGATACCGCTGGGCCCGCAGGTAGTCGGTCGCAAGCACATCGTCTGCCGCGTTGAGCTGGTCTCGCACTTCGGGCCAGTAGAGCTCTCGGTCGGTGCCAAGCTCGCGGTGAAACGTGGCGGCCTCGCAACGGCTGGTGATCAGGCCACCTGCGTTTGCTCCGGCGAATTCATCGTGTCCCGGCGTTTCAAGGTCCACCTCGTTGGCCCCGGCGGCGATCAGTGCCGCCACCCCGGCGCGCACGGACGCTTCGACCTCGGGATCAACCTCCTCGAATGAAGCGATCGGCAGGCCGATCGTCAGCCCCTCGACGCCAGCGTTCAGTGCGACAGCTGCCGGCTCCCCTCCGCGCAGGAGGTCGAGCGTCGAGACGGCATCGGCGACGTTGCCGGCGATCACGCCGACGTGGTCCATCGTCCAGCCCAGCGGCACGACACCGCGCGTCGGGATCGCCCCGTAAGTCGGCTTGATGCCGACGACGCCGCTGAGCGCGGCGGGCACGCGCGAAGATGCGCGCGTATCGGTGCAGAGCGAGGCAAGTCCCATACCGGTCGAGACGGCAACCGCCGAACCGCCGGAGGATCCACCGGGAATGCGCGTGACGTCGTGTGGATTTCGCGACTGCGGCGAGGTCACGCCTAGCGCGAATTCGTGGGTCGACACCTTGCCGAGAATCACCGCGCCGGCTTCACGCAGGCGCGCGACGGCCCAGGCGTCCTGCTCGGGGACCGTCGCAAATGCGTCGGATCCGCAGCGGGTCGGCACGCCGGCGACATGGATCACGTCCTTGATCGTCACCGGGATCCCGTGGAGGCGTCCGCGGACGATCCCCTCAGAAAGTTCGCGATCGCGCTCGGCCGCGTCGGCGCGGGCCGCCTCCGCGGTCAGTTCGACAAACCCGACGAGTTCGTCGTTGACTTCCGCAGCAATCGCCAGGGCATCTTCGACAAGTTGCGCCGAAGTCACCTCTCCGGCGAGCAGGCGCGCGCGAGTCTGCGCGATCGCACCGCCGGCCTCGACCGGCTCCACCGGCCAGTCGCCGGTCGGCGACTTCTCCTCGCCGGCCCACAGATCGAATGCGACGCGGCGCTCGGGGTCATCGAGCTCCCAATCCTTCAGCAGGTCGAGCGCCCAGGCGAAAGCATCGGTTGCAACGCTTGTCATCGCGCGCTCCTAGACCGCGGCCAGGGCGGCCAGCAGGTCGTCGCTGCTTGCCACAGCCCCGAATACCCCGCCCTGCATCTTCACCATCTTCAGCGCGGCCTCGTAGTTGCCGTAATCGGTAGCACCGGTGCAGTCGGAGAGCAGCAGGCACTCGTAGCCCATGTCGTTCGCCTCGCGCATCGTCGTGTGTACGCAGACGTCGGTGGTGATGCCGGTGAAGATCAGATTCTCGACCTTCTTCGTGCGCAGGATCAGGTCAAGGTCGGTCGCGCAGAAGGCGCCCTTGCCGGGCTTGTCGATCACAACCTCGCCCTCGACCGGGTAGAGCTCTTCGATGATGTCCCAGCCCGGCTCGCCGATCACGAGGATTCGGCCGCACGGTCCGGCGTCGCCGATTCCAGCTCCCATCTGCTGCGATCGCCAGAGCTTGTTCGGCGGGCAGTCGGAGAGATCGGGCTTGTGCCCCTCGCGCGTGTGGACGACTGGCAGGCCGAGTTCACGCCAGCGCGTGAGCACCTTCTTGGTGGCGGGGATGCCCGCGCGCGTGAGTTCGAGGTCGTAGCCCATGTGATCGACGTAGCCGCCCGGTCCACAGAAATCGGTCTGCCAGTCGATCAGCACGAGTGCCGTCTTCTCGAGATCGAGGTTCTGGTTGTAGGGCCAGTCGTATGGATCCGCCGAGACGGATGTGATGCGCTTGGGCTCGGTGGCTGTCGTGTTCATCAGCGCGGCGCTCCTTGGGGCGTCGAAGTTTTCAGGGCTAGAGACAGATCCGCGGCGGTGCCGACGGCACCGAAGATTCCTCCGGACATCAGCACTTGCGAGATCGCGGAATCGCGCAGGCCGGGATCGAGCGGTTGGCATAGGTCTTCGAGCAACAGGCACTCGTAACCAAGGTCATTGGCACGGCGCATCGTCGAGTGGACCGAGGTCTCAAGCGGCCACCCGGCAAGCGCGAAGCGGTCGATCCCGCGCGTACGAAGCACAAGGTCAAGGTCGCCGCCGATCATCGCGTTGGCGGTCGGTGAATCGGCGTGCAGGTGCCCGGCGGGCGCGCCGTTGGGGGGCGCGCTGCCAGAACACGCCGCCCACACGACTGGAAAGCCCATCGCCGCGATCTCGCCGGCGAAATCGATGCAGTCCGCCAGCAACCCTTCGGGCGCCTCACCACTGGCACCAGCCGAGGACCCGGTGACCACGACGAGCGCGAAACTCGTCGTGGTCAGCCGTTGGTCCCAGGGCCAGGCGTACGGGCGGGTGCCTTGGACCGCGACCGGTGAGTCGGCTGTCTGCAGCTCGCTCATGGCGATCGCGGTCCCCTACTGCCTTCCTAGTTGGACGAGGTCGGGATCTTGCCGATCACGCCCTTGACCAGGTAGTCGGTCTTCTCGAGTTCGGTCGGTGTCGGGTTCTCGCCGGCCGGGATCTGGGTCTTGCCGCTCTGGTCGACAATCGGACCCTCGAAGGGATAGAAGTCCTTGGCCTTCATCTCCTTCTGCTTGGCGAGCACCTGCTCTTGGACGTCCTTCGGGACGTTTGAACCGAACGGCGCCAGCTTGATGATGTCGCTGTCGGCGAACCCGACGCGGTAGTCGGCGTCGTACTCAGAGCCCTTCCACTTGCCGGCGATGATCGTCTTGACGATGTCGGTGTAGAGCGGGCCCCAGTTCCAGATCGATCCGGAGATCCAGCCGTTGGGCGCGAGCGAGGATGCGTCGGCGTGGTAGCCGACCGACATCGCGCCGGCCTTCTCGGTTGCCTCAACGATCGTCTTGGTGCAGTCCTGGTGCTGGCTGAGCACGTCAGCGCCGCCCTTGATCAGCGAGTCGGCTGCTTCCTTCTGCTTGGCCGGGTCACACCAACCGCCGGTGAAGACGACTGTCGTCTTGGCATCCGGGTTGACCGACTGCGCGCCGAGTTCGAAGGCGTTGATGTTGAGCAACGTCTGCGGGATCGGCACCGCGACGACGTAGCCGAGCTTGTTCGACTTGGTCATCAGGCCGGCGGCCATACCGGTGAGGTACTGAGCCTCGTAGATCTGGCCGAAGTAGGTGCCGACGTTGGCGCCTTCCTTGACACCACCCTGGTGCTCGAAGGTGACCTCCGGGTGCTTCTTGGCGACCTCAAGCATCGGCTGCAGGTGGCCGTAGCTGGTCGCGAAGATCGTCGTCGCGCCGTCCTTGATCATCTTCTCCATGACGCGCGAGGCTTCGGATGTCTCCGGCACGTTCTCGGCCTGGATCAGCTTCACGCCGGGGACGTTCTTCTCGACTTCGAGCGAGCCTTCGTAGGCGGCCTGGTTGTAGCCGAAGTCGTTCTTCGGGCCGACGTAGAGGAAGCCGACAGTGGTCTCTTCTCCGGATCCGGAGTCAGAACTGGAGGAGCCGCAGGCCGCGACGCCGAGCGCCGAGATCACTGCAAGCGCCGCCAGCGCCAGCCATTTGATGTATCGCTTGGTCATGGAGTTGATCCTTTCGGCGCCGGCCCGAGCAGCCGGCGCGCAGTTTTGGGGTTCTTGGGAGAGGGAAATCGAGCGGACCGCGCGGCGACTACGTGCCACCGGGGGCAAACACGGCCTTCAAACCGGCCGGCATTCGTTGCTTCTGCGCCTTGCTTGCGACGGCCAGCACGACCAGCGTCAGGACGTAGGGCAGCATCAGCAGATAGAAGGATGGGATTCCGACGCCGCGCGTTTGGAGGACGAGATTGAGCGCGAAGGCCGCGCCGAAGAGCAGCGCACCGGCCGCGGCGCGCAGCGGCAGCCAGGAGGCGAAGATCACCAGCGCGACCGCGACAAAACCGCGTCCCTGGGTGATGTTTTCCGTCCAGTTGAGCGTCGTGGCCAGCACGAGCTGCGCTCCGGCGAGACCAGCCAGCGCGCCGCCAGCGGTCACGGCCGCGTAACGCACGCCGCGCGGCGAGTGCCCGTAGGCGTAGACGACATCGCCGCTCTCGCCGGTCGCCCTGAGCAGCAGTCCTACCCGCGTGCGGCGGAAGAACCACCAGAGCGCAGGACCGGTCAGCAATGCCAAGTAGGTGAGGATGTCCTGGTCGAAGAGCACCGGGCCAAGCAGCGGGATCTCCTTGAGCAGCGGGATCCCGATGTCGTTGAAGCCGTTGATCTTGTCGTCGACAAAGCTCGAGCCGACTGCCGCGGTCACGCCGAGGCCGAGAAACGTGATCGCAAGGCCGCTGGCGAGCTGGTCGGCCTTGCGGTCGACGACCATGAAGGCGTGGAGCAGCGCCGGGAGCGCGCCGCCGATCAGGCTCGCAAGCGCGCCGATCACCGGTGAACCCGTCCAGACGGTCACGATGAACGCGGTCAATGCTCCGGTCAGCATCGAGCCCTCGGTGCCGAGGTTGACGATCCCCGAACGCTCGGCGATCAGTTCGCCTTCGGCGGCGAAGATCAGACACGCGCCGTAGCTGACGGCCCCAAGCAGAATCGCCTCAAGCATCAGACTGCACCACCCTTTCGCTTGGCATTGCGCATGCCCAGGACGAGCAGCACGATCACCGCCATCACGACGTAGACGCTCGCGGCGGGCAGGCCGTAGTCGAGCTGGAGGCTGTCGCCGTAGACCGAGATCGACGCAAGCAGGACCGCGCCGGCGGGTATCCAGGGCGCCCGGTGGGCGACCATCCAGCTGCAGAGGAAGCCGATGTAGCCAAAGCCTGTAGCCATTTGCGCGCGAAGCTGCATCTCGGTACCGGCGAGCTCGACGACGCCGGCGAAACCGGCGATCGCACCGCCGAGCAGGAGCGCGACGACGACCGTGCGGCTGACGGCAAATCCGCCGCGCCGGGCAGCCTCAGGGTTACCGCCGACGACCTTCGCGCGAAAACCCCAGCGCGAGCGGTCGAGCAACAGCCAGACGATTACGGTCGCGATGATCGCGAAGAGGATTCCGACGTGGAGCGTGGAGATCCCCAACTGCGGGAGCTTCGCCGACTCCGGGATCGGCGCGCCGATCGCAAAGCCGTAGGAGTCGGGGTCCTTGAGCAGGCCGTTGACCATGTAGCTCAGGACGTAGAACGCCACGTAGTTGAGCAGCAGCGTGGCAATCGTTTCATTCACGTTGAAGGCCGCTTTCAGAAACGCTGCGACGCCGACCCAGATGGCACCGCCGAGCGCGCCGGCAACGAGCATCAGCGGGAGCATCACCGGCATCGGCAATCCGTCGCCGACCAGTTTCGCGAACGCCGCGCCGAGCACCGCGCCGATGAAGATCTGGCCCTCGCCGCCGACGTTGATCAGCCCGGCCCGAGCCGGCAGCGCGACTGCCAGCGCGGCGAGGATGAACGGCACCGAGCGTGTTACGACGGCGGGCTGGTCGACGCCAAAGATCGGCAGCAACAGAACGATCAGGAGCGGCACACCGATCGGCCCGGCGATCTTGACCCAATTGCCCGCGGGCAGCCACGAGCGCGGGTCGAAGCTGCGCTCGCCCTGCTCGGGGATGACTGTGGCGTCGGGTGCGCTCATCCGATTGCCGCCGCAGCTTCGGCCTCGTGGCGCCCGAGCATCATCGCTCCGACCTCGCCGCGAGTGGTTTCAGATGGCTTCAGGTCCCCGGCGAGCTCTCCGCCGTGCAGGACAAGCAGTCGGTCGCTGACCGAGAAGAGCTCGTCAAGGTCCTCAGAGATGAACAAGACGGCAGCCCCGTGTTCCTCTGCCTCCTCGAAAAGCAGTTTGTGCGTCGTGCGCACGGAGAAGAGATCCAGGCCGCGAGTCGGATAGCAAGCGACAACAACCGCCGGGTTGCCGACCAGCGCTCGGACGATCATCAGCCGTTGCACGTTGCCGCCGGAGAGCGAATCAACCCGGCGCGCCGGATCGGCCAAGCCGATCGCCTGGGCCGACTCGAGTTCTTCTGTCTCCTTCGCAACGCGCTTCCAGTCGTAACCGATCGTCGTGCGCGGCGGCTCGATACCGCCGATCGCCATGTGCTCGGCGATGCTCAAGCCCGGGACGACTTCCATCGCCAACGGGTCCTCGGCCATCACCGAGACGCCGGCCCGGCGGACTTCTTCGACGGGCCGGTTCTCGACGTACTCGCCGCGTACGGCGATGCGGCCGCTCTCGACGTGCCGCAGTCCCATGATCGCCTCGGCCAGTTCACGCTGGCCTCCGCCGGAGACGCCGGCGACTCCGACGACTTCGCCGCGCTCGGCGACCAACGTAAGGCCGCTGATCGCGGGCAATCCGTTGTCGCCGTTGACGGTGATGTGTTCGAGCATCAGGGCCGGGCCCTCGACGTGCGCGACGACGTTGGGGCGGTGCGTGAGCGAAGGGATCTCCTGGCCAACCACGTTGGCGATCAACTCCTCGTCGCTCATCTCGGCGAGCTTGTCGGTGGCAAGCACGACGCTGCCCTGCCGGAGCACGGTGACGCGATTGCAAACGGCGCGCACGTCGGGAATCTTGTGCGTGATGATCGCCAGCGCGAGCCCCTGGTCGCGCAGGTCGCGGATCACGTTCATCAGACCCTCGACCTCCTGCGGCGCAAGCAAGCTGGTCGGCTCGTCGAGAATCACAGTCGTCGCGCCGCAGAGCAGGACCTTCAAGATCTCGGCCTGCTGGCGCTCGCTCATCGAGATCTCTTCGATCAGCCGGTGCGGGTGGACGCTCATGTTGTACTGCGCGGCGAGCTCCACGAAGCGTCGCTCGATCTCGGCGTTGTTGAGCAGAATCCCGTGCTCGGGCAGCGCGAGGGCGATGTTCTCGAGCACGGTGAGAGCGGGGATCAGTCGGAAGTCCTGGAAGACGAGGCCGATACCGGCTTCTCTTGCGACGGCCGGAGAATCGATCGCCAGCGGCTCCCCGTCGACGAGGATCTCGCCCTCGTCCGGGACGTTCACGCCGTAGAGCGACTTGGCCAGAGTGGACTTGCCGGCGCCGTTCTCACCGAGTAGCGCGTGCACCTCGCCGGGGTAGAGCTCGAAGTCGACCTTGTTGTTGGCCACCAGCGAGCCGAAGCGCTTGGTCAGACCGCGAACCGCGACGGAGGGCACTGGCCCGTTGATCGCGGCCACGTTCACTACTCCGCGCTCCTTGAGGCGGCGTCGAACATGCGCGCAAGCATGCGACCAACGCGGTCCTCGACGACCCGCGCGCTGCGGTCGATGTGAACGCGCATCAGCGCCGAGGCGGCGTCAGCCTCACCGGCGAGCACAGCGTCGGCGATCTCGACGTGCTCGACGATCGTTGCGTCGATGCGGTCGTCGGTCGTGAAGTCGTGCACACGGAGGATGCGGATACGTTCGTTGATGTCACGCAGGTAGCGCGCCGCCATCTGGTTACCGGCGGCCTGTGCCAGGCCCTCGTGGAAGGCCTCGTCGGCGTAGACGAAGTCTGGCGTTGCGATGCGACCACGCCGCGTCGCGTCGAGCTCGGCCAGTTCGGCCCAGCTCGCGCGCAGGTCGGCGATCGCAATCTTGTCCTCCGCGTTGGCGGCGCGCCTGACGATCAGGTCTTCGAGATTCACCCGCAGCTCGTAGAGCTCCCCGAGCATCGTCGCCTGCGGCGGCTGCGGGGTCGTCCCGCCCATCGGGTGTTTGACGACGTGACCGTCGGCCTGAAGACGGTGGAGCGCCTCGCGGACCGGCGTGCGGCTGCACTCGAAGCGCTCCGCGAGCTGCTCCTCAACGAGGCGCTCGCCGAGCGGAATCTGTCCGAAGAGCAGCTCGCCGCGCAGCTCTTGGTAGACGCGCTCGGCAATCGAGTCGGTCTGGGCATCGGCCACTGGCGATCCCAGAAGCTCGGCGATCAGCTCACGAGGCGACACGCTTGGGGGCTCCCGAATCGAGTGAAAATGTGTGCGAGCAACGCATTGGAAGCGAAGCTACGCGCGCCGCCGAAACGCCTTTCTCTCAATTCGTACAAAAAGCCCACCCGCCATTTGGACATGTGTGCAGCGATGTATACAACCTCGCATACGAAGCGTTCACCGGAGTGTCCCCGGCTCGGGTGCGGGGATCGGGACTTTCGCGGCTCCGCTCAGCCGCGTCCGGCTACTACGAGGTAGGTGCCGGCGGCGAGCAGCAGGACGCCGAGCAGTCGGCTCCAGGTGATCGGGTGCTTCTCGAGTCCGAACGCGCCGATCGCGTCCAGCACCATCGATGTGACCAGTTGGGCGGAGATCGTCGCGGCGGTGATGCCGCCGGCTCCAAGCACACCCACCGTGAAGATCACCGTGGTGATGTATCCGGCGCCGAGCAGTCCGCCGACGAAGTAGTACCAAGGCACCGTGCCGACGCCGACGCCCTGGCTGAAACCGCCGGAGAAAATGAAGACGATCGCCGTGAGCAGTGCGGTGCCGACGATGAATGAGATGAGCGCCGCCTGGAGCTTGCCGACGCTCTGCCCCAACTGGCCGTTGATCGGCGCCTGCGCGGCGAGCAGGCCGCCAACGCCCGCCGTCAGCAGCACAGCCCAGGTGCGATCCATCAGTACGCCTCCCCTACTTGGCGGCGAGCCAATTGGGCCCGGAGCCGACGGAGACCTCGAGCGGTGGGTCGAGCGGATAGGCATCGACCATCACGCGTCTGGCGAGATCCTGAATCTGCTCGACCTCTGACTTCGGCCCCTCAAACAGCAATTCGTCGTGAATCTGCATGACGAGCTTTGTCGTGACCGAGCTCTCGATCAGCGCCGCGTGCACATCGATCATCGCCTTCTTGATGATGTCCGCCGCGGTTCCCTGGACGACGGTGTTGACTGCCAGCCGCTCCCCGAGGTTGCGTGTCTGCACTTGACTCGAGTTGATCTCGGGAATCGCCCGGCGCCGTCCCATCAGCGTGGTCACGTAGCCATCGCGCTTTGCCTGCTCCTTGACCTCGTCCATGAACTTCTGCACCCCGGAGAAGCGTTCCAAGTAGCGCTTGATGAACTCAGCCGCCTCGTCGCGCGGAATCTTCAGGCGATCCGAGAGCCCGAACGCCGATAGTCCGTAGATAATCCCGAAGTTGACCGCCTTGGCGCGATCGCGCGTGGCGTGGTCAACCTCCGCGGGGTCAATCCCGAAGATCGCCGCAGCCGTCTCGGTGTGGACGTCCTCGCCCTTGCGAAAGATCTCCTTGAGCGTCTCATCGCCGGCGACCTGTGCCAAAACGCGCAGCTCGACCTGCGAATAGTCGGCGCTGGTCAGCACGTTCTTGCCCTCGGCGACGAAGCACTCGCGGATCGTCGCCCCCAGCGGGGTGCGGACTGGAATGTTCTGCAGATTGGGGTTAGTCGACGAGAGGCGGCCGGTGGCGGCTCGCGTCTGATCGAGCGTCGTATGGATACGACCATCGACCGGCGATACGTCCTTTGGCAGCGAGTCAACGTAGGTGCTCTTGAGCTTGGTGAGTTCGCGCCAGCGCTCGATCTTCTCGACGATCGGATGCTTGTCGCGGATGCTCGCGAGCACCCTGGCATCGGTCGAATAGCCGGTCTTGCCCTTGCGCCCAGCCGGCAGGCCGAGCTCCTCGAAGAGAATCGGACCGAGCTGCTTGGGCGAGCCGATCGTGAACTCGCGGCCGGCAAGTTCGTAAATGTCCTTCTCGAGCTGTGCGATCTCTTCAACAAAGCCCTCCGCTGCCTTGGCCAGCGCATCGACGTCGAGCTTCAGGCCATTGCGCTCGATTTCCACCAGCACCGAGACCAGCGGCAATTCGACCTCGTCATTGAGCTTGCGCAAGCCGAGATCGTCGAGCTGCTTCTCCTGCAACTTCGCCACGCGCGCCGTCGAGTCGACGTCGATCGCGAGTTGCGGAAGGCCGGCAGAGAGTCCCTCGCCGTCGAGCGTTCCCGGCACGACGCCGAGCTCGATCGCCATCTCAGAGATCTCGTACTGCCGGCGTGCCGAGTCGATCAGGTAAGCGGCGATGCGCGTGTCGTGTGCGATCGGCGGCACGTCGGCCTCGCATTTGTCGAGCTGCGCCTTGACGTCGTGGGTGACCACCGATCGGTCGCCAATTGCAGCGAAAACGTCTTCCACGCTTGGCGCCTCGCCGACAAGCACCTTCTTGTCGCCGCTGACGGCGGCAAAGCGCGCCGTCGCCCCGGCGGTCTGCTGCTCGGCGTCGGCCAGCAACGATTCGGCCGGTCCGCCGAGCGCGGAATCGGCTCGGTGCACCAACAGCGCGACGGGATCCGGCGCGGCCTTTGCCAGGCCCTTCGTATCTGTGGTTGCTACCTCGATTTCGGCGCCGGCGGGCTCTCCGTCTTCGTCCTCTGCGAAGGCCTCGCGGATCTCGTCCTCGATCTCTTCATAGGCCTCGCTCTGGAATAGCCGTTCAACTCGCCGCAGCGGCTCGCGCAGGTCGTTCTCTCGCATCGCGTCGCGCAGCGCCTTCGGGTCCACACGCAGGTTGAAGACATCCTCGATTGAGAGATCCGGCACCTCGATATCGCGGTGCATCGTCGCGAGGTCCCGCGAAATGCGGGCAAGATCGGCGTTCTCGGTGAGGTTTTCTTTGCGCTTGGCGCCCGAGATGTTGTCGATGTTCGAGAGCACCTCTTCAAGTGAGCCAAACTCCTGGAGGAGCTGCATCGCGGTCTTCTCGCCGATCCCGGGAACGCCCGGGATGTTGTCGGAAGTGTCGCCCTTGAGGCCGATGAAGTCGGGCACCAGCTTTGGCGGAATCCCGTAGCGCTCCTCGACGGCAGCCTCGTCGTAGATCTTCGTGTCGGTGATACCCCGACCGGTGGCCATGATCGTCACCGGGCCGTGCTGATCGTCGACGAGCTGAAAGGAGTCGCGGTCGCCGGTGACCACGACCACGCAGTAGCCCTCTGACTTCGCCTTTTCGGCGATCGAGGCGATCACGTCATCGGCTTCCCATCCATCGACGCGGACGTTCTTGAAGCCGAAAGCCTCGGCGAGCGGATAGAAGTGCGGCCACTGCTCCCTGAGCGCATCAGGCTTGGCGTCGCGCTGGGCTTTGTATGGCTCATAGATCTCGCCACGCCCAGAGAGCCCGGCGTCCCACACACAGATGACCGCAGGCGTGCCGTGATCGTTGTCTTCGATCAGCTTGACCCACATGTTCGCCAGGCCAAAGAGCGCGCCGGTCGGCATTCCCTTGCTGTTGACGAACGTGTCAGGCAGCGCAAAAAAGGCCCGGTAGGCGAGCGAGTTGCCGTCGAGCAGGTAGAGCTTGCGGTCTGAGGAGTCGGCCTTGGGCACCTCGCGCATCCTAAATGCGCGACCGGCCAGCGCGACGCCGGTAGCCTCGGCGGCGATGTCGACGCTACGGAGCAATCCCTGGTTTCGCGCAGTCGCGGTGATTGCGCCGCTCACGGCGGTGGCACCGATCGTGCTCGGACTTTCGGGGGGCTGGGTCGCTCTGCACCTGGTCGGCGGGGCGACTTCGCTCTTGGTGCTGGTGCTGGCGGCTGCCCTGCTGCCGAGTCCCTGGCGGTGGTACGCGGCCGGCGGCGTGCTTGTTTCACTGATCGTGATCGCCGTGGTGACCGATGGAGGCTCGATCGCGACGCCCGTGCAGATCGCAACGCTTGGTCTCATTGGGCTGATCTACGTGCTTTGCGTGTTCTGGACGGCACCGGGGCAGCCATCGAGCTGACGCTGTAGCGTTCATTTTGCTCTTGCTTCTGAGCAACCTCATTTCCCATCGACTCAAGGAGTACCCATGAAGTCATCCAGTCGGCTCAGCCGCACGTCTCGACGGCTGACCCCCTCGCCCGCGATGGTCGTCGCGATTATGGCGTTGATCGTCGCGCTCAGTGGCAGCGCCTACGCCGCCGCGAAGATCAACGGCAAGAACATCAAGGCAAGCACCGTGACCGGCAAGCAGATCAAGAACAGTTCATTGACCGGCGCTGACATCAAGAACGGCTCGGTGTCCAGTAGCGACGTCAAGGACGGAACAGTGTCGGGCAACGATGTCCAGGACGGCTCGATCTCTGCGAATGACCTCGCCGCAGGCGCAGTTATTCCGCCGCCAATCGGAACGGTGACAAGCACGACGTCCTACTCGCCGCCGACAAGCTTGAGTTACTCGGATATTCCGGGGATGTCGCTCAGCTACACCGCTCCTGCCGGCACAACCAAACTCATCCTCACTTTCCAAGCTGAATGTGATGTGAGTTACACGAGCGACTCGCAGTTCCTGGGAGCGCAAATTGTGGTCGACGGCACCGCCGCCGAGCCAGACGACGTATCCAACCAGTTCTGCACCGTAGATCCGCTGGACAACTATTCGCAGATCTCAAGCAACAGCATCACTCGCGTGATTGCCGCAGGACCTGGTACGCATCAGATCAAGGCTCAAGCTGTCGAGCTGCTCCTCGCGAACGGCACAGTCGACAACATGATCCTGACGGTCACCCCGAGTTCGTAGCGCCAACTCACTCGGCAGTAGAACAAACGCCCGGCCTCCGCGCCGGGCGTTTTTCGTTAGCAGCCATACTCTTCTGATGAAACGGATTTCGCCAAGCCTCATCGTCTCGGTCCTCGCGCTGTTTGTCGCCCTCTCCGGCACCGCCATTGCGGCGACGAAGATCAACGGCAAGAACATCAAGAAGGGGACGGTCACGTCCAAGCAGATCAAGAACGGGACGATCACCAAGTCCGATCTGAGCAAGAAGCTCTCGGTCGTCGGACCGACGGGCGCCGCCGGCAAGGACGGCATCAGCGTCCTCGACAGCACGCTTCCGTCCGGCAACACGCTGACGGGAAACTGGTCGGTCGCGGAGGGCAATGGCGCGCCGGCACAGCAGACCTATTACACGACGATCGACTTCCCGGTGAAGATTCCGGTGGCGCTCGACGACGCGCACGTCAATTTCAAGGGCAACGCTGCGACCGCCAACGACGCCGACTCGTCCTGCACGGGCACGTCAGACAACCCGACAGCGCCGCCGGGCAAGGTCTGCCTCTACAACTCGGTGCAGTCCTACTACAACGCACCGCCTTCGCTCACCGCCGGGAAGGCCACACTCACCAGCCGAGGGTTCCTGATCACCCTCGCCGTGAAGAGTGGCGAAAGCTACTCCGCGTACGGGAGCTGGGCCTACAGAGCTCCCTGATCTGTACGATGTCCCCAATGAGCACCGCGACAGACATCCGCATTCCGCGCGCGTCTTCGCTCGTACTCGTACCCGTAGTGATCCTCTAGGCCGTCCGGCAACCCCGGCGGCCGCCCCATTTCCAGCGCGAATCGCGCAGGTAATCGCACGTGCGCGCATAACATCGAGAAAGAACCGATAGAAAGAGAATTCCCGTGGCAACGACGCCCTCACCATCCGCCTCATACAGCATCACCCTCTCAGTCGCGATCGACAATCGCGAAGGGACGCTTCCGCGCGTAACGGGCGCGATCAGCCAGGCGGGCGGCGAGATCACGGCGATCGACATCACTGGCTCGCAGGACGACATGACGGTGCGCGACATCGTCGTTTCGGCGCGAAACCAGGACCACTACCGCCAGATCATCGCTGCGCTGCTGGAAATCCGCGGCGCGCGCCTGCTCGAGACGACCGACCGCACGTTCGACATGCACCAGGGCGGCAAGATCGAGCAGCACAACAAGCACCCGCTGAAGACCCGCGACGACCTCTCGATGGCCTATACGCCGGGCGTCGCGCGAGTCTGCATGGCGATCCACGAGAACGTCGAGAAGGCCTACAAGTACACGATCAAGGCAAACACCGTCGCCGTCGTCTCTGACGGCACGGCCGTGCTCGGCCTCGGCGACATCGGCCCTGAAGCCGCGATGCCCGTGATGGAGGGCAAGGCGATGCTCTTCAAGGAGTTCGCCCAGGTCGATGCGTTCCCAATCTGCCTGAACACCAAGGACCCCGATGAGATCGTGCGCGCCGTCGAGCTGATGGCGCCGACGTTCGGCGGCATCAACCTCGAGGACATCTCCTCGCCCCGATGCTTTGAGATCGAGCGCCGTTTGAAGGAATCGCTCGACATCCCCGTCTTCCACGACGACCAGCACGGCACGGCCGTCGTCGTGATCGCGGCCCTGCTCAACGCCTGCAAGGTGACGGGCAAGAAGATCTCCGACCTGCGGGTGCTGATGCTCGGGCTCGGCGCAGCCGGAATCGCGGTCACCGAGATGCTGCAGGACGCCGGCGTCCAGGATGTGATCGGCTGTGACCGCAAGGGCGCCCTTCACACCGAGCGCGAGGACTGGGAGTCGCTTGATCCGGTCAAGCAACGCTTCGCCGAACACACCAACAAGGACAAGATCGGCGGCACGCCCAATGAGGTGATCGAGGGCACCGACCTGCTGATCGGCCTCTCCGGCCCAGGCGTGATCGAGGCCAAGTCCCTGGCGAAGATGAACGCCGACCCACTCGTCTTCGCGATGGCCAATCCGACACCCGAGGTGATGCCCGAGGAAGCGGCCCCTTATGTGCGGATCATGGCGACTGGTCGCTCGGACTACCCGAACCAGATCAACAACGTGCTCTGCTTCCCCGGAATCTTCCGCGGAGCGATGGACGCCCGTGCCTCGAAGATCACCGACGAGATGAAGATGGCCGCCGCCCGCGGAATTGCCGCGTGCGTTCCCGAGAACGAAGTCTCGGAGGACTACATCATCCCGTCGGTCTTCAACCGCGACGTCGCGATCGAAGTCGCCAAGGCCGTCAGAGATGAAGCCGCCCGCAGCGGTGTTGCGCACGAGCTCGACGACGACGTCGCCGCGACGGTCGATATTCCGGCGATCACTGGCTGAATTCGCCGCTGAGCTCAAGCCGCGTCGCGGCTGAAGCTCAGCGCATCGCCTCGAGCAACGAGGCCGGGCCGGTCGGGGCGCCACCGCCTCGCGCCTGGAAGACGTAGAGCGTGCTCTGACCCGAAGGGAGCACGTCGTAGTGCCCGAGCGGGCTAAAACGGTCCCGAATCGACAGCGCCTCGCGCGCGACCGTGCGCTGCGTCGGCGGTACACCTTTATCCATCAGTCGCGCCATCGCATCGAGGATCAGGCCGACCGACTCGTAGCCGTAGATCGCCCAACGGTCGGGCACCCGGCCGTACTTGTCGGTGAACTTCTTGAAGAACTCGCTACCGGCCGGGGGATACTCATCGGCCGCGAGCGCCGCGGTCACGTAGCGTCCGTCCGGCGTGCCGGCGCGCAGTGGGCTGTCGGCCACCGTCCCGCGCGCGCCATCAGCGCCAGAGTTCGCGTACTGACTTGAAACGGATCGCGCGGTCGCCTGAGGCGGCACGAGCCAGATGCGCGGCGCGGTCGCCGCGTCCGACTTGCTGATGGGACGCGTATCCCTGCGCAGCGGCGGTGCAAGCGTGATCATCAGTTGCCCGTCGAGCTGCTGGGCGGGCTCAGCGAGGGCGTCGATCGTCGCAATTGAATCCGGGAGCGGACCAAGCACCAATCGCAGCGGATGTCCCGAACTCTCGCCATCGACCGCCTCGATCGCGATCGTGGCGCCGCGCCGCATGTCGGCAGCGCGCGCGGCCAGGGGGCCGTTCGTGGGTGCCTGGAACGAGATCGTCAGCGGGTCGCCTACGGGTCCTCCCCCGCAGCCGCCCAGCGCGAGAGCAGCGCCGAGCAGCACGACCAAAGAGCAACATTTCGCCGCCTGCACTCGCATCGAGCGGCAAGCCTACCCCTGCCAGCAGGGCGATCTGCCGCCCCTTGCGGTTGTCCGCCGGTCGCAACGGAGGCGAATCGGGCAAACATATACTCGCGCCAATGAAAGTCGGGATCCTCACAGCGGGCGGCGACTGCCCCGGGCTCAACGCCGTGATCCGCGCCGCGTCTCGACGTCTGCTCGCTGAAGGGCACGAGCCGGTCGGCCTGCTCTACGGCTACCGCGGGCTGGCCCGCCGCGAGTACGTTGCGCTCGATCGCTCGAAGATCCGCGGGATTCTCCACCTCGGCGGAACGATCATCGGGACGTCAAGCTTCAACCCCTACCGCGAAGAGCGCGGCGTGGAGCTCGTCAAGTCGGCGTTCGAGAAGGACGGTTTCGACGCGATCATCGCGATCGGCGGTGAGCACACGATGATGATGACCCGCCGGCTCTACCTGGAGGAGGGCATTCCGACGATCGGCGTGCCCAAGACCATCGACAACGACGTGGTCGGCACGGATTTCACCTTTGGGTTTGACACCGCGGTGCAGATCGCGACCGACGCGATCGACCGGTTGCACACCACCGCCGCCTCCCACGACCGCATCATCGTGCTCGAGGTGATGGGACGAAACAGTGGCTGGATCGCTGTGTTCTCGGCGATCGCCGGCGGCGCGGATGGAGTGATCGTCCCGGAATTCGACACTCCGGTTGAGGAGATCGCCGCGGCGCTTGAGAAGCGCCACGAGGCCGGCGCAAACTTCTCAATCATCGTCGCCGCCGAGGGGGCGAACCTTGCCTTCGCCAGTGGCGAGTCAAAGCAGATACGCGCCAACGAGTCGACTGACGATTACGGCTATCCGCGCCTTGGCGGAATCGGTGCGGCACTCGCTACAGAGCTCGAACGGCTGACCGGATTCGAGTCGCGCGTCACGGTGCTCGGCCACACCCAGCGCGGCGGCACCCCCACCGCCCACGACCGGGTGCTTGCGACCCGCTACGGCAAGCGCGCCGCGGAATGCGCAATCGACGGAGAGTTCGGGCACATGGCGGCGCTGATCGGGAACGACGTCGAATCGGTGCCGCTGAGCGGAATCACCGACGTCAAGACGATCGACATGCAGTACGTCGACGTCGCGCGCAACTTCTTCGGCTGACGAGGTCTCGCCGGCGGGCGGGAACTACGACTCGCGGTGAATCGTCTTCTTGATCAGCGGGATGTACGTGTACGCCGCTGCGGCGAGGATCAGGATCAGCGCCGGGATAAGCGCGGCTGTGAGTCCGTGGACCCCCATCGCCCAGATCAGCAGGTAGATGCAGGCGGCGATTACGAATGCGACTGTGTTGATCATCGGCGGTGAGAATAGCGCGGTCGCTCAGGCCATCGCGGACGAGAATGCAGCCACAAGATCGCGCGCCGCCGGGGCCGGGTCTCCGGCACCCGCGTGCGCCTCGCGGACCGCGCGAACGAGTCGCGTGCCGACGATGGCACCGTCAGCCACCTCGGCCACGCGCGAGGCCTGCTCGGGCTCGGAGATGCCGAATCCGACTGCCACCGGCAGATCGGTGTGAGCGCGCACCCGCGCGACGAGCTCGGCGAGCCCGGCCGCGTCTGCGGTGCGCTCGCCGGTCGTGCCGGTGACCGAAACCGTGTAGATGAAGCCACGCGCCTGGGCGCAGATCTGTCCAATGCGCTCGTCGGGCGTGGTCGGAGCGATCAGCGGGACCAGCGCGATCCCGTGCCTGTCGCACGGCCCGAGCAGGGCCGGGGATTCCTCCAGCGGGATGTCCGGGACGATCAGGCCGCTGATCCCAAGGTCCGCACAACGGCCGAGGAATCGTTCCACGCCGCGGGCGTGGATGATGTTGAAGTAGGTCATCGCCATCACCGGGACCTGCGACGCGATCGGCGCGATGCCGTCGAGCAACTTCTCGATTACTGCCCCTGCGGCCAGCGCATCGACCGCGGCTTCGTGAATCACCGGTCCGTCGGCCAATGGGTCGCTGAAAGGAAGCCCGAACTCGATCAGGTCGGCGCCGCCATCGACATACGCCTGCGCCACTCGCAGCGAGTCATCGGTTGATGGGAATCCACCCATCAGGTAGGGCATCAGCGCGGCCCGGCGGCCGTGCCCGGCAAACGCCGCAGCAATCCGCTCGATTCCGCTGGCCGCCTCGACGGCGGCCATCAGATCTCGTCCTCCATACCGGTCAGGCGCAGCACCTCGGCGAGGTCCTTGTCGCCGCGGCCTGAGAGCGTCAGCAGATCCATGTCGCCGCCCGGATTGGCGAGCAGCCAGGCGATCGCGTGCGAACTCTCGAGCGCCGGAATGATCCCCTCAAGCTTGCAGACCAGTTGCAACGCGGCGAGTGCCTCTTCGTCGGTCACGGATTCGTACCGGACGCGGCCTTCGTCACGCAGAAATGCGTGCTCCGGACCGACGCCCGGGTAGTCGAGACCGGCAGAGACCGAGTGCGCCTCGAGGATCTGACCGTCTTCGTTCTGTAGGACCGCGGTGCGCGTGCCGTGGAGAATCCCGGTTGAGCCTGCGCTCAGGGTCGCCCCGTGCGACCCTGATTCGACGCCATGACCGCCGGCCTCCACGCCGATCAGCTCGACGGCCGTGTCGGATTCAAAAGCCTTGAACGTGCCGATCGCATTGGAGCCGCCGCCGACACAAGCGATCACGCGCGCTGGCAGGCGATCGGCCATTTGGCAGATCTGGCCGCGGGCCTCATCGCCGATCACGCGCTGGAGATCGCGCACCATCGCGGGAAACGGCGCCGGGCCTGCTGCGGTGCCGAGGACGTAGTGCGTGTCCCCCACCGTCTCGACCCAGTTGCGGATCGCGGCAGAGACAGCCTCCTTCAGCGTCTTGGAGCCAGCACTCACCGGCGTGACGGTGGCACCGAGCAGTTGCATGCGCTTGACGTTCGGTGCCTGGCGGCGAATGTCTTCCTCGCCCATGAAGATCTCGCACTCAAGTTCAAGCCGCGCGCACGCAGTAGCGGTCGCTACGCCGTGCTGGCCGGCTCCCGTCTCGGCGATGATCCGCCGCTTGCCCAGCCGCTTTGCCAGCAATGCCTGGCCGAGCGCGTTGTTGATCTTGTGCGCGCCAGTGTGCATCAGGTCTTCGCGCTTTAGGTACACCGGATAGCCGACGTGGTCGGAGAGCCGCTCCGCCAGATAGAGCGAGGTCGGGCGGCCGGCGTAGTCGCAGAGCAGCGTGTGCAGCTCGGCCTGAAAGTCGGTGTCCTCGCGGAACTTGATCCATGCTTGTTCGAGCTCTTGGAGCGCCGGAATCAGAGTCTCGGGCACGTACTGGCCGCCGTACTCGCCGAAGCGATGTTCGAGCGGCCCATGTGCTCCCAGACGCGGCAGCTGGGCGATTGTCGGTTTGAACGCGTTCATCGCTCGATCACTTCTGCTGCTCGCGTGCCTGTTCCTGCTGACGTTCGTAGTACTTGAGCGTCAGCACTTCCTCTTCCGCGCCGGTCACCGGTGCCTCGGGCCGCGCACGGCGCGGAGACACAGCGGCGTCGACTGCCGCAAAGAATGCCGCGAGCTTCTCAGGGTCCTTGATGCCCGGCTCAAGCTCGACTCCCGACGAGACGTCTACCGCGTACGGCCCGACAGTCTCGACGGCCGCGCCGACGTTGTCAGGTGCCAGACCTCCGGAGAGGATCAGCGGAACGTTGCCACGCCGGCGTCCGCGCAGGAAATCCCATTCAAAGGTCTCGCCCGTGCCACCAGGTACACCGGCTTTGTAGGTGTCCAGGAGGTGGAAGTCGACGTTGTAGAACTTGCCCATTTCGCCCAAAACGTCGCGGCCCTGCACGCGGAACGCCTTGATCACGCGCGCGCCGGTGCGCTGCGCGACGGCGTTGCAGAACTGCTGGCCCTCGTTCCCGTGCAGCTGGACGAGCGTGAGGCCGATTTCATTGGTCAGCGCGACGACCTCGTCGAGCGGCTGATCGACAAACACACCGGCAGTCTCGGCTGAACGCCGCGCCGATTCGGCGATGTCGGCCGCTCGCTGCGGGGGCACGTAGCGCGGACTCTCGCGCCACATGATCATGCCGATTGCCCAAGCACCGCCCTGAATCGCCAGGCGAGCGTCCTCCTCGCGTGTGATCCCGCAGATCTTGACCCGCGTGATCGCGCGCTCTGGTTCTGGTGTGGAATCCGTCGTCACGGCCTGAAGTCTGGCACGGCCGTGACGACGGTCTCCCAAGTCGCGCTAGGGCTGGGTGCTCTCGCGCTGGTTGCAGTTGTTGGAGCTCTCTGCGGGGCGGCTTCCGAGTTTGACCTTGATCGTCTTGGATTCGCCCTCGCGCTTCACCTCGAGCTCGATCGTGTCGCCCGCTTTGTGCTTGAGCACTTGCTTCTGGACATCGGTGCTGGTCAGGACCTTCTCACCGTCGATTTTCGTGATGATGTCGGCGTCGAGGTTGAACTGCGCGCCGTTGAGGGTGACGGTGTCGCTGCCGCCGGCGGTCAGACCGGCCTTGTCGGCGGGTCCATCCTTGACGACGCAGGCGACGACTGCTCCGTGGTCGCTACCGAGCTTGAGCCGCTCAGCGGCCTCACTCGAGAGCGTCACAGTCGAGACGCCCAGGTACGGGTACTGGACCTTTCCGTCCTTCTCGAGCTGCGGGATGATCTGCTTGACACGGTTGATCGGCACAGCGAAGCCGATGCCGTCGTTACCGCCACCTCCGCCGCCGGTCGCAATCTGGCTGTTGATGCCGATCACCTGGCCGCGGTCGTTGAGCAGCGGTCCACCTGAGTTACCCGGGTTGATCGCGGCGTCGGTCTGCAGGACGTCGTCGATCGAAAAGTTGTTGGGCGCCGTGATCGTGCGGCGCAGCGCCGAGATGATGCCGGTCGTGGCCGACTGGTCGAGTCCGAAGGGGTTGCCGATCGCGACAACCGGGTCGCCGACGGCGGCCTTCTCAGAGTCGCCGAGTTCGAGTGGCTTGAGGTCATGATCGTCGGGATCGACCTTGACGATCGCGACGTCGGTCGATGGATCCTGGCCGACGACCTTGCCGGTGACGGTCTTGTCGTCGTCGAACGTCACCTTGACGTTGCCCTGGTGGCCGTCGACAACGTGGTCGTTGGTGACGATGTATCCGTCCTTGCTGATCACGAAGCCGGTGCCCGTGGCGGTTCCCTGCTGGCCGCCGCCAAAGACGTCCTCGCCCCCGGTCGAGACCTGAGCTTGGATCGACACCACTCCCGGCGAGGTGGACTTGTAGATCTGGCCCACGGTCATCGCGTCCCCGCTGGCGTTGGCCGTCGAAGCGGCCATTCCGGAGCCTTGCACGACGGTCTTCTCGCCGCCGATCACGCCGGTGACGATCAGCACAGCAACAACGGCCGCGACGATCGCGCCGCCGATCACAGCGGAGACCAAGGACAGCCCGGCACCGGAGCTTCCAGTTGGGTTCTGCGGGGTGGTGTGAAAGTCGTTCATCTGATCCATGTCCTTCTGTTTAGCAGGGGCATCGGCAATTGAACACCGTTTCGCGACGCCCGGTGCGAGCGTTGCCGCAGCGCCAAAGCGGGCTTAAGCCAAGGTCAATTTTTTGCGCGAATTCTCGGAGAATTCTGAGACTTGTTCACTCTTCGTCGATTCGAGTGAATGCGCGGCAGGCTTCTTCGACGTCGGGAGAACTCATCAGCGCCTGGCCGATCAGCACGGCGTCCACGCCGGCGTCTTCGAGCCGTTCGATCTGCCCGAGGTTGGAGATTCCGGATTCGGCGACGATCGTGATCCCGGTCGGGATGTCCGCCATCAGCTCGAAGGTCGTTTCCACGTCGATTTCGAAGGTTGCAAGGTCGCGGTTGTTGATGCCGATCACGTCGGCCTCAATCTCAAGCGCCTGCTCGAGCTCCTGCTCGTTGTGCACTTCGACCAGCGCGTCGAGATCGAGTGCCCGCGCTTCCTCGTAGAGCTGGCGAAGCCGGCGCTCGCTGACCGAGGCAACGACGATCAGAATCGCGTCGGCGCCGTGCGCGGCCGATTCGTAGAGCTGATACGGGTCGATGTGGAAGTTCTTCGAGAGGATCGGCAGTCCGCTGGCCACGCGGGCCTCGTCGAGATCCTCGAGTGAGCCTCCGAAGTGGAATGGATCCGTCAGGACGGAGAGCGCGGCGGCGCCGCCCCGCTCGTAGGCCTGAACAATCTCGGTGACCGTGCTGCCGGCGCGGATCTCGCCGGCGCTCGGCGAGCGCCGCTTGTGCTCGGCGATCACCGAGAGGCCGGGGCGCACGAGCGCCTCGTTGAACGGCTTGCCCTCGCGGCTCGAGGCAGCGATCAGCTTCTCGAGTTCGGCTACCGGCACCGTGTTCTTGCGAGTCTCGACCTCGTCGCGAGTGGCCGAAATCAGATTTTCGATTCTGCTGCCCAAGTGCGTTTAAGGGTTCCCCTGCCCCGCCAGTATCTGCGACCGCTCGACGAACTGTTCAAGTTTGTCATGCGCGGCACCGTTGTCAATCGATTGCGTGGCCAGTTGCACGCCCTCGGCCAGAGATTCGGCCTTGCCGCCGACGTAGATCGCTGCAGCCGCGTTGATCACCGCCAGCGTGCGGTCCGGGCCGTCGGCGCCGGTCAGGATCGCGCGCGTGGTCGCCGCATTCTCCTGCGGCGTGCCGGCGGAAAAGCGACCGGGCTCGACCGTTTCAAGCCCGAGGTCCTCCGGCGTCACCTCGTGCGAGACGATCTCGCTGCCGCGAATCTCGGTCACGCGCGTGGCGTGGGTGGCCGAGAGCTCATCCAAGCGGTCCATCCCGTGCACGACCATCGAGTGCTCGGTGCCGAGCTCGGCGAGCGCCTGCGCCAGCACGTCCTGGAAGTTCGGATCGGAGACCCCGATCAGCTGGTGGCTCGCGCCGGCCGGGTTGGTGAGCGGGCCGAGAAAGTTGAATGCTGTCCGAACGGCCAGCGCCTTGCGCACCGGCACCACGTAGCGGGTCGCGGCGTGGTACTTGGGCGCGAACATGAAGCCGAAGCCGATCTCGTCGATCAGCGCCGCGACGGACTCCGGGTCGAGTTCGATCGCCGCACCGAGCGCCTCGAGCAGATCGGCGCTGCCGCTCTTGCTGGTGGCTGAACGGTTGCCGTGCTTGGCGATCGCGCAGCCGGCGCCGCAGGCGACGAATGCGGCGGTGGTCGAGACGTTGAAGGTTGGGGTGCCGCCGCCGGTGCCTGCGGTGTCGACGAGATCGTCACGGCCGGTGTTCACGGGCAAGGCATGGCTGCGCATCGATCGCGCGAGCCCGGCGAGTTCAGCGGCCGTCTCGCCCTTAGAGCGCAGCGCGATCAGGAAAGCGGCTGTCTGCGCCTCGCCGACATTGCCCGACATGATCTCGTCGAGCACCGCCGCCGTGGTCTGCGTCGTCAGGTCCTCGCCGGAAGCCGCGCGGTCGATCGCGTCGGTGAGCGTGGGGTTCGGGACGAGCGGCTGGTCGGTCATTTGAGGAAGTTTGCCAGCAGTGACAGACCGCTGCCGGTGAGGATCGACTCCGGGTGAAACTGCACGCCTTCGGCCGGCAGGTCCCGGTGGCGTAGGCCCATGATGATCTCGCCCTCCGGCGCCCGCGTAGTCGCGCTGACTTCGAGCACATCGGGCAGGCTCTCGCGTTCGACGACGAGCGAGTGGTAGCGCGCGACTTCGATCGGCGACTCGACGCCCTCATAGATCGTCCCGCCGTCGTGGTCTACGAGCGCGGTCTTGCCGTGCGTCGGGGCTCCGCGCACAACCCGGCCGCCGAAAACTTGTCCGAGCGCTTGGTGCCCGAGGCAGACGCCCAGCACCGGCGTGCCGGCCTCGGCAAACACCTTGATCGCTTCGAGCGATACGCCGGCCTCGTTGGGAGTGCAGGGCCCCGGCGAGACGACGACGCGATCGGGCTTGCGCGCGCGCAGTTCCTCGACTGTCTCGGCATCGTTTCGCACGACCTCGACTTCGGCGCCCAACTCCCCCAGATATTGGACGAGGTTGTACGTGAAGGAGTCGTAGTTGTCGACGATCAGAACCTTCATTCCCACTCCTCCTGGGCGGCCGCCAGCTCGATCGCGTTGAAGACCGCCCGTGACTTGGCGTGGGTCTCGGCGACTTCGGTCGCCGCATCGGAGTCGGCGACGATACCGCCGCCGGCCTGGACGTGCGCCACGCCGTCCTTGATCACGACCGTGCGGATCACAATGCAGGTGTCCAGGTTGCCGCCGAAATCGATGTACCCGACAGCCCCGCCGTAGGCGCCGCGCTTGTGCGGTTCGAGCTCATCGATGATCTCCATCGCGCGAACCTTCGGCGCACCGGAGAGCGTCCCCGCCGGCAGGCAGCTCCTGAGCAGCTCGATCGCCGACTCGCCTTCACGCAGCGTGCCGCCGATCTGGCTGACGATGTGCAGCACGTGGCTGAACGTCTCGACCCGCATCAGGTCTTCGACCTTGACCGAACCGAATTCGCAGACCTGTCCGAGATCGTTGCGTCCGAGGTCAACGAGCATCACGTGCTCGGCGATCTCCTTCTCGTCGGCGAGCAGATCCTTTGCGAGCTCGGCGTCGGCTGCGGGGTCCTCGGCGCGTGGTCGCGTACCGGCGATCGGGCGGTACTCGGCCTTGCGGCCGGTCACCTTCACGAGCGGCTCCGGCGACGCGCCGGCGATGTGGAAGTCCTCGAACTCGAGGAAGTACATGTAGGGCGAGGGATTGATCGCGCGGATCCCGCGGTAGATGCTGAACGGATCGACCGGACACTCGCCACTCCAACGCTGGCTGGGAACCACCTGGTAGGCGTCGCCGGCGCGGACGTACTCGCGCACGCTCTCAACGGCCGCCGCGTACCCGTCGTCGCCGATGTTTGAGCTGAAATCTGGCATTTCGATGGTGCCGCTGCGCTCGGGCTGCGGGACCGGGCCGCGCAGGCGGTCGCGGATCTCGGCGAGGGTCTGTTCGGCTCGGGCGTAGGCGTCCTCGATCGCCTCGCCGTCGTCGAGAAAGATGTTTGCGATCAGCGTCAGGCGGTGCTTGAAGTGGTCGAAAGCGACCAGCGCGCCCGTGATTGTGAGCGCGAGGTCGGGCAATCCGACGGGGTCTGGGTTGGGCTCGCCGAGCACCGGCTCGACGTAGCGCACGAGGTCGTAGCCGAACAATCCCAGGGCGCCCCCGGTGAAGGGCGGCAGCTCCAGTTCGGGCAAGTCGGCGGGGACGTACTTCGCCAGATCGGCCGCGACTGCGCGGTACGGGTCATCGAAGTCGACAGCGGTCCCGTCGATCTTCATCTGACCGTCCTTCAGCGTGATCAGCGCGCGCGGCCGCAGGCCGATGAACGACCAGCGGCCAAAACGGTTTCCTTGCTCTGCGGACTCGAGCAGGAACGCCGGTCCGTCGCCGCGCAATTTGAGAAACGCCGAGACCGGCGTCTCGACGTCCTCGATGAAGGATTCGATCAGCGGGATCACGGTGGCGCCCGACGCGGCCAGCGCGCGTACCTTCTCGAGGCTCGGCTGGGCCATCAGCGTGCGCGCTCGTTGAGGATCTCGAACGCGTCCTGCAGTGAGAGGCCGCGCTGGGTCATCAGCACGGCCAGGTGGTAGAGCACATCTGCGGCCTCGTTGGCAACTCGGTCATCGGTCTCCTCGCGCGCGGCACGAGTGACCTCTTCCGCTTCTTCGAGCACCTTTTCGGCGATGAACGGTGGATCTGAGAGCAGCTGGGTCGTGTATGACCCCTCGGGCATCTCGGCGCTGCGCGCCGTGAGGGTTGTCTTGAGCTCGCCCGGCGCCTCGAAGCGCTGGAGCTGGGGCTCGCCCTCGATCCCGCGATAGAAGCACGTTGTCTCGCCCGTGTGGCAGGCCGGACCCGCCGGGTCGACGAGCGCGAGGATCGCGTCGCCGTCGCAGTCGTAACGCAGTTCGCGCACCTTCTGGATGTTGCCGGAGGTCTCTCCCTTGTGCCAGAGCTCGCCGCGCGAGCGGCTGTAGAACCAGGTCTCCCCGGTTTCTTTGGTCTTTTCCAGCGACTCCTCGTTCATGTAGGCGAGCGTCAGCACGGCGCCGGAATCGGCGTCCTGAACGATGCAGGCGATCAGCCCGTCGGAGTCAAACTTGAGCTCGGCCATCTGCGTGATTCTAGGTGCCGGGCCACCCTGCAACAAACGAGTAACAGAATCAACCACCTCTGGCCTTTTGGGCCAGAGATCTCTGGCGCTCAGTCGGCGCGCGCGGCTTGGTATGCGACCACCAGAACGCCGAGCAGGCCGACCAGCGCGATCAGCGCGCCGACCGTCAGATTGGCGTACGCCGCTAGCAGCCCGAGGACTATCACCGCGACAGAGCCCACGGCGAGCGGCGCCACCCAGGGCTTGAGGTTGGACTTCGGTCCTTCGTCTTGCTGCGGCATCAGATCACTCGGTAGTAGTGCCGCACGAGCGGCTCGCCCTCGATCAAATCAAGTGCCTCGGCCAGTACGCCGCTGTCGGCCGCCGTCCAGCGGGCGGTGACCTGCGCTTTGTACTCCTCCCATGAAGCGACCGAGAACTCTTCGACGAAGGTGTCCGCCTTCTCACTTCCGGCCCGGCGGTTGAGGTGCCATTCGTAGGCGCCGGTGCGCCTGCGCGCCCGTTCCACACGGCCCATCGCCTCAACGAAGTCGTTCTCATTGGGCTCCGGCACGAGATACTGAACCGCGATGTGGACCGGCAGATTCGCCTGCGCCGGCTCAAACACGCGGTCCGGATCGCCGTACTCCATCGTCACCATGCTGAAGTCGAGCTTCGCGGTCTTGGGTTGGAGTCCCCACCAGATCACGCTCAGCGCGGTCAGCAGCAGCATCGCGGCAGCGATCAGAAGCGACGCCTCCGGGCCGAGCCAGCTCGACGCAAGTCCCCAGACAAACGCGCCCGCGCCCTGCGCGCCCAGAAAGACGAGCGAGTAGATCGCAAGCCCCCGCCCTCGCACCCACTGCGCGAGGCTCAGCTGCATGAGCGCGTTGAGCATCGCCAGCGACGAGAGCCAGGCAAACCCGCCGACGAGCAACAACGCGACGACGCCGCCGACCGGAAGCTCCGCAGCGCCGACAGTCGCGGCTGCAAATGCCACCGAGCTGGCGGCAAGCACCACGTTGTCCGATACCCGTGCACGAATCTTCGGCAGGACGCCGACCGCAAGCAATGCGCCGACGCCGAGCGCAGCCAGCAAGATTCCATAGCCCGATGAGCCGAGCCCCAGCCGATCGGCGGCGACACTCGGCAGCAGCGCCCAGAGCGCCGATCCCGGGATCGCGAACAGCGCAACGCGCAAGAGGATTCTCCGCACGATCCGACCGAAGCGCGTGTAGCGGACACCCGCCCCCAGTGCCGGGAGCATGCGCTCGCGCAGCAGCTGTTTCTGCGGCGGGCGCTTCCACGCAAGCAGCGCGGCGATCACGAGCGTGAAGGACGCGGCGTTGAGGGCAAAAACCAGCGCCGGACCACTGGCGGCGACAAGGAATCCGGCGAGCGCAGGTCCGACAGCGCGCGCCACGTTCACGGTCACTCCGTTCAGTGACGAAGCCGCGGGCAGCTCGTTGCGCGGGACCAACTCGGGCTGGATCGCCTGCCAGGCCGGAAGCGTGAATGCGTTTGCCGCTCCAAGCAGAAAGAGCATCGCCAGCAGCGACCAAGAGCCGAGCTGCTCGGTGTATGCCAGCACGGCCAGCACGGCGGCAAGGACGGTGGATGTGATCGTCGAGCCGAGCAGGATCGATCGCCGGTTGTACGAGTCGGCGAGCGCTCCCGCCGGCAGTGCCAAGAAGAGCACCGGGATCAGCGTCGCCGTCTGCACCCAGGCGACCAGAGCGGAGCTGTGTGCGGTCTCTACGAGAAACCACTGGGCGCCGACCACCTGCATCCAGACGCCGATGTTCGATCCCATCTGGGCGGCCCAGAGGATCCGGAACATGCGGTTTCGCAGAGGCGCCCAGGGAGACCCGGTGGCTGCGGCGTTGAATTCGACGGTGCTCACGACTGAGCCACAGTCTTGCGCGCAATCAGGCGAAGCAGTCAGACATCGTCAACGACGCCGATCACGCGCGCCGGGACGCCAGCAACCTTGGCGCGTGGCGCAACGGATTCTCGAACCACCGCGCCAGCGCCGACAAGAGCTTCTTCGCCGACCTCAATCCCGGGAAGCAAAACTGCGCAGGAGCCGATCCGGCATCCGCGCCGGAGCGTGACGATCTGGCGAGCGAGTTCCTCCACCTGACCCATCGAGTGGTCGGTCGCACCGCAAACCATCGCGCCGACGAAGACGTCTTCCTCGATCACCATCCCGGGCAACACAAAGGAACTGCCCTGCACCTTTGTGCGAGCCCCGACTGAAGAGCGCGCGCCAACGTTGCAGCCGCGGCCGATCACGACGTCTTCGGACAGATCGACGTCTTCGCGTACATATGCCTGGTCACCGATGATCACGTCCGGCCCGATTCGCGCTCCCGCGAACACCACGACGCCATTGCAGATCGTCGCCCCGGCCGCGATGACCGTCGGAGCGAAACTCTGCGGCAAGGACTTCGAATCGACCGCCAGCGAGGTGCGCTCGCCGATCACGCAGTTGTGCTTGATCGTCACGTCCGGACCGACCTGCACGCCGTCATTGATCACGACGTTCGCTCCGATTCGGGCAGAGGGATCGATTATCACGTCGCGTCCGACGAGCAGATTCGGCGCGCGGCGGTCGGGTTTGAGACCGTTGACGAGCGAGGTATTCAGCGAACTCATTATCTGAGCCTACCGCCGCGTATCCCTTTTTTCCCGATCGCGGCGGCGTACACTCGACGCGCCGTTCACCCACTCACTCGGCCAATCCAATCCTTGGGGGATCCATGCTCAAGCTCCGACTCTGTGCGGCGGCGACGCTGCCCGTAGCTCTGTCCGCGCTCTTGCTCTCACCCGCCGGCGCACTCGCCGCGGAGAGCGATACCGCAAGCAACGCCGCGATCGACACTCTCTGGGTGCTGATCTGCGCCTTCTTGGTGATCTTCATGCTCGCCGGTTTCGCGACCTTGGAGGTCGGCCTTGTGCGCGCCAAGAATGCCGGCTCGATCGTGGCGAAGGTCGTCTTCGGCGCGGCAGTCGCCACCGTGGCCTTCTGGGCCACCGGATTTGCGATCGGATTCGGCGGCGATGGCGATTTCTTCGGCACGCGCGGCTTCTTCCTGTCCGGCTTCAGCGATCCACTGTCGGCGTTCCCGGCGATGTCGGGTTCGGATGCCTCGATCTACGCCAAATTCCTTTTCCAGTATGGATTCGCGGCAGTCGTGCTGATGATCGCGCTGGGCCCCCTGGTCGAGCGCATCAAGTTCCCGGTCTATCTGGTTTTCGGTCTAATCATGTGCGGCTTGATTTACCCAGTCGCTGCCCACTGGGTCTACGGCGGAGGCTTCCTGCAACAGTGGGGAATGGAAGATTTCGCAGGCTCCACAGCGGTCCACGTGACCGGAGCCGCTGCGGGACTCGCCGGCGTCCTGCTGCTTGGGCCGCGCCGCGGCAAATACCGCGACGGCGTCAGCCGACCGATGCCCGGCCACTCGATGCCGATGTTCGGCCTTGGCATCCTGATCCTCTGGTTCGGCTGGTTCGGCTTCAACGCCGGCTCGACGTTTCAGGCGCTCGGCGTCCACTTCGCCGAGGTCGCGGTGGTGACGAACATCTCGGTCGCCTGCGGAGTGCTCGGCGCGACGATCGTCAACTACATCGGAGAGAAGGACTTCAACATCGCGATGATCGGCAACGGCGCGATCGCCGGTGCGGTTGCGATCACTGCCCCGTCGGGTTACATCTCGCCGTGGGCTGCGGTGCCGATCGGTCTGATCGGCGGCGCGATCGTCGTGCTTGGCCTCAACTGGATTGACGACAAACTCGACGATCCGATCGGGGCTATCACCGCGCACGGGATGGTCGGAATCTGGGGCACGATCGCGGCCGGCATCTTCGCCGTGCCGAAGTTCGCCGAGGCAGCCGGCGTGGGTGTCCAGAACGGTGGAGAGTTCATCGGTGGACTGGTCTACAGCGGAAGCTTCAAACAGCTCGGCGTGCAGCTCGCCGGAGTCGCGATTGTCGCGACATTCGTCTTCGTGGCGAGCTACCTGGCGTTCCTTTTCATTCGCGCGACCGTAGGACTCCGTGTGGAACCCCGCGAAGAAGATGAAGGACTCGACATCACCGACCACGGGATGTACGGGTACCCCGAGGTCTTCATTCCGCCGACCGAACTCGCCGATGCCGGTCTGGCCACGGTTGGCGGATCCGGGCGAACCGGGTACGGCGGCTGAGCAACTTCAAACAGCAATCATCTGACGAGAACTGGAGACGCAATGAAGAAGATCGAAGCATTCATCCGCCACGAGGCCTTCGACGCAATTCGTCGGGAGTTGCTCGAGAAGGGCGTGCCGAGCCTTTCGGTTTCTGACGTCAAGGGATCTGGTCGCCAGGGCGGCGTCACGGAGCACTATCGAGGCGCAGAGCTGGTCATCCACCTGCGGCCCAAGCTGAAGATCGAGTGCGTCGTCAGCGACGCTGAGGTCGAGCTGGTGGTCGACACGATTCTCGAGCACGCCAAGACCGGAGAGGTCGGCGACGGGAAGATCTTCATCATCCCGGTCGAAGAGGCGATTCGCGTGCGCACTGGCGAACGCGGCGATGCCGTGCTCGAGACCCACGAGAACGAGTAAGGCTCAGGAGTCCCGCGCGGCAGTCGGCTGCATCAGTGCGGCCGACTTGCCGCTGTGCTTGACGCTCATCAGCGCAGAGTCAGCAGCCAGCATCAGCGTCGCGAAGTCCTCGCCGTGGTCCGGGTGCACTGCGATACCGCAACTCGCGCTCACGCGGCGTGCGGCCGCCGAACCACGACCACGCACCGCATAGTCGACAGCCGACATGAACCGGCCCGCCGCTTCGTTGAGGTCGAGTGAACCCACCTCCCGCAGCAGCGCGGCAAACTCGTCTCCTCCGACCCTTCCGACCACGTCGAAATCGCGCGTGGCTTCTGTGAGTTGGCGACCGATCGAAGCCAGCACGGCGTCGCCGCCTGCATAGCCATCCTGGGTGTTCACCGCCTTGAAGTTGTCGAGATCGATCATCACGATCGCGCAGCGCTCGCCAGAGGCGATCGCCGCTGCCGCCGCCTCCTCGAACGCTCGCCGGTTGAGCACACCGGTGAGCTGATCGCGGCGAGCAAGCTCACTGGCCCGTTGCCGGGCGGCCTCGATCTGCGAGCGGAATCGCATCAACAGCCCGACAACGATTGGGAGCATCACCGTCACCGCCGCGATCACGGCGAGCGTGGTCTGCCACTCAAACGCTGTCTGGCCGCTGGCGTAGAGCAGCGGCGAGAGCGCTGCAAGTTCCGCAAGGCATAGTTTGGCGGCCATCTCCGCAAGCGAGTTGTCGCGTGCGTCATAGGCGATCAGCACGAAAAGCAGCGGCAGCGCGGGGCCATCGGCGCCGCCGCTGAAGAGCGCAATCAGGGCGACCAGCGGGTAGGCGGCGTAGCCCCCGAGCGTGACGAGAGAGCGGTCCAGTGTGAACTCGGTACGGCGGTTCAGAACGACGCCGGCGAGCATCGCCGCCGAAATCGCGGCGATCGCCGCGACTTCCGCAAGTGTCGATCCGAGGAACGGGAGGCTCGCGAGCAGCACGAGCGCGGCGGCAAGCACTCCCGTCGAGCGCCGCATGACGCCAACCGCGGGCACGGCGATCTCTGGCCGCAAGGCGGCGCGCGGGTCTTCCTCGCGCACTTCGGGCGAGCGCAGCTCATGCGGGGTCCGCACCGACTTGGGCACGATGCGCGCGGGTTTCTCAGCTTTCGCCTCCGTCAGCGCGGCCTCAGCAGCAATCAGCAGCTCTTCGATCGAAGCGCCATCCACACCGATGCGCGCCGCGCCGGTCGACGCGCTGAGCTCGAACCCCGGCATCGCGAGCCGCCCTGACAACGATGTGACCGCGTGCTCGTAGGCGCGCTGCTCATCGGCCAACGACTTCCCGCGAATGCGCGAGATCACGACGACGAACTCGTCGCCGCCGAGTCGCACCGCGAAATCTTGATCGCCGCAACGCTCAAGCAGTTCGCGGCTGACCTCGGCGATCACGCGATCGCCGCCTGCGTGCCCGTAGAGCGTGTTGGCCGACTTGAAGTCGTCAAGGTCGATCAGCACGAGGCCGGCGAGGCGGCCGCTCTCGAGCATCGCCGACCCGACATCCGCGAGACCGCGACGGTTGGCAAGACCCGTCTGCGAGTCGCGCAGTGCCTTCAGGCCGGCGTCGTCAATCGCCGCAAAACGCGCCTCGCTGAGCTGAAAGCAGATCCCACAGACGATCCAGGTCAATGGGACCACCGCCAGATAGATCGGCACAACTTGTTCCACGGTGAGCGGACCGGTCACCCCGAACACAACGGCAGCAGTCGCGATCAGCGTCCAGAGGGACATGAATCCGAGGAGATCGCGACGGGTCAAGAAATGGCTGACTTGCAGCGGGAAGCCGATCGATATGACGAGGATCACGGGGGTCGCCTCGCGGCCGAGCGTGTAGACCGTCGCAAACAGCGCCAGGGCCGCGATCGAGCTGAGCCGGAAGAGCTGATAGCGCACCTCCTCCGGCGCAAGACGCGCGGAGAGCACCGACAACAGGCCCGCAGCGAGAGCGAAGAAGCCCATCAAGACGAGCTGCTGCTCGACACCGCTGGGGACGAGATCCGTGAGTACGAACGCGCCTGCGGCGATCCCGACAAACGTACCGATCCAGGTGAGGCCGTGCGCGAGCGGCGTGACGATTCGCAGGCTCGCCGCGCGACCGCCATCGGCACCCAAAATCTCTGTTGCTGTCAACCCCGCGAACCCGTCGACGGGGGGTTCGGCCGTCCTCATCTGCCTCGATCTGCCTGTTGTTCAAATTGGCGCCATCGGCGCCTGGAGCGCTGCGTTGCCCTCGACGATCTGTCGGGGCGATAACGAATCTACCCCCGGGTACACGCGCCCCGGGCATCGAACATCAGTCCAGAGTCGGCCGAAGGCCCGAAAACGGACGCGCAAGCTCGATCTGGGCAGCGAGCGAGAGCAGTTGAGCTTCGCCGGCAGGGCGCCCGATCAGCTGAAACGAACCTGGCAGACCATCGGCCTCGAGCCGCTCGGTCGGCAGCGAGACGGCCGGTAGGCCGGCCAGGTTGGCGCCCGCAGTGAACGACGTGAACTGGACAGCGCGGTCGAACGCCGGCATGCCGTGAGTCGAATCGATCCAGCCGATCTCGACCGGCCGCAGATTGAGCGTGGGCGTCAGCAGGGCGTCATATGGATCGAGCGCGGCGATCGTCTGGCGTGCGAAGCCCTTCAGCGTGTTGTCGACCAGCGCGAGATCGAGCGCCTTGATCTTCTGTGCACGCTCCCAAAACGCCCACGTGAGCGGCTCGACCGCCTCCTCGCTGACCTCCCGACCGGAAAGCTGTGCTCCCGAGCGAACCAGCGAGGCGATTCCGACGGCCCACACGTCCATGAAGAACTCGAGCAGAGACGGATTGTGTGGCGGGTCGAACTCGACGACCTCGTGACCGAGTTCTTCGAGCAACTTGGCGGTCGTCGCGACGGCTTCAAGGTGCTCTTCGGCCACCGGCACGTCGACGCTCGGCTTGACCGAGACGGCGATTCGCAAGGGGCCGGGCTCACGGCGGCTGGCGGCGAGGAAGCTCTCTATCTGGGGCGGAGCCCAGTTGGCGTCCCCAACCACGTAGCCCGCCAGGACATCCAGCGTCGCCGCGGCGTCGGCGACCGTGCGCGTTACGAACCCCTCAGTGACCATCGGCGACTCGGCGAGCACCGGGGCCGACGAAATCCGGTTGCGCGATGCTTTTAGGCCGACCAGACCGCAACACGCCGCAGGAATCCGCAGCGACCCAGCGCCGTCTGACCCGTGCGCGATCGGCAGCATCCCGGACGCGACGGCGGCGGCCGCGCCGCCAGAAGAGCCGCCGGGTGTGCGATCGCTGTCGTATGGATTACGGGCCGGGCCGAAGCGAGCCGACTCGCTGACCGGAAGGATGCCGCACTCGGGCAGGTTGGTCTTGCCTGTGATGACGAAGCCCGCGTCCTTGATTCGCGCGGTCACATTGGAATCAAACGGCGCGACGAAATCACCGAAGATCGCGGAGCCGCAGGTGTACGGATAGCCCTCGAGCAGCGAGCCGATGTCCTTGATCGCGGTCGGTACGCCGGCAAACGGGCGCGGGTCGCCGGGCTTGATCTGGTCGGCGACTTTGAGCGCGCGGTCGGGGTCGCTGACCGTGAAAGCATTGAGAGTCGGATCCAGGCGGTCGATCTGCGCAAACGCAAGTTCTGTCAACTCACGCGCCGAGATGCTGCCCGAACGCACGTCCTCCGCGAGTTCGAGCGCGGGCTTGAACAACAGATCGCGGTCTGCCATCAGCCGATCCCCAACCGGTCCAGCAGCGAATCGTCGCGCCGCCAGCCCTTGCGCACGCTGACCTTCAACTCCAGGTGCACGTGCGACTCGAGCAATTCCTCGAGCGCCGGCCGCGCCGCCTGTCCGATTGCCTTGATCATCTTGCCGCCCTTGCCGATCACGATGCCTTTCTGTGACTCGGTCTCCACCCAGAGGTGAGCGGTCACATAGGTGATCGTCCCAGAATCGTCTGCCGGCTCGATGCGTTCGATCTCATCTACTCGCACTTCGATCGCGTGCGGCAGCTCGTCGTGCGTGCGCAGCAATGCCTGCTCGCGGATCAGCTCGGAGATGCGGATCTCGATCGGTTGATCGGTGGCTTCTTCCGGCGGAAACAGAAACGGGCTCTCCGGAAGCATCGCGATCAGCGCCGCCGTGAGTTCGGGGACGCCCTCGCCGGTGCGGGCTGAGACCGGGAAGATCTCGCCGGGCGCAAACTCCGCCGCCGCCATCAGCGATTCTGCGGTGCGCTCTTTGCTGAGCAAGTCGATCTTGTTCACGGCGGTGATCACGGGCACCTTTGCGCGACCGAGCAGTTCGGCGAGGTAATGGTCTCCCCCGCCCGATCGCTGCTCACCATTGAGTACGAAGAGCGCCCCGTCGCAATCCTCGACCGCGCGAATCACGCCCTGCTGCATGCGCTCGGTCATCGCGTCGCGTGGGCGCTGGCTGCCGGGAAGGTCGACGAGAATCAGCTGGGAATCGCGTCTGGTGAGCACCCCGCGAACTTCTCGGCGAGTCGTCTGCGGCTTGTCCGAAACGATCGCCACCTTCTCGCCGACGATGCCGTTGACCAGTGTCGACTTGCCGGCATTCGGGCGGCCGGCCAGCGCAATCATCCCCGAGCGGGTTCCAAGACCTGAGAGCGACTGGTTGGCGCCGGGGTCGAACAGCTCGCTCATCGCGCCAGCCCCGCGACGATCGAATCCTGAAGTTCGAGCATCTCGCCGGTGTCGACTTCGTGGTCGTAGCCGCAGAGGTGCAGCACGCCATGCACGACCGCCTCGACCATGTCTTCGGTGTGCTCGGGGCAGATCACGACATCCCCCAGCTCGATCGGGCCGGTCCCGGCCGGCGATCGACCGGCGGCAATGCTCTCGCCGTCGATCGGGAAACTGAGCACATCGGTCGGCTTGTCCTTGCCGCGATGCTCGCGGTTCAATTCGTGGATCCGCCGCTCGCCGACGACTTCAATCGCCAGGTGGGCATCCGCCACCCCAAGCCGGGCAAGCGTTGCCCGCGCGGCGACGGTGAGCAGTGCTTCCGGCACCCCCGGATCGACGCCGTCCTCAACCAGCAGTTCGATCTCCAGCGCGGCTGCGCCGAAGCTGGTCATACGTCGTCTTCGCCGGTGCCCTGGCGGCGCGGCTTCTTACGCGACTTGCGCTGCTGCTCGAGCACCTCGGCGTGCTCGGCGTAGGCCGAGACGATGTGCTGCACCAGCTTGTGGCGAACCACGTCGCCTTCATCGAAGCGCACGAACGCGACATCGTCGATCTCACTGAGAATCTCGCCGACCTCGATCAGACCACTGCGCTCGCCGCGCGGGAGGTCGATCTGCGTGACGTCGCCGGTGACGACGATCTGCGATCCGAAACCCAGGCGCGTGAGGAACATCTTCATCTGCTCGGGCGTGGTGTTCTGCGCCTCGTCGAGAATGATGAACGAGTCATTGATCGTCCGACCCCTCAGGAATGCCAGCGGCGCGACCTCAATCTGACCGTTGTCGAGGAAGTCGTTGACGCGCTCGGGCTCGAGCATGTCGTAAAGCGCGTCAAACAGCGGGCGCATGTAGGGGTCGACTTTGGCCATCAGGTCGCCGGGCAGGAAGCCGAGGCGCTCGCCGGCTTCGACGGCCGGGCGCGTGAGGATGATGCGGTTGACGCGGCGTGTCGAGAGGGCCTGCGCCGCAAGCGCGATCGCCAGGTAAGTCTTTCCGGTGCCGGCCGGACCGACGCCGAAGACGAGCGTCTTGGCGCGGATCGCGTCGACGTAGTTCTTCTGATTGACGGTCTTCGGCGTGACCTTCTTGTCGCGGTGTCGCCAGACGACATCCTCGAGCACCTGTGCCGGATTCTTCTGCTGGTCGAGCGCGCTGGCGACGACGTCGATCGTCCCCGGTGCGATTTCGTGCCCGTGCTCGATCAGCCCGGCGAGCTCATCGACCACGCCGCGGGCGGCCTCGATGTCGATTTCGTCGCCCTCGAGCGTGAGGACATTGCCGCGCAAGTGCACCCGACAGTCGAGATGGTCTTCAAGTGTCTTGAGCACCGCATCCTGGGTGCCGGCGAGCTCAGCCGCGACGTCGTTCTCCAGCTCGATCGTCGTGCGCGTCAAGAGTTCAGCGCCTCTTTCACCAGCGCCTGGACGCGGCCACCGTCGGCCTCGCCTTTGACCTTGCCCATCACGGCGCCCATCACTTTGCCCATCTCGCTCATATCCGAGGCGCCGGTCTGTTCGACCGTCTCCTTGACGATCTCAGCGAGCTTCTCGTCGCTCATCTGGGCGGGCAGATACTGGTCGATCAGCGCAGCTTCGGTCTCTTCCTGAACCGCGGAATCCTCGCGGCCACCCTCGCGAAAGGCTTTGGCCGACTCGATCCGCTTCTTGCGCGCTGTGCGCAGAATCGCGAGTTCGTCGTCGTTGCCGTCCTTGGCGGCGCGCTGCAGGTCGGCGACGATCAGGCGTAGCGCCTGGACCTTCTCGGTCTCCTTCGCCTTCATCGCAGTCTTCACGTCTTCTTGGAGTTGATCGACAATTGCCATACGACTGAGGGTAATGGCGTTGGCGGGCGGCGCGATCAGGCCGTCAGCACGATCTTGCCGAACTTTCCACCCTCGGTGAAGCGATCGTAGGCGTCGGCCACTTCGCTCAGCGGGAAGGTGGCGGCGATCGGAACTGCGATCTGGCCGGCCGCGAGCGCCGGCAGCACTTCGCGCTCGACCGCGCGACTGACGAGCGCCTTCTCTTCCAACGGCCGCGCGCGCAGCGTCGATCCGCGAAGCGTCGCTCGCTTGCCCATGATCGCGAGCAAATTGACTTCTGCCTTGAAGCCAGCGCCGACACCGATCACGACGATCCGGCCGCCGGTTGCGAGCGCCTTGATCGAAGTCTCGATGTTCGGAGCGCCGACGAGTTCGAGCACAACGTCGTATGGCCCGTTTTCTTGTTCTGCGCCCGGTTCGATCACCGTGTCCGCGCCGAGTGACGCGACTGCTTCATGCAGGCCGGTGTCCCGAACGCTCGCGGTGACGCGCGCGCCGGTCAGTTTGGCCAGCTGGATCGCCGCCGTGCCAACGCCGCCGGCGGCGCCGTTGATCAGCAGGTTCTCACCCGGGCGCAGGTCGCACTGGCCGAAGATCGCGTCGTGAGCAGTAAGGAACGCCTCGGCGAATCCACCGGCTGCTGGCCAGTCGACGGAGTCCGGAACCGACATCGCGACCGCCTCGTGGACGAGCGCCAACTCAGCCTGGCCTCCGCCGCCGGTGATCGTCATCACACGATCGCCAACTGAAAACCTACTGACGCCTTCTCCGACAGCTTCGACCACACCGGCAAACTCGAGTCCCGGTATGTCGGCGGGGTATCCGGGCGGTGGCGGATATGCACCTTTGCGCTGCAAGATGTCGGCGCCATTCAGTCCCGCGCCATGAACACGTACAAGGAGCTCGCCGGATCCGGGAACCGGATCAGGGTGCTCGCGCGGGGCAACGACCCCGTCTTCAATCGTCACAGCGATCATCGATCCGAAGTCTATTTGCAAGGTTTTTGGGACCGGTGTGGCAGGATGCGCGGATGGGACAGCCGGTGATCGGGATAACTGGAGCGACCGGTGCCGTCGGTGGGCTCGTCGCCGAGCGACTCGCCGATCAGGGCGCCGAGCTGCGACTTGTCGTGCGCGACGCTGCGAAGGCGCCGAGGATCGCCGGGGTTGATGTCGCTGTCGCCTCCGACTACAGCGCCACTGACGAGATGACCGAAGCGCTCAAGGGCGTGGACACGCTTTTTCTGGTCAGCGGCCGCGAGTCCGAGAATCGCTTGGAGCAGCACTACAGCGCGATCGACGCGGCGGCCGCGGCGGGTGTCTCAAGGCTCGTCTACACGTCGTTCTGCGGCGCCGGCCCGAACGCCACATTCACATTGGCACGCGACCATTTTGCGACCGAGGAGGCGATCAAGCAGTCGGGCATGGCTTATGCCTTCCAGCGCCAGAACCTCTACTCCGACGTGCTCCCGCTGTTTGCCGACGCGGAAGGGATCATCCGTGGCCCGGCCGGCGACGGTCGCTTTGCACCTGTCACGCGGAGCGACGTCGCCGATGTCGCAGTCGCGCTGCTGTCCGATCAGTCCAAGGACGGCGAGACCTTCAACATCTCCGGACCCGAGCGCGTCTCGATGCGCCATGTCGCCAATCGCCTGACGGCACTGACGGGCAAGCTCTTCGAATACCAGCAGGAATCCGAGGCCGATGCCTACGCGTCGCGCGCCCACTTCGGCGCGCCGGATTGGCAGGTTGAAGCCTGGGTCACCACCTACATCGCGATCGCCGAAGGCGAGTTCGACGTGCTCACGGACTCAGTTGAGACCCTCACCGGTCGCCCAGCCGAAACCTTCGAGCACTTCGTAACCGCACACCCAGAGACCTGGCAGCACGTAACCCGAACCGCCCCCTAAATACGTCAAAGCTGCATCTTTGACGTACTCAATTGGTGTAACTGAGTCTTAGGGCGGTCCAGCCGCCTTCGCTTGCCCGTGCCACTTCGGTCAGCCCGTGCACCGCGTAGGCGGCGGCGATCTCGTTGGCTTCTTCGTCAAGCAGGCCGCTGAGCACTAGCTCGCGGATCGGGTGATCGGCCGGGATCTGACGCGCCACATCGAGCAGTTGTGGGCGCATGATGTTGGCGAACACGGTGGGTGCAAGCGGCGGGATACCGCCGGCCTCCTCCCGCACGTCAAGCTGCTCGACCTGCATCGCAACGCCGTTGGCCGCGGCGTTCTCTTCTGTCGCCGTGACTGCCAACGGATCGAAGTCATACCCGCGAAGCGGCCCCCACCCAAGCTTGCCGGCCGCGATCGCCAGAACGCCGGACCCACAGCCGATGTCGACGAATTCACCACCGGGTTCAAGATCGAGCAGGTGCGCGACGCAGAGCCGAGTCGTCGGGTGTGAGCCAGTGCCAAATGCCTGCCCAGGATCGAGCACCACCTCGACCGACCCTTCGGGTGCCTCGACCACTTCCCAGCTCGGCCGCAGAAAGAAGCTGCGCCCGGACGCAGCGGATGCCGGCTCAACCTGCAGCGCGTGATGGAAATCCTTCCAGCGCTCCTGCCAGTCGTCGGCGACTTCGCTCGTGCGAACCTCCACCAGATCGTCCCCGACGGCGATCTTCAGATCTGGCAGCGAGGGGATCTCGCCCGGCGGCCCGTAGACAGCGAATTCGACGATCTCGCCATCGCGCACTTCTTCGATCCCCGTCGGCGCAAGTTCGATCAACTGGGCCAGCGCGAGGTCGGCGTGCTCGGCGCGGCAGCGGATTGCAAGGCGGATCACAGCGACCGACCAGCCCGCTCAGCGCAGCGCCCGCCGCAAGCGCGACATGATGTTCTCGCGCCCTGCCGGCTTGAAGTTCTTCTCGGTCAAGGTGGCGTCAAACTGCTCAAGCAGATCCTGTTGCTCAGATGTGAGATTGTGCGGGACCGTGAGGTTGATCACCGCATGCAGATCGCCCCGCGAGTTGTTGCGGATCCCCGGGAGGCCCTGGCCCTTGATCTTCAGGTCGTCACCATGGGTCACTCCCGAATCGAGCTTGAGCGTCTCACTGCCGTCGATCGTGTCGACCTCGACCTCGCGGCCGAGCATCGCGGCATGCGCCGGCAGATCAACCACCGTGTAGAGATCGCGGCCTTCGCGATGAAAGCGCTCGTCGGCGGCCACGCCGACCTGTACGTACAGATCGCCCGGCGGACCGTTGCCCGCTCCGGCATGTCCGCGCCCAGGCACGCGCACCTGCTGGCCATCTTCGATTCCAGCCGGAATCGTCACGGTGATGTCGCGGTCCACCCGCACGCGCCCCTTGCCGCTGCATTCCGTGCAGGGTGTCTCGACGATCTCTCCGAGCCCTTCGCATTTGTCGCAGACAACCGCCCGGGCGAGCTGGCCCAGCATCGTGCGAGTCACCATCCGCAGTTGGCCGCTGCCGTCGCACTTGTCACAGGTCGTCACGTCGCTGCCCGGCTCAGCGCGCGTGCCATCGCAGCGCTGGCAGGTCTCAATCACCTCGTACTCGAGCTCGACATCCTTTCCGGTGAGCACCTCCGCGAGTTCGATCTGCGCCTCGACGGCAAGGTCGCCGCCCTGGCGTGGTCCACGCCCGGTAGCCGCTCCCCCGCCGCCGAAGAATCCTCCGCCGCCGGCCTGATCGAAGAAGGCCTGGAAGATCGAAGAGAAGTCGCTGAAGCCGGAGAAGTCAGGCTCGCCGCCGGAGCTGCGCAGCCCCTCATGTCCGAAGCGGTCATAGGTGGCGCGGCGGTTCTCGTCGGAGAGCACCTCGTAGGCGGCCGCGATCTCCTTGAACTCCGCTTCGGCCTCCGGCGAGTCGTTGACATCGGGGTGATGAGTGCGCGCGAGGACGCGGAAAGCCTTCTTGATCTCTGCGGCATCGGCATCGCGCGAGACGCCGAGGACGTCGTAGTAGTCGCGGGTGGTCGACATCGCCTAGGCGTAGACGTCCGCGACGAAATCAGAGAGCCGCGCGGCGGCAAAACGGACCGAGGCGATCGCGCGCGGATAGTCCATGCGCACCGGTCCGATCACGTTGACGCTACCGAGCTGACGGGTGTGCGTCCCGTAGTTGGCTCCGACAACACTTGTTCCGACGAGTTCGCTCGCCTCATTCTCGTGCCCGATCCTCAAGTACACGCCGCGTTCTCCGAGCCGCGCGCGCAACAACCGCGCGATCTCGCCACTCCCGTCGATCGCCGACATCAGTCGGTCGATGCCGGGAATCTCATCGCCGTGGGGTCCGCGCAGCAGATTCGCGCGACCGCCGACAAACAGCACGTCGTCGCCCGCCGGTTGGTCGAGAAATGCCGGCGCTATCGCCTCGATGAAGTCGCGCTCAAGCGGCGAGAGATCTTCGGCCACAAGGCGACTGCGGATCATCCGCGCTCCCAGTCCGATCCCGCCCAGCCGCTCGTTCAGGTATCCGGTCGCCCAGCGCGCAAGCCCCGGGTCCAGTTCGTCGGCGAATTCGAACTGACGCTTGGTGACGTTGCCGTTGGTGGTGATCACCACGACCATCACGCGCTGAGGGGTGAGCGCGATCAGCTCGACGCGCAGGATTTCCTCGCTGGCCAGCGGCGGCGCGCTGACGAGCGCCATCAAGTCGTTGACCTCCGCCAGCTGTTCTGTCGTCCGGCGGATCGCGTCAGCGACCTCAGCGCGCTCGAAGGTCAGTTCGATCTTCGGCGGCTCGGGTCGCTGCTCAAGCGCAAGTAGCCCGTCCACGAAGTAGCGATAGCCGGCCTCGGTCGGGCGACGGCCGGCAGACGTGTGCGGTTGCTCGAGCAGGCCGTGACTGACCAGCACGGCAAACTCGTTGCGCACAGTCGACGGGGCCCAGGCAACCTCCTCGCGCTCTGCGACCTGGCGCGAGCCGACCGGCGCACCGCTTTCGGTGAACGCCTCGACGACGATCCGCAAAATCTGTTCCTGGCGGGCTGTGAGCATCCCACTGAGGATACTTTTCGCCCGCGCCGGCTCTGCCTGCTCAGGCCGCGAGGTGTTCCTTCAGGAATGAGACCTGATCCGCGCTCGCCTGCTCGAACGGTTCGCCGATGTAGATGTCGAAGTGACCGAAGGGGTAGCTCTTGAGCGTCACGTTCGGCGCCGCCTTGGCGTACTTGGCGGTTGTCTTGTACGGCGCGACGGTGTCGGTCTCGCATCCGCAGATCAGCGTCGGACACTGAAGATCCTTCATCCGCCTGCCCGGCCGGGCGAAGAGGATGTCGATACCGATGCGCGCGGCGACGCGATTGTCACTCTCGAAACCCTCGGGCATCAATGCCATGTAGCCGTCAACGACGTCGTGGGCGGTCATCATCGCGGCGTCGCCGCGCGTACCGGCGAGCATCGCGTAGACCGGACCACGGCCGAGCGCGCGGGCCACTGCGTCGGCTGCCGCGTACGCGCCCACCTTCACGGTGCTCACCGCGCCCAGCGTGCCACCGGACGCCATGCCGTCGGTGAACGGGCACTGCGCCACAACTGCGGCAATGTCGTCTCGGTCGGCGGCGACGGCGATCACGTGGCCGCCGCCGAACGAGCTGCCAAAGAGCGCGACGCGGTCGGGATCGACCTCGGGGCGCGACCGCGCGTAGTCGATCGCGGCGGCGATGTCGTCGCGCTGGCGCGCGATGTCGAGTACCTGCCGCGGCTCCCCGCCAGAGTCGCCGAAGTTGCGATACGTGAAGTTGAGGGCGGCGATCCCGGCATCGGCGAACGCGCGCGCGTTGGCGTCGAGGCGCATCTCGCGCACGGCGCCAAGTCCGTGGCAGAGCACTACGACCGGGAACGGCCCTTCGCCTTCAGGGACGTAGAACCAGGCCCCACACTCGTCGCCGTGGCTGTCAAACCGCACATCTTCCCGAGTCACTGTCCCCACTGGTCCCCCTTCGCGTTCGTTTGCCGAGCGCAGATTACGCAAAAAAAGGCCCGCCCCACTCCTCGTGGCGACGGGCCTTTTGCAGAACTTCTCCAGGCGCCCCGTCTAGGGCTCGATGATCGCCGTGGCGTTGCGGATGATCCGCGATCCGTCCTGCTCGGCCTCGAGCTCGAGGATCGCTTCGCCGCTCTCCTCGACCGTCTTGACGGTGCCGGTGACGGTGATCTCCTTCTCCGGCTGGCCCATTCCGCGGAACTGACCCGAGAGGGTCTTCAGCTTCGTCGGATCGCCGCCGGCGGCCTGAATCGCGGCGCGCTGCACCTGCGAGAGCGACCAGAGGCCGTGGAGGATCGTGTTCGGGAGTCCGACCATCTGGGCGAATTCCTTGTCGATGTGGATCGGGTTGAAGTCACCCGAGGCGCCCGCGTAGCGGTGCGGGAGGTACTTGTCGGGAGTGACCTTGACTTCTTCGATTGAGTCTCCTGCGTTGTATCCCATTGTCAGACACCCCTCACGATGCAGGTCCAGTCAGCCGAGACGACGGTCTCGCCGTTCTGGTTGACGGACTCAGTGTTGTAGACGTAAAAGCCCTTGCCGCCGTCCTCGGTGATCGATTTGACCGAGGCGGTGGTGGTGATGCGGTCGCCCGCGACCACAGGCTTGTGGAAAGTGAAGTCCTGCGCGCCGTGGACCATCATCGCGAAGTTCATCCCGACCTCCGGGTCGAACATCGCCGGCACGGCGGCCTGGCTCGAGTAGACGACGGCGAACATCGGCGGGGCCACAAGACCCGCGTAGCCGGCTGCCTTGGCTGCTGCTTCGTCATTGGAGAGGGGGTTCTCGTCGAACGTGACGGCGGTGTACTCACGGATCTTCTCCGTGCCGACCACGTATTCGACCGGCGGATAGGTCTTGCCCACCGCGTCAGTCTTGATTGCCACTTGAATGCTCCTGTTGCTGAGGCTGACTCGCCCGCCTGCGCGGGCAACGTAACGAACGGTCGTTCGGCGGGAAGTCTAACCGCCGCCGAACGACCGAAATCGTCAAGTGACGTGCGTCAGGCTGGAGGTGCCGGGGGAGTCGGCGGAGCTGGCGGGGCCGGCGGCTCGGGGACCGTTGGCGCCGCCGGTGCGGCAGCCGCGGCCGGAGCAGCCTGCGGTGCGGCTTGCACCTGCCCGCCGGTGATGCGCCAAACCTTGTTGAGCTGGCTCTGCAGATAGCCATACGCGACGATCGAGATCACGACGTAGAAGATGCCGTAGATCCAGGGGTTCGCCTGCTCGTGCTCTGCGACTCCGACGAGCTGCTGGGCACGCTTGGCACGCTGATAGGTGGTGATCGTCGTCCAGATCGCCGGGACGATCAGCAATGCGCCCGGGAACAGCGCGAGCACCGAAAGGACCGGGTTCGTACCGAGATCCTCACGACCGTTCTTGCGGCCAAGGTCCGCCATCTCGCGGTTGATGTAGTACCACCAGAAAAGGCCATAGATGCCGAGAGTGATGATGATCAGGGCGGGCACACCGATGACGTTGCGGATCTTCGCGGTCTCGGGGCCTCCCTGAATTGGGAGAGTTTCAGCCATTGGTACTCCGTTTCGTGGATTGCGGCTGCATGTAGTAGTTACGCCCGCAAACTACAGGTCGCTGCCCCGGAGCGAAGTGCGGGTTTGGACGTGCGTGCCGTTTCTGGCGAATGCCGCATCGTCATCCGGGTCGCTTCTGCTCCACCTGAAATGCCCGCCCGTTGGCGTCGATGTTGACGGTCACCCTGCGCTTGACTGGCCGAGTGAAAATCCCCCGCCGTTCTGTTTTCGTGCAGACGAGGTGATCGAACTTGCGTTCCACGCTCCACCCTTCCTGTTCCATCCGCACGTACTCGCGGTTCAAGGCGCGAAGCTTCTGGTCCGGCAAATCCGAGAACTTCGGTTCCGTCGCCCAAACGCGAACTAGATCTTCCAGGTCGTCAATACTCGAGGAGCGGATGTCGACGCCGATCTCCGCGTCAAATCGGGCGCGCAGTTCCGGGTCTCGGAGCAACTCGTACGCGAGGTTCAACTCTCGCATGCGCTCGCCGGACTCTTCTGCGCCGACGACATCCGGGTGAAAGCGCTTCGCGCCTGCGATGTACGCGGCACGAATCTCCTCCTGGCTCGCGTCGCGCGACACCGCGAGGATCGCGTAGGGATCGTCGATCACTGCGCAGCGACTAGTTCTTGGCCGAGTCGCCGTCCAGCTGCAGCACGGCAAGGAAAGCCTCCTGCGGCACCTCGACTCGCCCGACCTGCTTCATGCGCTTCTTGCCCTTTTTCTGGTTCTCGAGCAGCTTGCGCTTACGCGAGATGTCGCCTCCGTAACACTTGGCGGTGACGTCCTTGCGCACCGCCTTGACGGTCTCGCGGGCGACGATGCTGGCGCCGATCGCGGCCTGGATCGGGACGTCGAACTGCTGGCGCGGAATGCGGTCCTTCAGGCGCTCGGTGATCAGCCGGCCGGCGGGGTACGCCTTGTCCTTGTGGACGATCATGCTCAGCGCGTCGACAGGGTCGCCGGCGAGCAGTATGTCCAGGCGCACCAGATCGCTGGCACGGAGCCCGCTGATCTCGTAGTCAAACGAGGCATAGCCCTTGCTGCGCGACTTGAGCTGATCGAAGAAGTCGAGCACGATCTCGGCCAGCGGCAGGTCGTAGGTCAGCTGCACGCGCGATTCGCTGATGTAGTGCATGTCCACGTGCGTGCCGCGGCGCTCCTGGCAGAGCTCCATCACCGCGCCGACATGGTCGCGCGGCGTGAGGATCGTGGCGCGAATGTAGGGTTCGCGGATCTCCTCGATCGTCACGCGCTCGGGCATCTCGACCGGCGAGTTGACCTTCTGGATCTCGCCATTTGTGAGCGTGACCTCGTAACGCACGTTGGGCGGGGTCGCCAGCAGCTCGAGGTCGTACTCGCGCTCGAGTCGCTCTCGCACGATGTCCATGTGCAGTAGCCCGAGGAATCCGCAGCGAAAGCCGAAGCCCAGCGCGCGGCTGGTCTCGGGTTCGTAGTCGAGCGCGGCGTCATTGAGCTTGAGCTTCTCGAGCGCGTCGCGCAGGTCTTCGAAGTCGTCCGTGCTGACGGGGAAGAGTCCGCAGAAGACCATCGGCTGGACCTCGCGGTAGCCGGGCAGCGGCTCTTCCGCGTGGTTTTCTTCGGTCGTGATCGTGTCACCGACGCGCAGCTTGGCGACGTCTTTGATGCCGGTGATGATGTAGCCGACTTCGCCTGCCTTGAGGCCCGTGGTCTTGGTCATCTGCGGCGCGAAGTAGCCGATGTCGTTGATCTGCGCCTTGGTCGGCGTCTGAAATGTCTTGATCGACGCGCCCTTCTTGAACTCTCCGTCGACGACTCGCACGTAGGCGATCACGCCGCGGTACTCGTCGAACTCCGAGTCGAAGATCAGCGCGCGCGGCTTGGCGGCGCGATCGGCCTCTGGCGGCGGGATCTTCTGCACGACCGCTTCAAGCAGTTCGTGCACGCCTTCGCCGGTCTTGGCGGAGAGGCGCAGAACATCGTCCGCCGGCTCGCCGAGCAGCTCCTCGATCTCGCCGGCAACGCGCTCGGGCTCTGCGGAAGGAAGGTCGATCTTGTTCATCGCCGGGATCAGCTCGAGACCTCCGTCGATCGCGAGGTAGGTGTTGGCGAGCGTCTGCGCCTCGACCCCCTGCGCTGCGTCGACCACCAGCAGCGCGCCTTCGCACGCGGCGAGGGAACGAGAGACCTCGTAGGTGAAATCGACGTGGCCGGGCGTGTCGATCAGATGGAATTGGTAGGTCTCGCCGTCGTCGGCCTCGTAGTAGACACGCACCGCCTGCGACTTGATCGTGATCCCCCGCTCGCGCTCGAGCTCCATGCTGTCGAGCAGCTGCGCCTTCATGTCCTTCTTGTCGACCGAGTGCGTGACCTCAAGAATGCGATCGGCCAGCGTCGACTTCCCATGGTCGATGTGGGCGATGATCGAGAAGTTGCGGATGCGGTCGGCGGGGATTTCCATGCGGGGTTGGTGATTATGACGGGCGGGCGCCGGGCGTCCCGCGCAAACAAGCGGTGAATCTTCCATCAGGCGACCCCGAGGGGTCGCCTCATGGAGTAGATCTGGCTTACCTACGCGCCGCGCCGTGAGACACGTGAGCGGAACATGTCCACCAGCGTGCGGGCCTCTTCCACTCGCAGCGCAAACACGACCAGCACATACGCGACTCCGCCAGCCGTCAACGCCACACCGACCTCGATGATCTGCTCGATCAACCCCGCGCCGAGCGCGTTCTCGAGCGCGAACCAGACTCCGTACACAACCGCCACCGTCGCAAGCGTCCCGACCAGCATCTTCATGATCGGCAACGTCATGTGATCGAGCCGGAACGTCCCGCCGAGCGCCCGGCGCAGGAAGTAGAACTGTGCGGCAGCCAGCGCGATGTCGGCGATCACGGTTCCCATCACCACGCCCTCGATGCCCAGCGGCAACAACAGCAGCGACGCACCGACGTTGACAATCAGGTTTGCGACCGACAGCCAAGTGACCGTCCACGGCAGCTTCAAGCTGAAGAAAGTGCGCGTCAGCAAGAGGTTCACTCCGCTGAACGGCAGGCTGAATGCAAACCAGAAGAGTCCCGCCGCCACAAGGTCGGTCGATTCTGCGGTGAACTCTCCGCGCTGGTAGATCAGCTCGGTCATCGGATGGCTGAGCGCGAGAATCGCCGCGGTCGCCGGCAGCAGCATCAGGAAGATGAACTTCAACCCCTGCGCGCAGGTGCGCTGCACGCCCTCAAGGTCGCGCCGCGCCGCCATCCGGGCCAGTTGCGGAAAGAGCACCGTCGAGATCGCAACCGAGAAGATCCCCTGCGGAAGCATGTAGATCCGGAAACCGGCGTCGATCGCGCGCGGCACCTGATCGGAGATCTCGCCACCGATCACCGCGTTGGCCATCAGGTTCAGGTTGATCAGGCCCAGGCCGAGCGTGACGGGCAGCATCAAGGTGAAGACCTCGAGCACCCGCTTGTCCTTCCAGTCGAAAGCGAAGGAGAACTTGAAGCCGACCTTCTGCAGCACCGGCAGCGCCATTAGGAACTGCACGATCGTGCCGATCAAGATGCCGATCGCGTACGCGTAGATCGTGTCCTGGCCGCTGAACATCGGCTCCAGCACGACCATCGCCAGCATGATCACGAGGTTCCAGACGAGCGCTGAAAGGGCCGGGATCGTGAAGCGGTCGTAGGCCTGGAGGATTCCGACCGCCAGGCCATTGAGCCCGAGGATCATCACGATCGGGAAGAGCAGCTGGCTCAGACCGACGGTCAGATCGGTCAGCCCGGCGTCGACCAGCTTGCTCGGCGTGATCAGCGGCACGAACCACGGCGCGATCAGAATGAAGAGCACCGTCAGTAGGCCGAGCGCGGCGAACATCACCATGAAGAGCGTCGAGGCCAACCTGAAGGCTTCGAGCCGCCGCTTCTTCTCGATCAGCTCGGAGAAGACCGGAATGAACGCACCCGAGAGCGCCGAGTCCGCAAACAACGAGCGCACGGTGTTGGGGATCAGGAACGCGAAGGTGAACGACGAGGCGGCTCCGGTCGTGCCGTAGAAACTCGCCGCGAGAATCTCTCGCGCCAGCCCGGCGATCCGTGAAAGTCCGGTCAGACCGCCGAAAATCGCCGTGTTGCGGGCAGTCGAGGAACGCGCCGGCGCGAGCTCTCCGGTTGCCTCTTCGACGACCTCTTCCACATCGGCGGCGAAATCGTGCTTGTTTTCAGGGGGATTGGAGATTTTCGTCCTCTACACTCTGCGACTCGTGCGCAGGCATTGTTTCGCCGCGCAAGCCTAAAGACTTACTTTTCGCAGTACCTACTTAGAAGACACGCAATGGCAAACATCAAGTCACAGAAGAAGCGCATTCTGCGCGCCGAGCGCGAGCGCGACGAGAACCGTCGCTACACCTCGGCGATCAAGACCTACTTCCGTCGCCTCGAGGCCGCGGTTGAGGGTGGCAACGCAGAGGCCGCCGACGCCGATCACAAGACGCTCGTCTCGAAGATCGACAAGGCCGTCAAGCGCGGTGCGATTCACAAGAACAACGGCGCCCGCAAGAAGGCCCGCGCCGCGCGCACTCGCTTCAAGCTTTCGGCTTAACCACACCGTCCGGCCTCGCGCCGGCCGCTAGCCAGTGATCTTCTCGATCGATCGCAGCAGCTCGGTCTGAGGATCGAGGGCGCTTCCGCCCTTCACGGCGTCGTCGAGCCGCGCGAGCTCAACGAGTGCGTCGCGGATCGCCGCTCCGCCCCTCCGCTGCGCCTGCTGTGTGAGCTTCTTGGCCAGCCAGGGCTGAATGCCCGCCGCATCAGCCAGCTCGCCCGCGCGTCCCGCCTCGGAGAGCGCCGCGGCCGTCTGAACCTGTCCGAATGATCGAGCCAGCATTGCAACGATGCGCGGGGGCGGCTCGCCGGCCGCAAGCAACCGTTCGGCATCGCGGATCGCCGCACCGCGGTCCCCAGACACGGCGTGATCGGTGAGCGAAAACACTTCGGCCGTCGCTTCGCCGCGAACGAACTGCTCGACCATCGAAGTGTCGATTCGGCCGCCCGGGCCGGCCGCCGTCGCCAGCTTCTCCAGCTCGCCGAGCATCCGGCGCTTCGGACTCCAGTTCTGCGCGGCAGAGACGCGTTTTGCCGGCTTGCCGACGATCGACACCAGCAACGCGGCGGCGTCCTGGTCGAGCTCGGCGCCCATCGTTTTGGCCTGCTGCACGAGCCACCCCGGAAGCTCGCCCTCGCTGGGGGTCTTGAACTCGCGAATCTCCCCCCCGGCCTGCTCGACCGCCTCGGTGAACGCCTTCAGCGGCTTCTTGCGGCAGAGCAGCACTGCGACTGCGTCGATTTCGCCGCCGGCAAGCGCGCCGACGGCGTCCGCTGCCGGACCGGCGTCCGCAGCCTTCCAGGCCTCTATACCGTCGGCCAGCACGATCCGCGTGCCGGGCAACAAACTCGGAGACGTCAGCGTGACGGCGAAATTCTCGGGGGTCAGCGCATCGCCCGAGATCGCCTCGAAGATCGCGCCGTCCTCTCGCGCGCGGGCGGCCAGGCGCTTTCTCGCCTGGTCGATCTTGACTTCGTCGTCGCCGTGAAAGAGGTACGCGCGCTTGAGTTCGGCCATCGGCCGACACCCTAACGCTCGCGCGTGACGCGCAGGGAGCCACCAGCCCCCTTCACGACCGTCACCGTGCCGTCGCGATCGGTTCGAAATACGCGCGCGCCGGCCGTCTCCAGCGCGGAGAGCAATTGCGGCGTCGGGTGGCCATAACGATTCTCTCGCCCGACGCCGATCAGCGCGACTGCGGGCGCCACCCGCGCGAGCAACGCCGCGGCGCCTGGGTCGGCGCTGCCGTGGTGCGGAACCTTCAGCACGTCTGCCGGACCGATCGCCAGCCCGGGAAGGTGCGAGCTTTCGGCATCGCCCGACGCAAAGACGCGAATCCCGCCGACATCGATCCGCGTCACCGCCGAGCGCGCGTTCGGCTGGGCCGGCGGCGGTGAGCCGGGCGGCAGCGCTGCGGGCGCGATCAGCTCGATCGCCAAACCCGGACAACTCCAGCGCAGGCCCGCGACGGCGGCTTCCACCCGGGCTCCACCCTCACGCATGCGAGCGCGAAGCTCCGCGTAGTCGTCGCTGGCGGTAGTCCCGCCTCCGTCGATGAAAGTCCCAACCTCAAGATCGCCATCGCGCGCGAGCTCGAGCGCGCCGCCGAAGTGGTCGTCTTCTGCGTGCGTGATTAGCAGGGCGTCGAGCCTCTCCGCGCCCTGCTTGCGCAGCGAGTCTCCCAGACCACGCCCGGCTGAGCCGGCGTCGATCAGTACGTGGCAGCGGTCGCCCGTGAGCAGCATCGCGTCCCCCTGTCCGACATCGAGCATCGCCACCGAAGGGGCTTGCACGCGATTCACGGGCCAGAGTTTCAGCGCAAGCAGAGCAATCGCCAGCATTCCAGCCGCCAGCAACGCGATCAATCGCACGGGCGCCGCAACGTCTGGCGACCGCTGGAACGCGATCATGCGGTTGGCAAACGCCGCCGCAAGCAGCACCGGCAAGTAGCTCAGGACGAGCATCGAGATGTCGAATCCGGTTAGCGAGATCTGCGCTCCGGGGATCGCTGCCGCGCCGCGCGCGAGCTCGATCAAGCTGGCAAGCAGGAACGCGTTCGGCGCGTTCAGCAGCGCGCCGGCCTCAGGTGAAAACTGGCCGATCGCGGCGGTCATCGAGCCGAGCCAGACGATCGGGCCGATCAGCGGCTCGCCGACCACGTTCGCCGCGAGCGAAACCATCGAGACGGCCTCGAAGTGGAATGCCATTAGCGGGGCGGTCGCGACGGTCGCGCCCGCCGTCGCCCCGAACGCCTGCGCGGCCCAAGCGGGCAACCGCGAAAGCACACCTGCAATCGGCTGCGCGAAGGCCATGATGCCCAGCACCGCGGCGAAACTCAGCTGCGCGCCGACGTCCGCTGTGGCGCGTGGATTCCAGGCCAGTACTGCGATTGACGCGAGAATCAGCGCGTAGATCCGCGAAGAAGGGCGCGACGCGGCAAGCGCCGCGATCCCAGCAAGTCCCATCGCCCCGGCCCGGATCACCGACGCCTGCGCGCCGCAGAGCAGCACGTAGATCACGATCACCCCCGCAGGCACGATCAAGCGAGCGCGGCGGTCGGCGCCGCAGGCCATCAAGATCGCCTGCACGAGGATCACGATCAGCAGGACGTTCTGACCGGAGACGGCGAGGATGTGCGCGAGCCCGGCCACGCGGAAGTTCTCGGCGGTCGGTTCGGCAAGCCCCGCATCGCCACCGAGAACCATCCCACGCAGCAAGCCCGCGGGCTCGCGCTGCAGGCCCAACGCGAGCGCGCGTTCTGAGCGCGAGCGGATCGCATCGACGACGCCATACGCACCTCCTCGCCGCGCGCCCGTGGCCTCGACGTTCCGCGCATTGATCTGCCGGCGCACCCCGTTGCGCAGCAGGTACCCGGCATACCGCTGCGATTCAGGCGACTTTCCGTGATCGACTTCGACGGCCCGCAGGCGGCCGCGGACAACGACCTCGTCACCGATTCTCAAGGGAGCAGCGAGCGGCTCGAACGACCGGACCTCAACGAGCTGGCCGCTGCCGCTAGTGCGGATCCGCAGTGTCGCTTGATCGCCGCCCTCGCGCGGCTGCGTCACGAGGTGGCCAGGCAGAGTGACGTCGCCGGACAGCGCTTGTGCGAGCGGGTCGGAGTCGATCGCCGCGAGTCGCGCCGAGCCTGCGCCGGCGCCGGCGACCAACAATGCGGCACCGGCGATCACCACGTGGACGCCGGCACGCTGAGCGACAAGCAGGATCGCCAGCAGTCCGGCGCCGGCGAACATCAGCCACTCAGGCGCAGCCGCGAGTGCGAGCCCAGCTGCCAGCGCCAGTGCGAGCACGTGCCGCGGGTAGCGCTGAGCAAGCCCAGACGTCACGGCTGCAACTGCGCGCGCAGCGATTCCAGCCGCTTCTCCCCGATTCCCGGCACCTCTCCGAGTTCGTCGACCGATTTGAAACCGCCGTGCTGGGCGCGGTAGTCGAGGATCTTCTGGGCGAGCCCCGGCCCGACGCCGTCGAGCGCGTCGAGCTGGTCGAGCGAAGCCGTTGCGAGACTCACGACGCCTGTTGCTCCCACCGCACCGGCGCCGGACCGTCGCGGGACAACAACCTGCTGCCCGTCAGCGACTCTGGCTGCGAGGTTGACGGCGTTGAGGTCTGCCGATCGAGCGGCGCCGCCAGTTGCCTCGATCGCGTCGGCTACGCGATCCCCCGCGCGAAGGCGCACGACGCCCGGCCTGCGCACAGCGCCCGAGACATACACCACCGGTGCCGAGAAACCGATGCCGCCGGTCGCCCCCGAAGCTCCATCAAACCGGGAGACCGATTCCGTGCGCACCACCCCCCGATCGGCCGCCGCCGACTTCAGATAGCGCGCTCCGATCAACGCGACCGCCAGCAACGCGGCGGCGTAGACAACGAGCATCTGGCGGTTCTCACCCTGCACCGCGGCAACGCTACGGATCTGCGCGTTACGAAACAAGACCGTTTTGCGACGATTCTGCGTCAGGAATGTGAATCTTCGGACGGCCCGGCAGACATGCGAACGTACGTTCCATCCCGGCTGCCTGACAAGATGCATCTCTCATGCTGATCATCGCCTTCGCAGTTGTTGTGCTCGCAATCGTGGCGGGCTTCGCATTCGTGGTCCTGCCGCGGATGCTCGACCGCAACTCCGAGGAGTTGCTCGCCCGCTTTGAGGCCGAGCGCGAGGCGCGCGAGCGGGAGTTCGAGCTGCGCCTGCGCGACTCCCAATCGGCGGTCGCCAAAGAGCAGACCGAAACATTTCTGAACCTCGCGCAGTCGCACCTCAAGCAGCAGACCGAACTCGGCGAGCAACAACTCAAAGCGCGCCAAGAGGCGATCGACAAGCAGCTCGAGGGCATCGGCAAAGAGCTCAAGAACGTCCAGGAGTACGTCACAAACACCGACAAGCAGCAGGCCAAGAGCCTCGCTCAGATCGCCGCCGCCGTGAACCACTCAAAGGAAGCGACCGAGCTGCTGCGCCACAACACGCAGAAGCTGAGCGAAGCGATGTCGGGTAGTCAGTCACGCGGCCGCTGGGGCGAGCAGGTCGCCGAGGACGTCCTGCGCGTCGCCGGTTTCATCGAGGGCGTCAGCTACCGCAAGCAGCAGACGACCGGCGAGGGCAGCCGGCCCGACTACACCTTCATGCTTCCCGACGAGCGCGTCCTGCACATGGACGTGAAGATGCCGATGGCGGCCTTCAATCGCTACCTCGAGGCGGACACCGACGCCGAGCGCGACGCCGCGGCCAAGGAATTCCTGCGCGACGCCAAGAGCAGGATCAAAGAGGTGACCACTCGCGACTACATCAATCCGGCCCAGGGCACGCTCGACTACACGCTCGTCTTCATCCCCAACGAGCAGGTCTACGGCTTCATCCACGAACAGGACGCCTCGATCGTCGATTTCGCGCTCGAGAACCGCGTCGTTATCTGCTCGCCGCTGACGCTTTTTGCGGTGCTGGCGGTGATCAGACAGTCGACTGACAACTTCCGCCTCGAAGCGCGCACCCGCGAGATTCAGAGCGCGATCGCTGCGTTCAGCAAGCAATGGCAGATGTACAAAGACGAAACGCAGAAGGTCTCAAACGCTTTCAACACCGCCAGCGGCGCCTGGGACCGCCTGACCGGCACCCGCGAACGCCAGCTCGACAAGGCAATTGAGAAGGTCGAATCGCTGCGCCGCGGTGCCGACGAGCTCGCCGCTCCCGACGTCGAGCCCGACGTGCTGAGCCTGCTTCCCGCAGACGAAAACTGACCCCCAAACGGGTTGCAAAGTTTTTTGCTGCCGCGTCGCTTTGAGGCCTGATCGCCCGTAGACTGCGTGTTCAGTGCGGAAGTCGCGGTGGGGACCGCTTCCCCGTCGCTGACAACTCGTTTTCTAGTCCAATGGAAGCCAGCCACCAACCTGAGCACGGTGCGGCGCACCGTTCGGCGGCAGCCGACGCTCGCGGACCTTTCCGCAGGTTCACGCGCGACCGCATGCCCGAAATCGAGGCCGGGCTCGATCAGGCCGCCGACTGGGGTCTCTTCGGCCCCGAGAGCGTGACCTGGAAGCTTCACTCGCACCCGATCCTCGTCGTCGGTGGATTTCGCGCGCTGATGATTCAGACGCTGCACCCGCTGGCGATGGCCGGCGTCACGCAGTACTCGGACTACAAGACCGACCCGCTGGGGCGCTTTCGCCGCACGGCGCAGTACATCCACCAGATCGTCTTCTCGGACACCGAGACGGCTCTCGCGGCGGCGGCGCGCGTTCGCACCGTGCACGACAAGATCAATGGGGTCGATCCGGTGACCGGACGTGAGTACTCGGCGAATGATCCCGAGACGCTCCTCTGGGTGCACTGCGCGCAGACGTATTCGGCGATGGTCTCGCGCCGCGAATTCGTCGGCGACCTCTCCGAAGAAGACCAGGACCGCTATCTCAAGGAGTTTGTCGTAGCCGGCGAGCTGATGGGGATTCCGCGCGAGATCATCCCGGCTTCGCGAGAGGAGTATCGCGAGTACTTCGCATCGATGCTCCCGTCATTGTGCGCGAGCAACGCCGCCCTCGAGACGATCGCCTTCGTCGCCAAACCGGATCTGCGGCTTGTTTCGATGAAGGACTGGCCGTTCGCGGTGAATCTCAAATGGGCCGGGCACGCCGCGGCCACGCTGATGCCGCGCTCATTGCGCCAGATGTCCGGGCTGCAGAAGTCGCGTTCTTCGGAATGGGCGCTGCGCCGCTGGACGACGATCAACGCGCGCGCGATGGACCGGGCGCTCGGGTTCGATTCGGTCGCAGGGCGCTTTGACAACTACGCAGCGCGCAAGATGGGCACCGCGGTGGTGCCGCGTCGCCGGGCCTGAGCCAGCGCTTCAGCGCACCACGAGATTGACGAGCTTGCCCGGAACGACGATCTCCTTCACGAGATCCTTGCCCTCCAGGTAACCGGCAATCTTCTCTGACTGCTTGGCGAGCGCCAGCAACTCTTCTTGTGCGGCGTCCGCATCGGCCGAAATCTTGTCGCGAACCTTGCCGTTGACCTGAACGACCAGCGTGATCTCGTCTGACTTGAGGAACTGCTCGTCTGCCTTGGGCCAATCTGCCTCCCACACGCGTCCGCCGCCGAGCCGCTCGTAAACCTCCGAAGAGACGTGCGGCGCAAACGGGAAAAGCAGCGAAGCGGCGGTCGCAGTGGCAAATCGCAGGGCCTGCGCACTCTCGCCGCCATCGGATACAAGCGCATCCTTCTGCTTGTAGAGCTCGTTGACCAGCTCCATCACCGCCGCGATCGCCGTGTTGAAAGCAAACCGCCCCTCCATGTCGTCGGTCACCTTCGCGATCGCCCAATGCGCCTTCCGCATCACCGCCAGGTACGACAAAGCTGCATCTTTGTAGGACGCTTCGGGGGGGTTTACTCCTTTGCCGGCTCCGGCGGTTTCGACTTCCAGGGCCAGGCGCCAGAGGCGGGCCAGGAATCGGTGGACTCCCTCCACCCCTTCGTCGGCCCAATCGGCGTCCTGGTCTGGCGGGCCGATGAAGAGGATGTAGCAACGGGCGGTGTCGGCGCCGTACTTCTCGACGTAGCTGCGCGGGCTGATCACGTTGCCGCGCGACTTGCTCATCTTCGCCCCGTCGCGCGTGATCATCCCTTGAGTGAAGAGATTCTTGAACGGCTCAACCGCGCCGACAAGGCCCAGGTCATGCAGCGCCTTGGTGAAGAAGCGCGCGTACATCAAGTGCAGGATTGCGTGCTCGACCCCGCCGATGTAGTTGTCGACCGGCATCCACTCGTTGAGCACGGCGCGATGCCAGGGCTCGCGGTCGTTGCGTGCGTCGGTGTAGCGCATGAAGTACCAGGAAGAGTCGACGAACGTGTCCATCGTGTCGGTCTCACGTTCGGCCGCGCCGTGGCACGACGGGCAACTCGTCTGCACCCAATCGGTCGCGGCCGCAAGCGGCGACTTGCCCTTTGGCAGATAGTCGGTGATCTCGGGAAGCTCGACCGGCAGCGCGGCCTCAGGCACCGGAACGGTGCCGCATTTCTCACAATGCACGACCGGGATCGGGCAGCCCCAGTAGCGCTGGCGACTGATCAGCCAATCGCGCAGCTTGTAGTTGATCGTGCTCTCCCCACGTCCAGAATCGGAGAGCCATGCGGTGATCTTCGGCTTGGCCTCAACTGAGCTCATGCCGTCAAATTCGCCGCTGGCGATCAGCACGTCGCTCTCCGACGAGCTCACGTACGCCGCGTCATCGGGCACCTCGACCGACGCGTCGGCCGGCCTGATCACCTGGCGGATCGGGATGTCAAACGCCTTGGCGAAGTCCCAGTCGCGCTGGTCGTGCGCCGGGACGGCCATGATCGCGCCGGTGCCGTACTCCATCAGCACGTAATCGGCGACATACATCGGAATCTCTTCACCGTTGACCGGGTTGGTGATCGTCCGCCCCAGGTATACCCCGGTCTTCTCCTTGTCGTCGGCGCCGCGCTCTTCCTTCGACTTCTGCGCGGCAGCGTTGACGTACTCGCGCACGGCCGCCTCCTGCCCAGTGCCTTCGGCGATCCGCTGCACATCGGGGTGCTCAGGTGAGACAACAAAGAACGTCGCGCCGTAGAGCGTGTCTGGGCGCGTGGTGAAGACGGGATAGTCGATTCCGAGCGACTTGCAGGTGAAAACAACCTCTGCTCCCTCAGAGCGCCCGATCCAGTTGCGCTGCATCGTGATGACGTTCTGCGGCCAATGCTCAAGCTCACCGAAATCGGCAAGCAGGCGCTCGGCGTAGGCAGTGATCTTGAAGAACCACTGCTTGAGCTGCTTGACCTCGACGGCAGCGCCGCAGCGCTCGCAGTGGCCGTCGACCACCTGCTCGTTGGCGAGCACGGTCTGATCGTTGGGACACCAGTTGACGGCGGCTTCCTTCTGGTAGGCGAGCCCGGCCTCATACAGCTTGAGGAAGATCCATTGCGTCCAGCGGTAGTAGGACGGTTGGTGCGTACCGAACTCGCGATCCCAGTCGATCGACACGCCCCAGGTCTCAAACTGGCGGCGAAATTCGGAGATCGCGTCTTCTGTCGACTCGCGCGGCGGGCGGCCGGTCTTGATCGCGTAGTTCTCTGCCGGCAGACCGAAACTGTCGTACCCCATCGGGTGCAGGACCCGCACCCCGTTGCGACGCCGGTAGTGGGCGAGCGCGTCGCCCACTGAGTAGACCTTCATATGGCCCATGTGCGGCTCGCCCGACGGATACGGCAGCATCTCAAGCACGTAGGAGCTCGGTCGCCCGTCCGGCTTGTTGCTCACGTGCCAGGTCTTCTCATCGCGCCAGAGCTGCTGCCACTTGGGCTCGATCGCGCTCGGGTCGTACCGCAGGTGCTGAATCTCGTTCTGTTCGGCCATCAGTGGCCTGCGAGATTACTTGCCGCGAATCGATTCAGCCATTATCGTGTTGTGATTACTGGACGGTAGGCAGACCAGTCCAGTGTGCAAAAACAACTTGGAGAGATTCACCGTGAAGGGATTCTTCGTCGCGCTTTGCGCGACGGTTTCACTCGGTCTCGGTGCAGCTTCCGCTTCGGCGGCCGACCTGTACGTGGAGACAACCGGATCCGACTCGCCGACATGTGGCACGTCGATCATCACCGCCTGCTTGACGATCGCGCAGGCGAGCACGAACGCCGCCAGCGGCGACCGCGTACTGATCGGCAGCGGCACTTTCGTGATCAGCCAAACGATCAACCCCGGCAACAAGTCGATCGAGTACATCGGTAGCGGTCCGGCCAACACCACCGTCAGCGGCAACAACTCGACTTCGTTCTCGCAGAACGGCATGTTTCGCTTTCAGTACAACGGCAGAAGCGGCGTCGTCAGGGACATGACGATCAGTCAGATGGGCAAGACGAGCGGCGGCTCGAGCCGCTTCGGCGTCTGGGTGCAACCATCCCTCCCCTCTCCGGTCGCGCTGACACACGCGATCGATGCCACGATCGACAACGTCCACTTCATCGGCAACACGGGGGTTTCCGCTTCGGAGAACGCCGTTTACGCGGCCTCAAACGCTGGCACGGTGACGATCACCAACAACGTGCTCGAGAACGTGATGGGCAACTCGATCCTGCTCGAGCAGCAGATGGGCGCGGCGACGATCACCGGAAACACGATCACCAAGCCGGTGTCAAGCAGTGGCGCCGCGATCTTCGACATGACCCATGCGAATTCGGCAAACACGCAGGCGTACAACGTCACCGGCAAGCACACGATCAGCAACAACACGATCACAGCCAGCGCCGGAGTGAATGTGCTCGCCGGCTGGCCGTACACCAACCTCTACGGGCCGTCGGCCTACCTCGGCGGCGTCGAGATCGCCGACAACACGATCAACACGACAACGAGCACGGCCGGAGCCGTCGCCCTGATCAACGCGACGAACGCAAATGACGGAACACCGGGTCGCATTCTCGACGCGGTGATCAGCGGCAACACCTTCACCGGCGCTGGTCCCGGCGTTGGGATCAACCTGCAAGGCGGTATCCCGAGCCCGCAGATCACGAGCAACAACATCCGCAGCCGCTCGACGGGCATTCTGCTCAACCGGCACACGCGGAGCGCGGCGCCGAACCCCGGCACGTTCGACCACCACCCGACCGGCACGATCGCCAGCGCCAATCAGATCGTCGACAACACGACCGGCGTGATGACAGACTCCGGCATCTCGATCGACGCGACGCTCAACGGCAACTGGTGGGGGTGCAATGAGGGACCGGCGATCGACGCGAGTCCACCAGACGCCGACTGCGACACAGTGTCGACCGGCTTCCCGGGCCTGATCACGCTTGCGAATTGGGCCGTCCTCGGCATCTCCGCAGCGCCGGCATCCGCACTCTCCAACGTCGGATCGGCGACCGTCACGGCCGGCTTCGACAAGCTCAACACGAACTCGGCGGCTCCGGCGATCTTCGCCAACGGTACCGCCCTGCCGATGGGCGCCACCGCAGGGGACCTCTCAGACTCGAACCCGACACTCGCCTCGTCACTGGCAACAACGACGTTCACGTCGAGCGCAGCGACCGGCCGAAGCGCCACCGCGACGTTCGATCACGAGTCCGTTACACACCAGTGGGACGACGACACGACAGCCCCGGTCGTCGACATCACGTCGCCGGTCAACGGCTTTCAGACGACCGATTCGAGCGTTGATGTCTTCTACACCGTCACCGATTTCGGCGGCGACGTCACCTGCGACATCGCGGACGGCGAGAACATCCCACTCGACTTCGGGCTGAACACGCTCACCGTCAGCTGCGAAGACGGTGCGAACAACATCGGCACCGACACCGTGCAGGTGACGCGCCTGGACGTGACAGCGCCGCTCGTGACGATCACCGCTCCGTCGAACGGCCTGATCACCTCGAACTCCAGCGTGACGCTCAGTTTCACGGTTGACGACGAGACCGACGTCACCTGCAACCACACTGATGGAGACAGCATCGCACTGGCCGCCGGCTTCAACACAATCACCGTGGTCTGCACCGACGCGTTCGGCAACGCCGGCTTCGCGAGCGTCTCTGTGGTGCGAGACAACACGGCGCCGGTCGTGTCGATCGTCGCCCCGACCGATGGCCTGCTCACCAACCAGGCAAGCACGGTGCTCAACTACTCGGTCATCGAGGCGTTCGGGCTTCAGGGTTGCACGATCGCGGACGGGTCTACGGTTGGGCTCTCGGAGGGATCGAACACGATAACGGTGAGCTGCACCGACACGGCAGGCAACGTCGGGACCGACTCCGTCACCGTGACGCGCGACTCGACCCCGCCTGCGATCGCGATCACGTCACCGACCGACGGTTCGTCAACAGAAGATCCGACCGCCACGCTCAACTACACAGTGACCGACGCCAGCGCGACGACCTGCGACTCAGCCGATGGAGTATCGGTCCCGCTGAACTTCGGACCCAACACGATCACGGTCACATGCGAGGACGCCGCCGGGAACAGCACCACGCAGAGCGTCACGGTCACGCGCATCAGCACCACCCCGCCGGTTATCTCGGTCACCGGTCCGTCGCAGGGACAGATCGTTTCCGGCGGCAGCGTCACCCTCAACTACAGCGCCGCCAGCGACCACAGCTCGACAACCTGCGACCCACCTCCCGGTGCAGACGTTCCGCTCGACGTCGGCGTCAACACGATCACGATCACCTGTGTCGACACGTTCGGCAACACAACTACCTCGACCGTCGTCGTCTTCCGGCCCGACACGCTGCCGGCATGCGCCAAGGATGTGACGATCACGAGCGTGCAGCGCGTCGGATCGCGCACGCGCATCCTCGGCATCGCGCGTCAGCAGTTTGCCGGACAGCGCGTCTCCTTGCAGTATCAGCCAAGCGGCAGCAAGATCATCGCCAAGCCACTGGTGCTCTCTGACGGCAGCTTCAGCGCCGTCGTCAACCGCCCGTCGAGTCCGGCATACACATCGAACAAGGCGAGATACCGAGCGAGCATCAATAAATCGACCACCTCGTGGATCAAGCTCACCCGGCGCATGAACGCGAGCGCCGTCACCTACGACGGGAACGGGCGGCTCAAGATCTCCGGGAGCGTCGCCCAGCCGGTCGCCAAGGGTCAGCCCCTGCGCGTCGAGCGCAGCGATGCCTGCGGTGCCTATCGGCAAATCGGCTGGCTCTCGGTCAAGAAGAACGGAAGCTTCGACGGATCGGTCCCGAGCGGTGGCGGAAGCGAGACGGCCGTCTTCATCCGGCTGAAGGTCAAGGTCGCCAAGAGCAGCAACCCCCGCTATCGCTTCAACACGTACTCGATCGTCCAACCAGTGGTCGTGACGCGCTAGTTAGGCTTGCGGTACATCAGCGGGATCAGCGGCCCCCGCGGCAGTCGCTGCTCGCCGGTGACGCGGAAACCGTGGCGGTTGTAGAAGTCGATGTTCTCCGGCTTGGAGGACTCGAGATAGGCCCCGACCCGATCCGTGTCGCAGAGCTCGAAAGCCGGCGCCATCAGCTTCGAGCCCAGGCCGCGCCCCTGCGCCGCAGGCGAGACGCCGAGCGCAGCGAGGTAGAAGAAGTCTTGTGCGGCGGGCTGCCTACGTTCGACGGCCAGTCCGCCCCACGCCAACAGCGGCCCGCGGAAGATCATGCGCGGATGGAAGACCCGCGCAACCAGCGCGATCGTGTCGCCAATCCCCATCTTCGACTCGCCGGGCGGCGACCAGATCGCGGCGCCCATGCGGTCGTCGTCGCACCAGACAGTGCCGTAGCGCTCGTGTTGGCGCAGGTACTCGCGAAAGAACCTCACCAGCAACGGACGGCGTAGCCGCTCCGGCGGCACGGCCCAGATCGACACTGGCTCTTCCAGGAATGCTTCCGCCAGCGAGTGTGCAAGCGCTTCGCGATCTTTTGGGCCTGCCTCCCGGATCGTGAGCGGCACAGCGTCAGGTGTCCTGCGCGGTGGGCCGCACCAACATCATGTTGACGTCCACGCTCTCGGGCTGCTCGAGCGCGAAGATCACCGCGCGCGCAATATCTTCGGCCTGCAGAGATCCCGGTCCTGCGCCGTTGTCAAAAAACGGCGTGTCAACCATGCCCGGTGCGATCAACGTCACCCGCGCACCGCTGCCGTTTAGCTCAAGGCGCAGCGACTCGGCCATCCCATGCACCGCGAACTTGGTCGACGAGTAGAGCGATCCGGGTAGCGCTCGGGTTCCGGCGACGCTGCCGGTGAGCACGAAATGACCGGTGCTCGCCTTGATCCGCGGCATCCCGGCCCGGATTGTGAAGGCGGCCCCGAGGATGTTGGTCAAGACCATGTCGCGCCAGTGTTCAACAGACTCCTCGGTGAATCCGCGCCTGGCACCGAAGCCCGCGTTGGCGAAGACCGCTTCGATCGACCCGAATTGGGATTCAGCCGCACTCATCAACGCTTCGACCTGCTCGAAGTCGGTCACATCGGTCGGCACAGCGAGTGCGCGCGCGTCGCCCAGCTCGTCGACGAGCGCGTCGAGCTTGTCGGCGCTTCGCGCGGCGAGCACCACGTTCCAACCCTTGGCAACTGCGGCCCTTGCGGTTTCGGCGCCGATTCCCGAAGAAGCGCCAGTGATTACGAGTGTCTTGGACATGTCGGGCAGTCAATCAGAAAGCAGGTGGCGGGCCATCCGATTGAACACCCAGTTATGAGCCGGGGCGATCGAGTACCAGTAGAGCCCCGAAAGCAACGAATCGTTGGTCAAAGTCGCCGTCTGTACGAGCGTCGAGCCTTCCGCCCCGGACTCGATGTCCCATCGCAACCGCGCCTCGCCCGGCACGCGCATCTCGGCCACCAGCTCAAGGCGCGCGCCCGGCTGGGCTTCGATCACCCGCCAGAAGTCGACCACGTCGCCCTTGCGCAGCTCTTCGCCGAACGGGCGCCCGCGCCGTAGCCCGGGGCCGCCGCCGATGCGGTCAATCAGACCACGGATCTTCCAGAGAAAGCCTGCCGTGCGGCCGTAACCGAACTCGCCGCCGATGCGCGAGATACGCCGATAGAGCTCGCCACGATCGAGGTCTGTCTCGAAGGACCGACGATCGACAAACGCATCCAGCGAGGGCCGCACCCGGCCAAACCTCGGGGTCGCGGCGCGAACGCGCGTCGGCAACGACGCGTCTGTCCAACGCGACTCGCGATGGGTGCGAGACCGCTCCCGCTCGAGCGCCCGACGCACCGCTGCGCGGTAGGGCTCCGGCTCGATGCCGGTCCATTCGCGGATGCGCTGGTCGCGGGTGACGACATCGTTTCGCAGGCCCTCGATCAGCGGTCGGGCGATCGACATGTCGACACTGGTCACGAGGTGCAGCCAGTAGGAACTGAGCCGCGGTGTCAGCACCGGCACCGTGAGGATCCAGCATCGCCGACCCTGTTCGCGCGCGCAGATCTTCATCAGATCGGCATAACTGAGAGTCTCGCCGCAGCCGATCTCGAGCGTCTGTCCGACGGAACGTGGCTCGTCGATCACCGCCAGCAAATAACTGATCACGTCACGGATGCCGATCGGCTCGCAACGACTGCGAACCCAGCGGGGCGTGATCATCACGGGCAGCTTGCGCGACAGATCTCGGATGATCTCAAAGCTCGCGCTGCCCGAGCCGACGATGATCGCGGCCCGAAGTTCGGTGACCGGCACGCCGCCCTCACGGAGAGCATCGCCGGTCGCATGGCGGCTGCTCAGATGCTCAGAAAGCTCTCCGTCGTCGGCACCGAGACCGCTGAGGTAGATGATCCGCGCCACCCCGGCAGTCGCGCAGGCGTCGGCGAAGTTGCGGGCGCCGCGATTGTCGTCCTCCATGAAGCTGGCGCCGCCGGCCAGCGAATGAACGAGGTAGTAGGCGACCTCACATCCTTCAAGCGCTGGCGCCAGCGACTCGCGTTCCTGAACGTCGGCGCGCTTCACCGTGAGCAGACCAGCGGAGGCCCGTTCGCGCTCGGCGAGCTTCTCCGGAGTACGAGCAAGCGCCGTGACGCTGACGCCGTCGGCGACAAGACGATCGATCAGCCGCCCGCCCACATAACCTGTCGCGCCGATCACGGCGACGCGCCGGGGCGTCACCGGTCCGCGCCGCGCGAATCGAGCCATGGGCCGATCTCGTCCCGCGCCGCATCCCCCATACGCTTGAAGACGCGGCCGAAGATCGGTCCGATCGCCTTGTAGGCGCCCTTCATGGTCACTGTTGCCGAGTACGTCACAGCCGCGCCGTCACCCGCGGGCTCGACGGTGATCTCGTCCACCGCGACCGACCCGGCGTTTTCTCCGCGCAGCACCACCCGGGTTGGGGCATCAAATTCGAGAATCTCGTACTCGATCGAGTTCTCGCGTCCGAAGATCTCCATCGTCAGTTCAAACTTCGAACCAACACCGAGTTCGCCTGAGTCCAAGCGCCGTGCTTCCTTGGTCGCCGGATCCCAATCGACCGCGTTGGCGAAGTCCGCCATCAGCGCGAATGCGTCTGCTGGGTCAGTCGTCGTTTGAACCGTTGCTGAATACTTCGCCATTGCGGCGATTATGACCGGTGATCGCGCTCAGACGCGCACATGGCGAGTGAACTCGCCGGGAGTCGCGACCTCAGACTCGGAGGCCACGCAGACGCGGTCGCGTCCGCCCTTTTTTGCGCGATAGAGAGCGGCATCGGCAGCGGCGAACACGGTCTCATAGTCGAAGATGTCGCCGTAGTGCGACGCGGCGACGCCGAAGCTCATCGTGACGGGCTGACCTCCGCGCGGCGCCGCACCCATGACGCGGTGCAGGTCGGCGGCGAACTCTTCTGCCTCTCCGACGTTCGCGCCCGGGAGCAGAATCAAGAACTCCTCGCCGCCGATCCGGTAGGCCAGATCGAAAGCCCGCAGCTCCTTGCGCATCACGTAGGCAATGTCCTTGAGCACCGCGTCTCCGACCGCGTGGCCGTGCCGGTCGTTGATGCGCTTGAAGTGGTCGATGTCGGCGACGATCACACCGACGGGCTCGGCGGTGAATTCGGACCGTTGCGAAAGCTCGAGCGTGCGGTTGCGAAGCGCGGTGCGGTTGAGCAGGCCAGTCAGTGGATCGATCACTGCTTCAGTGCGGTGCTCGACGTCCGAGAGCATCAACGCACTCGAAAGAATCGCGACGGCAATGATCATCGCGGCGGTGGCGCCGACGGCGACCGGATCCTCCAGGAACGCTCCAAATCCACTGGAGACAACCGTCAATGCCAGCAACAGCTCGGTGACAAACACCCCGGCGATCACCCCGCGGAGCGAAAAGCGCGCGCTCAGCGTCACGACTGGGATCGCAAGCCAAGCCAGCGCCGGCGACTCGGCGCCGCCGGTCATGATGATGCACGCGGCGATTACGACTTCCGCGGCCGCCCAGCCAGCGAAGAGGTAGTACTCAGGGCGCTCGGACCCGGCAGTCCGATCGCCGGCAAGCTTGAAGAACCCGCCGGCGACAACAATCGCGACGATCGTCACGAGAATCGTCTTCACACCGAGCCAAGGAGTGGAAAAAATCAGTGCAAGCGAGAGGACTCCCAGCGCAGCGATGCGCAGGGGCCGGATGCGCTCATCCATGTCGAGCATCCGCTCACGGTCCATCCCGTCGCGCAGTAGCCAGGAGTCTGCCATGCCCATTTCATCGGCGCGCAAGTCCGATACGTTGAACCAAACGCGGTAGAAATCGCCGCAATTAGCGGGTATTTCTGGACAAATTAACGAGGACTTCACGCGCGTCCAGGTGCGAACATTGTCGCTGTGGCACGAATCACCGAAACGCACTTGGTCGTCGGACGCAGCCTCGAAATCCCGTTGGCGGAAATAGAGCTTCGCGCGAGCCGTTCCTCGGGCCCCGGAGGGCAGCACGCCAACAAGACCTCTTCGCGGGTGGATGCGAGCTACGACGTCCTCACCTCAAGCGCCCCGGGCGACCAGCAACGAGCGCGGATCATCAAACGCGTCGGACCCGTCGTTCGAGCGACGGCGCAGGATGCGCGATCCCAGTCGCGCAATCGTGAGCTGGCGTTGACCAGGCTGGGCGAGAAGCTGGAATCAGCCCTGAGCGTCAAACGCACGCGGGTTGCAACAAAGCCGAGCAAGGCCTCAAAAGAGCGCCGGCTGCGAGCCAAGCGCGCAACCTCAGAGACGAAGGCCAAGCGAAAAAAACCAGGCTTCCACGGCGATTCATGAGGCGCTGAGGAGCACGACAACTCGGATCGGGTTAGCCGATCCGACCAGCAAACCCGCTGCCCAACCTAGGTTCGCGGGGGTCCCCCGCGCGAACCCCTCAACCTGGCGGGACGTCGGATCGGGCAAGCCGATCCGACCAATCAAACCCGCTGCCCGACCATGGTTCGCGGGGGTCCCCCGCGCGAACCCCTCAACCTGGCGGGACGTCGGATCGGGTTAGCCGATCCGACCAGTTAAACAGTGGAGCTAGCCGGGCTCGAACCGGCGACCTCTTGCATGCCATGCAAGCGCTCTCCCAACTGAGCTATAGCCCCAAGCAGGGGTGATCTTAGCGAGGCGCGGTCAGCCCGCGATGCGAACCGGCACCCCGTATTGCGCCAGCTCGCTGTCAGAAGTCACGACGATGGCGTCTTCACTCGCGGCCTGGGACACGATCATCCGATCGAACGGGTCACGGTGATGTAGTGGAAGTCGTCCGGCGAGGGTCGCGTGCTCAGCGCTGATCGACAGAAGCGCAACCTGCTGTGACTCCAGCGTTGCCACCACGTCCAGGGGTGCTTCTAAGTTGCGCCGCGCCCGCTTGATCTCGATCTCCCATATCGATGCTGCGCTGACCAAAACGTCGTTGGCCTCTTCTTCGAGGTCGGCGACGATCTCGGCCGAAATTCGACGGTCGCCGGCTAGCCACCAGATCAACACATTCGTGTCGAGCAGAAACCTCAATCGAGACCAAACTCGCGGGCAATGTCTTCATCGGCGGCGTCAAAGCCAGACATGTCCACTTTTCCCTTCCAGACACCAGAGAGACTGCGCCTGCCAAGCACAACGTGCTCGTGGACGACGAGATCGGCCACCGGCACCCCCGCGCGCGCGATCACGACGGTCTCGCCATCCTCGACCAGCGCAATCAGCTTGGAAAGCTGGGACTTGGCCTCGTGAATGTTCACGGTCGTAGCCACTTAGCTAAGTCTAGCTAAGTGCGGGCGATACGTCAAGCCGCGTCGTCTTCGGCGAGATCTCCTGCGTGCGAAATCTCGAGCTCGAGGGCCGGTGCATCGCCCCAAAGCTCCTCGAGCCGGTAGTACTCGCGCACTTCGGGAACCATGATGTGCGCGATCACGTCGCCGTAGTCGAGCAGGATCCATCGACGCTCGCGTTCGCCCTCTGTATGGACGGGAAGCATGCCGGGGTCTGCCTTCATCCCCTCTCGCACAGCGTCGTGCAGCGCCTTGGTCTGACGGTCGCTGCGACCGCTGCAGAAGACGAAGTAGTCGGCGAAGTTGGCGAGTCCGCGGACATCGAGGGCATTGATCTCCACGCCCTTCTTGTCGTCGAGCAACTCTGCGATCCGCTTGGCCAACTCTTCGCCGGTGACCTGAACTTCTGATTTGGCGCTCATCGGTAGAGACCGGTCTCCTCGATCAGCTCGGCGACGCCGGCCGGCACTAGGTGCGCCACGGTCGCACCGTTGTAGACCCGGTCGCGGATCAGGGTTGACGAAATGTCGATGCGCGGCATGTCGAAGGCCTGCGGGCTCTTGCCGCCGGTCGCGCGCTCGACCTCCGCGATCGCCTCTTCGCGATTGTGCTCGACGCGCGTGGCCATTGCGATATTCGCGAGCGAGCCAATCCGCTCGGGCTCGCGCCAGTTCCCGAATGACATCGCCTGGTCGGCCCCGATGATCAGTGTGAATTCCGTCTCTGGTTCCTGATCCTTCAACGTTGCCAGCGTATCGACGGTGTACGACGTGCCTTCCCGCTCCAGCTCAAGCGTCGAAATCGTCAGCCCCGGCTGGCCGATCACTGCCAGCTTGACCATCGCGAGCCGTCGCTCGTTGCCGGGGTCCGCGTCCGGCTCGATCTCGCGGTGTGGCGGGATGCCCACCGGCACGACACGGACCTCGTCAAGGTCGAGTTGAATTCGCGCCTCTTGGGCGCAGATCAGGTGGCCGTGGTGCGGCGGATTGAACGTGCCACCGAAGATTCCTACGCGCATCGGCCCAGGATCACCCTCGCACCTGGCCGTCGCCGCGGACCACGTACTTGTAGGTGCAGAGTTCGCGCAGGGCGAGCGGCCCACGCGCGTGGAGCTTTTGCGTCGAGATACCGATCTCGGCACCGAGTCCGAACTCGCCACCGTCGGTAAAGCGCGTGGAGGCGTTGACGTAGACACAGGCAGCATCGACGCGGCCAGTGAACTCACTCGCCGATTCGTCCGAGTCAGTGACGATCGCCTCCGAGTGGCCTGTGCCGTGAAGATTCACGTGCTCGATTGCGGCATCGACAGAGTCGACGATCCGCACGGCGAGGATCAGGGCGAGGAACTCGGTGTCCCAGTCGGCGTCGTCGGCGACCTCGATCGGTCCCGCGTCCACGCCGGCCAGCGCGCGCGTCTGGGCATCGGCGCGCAGCTCGACGCCGTCCTCGCTGAGCCGCTTGAGCACACGAGGAAGAAACTCCGCCGCCACGTCTTCGTGCACCAGCAGCGTTTCGGCAGCGTTGCAGACGCCGGGCCGCTGCACCTTTGCGTTGACGACGATCTCCTCTGCCCAGTCGAGATTCGCGCTGGCATCGACGAACACGTGGTTGTTGCCTGCCGCGGCGTAGATCACCGGGACCGTCGCGACGCTCTTGAGCGCGGCCTTGAGCCCCTCGCCGCCGCGCGGAATGATCAGGTCGATAACCCCTTCTTGCGTGGCCAGTTCCTTGAGCTCGTCGCGGTGGCCGCCGCCGACAATCGAGATCGCGGCCTCGGGCAGCCCGACCTGGGCGATCGCTTCGCGTGCCACCTCGGCCAGCACCGCGTTGGAGTGAGCGGCGGTAGATGAGCCGCGCAGCACGATCGCGTTGCCGCTCTTGAGCGCGAGCGCGGCAGCGTCGATCGTCACGTTCGGGCGTGCTTCGTAGACGACGGCGATAACACCGAGCGGCACCGCGACTTTGCTCACGTCGAGGCCGTTGTAGAGCTTGAACTCCGAAAGCAGGCGGCCTGCCGGGTCTTCGAGTTCGACGACCTTTCGCACGTCGTTCGCGATCGCCTCGAGCCGGGTGCGATCGAGCATCAGGCGGTCCATCAGCGCGTCGGTCAGACCCGCTTCGCGGCCGGCCTCCAAGTCCTTGGCATTGGCCTGAACGATCGTGTCCGTCCGTGCGTCGATCGCGTCGGCGATAGCTTCGAGCGCCGCGTTCTTGGCCGGCGTGTCAAGGCCCGCGAGCTGGCGCGAGGCAGCCTTCGCCTCGGCGCAGATGTCTGTGACCGTCTTCTGAGTGATCGCCATCGGTCCCTACAAGGTACCGGGCGCGCTACCGGTCGCAGTTGATCGGCGACCAGCCGTAGAGCGCGACGCTTGCCGGATTCTGGCTCGCCTGCCGGCCCTCGGGGCCGAGCGTGCCGGGGTCAGGGTCGACCCTGCCGTGAAGCCAGCGAACCGACTTCCGGTTCTGCGCGCTGTATGTGTAGCGCTCGAAATAGAGCGACTTCTTGTAGTGCTTCTTGCCTTTTCGCACGTGCAGGTTGCGTAGTGTGAAGTTGGGATCGCAGTAGCGCATCTCGTCGTGCAGCGTGAAGCTGTCCCTGGTGCTCTGCACGATCGCGCGGACCATGCCGCCGCCGGCTACGGCTGTCGTGTTGGCCATCAGGTAGGTCGCGTGGCTGTAGTGAGGGCGCGGGTTGTAGACGTCAAGTCGATACGTGTTGTAGAGCTTCGATTCACCTGGCAGGGTCGCGATCGTCGTCGGGCCCTCGCCGAAGTAGTAGGCCTTCAGGTAGGCACGGTTTGGACCGAGTCCGCTGTCGAACCTGTAGGCGCCGAGAGTGTTCGGAGCGAGCAGTGGCGGAACTGTCGTTGACCCGCAGCCGAAGTCGTAGTTGTCGAATCGCGCGAGGATCTGCGGCGGAATCGCACGGCGATCCAGGAAGGCGCGCACGCGCAGTGCCTTGACGCCCTTCGGTGCGTAGCCCTTGCCCGGCGATCCGAGGTTCGGCGCAAACGAGACCATCACGTAGCGCGAATCGCGAACCCATTTCCAACCGCCTGCGTCGGGTGCCGGCACGAGCTTGCAGGCGCGTGACTGGAACTCGAATGCGCGCGTCGCGTCATGCCCCGCCCATTTGCCGTCGATGAACCATCCCCACTTGGACGGCTGCTTGGGGATCGGCGGTGTCTTGCTCCAAGTGAGCGTCGCGATGTGTCGATCGAACGTGTCCTTGAACTCGTAGAAGCGCTGGCCATCAATCGGCTCGAGCATCGGGAAATACTTGCCCGCCTTGTGCGCCGCGCGATCTTCGGTGCCGAATCGCGCAACCCGGCAAGCGGGGAGATTCGGCGAGGGGTACGGCGCCTTGCGCAAAGTGTTGTTCTTGATGAAGCTCCAGATCACCGTGCTTCTCCCGCGCGAGGTCCAACCGTCGAACGGGAACTTGTAGGGCTTGGAGAATCGCCACGAGTCGCCCTTCCTAAGCGTGCGCACGGCGGGATCTGTCGAGAGTCGACTGCAGGAGGCCGGGAAATAGCCCGGCTTGACCTTCGGCGCCTTCGTCGCGGATTGCGCACCCGCGGCTGCGACGCCAGGTCCGAGAGAACCCAGCGCCACGAGAACCGCGAGAGCGAAATGGCGTTTCTGCGGAGTCGCCATCCCCCGCTTCAACACACGCGCGATCCCCACGATGCGCCCCAATCCCCCAATTTGCGTCCAACCTTTGGCACCTGGTGCCAAAGGTTGTACGGATTTTGCGTGAATACACCAAGTGTGGGAGTCAACGCCGTGGGGTTCAGCCATTAAGCAATCATGAGCTCCCAGTACCGCACACGCAACTACTCAGCACTCGATCTCGTCCATTTCACCGTTCGCGGCGATCGAAAGAGGGTGATCTTTTTTGACGGTGCTGACCATGAGGAATTCCTGGGCGGGCTGCGAGATCGCCTGGATGACACCCGTTGGCCGGTCGGCCCTCGATTGCTCGCTTGGGCGCAAATGCCTAACCACCAGCACGTCTTTCTTCAACTCGGTAGCGAGCCGATGGTGGCGCCGCGAGTCATGCGATCGCTCTCCACGAGCTATGCGATCTCGCACAACCAGCGACGGCGACTGCGAGGCCCGGTATTCCAGCACCCGTTCAGAGGACGCATCGTGCAGGGCGGCGACCACGTCGTCAACACCTTCGCCTACATCCACCTGAATCC
>JAEYBE010000009.1 GCA_023404495.1 Actinomycetes bacterium | reverse complement strand
GGGCAGCTCCGGCGCCTCTTCAAAGTTGCGCAGCGCCTGGTAGCGGCGGGTCGGGTGTGCGTGGTGGTCGGAGTGGCGCTGCAGGTGGTAGAGAAAGACGTTCGATGCGACCTGGTTGCTGTTCCAGCTGTGGCTGGGCTGGCAGCGTTCGTAACGACCATCTTCCTTCTCCTGGCGCAGCAGGCCGTAGTGCTCGAGGTAGTTGACCACCTCGAGCAGCGAGAAGCCCATCACGGCCTGCAGGATCAGGTACGGCAGGACGACCCAGCCGAAGACGGCGGTCAGCGTGACGAAGAGCACGACGCTCATCGCCCACGCCTGCAGAAGGTCGTTCTTGACCGTCCAGAAGCCGTCGCCGGTGCGCTCGAGGCGCTTGTTCTCGATCTCGATTGCCGACTTCAGGCTGCCCCACACGGTGCGCGGCCAGAAGACGTAGAAGTTCTCGCCCATCCGGGAGCTCGCGGGGTCTTCAGGGGTCGAGACGCGTACGTGGTGGCCGCGGTTGTGCTCGATGAAGAAGTGGCCGTAAAAGGTCTGCGCGAGTGCGATTTTGCTCAGCCACTTCTCGCTCTTCTCGCGCTTGTGACCAAGCTCGTGGGCGGTGTTGATCGCGATTCCGCTGACCGTGCCCATCGTCAGCGCGAGGCCGATCGACTCGATCGACGAGAGGCCGCCGTAGGCCCACTGCCAGCAGGCGAAGACGAGTCCGGCGTACTGCAATGGGATGTAGGCGAAGACCACCCAGCGGTAGTACTTGTCAGCTTCAAGCCAGGCGAGCACCGAGTCGGGCGGGTTGTCGCTGTCGGTTCCGATTGCCTGGTCGAGGAATGGGAAGAGGACGAAGACGATCAGCGGACCACCGAACCAGAAGAAGCTGATGCCGGTGATGCTCACCATGCCCCAGGCGATGAACGGCGCACACGGGATGATCAGTCCGAGCAGCCAGGCGTAACGCTTGGGGTCGTGCCAGGTCTCGGGTTCGTTGAGCTCGACGGGGTTGTCGTCGTGGTCGTGGTGGTGGTGCGGGGCGGGCGGAAACTTCTCGTCGCCGGCCTCATTGACAGTGGTGGTTGACACGTGATTCTCCTGGAAATCGGCTCACGGGGCCGTGTGACAAAACCGCTCCCCGCGTCTTAATGCTTTACAGCATAGCGAGTTCTGTAAAGTTTGTCAACTCCGTCCTGCCGGCGGCTGCTCGGCTGCGGTCACCTCGCCCACTCCGCCGCGCAGGCGCAAACCGCTACCTTGGCCTGATTGCTCGAACCTGACGCGACTTCCGGTCTCAACGCGTCGCAGGAAGATCCCCGCGGCTGGACTGGCCACGTCATCGTCTGTGGGCTGCACGTCAACTCGCTGCGCGCGATAGAACTGCTCCTCGCCACCGGCACCCGCGTCGTCGTGCTCGATGACGAACCCGACGCGCGCCTTGTGCCGACTCTTGAGTCATGGCGGGTGCCGCTGCTCTGGCGGGGCGACGGACCCGAGGAGTTCGAAGACGCGGGACTTGCGGGCGCGCGCGCCGTGATCTGCGCCGAGTCGAGCGACCTGCTCACGTTGCAGACGGCTCTGCTGGTGCGCGATCTGCGCGAGGACGTGAAAGTGATCGTCGACATCGACAACCCCGCCGTCGGCGACGCCGTCGAGAACGTCACCGGCACGGGCAGCGTGCTCGACGTGGCCGGCCTGTTTGCTCCTGCCGTCGTATCCACATGTATGGGGAGCGACGCCGACCATCTGGACATCGAGGGCGAAGAATTCGTTGCGGCGACGGTCTACGTCGAAAACGAGGGCACGCTGCGCGCGCAGTTTGGAGACCTCGCCCCGATCGGCGTCGCGCGCGCCGATTCAGACGAGCTGCTGATCGGACCCTCCCGCGACCTCATGGCGCACCCCGGCGACCGCGCCTGTGTCATCGGCACCGCCGACGAGCTACGCACGGCGCACATTGACATCGACTTCGAAGAGTCTGACGAGCGCGGATTCCTACGCCGCCAACGCGATCGTGCGGCGCGCACATGGCGCGTGATCGTCGACCACTCAGACTCGGCCCTAAAGCTCACGCTGCTGCTCGGGCTGCTGATGGCGATCGTCTCGGCGGCGATTCTCGGCGCTTTTTATCGCGAGCCCGACGGATCCCATTTGACGATCCTCGAGGCGATCTACTTCACGTTCGAAACCGGCGCGACCGTCGGTTTTGGAGACTTCTCCTTCGCCGCCCAGTCATCGGCGTTGCAGTTGTTCGGAATCGGTCTGATCGTCGTGAGCACAGTCATCGTCAGTCTGATCTTCGCGTTCATCACCAACCTGTTGGTCAGCCGCCGCATCGAACAGTCGCTCGGCCAAGGCATGGTGCATGAGTTCCGCGGCCACACTGTGCTGATCGGACTCGGCTCGGTCGGCATGCGGGTAATCGAAGGCCTACGCGAGCACGGCCGTGATGTGGCAGTGATCGAACGCAGCTCCGACAACAGCTACATCCCCTTGGCACGCTCACTCGGGGTGCCGGTGATCATCGGTGACGCAACGCTCGGCACGACGCTCGATTCAGTGGGACTCGACAAGGCTTCGTCGGTCGCGGTGATGACCTCGAACGACTTGACCAACATTGAAGCCGGCCTCGCGGTGAGAGGCAAGCTCGACGACCGCTGGTCCGAAGTTCCCGTAGTTGTTCGCGTGTTCGACCGCGCGCTCGCACGAAGGCTCTCGCGCAGCTTTGGCTTCCATCATGTCTGGGCCTCGGCCTCGATCGCTGCGCCGTGGTTCGTCGGCGCTGCGATCGGCCTTGAGGTGCTCTCGACCTTTTACTTCGCGAGCGAACCGTTCCTGGTTGCGAGCCTCGAAGTCAGCGCCGGCGGCGGGCTCGAGGGCGCCGCCATGCTCGACCTCGGAGCGGACATTCGTGTGATCGCGATCGAACGTGACGGCCGGCTGGAGCACCCGCCGCGACGCGACACGCGCTTCGCGGCCGGTGACTGCGCCTACCTGACCGGTCCGTATGAAGAACTCTTCGAGTTGCTCAGCCGCGACAAGCGGGTCTGAACGCCCAGCGCCCTGCCGACCCCGCCCGGGTTGCGCAAGTCTGCGCTCCCGGCGCAGACTTGCGCAGGATCTTGGCTTGGCATGGGGTTGCTGTGTGCCCAAAATACAACTGCGCACCAAAGGTGCGCAGTTGAGTCCCCCGGGATACCGGTGGCCGCCGGCAAGAAGCGGGCGGCCGATGCCTTGGCGCCGCCGAACCCAATTCAGGCCGGCGGCGCTTTGGCGTTCTCTGCGGTGAAGCGAGCTTTGCGTCAGGCGACTGCCTGGCGGTCCGGCTCTTCTTCGGTTGCCCTGGCCATAGGAGAGGTGGCGCGGGAAGTGGACAGAACCGCATCCACCTCTTCGGAACCCGCGGCCGGGCGATCAGGGATTGATTCCAGATCGGAATCTTCCTTGCTTCGCTGGGGAGCGAACTTGGACGCGTCGTCGGCGACGCGAAGCTTCTTCTCGAGTGCCTGCTCGCTCGGAACGCGAACGTTCCAGGCAAGACCGAGCTTCTCGAGGGTCTTGATGCACATGTAGGCCGGGTCAATCTGGCGGCCGGTGAGCCCGTGACGCGCGGAGGTCGGGAACGCGTGGTGGTTGTGGTGCCAACCCTCACCGAGCGCGACGAACGCGACAGCCCAGTTGTTGGTCGACTGATCCTCGATCTCAAACGGCTGATTGCCGTACATGTGGCAGATCGAGTTGACGCTCCATGTCGCGTGGTGCTGGAGGAAGATCCGCACAAGGCCACCCCAGATGAACGCGGTGAAGCCGGCGTAGAGCGAGAAGCCACCGAGCACGAAGCCCAGCGCGAACGGGATCGCAAGGCCCAGCAGCACCCAGCTGAAGAAGTGCTTGTCGACCCAGACGATGTTCGGGTCGTCCTTCAGATCGCGGGCGTAACGGCTGGCCGATGCGCGGTCGTCGCGGCTGAAGAGCCAGCCCATGTGCGAGTGGTACCAGCCGACGAAGATGCCCTTGACGCCCTCGTGGTCGTGGGTGTGCGGACTGTGCGGGTCGCCCTCTTCGTCGGCGAAGTCGTGGTGCTTGCGGTGGTCGGCGACCCAATGGATCGGCGCACCCTGCACCGACATCGAGCCGGCGATCGCGAGTGTCACGCGGACCCATTCTTTCGTCTCAAACGAACGATGGGTCAGAAGACGGTGGTATCCGACGGTGATGCCGAATCCAGTGAAGAGGTACATGCCGGCCATGATCCCGAGATCGAGCCAGGTGACTCCGTTGTTCCAGAACAGCACGATGGCCACCAGGAAACCGATGAAGGGGATGGCAACAGCGGCGATGGTTATGCGGCGTTCTAGTTTGCTCATGAGACTGAAGATAAGCCGCATTTCCTAGCATTTTCACGCCCCTTAGTCAGAACTTGTCGACATTTTTTGTGCTTTTCTTATAAGATCTGCCCATCGAGGCAGGTGAATCCACATTCAGCGGCGGGAGCCAGCCGTGGGAACGCCTCTCCGAGCAATCGGCCAGGCTGATGGAACAGGAACGCTCGGCGATCACCGAGGAGATCCTCGTTGCGATCGGGCGCGAGATCCCGGCCTACACGCGCCCGCTTGAGGGCGCCTTCGGCGAGGCCCTGAAGACCGGCGTGAACCAGGCGCTGGCGCAGTTTGTCGCGATGGTGCGCGACCCGCAGACGTCGCTGCGCGAGGAGGGCCGACGCGTGTACTTCGCCCTCGGGCGCGGCGAGGTCGCCTCAGGCCGATCAATCGGCGCGCTGCTTGCCGCCTACCGGCTGGGCGCTCAGATCGCCTGGCGCCGGCTGGCCGAGGCTTCGCTGCGCAGCGACCTCGACCAGCGCGAGACAAACCTGCTCGCCGAAGCGATCTTCGCCTACATCGACCAGCTCTCCGCAGAGTCGGCCGAGGGCTACGCGCAGGCGCAGGCCGAGCGCGCGGGCGAGCTCGACGCGCGGCGCGGAGAACTGATCGATTTGCTGACACGTGGGCGGCTTGGCGCCGACCCGTTGGCACTCGCGGCGGCTGCCGAGGCGGCGCGCTGGCCCGTGCCTCGGCAGCTCGCGGTGCTGATCTGGCCCGGCGCGCTCGGTCGCGGACCGGCCGGGCGATTGCCACAGAACTCGATCGTTCACGGCGATGAAGAGAATTACGTCGCCCTTGTTCCCGAGCCGCGTGATCCGGCGCGCCGAGACCAGCTGCGCTCCGGGTTCGCTGAGATTCGCGCGGGCCTGGGAACTGCCGTCAGCATTGAGAACACGCCGCACTCCTTTGACCACGCGCGGACGATGCTGCAGCTGGCCCAGGATGCGGACGCCGACGGGTTGACCGCGGCCGACGAACACCGATCCGAACTGATCTCCGGAGTCGACAGTTTGCTCGCAAGCCAGATCGTCCACGACCGACTGGCTCCGCTCGCCGAGGAAACTGAGGGTTCCCGGACGCGGTTGACTGACACGCTGCTTGCCTGGCTTCGGCACGACGGCAATATCGCCGCAGCCGCGAACGAACTGCATGTCCACCAGCAGACGCTGCGATACCGGCTGGCCCGGCTGCGCGAACTACTCGGCGACCAGCTCGACGATCCCGACGCGCGCTACGAACTCGAGTTCGCGCTGCGCTCGGCCGCTCGCTCGTGACCAAGTAGCCAGACTTTGCGATCGATTCCCCCGCCGTAGCCGACGAGGTCTCCGCCGGCGCCGATCACGCGGTGACACGGCACGATCACTGCGATCGGATTGCGATTGTTGGCCATGCCGACCGCGCGCGCGGCCTTGGGCCGCCCGACTGCTGCTGCGATCTCGCCGTAACTGCGAGTCTCGCCGAATGGGATTTCCGCGAGCGCGTCCCAGACGGCGCGTTGAAAGTCCGTGCCCTCGGGCGCAAGCTCCAGCTCAAAATCTGTGCGCGTTCCGGCGAAGTACTCCTCGAGTTGGGCGATCGCTTCTGCGAACTGCGCGTCGTCACGAACGAGTCCGTCGCTCTGCCCCGCGTACTCGCCGTTGTCGATCATCTTCAGCGCGCTGAGCTTTCGCCCGTCGCCGATCAGCAGAAGTTCGCCGATCGGGCTTTCGACCGACGCGTAGTGGGTGGGCTGAATCGTCATTGTTGAGTCTCCGCTCGTTTGGATTGCTGATCTTCTGCGACGGCCCACAGGTGTTGCAAGCCGTAGGCGCGGTAGGGGCGCCACTGCTCGGCTGTGGCAAGCGCGGAGCGCGCATCCCCGGCCGCGCCGAGCGCTTCGAGGCCGCGGCGAACGCCCAGGTCGCCCGGCAGAAAGGCGTCCGGGTCGCGCAGCGCGCGCATCGCTATGTACTGCGCTGTCCAATCGCCGATTCCCGGCAACGCCAGCAGAGCAGCGCGGACACGCGAACGCTCCTCACCGCCGTCGAGTTGCACCTCGCCGTTGGCCAGGGCGCTCGCGAGCCCGACCAGCGCGCGTGCTCTCGCTCGCGGCATCGGCAAGCTTTCCGGGTCGAGTTCGGCGACCGCGTCCGCGGTCGGAAAGGCGTGGGATATCGCGCCCCGGGGCGTGGCCAGCTCGACGCCGCAGAGCGTGGTCAACCGTGCCGCTGCGGTGGCAGCCGCGCGCACCGACACCTGCTGGCCAAGCACGGCGCGAAACGCCAGCTCGTGTGCATCGACGGTGCCCGCGACGCGCATCCCCGGGCGCAGCGCGACGCTCGCGGCGAGTAGCGGATCACGGGCGAGTACGGCGTCCGAAGAAGCTGGGTCGGCGTCGAGGTCGAACAGTCGCCGGACCCGCACGGTGGCCGCGCCAAGGTCCCGCATGTCTGCCAGTTCAAATCGTGCCAGCACGGCGTCGCCGTCGGCGCTGACGGCAACAACGCCGGTTCCGTGCGGCAGCGCGAGGCTGCGCACATAAGTGGCGGCTTCGACCGATTCGACGCCTGTGACCGCGCGGTGGCCCAAGAAGGCGAGCGCGCGATCGAAATCAAACGGCGCCCGCGCGCCGAGCCGAAGAGTGACGCCGCGGCGAGCGATCGAGGACCGCGGCGTCCGTCGCAGTTCGCTCGGAGACGCGGCGTAGATCTCGCGCATCGTCGAGTTGAACTGGCGAACACTCGAGAATCCGGCGGCGAAGGCGATCTCCGTCGCGGTCAGCTTGGTCGTCTCGAGCAGCACCCGCGCATTCTGCGCGCGCGTGGACCGCGCGATCGCCAGCGGGCCGGCCCCGACTGCGTCGACCAACATGCGATGGACATGCCGCTCAGAGAAACCGAGGCGCGAGGCGAGTCCGGGGACACCTTCGCGATCAACCACTCCGTCGGCGATCAGGCGCATCGCGCGGCCGACGGCATCGGCGCGCAGATCCCACTCGGGCGATCCGGGCGCGGCGTTGGGACGGCAGCGCTTGCAGGCGCGAAAGCCCGCCGACTGAGCGCCCGCGGCGGTCGAGTAGAAGCGCATGTTGGAGAGCTTTGGCGTGCGCGCGGGACAGCTCGGGCGGCAGTAGATGCCGGTCGATGTGACCCCTGTGTAGAACCAGCCGTCAAAGCGCGAATCCTTGTCCTCGCAGGCCGCAACGCACTGCTCGAAGCTGGGTAGCCATTGTTCGCCGGACTTGAACACGGATCCATACTTGCACGACGGGAAGCAATAACCCAGCGGTTTTCGGACATCACGGTTGGACGCCTATACCGGGCCCGCCGCGAACCGCCATCCACATACATATGATCAGCACAATCGGTATCAACCGTCTCATGAGAAACGAGCAACAATGAACGCAATTCTTGCGGCGACGGACAGCTGGTCACTGGGTGACGCGCTGCTCCTCACCATCGAGATCTTCCTCTTCGTCATCTGGATCTGGATCTTCATCTCGATCGTCGTCGACCTCTTCCGCGACCACGAGCTCGGCGGATTCAGCAAGGCGATCTGGCTGCTGTTCCTGATCATCATCCCGTTCCTGTCGGCGCTGGTCTACCTGATCGCTCGCGGCAACGGCATGCGCGACCGCGCGATCAAGGAAGCGGCCGACATCCAGAAGGCGCAGAACGAGTACATCCGGCAAGTTGCCGGCTCACCGGTCGACGACCTCGCCAAGCTCAACGAGCTGAAGGAAAAGGGTGTGCTCTCGCAGGAAGAGTTCGACCGCGCCAAGGCAAAGGCACTGGCCGACCACCACGGCGAGTAGCCGCCCAGCGACTCGGGGCTTACTTGCCCTTGAAGTTCGCCTTACGACGTTCGACGAACGAGAGGACGCCCTCCTGGGCGTCCTCCGTTCCGAACAGCGTCCCGATCTCCGTCAAGTAGGTGCCGACCGAGGCATCGTGGCCCTCGTCGACGGCCTTGTGAGCGGTGCGCAGGGCGCCCTGAACCGCCAGCGGCGCTGAGCGCGTGGCTATGTAGTCGGCGATCTCGAGCGCGCGATCGAGTTCCGCGCCCGGCTCTGTGACTTCCTGGACGAGGCCGATGCGCAGCGCCTCTTCGGCGCCGAAGTCCTCGCCGGTGAGGATCCAGCGCATCGCGTTGCCCCAACCGGCCTCGCGCACGAAGCGCGTCATCGCGCCGCCGAATGGGAAGATGCCGCGCTGGACCTCGAACTGCAGGAACTTGCTGTCGGTCGACGCGATGCGGATGTCGGCCGCGAGCATCAGCTCGATGCCGGCCGTGAAGTTCATACCGCGGGCGGCGACGATCACCGGAGTCGTCCAGCGCGTCCCGTCGTTGCGCCACGGGTCGAGGCCGCCCTCGGGAACGACCTCGCTGAAGTCGCCGAATTTGCCTGCGACGTCGGCCAGGTCGAGGCCGCCGGTGAAGTGCTCGCCGTGGGCGAAAACCACTCCGACCCAGACTTCCGGGTCGTTCTCGATGATCCCGTACGCGCCGCCCAGGTCGCGGATCATCTGCAGGTTGAAGGCGTTGCGCTTCTCCGGGCGGTTCAGCCCCACGAGCAGGACATGCCCGCGCCGTTCGATCGTCAACGTCTCAAACTGCTGGTCAGTCATTTGCAATCCCCTCGAGTAGTACGCGGATTCCGCGCTTGATCGCTTCGTCGGTCATTCCGTTGTTGGTCAGACGCTTGAACATGAAGCCGTCAACCCCTGCTTGGACGACGCTGGAGTCGCGCGCGGGATCCGAAGAGCCGCAGGCGATCACGATCGGCTCGCACATCTGGCGGAAGATGTCGCAGGTCTCGGTCATCAGCTGCTTCATCTCCGGATCGCGTGCGCCGGTGACCTGCAGCTCGTAGCGAGCCAGCTCCATCTGGGCCGACGCGTCGATCCAGGCGACGAGTCCGTCGCAGATCTGATCGATGTCGAGCTCGCGGCTGCGGTCGGCGAGCGTCAGCGTGAGCTGCCTTGCGATCGGTTCGATCGATGCGCGTCCGCGCTCCGCGAGGTGCCTCATCAGCGCGATCACGAGGTCCTGGCGGGTGCCGAAGTAGTAGGTCGTCGACCCATGAGGCAGGCCGGCCTGAGTCTCGACGGCGCGGTGCGTCAGCCCGCGCATGCCCCGCTCGGCCACGACGACGATCGCTGCATCGAGCAGCACTTCGCGGCGGTCTGTTTTTACTGCGGCTTCCATTGACTTCGATTATCGCCTATCTGGATGATGGAGGAAAGAATTTGCATTATGTTGAAGTTTATGCTACAACTGTAGAAACTATTCCAGCAGTTGTCAAGGAGTCGTTCCCCATGCAATCGCAAACATCCCCATCATCAACAGCACACACCAGTGCAATCGCGATCCTCGTGGTCGTCTGCACCGCGCAGTTCATGCTGCTGATCGACGACACGATCGTCAACGTCGCCCTCCCTTCGATCGCGCAGGACATGAATCTCACTGAGTCCTCGCTCTCCTGGATCCCCAACGCCTATCTACTGATGTTCGGCGGCTTCCTGCTGATCGGCGGCCGGATGGCCGACCTGCTCGGCCGGCGGCGCGTCTTCACCATTTCGATGGCGGCCTTTGTGACCGCGTCGGCGGTCTGCGGCATCGCGCAAGACCCGACGACGCTCTCTTTGGCTCGCGGCGCGCAGGGCCTGGCCGGCGCTTTCATGTCGCCCGCCGCGCTCTCGATTCTGCTCGCGACCTTCACCGAGGACAAGGAGCGCACGCGCGCTCTGGCGGCGTGGAGCTCGCTGACGGCGCTCGGCGCGGCGACCGGTGTGCTGCTCGGCGGTGCGCTGACGGAGCTGATCAGCTGGCACTGGATCTTTTGGATCAACCTCCCGATCGGTCTGATCACGATGGCCGCTGCGCTGCGCATCGTGCCGGCCGGCGAGCGTCACGCGCAGGCCCAAGCCCCAGGGCTCTCGAGCGCCGCGCTCGGCACGGGCGCGCTGCTCGCGTTCGTGTACACGATCGTCGAAACCGGGACCTACAGCTGGACGAGCGCACGCACGCTCGGCGGATTCGCGATTGCCGCGCTGTTTGCGGTCGGCTTCGTGATCAGCGAGCGGCGCAGCGACTCGCCGCTGGTGCCGGCGGCGGTGATCCGCCGTCCGAACGTGGCGCTGGGCAACGCCTTCATGTTCCTGGCGGCGGCGGGTCTGATCGCGATGTTCTTCTTCGTCACGCTCTACCTGCAGGTCGTCAAGGGCTACTCGCCCTTTGAGGCCGGTGCCGCTTGGATCCCCTTCAGCCTCACGCTCGGCGTCTTCAGCGTGGTGACCGCGAAACTGGTTGAGCGTTTCTCGGCGATCCCGTTCATGGTGATCGGCGGGCTGGTCGCGGCCGCGGGTACGGCAGCGATGGCGCAGATCGGAATTGACACCGGATACCTGACCGGCGTGATGCCGAGCATGATGCTGATCGCCGCCGGATTCGGGCTCGCGTTTGTGCCGCTGCTCGGCGTCGCCACGACCGGAGTGGAAGAGCGCAACTCCGGCATAGCTTCCGGTCTGCTGACCAGCAATCAGCAGATCGGCGGCGCGGTCGGCATCGCTGTGCTCGTGACGATCGCCAGCAACGTGACCGACGGCCGCGTGGCAGAAGGCGCCGCTCGCTCGCTGGCGCTGATCGACGGATTCCAGGCGGCGCTCTATGTGCAGGCCGGAATCCTCGTGCTGGCGGCCGGAGTGGGCCTGCTGATCGCCGGATTCGCCCGCGAGTCAGGCCGCTTCGAAGCCCTCCCCGTCCCCGCCTGAGCCCTCCCATCGCCGAAACTACCTCTGGCCTTTTGGGCCAGAGGTAGTGCAGATGTGTAACATGTCTGGATGTATTTCGATATATCGTTGATGCATCGTGATACTCACTAGCAAAAGGAATTCAGACATGAGACATTCACACCACCCCCACCACCACGGTCCTCGCCACCGGCGCGAGGACTTTCCCTTTCCTCCGTTCGGGCCCGGATTCGCGGGTCGCGGGCGCGGAGGCCGCAAGCGCATGCGCCGCGGCGACGTGCGCGCCGCGATCCTCGTCCTGCTCGCCGAAGAGCCGCGCAACGGCTACCAGCTGATGCAGGAAATCGAATCCCGCAGCGACGGCGCCTGGCGCCCGAGCCCAGGTTCGGTCTACCCCGCGCTCCAGCAACTCGAAGACGAGGGGCTTGTGCGCGCGGAAGAATCCGAAGGCCGCAAAGCGTTCGCGCTGACCGACGAGGGCGCAGCCCACGTCGAGCAGAACCGCGAAAAGCTCGGCGAGCCCTGGGCGGGCCTCGGCCCGGAGTTCTCCGGCGCCGCCGGCGACTACTGGAAGCAACTCAAGCCCCTGATGGAGGCCGTCAAGCAGGTCGGCATGGTCGGAGACGACGATGCGATCGCGCGCGCATCAGAGGTGCTCGCCGACACTCGGCGCAAGCTCTACGCGATCCTCGCGGAGGACCGTGCCGACGCATAGCTAGCGAGCAGTACCGACTACTGCCAGGCCGGGGGTCGATGCATCACAAATGAAGAAGCATCGGCCCCCCTCATTTCGTAACCTGACCAACTATCGCCAACTGAACCCCCCGCTTCACCTAGGAGACACCCCGCGCCATGCGCTCTTTTGCCACCTGGATCGTTCACCATCGCAAGACCGTCGTCCTCACCTGGATCGCCGTCCTGATCGCCACCGGCTTCGCCGTCAGTGCGATCGGAACCGACTTCAACGAAGACTTCAAGCCGCCCAAGTCCGACTCGCAGCAGGCCTACGACATGCTGGCCAAGAACTTCCCCGCGCAGTCGGGTGACAGCGGCCAGATCGTCTTCCGCGCCGACGCGGGAATCAGCGACCCTGCCGTCAAGGAGCAGATCGAGTCGTCGCTCGACGAGATCGCAAAGGTCAAGGGAATCGGCACAGTCGTCTCCCCCTACAGCAAGGCAGGCGCGGAGCAGGTCTCGACCGACGGCAAGACCGCCTTCGCGACGATCACCTGGAGCGATTTCGTCACGCAGACCACTCTCGAGACCGAGGTCGAACCGGTGCTAGACATCGTCAAGGAGACGCGCGCCGACGGGCTACGCGTCGAGTGCGGCGGCGGCCCCTGCCAGTTCGCCTCCCAGACCGAAAGCAACGGCGCCGAGATGGTCGGCGTCTCGGTGGCGATGATCGTCCTCTTCATCATGTTCGGCACGTTCATCGCGATGGGCATGCCGATCCTCACCGCGATCATCGCGGTGAGCAGCTCGATCTCGATGATTGGTGTGCTCTCGAACGTGATCAACACGGCTGAGTTCGCGACGTTCCTTTCGATCATGATCGGACTCGGTGTGGGAATCGACTACGCGCTGTTCGTCGTCACAAGATTCCGGCAGAACATGCGCCAAGGGATGGAGCCGACCCCGGCGATCATCAACGCGATGGACACCTCCGGCCGCGCGGTGATGTTCGCCGGCATAACGGTGATGATCGCGCTGCTCGGACTCTTCCTCGTCGGAATGAACTTCCTCTACGGCCCGGCGCTGGCCGCTTCGATGACGGTCTTCTTCACGATGGTCGCGTCGCTCACGCTGCTCCCGGCGCTGCTGGCGACAGCGGGCTCGCGGATCAACGACCCGTACTTCAAGACCCTGCTCGGATCGATCAAGGGCAATGCCTCGGGCCCGGGCGAGCGCGGCATCGGCACGGCGATCGTCGGCTGGATCCTGCTGCCGTTCCTCTGCATCCTGCTGCCGCTCTCGCTGATCTTCTACGGCCTGATCATCTGGATCCCCCAGTCGATTCTGCGGCTGCTGCGGATCCCTGTGCCTCACCGCTCGCACGCGGCGCTCGACGAGGGAGAGCAGGCGCACCCGCGCTGGCACCAGTGGAGCACCTTTGTGCAGCGTCGTCCGTGGCCGGTCGCTCTGATCACCGCCGGGCTACTCGTCGTGCTGGCGATCCCCGCATTCTCGATGAACCTCGGCGTCGCGGATTCCGGAACAGATCCGAAAGACTTCACGACCCGCCAGGCCTACGACCTCTTGGCCAAGGGCTTCGGGGCAGGATTCAACGGTCCGCTCCAGGTGGTCGTCTCCAGTGACGCCGGCGAAGCGAAGATCCAGGAGGCCTACAAGACGATCGCTGCCGACGACGGCGTCGCAAAGGCCTTCCCGCCAGCTCCGAGCCCGAACGGGAAGATCTACGTGATCAACGTCTTCCCGACGACCTCCCCGCAGAGCACGCTGACCAACGAGTTGGTGGCTCGCATCCGCGATGACGTCGCGCCGATCAACGCGGCCGGCGCGAAGGCCCACGTCGCCGGCGTGACCGCGATCTTCGACGACTTCTCCAACCAGATCGCCAGCAAGCTGCCGCTCTTCATCGGCGCGGTGGTGCTGCTCTCGGCGATCCTGCTGATGATGGTCTTCCGTTCGATCGCAATTCCGATCAAGGCGATCTTCATGAACCTGCTCGGCATCTTGGCCGCGTTCGGCGTGACCGTCGCGATCTTCCAGTGGGGCTGGGCTGCGGAGCTCTTCGGGATCGACAAGACCGGACCGATAATCGCCTTCCTACCAGTGATGGTCTTCGCGATCGTCTTCGGACTCTCGATGGACTACGAGGTCTTCCTGATGAGCCGCGTCCACGAGGAGTGGGAGAAGACTCACGACGCCGACGAGGCGGTGATCGAAGGAGTCTCGGCGACCGGCGGCGTGATCACAGCGGCGGCGATCATCATGATCGCGCTGTTCGCCTCGTTCGCGGTGCTCTCCAACGACTTGGTCACAAAGTTGTTCGGAGTCTCGCTCGCAACGACGATCTTCCTCGACGCGTTCGTGATCAGATCGGCGCTGGTGCCGGCCGTTATGGCGATCCTCGGCAAGCGCGCCTGGTACATGCCGGAGTGGCTCGGCCGGATATTGCCGCGCGTCAACGTCGAGCCGCACGACGAGGCGCCCGCCAGCGCGGAGCCCGCGACAGAGCAGGCATAGTCGATTCTTAGTAGGCTGCGGCGCATGGACGTCGCAGCCTTCAAAGAGGGCCAGAAGACGGTCTGGTCCCTCGGCGAGTTCGCAGACATCGCCGCACTGATCCGTTCCGCATCCGAGACGATTCTCGACAAAGCAGGGGTGGTGAGCGGCGACACGCTGCTCGATGTCGCCTGCGGCACCGGGAACCTCGCCATTCCAGCCGCCGAGCGCGGCGCGATCGTCACCGGCATCGATATCACGCCGAAGCTGGTCGAGATCTGCCGCGCCGAGGCCGCTGCCAAGGGTCTCGATATGACGATCGAGGAAGGTGATGCCGAGGCGCTGGAGGCGGCCGACGAGAGCTTTGACAAAGTCATCTCGGTGTTCGGCATGATCTTCGCGCCGCAGCACGAGCTCGCGGCCTCGGAGATGGTGCGCGTGGCCAAGCCCGGCGGTACCGTTGCGATCACGTCGTGGGCGCTCGACGGGATGAACGGCGAGATGTTCAAGGTGATCGGCAGTCACATGCCGCCCCCACCGGAAGGCATGAAGACGCCGGCGATGTGGGGCGAGGAGTCCTACATCGAAGGGGCCTTCGACGACTCGATCGAATGGAGCTTCAGCCGCGAAGTCGTCACCTTCGAGGCCGACGACGCCGAGAAGTGGTTCGAGTTCATGGAGGAGAAGCTCGGGCCGCTCGTGCTCGCGCGGACAGCGCTCGAGCCAGAAGGCAAGTACGACGCGCTGCGCGACGACCTGATCGCGCACTACGAGAAGTTCAACACCGCCGAAGACGGCGGCTTCCGAGGCGGGGCGACCTACATCCTCGCCGTCGGGAAGAAGCCCGCCTAAGCGTTGTTGATCATCACATGCTTGATCTCGGTGTAGTCCTCGAGGGAATACATCGAGAGGTCTTTACCGTAGCCGGACTGCTTGAAGCCGCCGTGCGGCATCTCTGAGACCAGCGGCATGTGGTCGTTGACCCAGACGCAGCCAAAGTCCAAAGATTTTGCGGCGCGCATCGCGCGGCCGACGTCGCGGGTCCAGACCGACGCGGCCAGGCCGTACTCGACGCCGTTGGCCCATTCGTAAGCCTGCTCTTCATCGTCGAATCGCTGGACCGTGACGACCGGCCCGAAGATCTCTTTCTGCACCATCTCGTCGGTCTGCGTCACGCCGGCAACCACGGTCGGCTCGAGGAAGAACCCGGCCTCCCCGATCTCGTTGCCGCCAGTGACGATCTCGGCATTGCCCGGCGCGCGCTCGAGGAATCCCTCGACGCGCTCGCGCTGCACCCCGGAAACCAGCGGACCCATCTCCGTCTCGGCGTCGCCCGGGTCGCCGACCTTCACGGACTTGGCTGCTTCGGCGAGCGCGGCGACGAAGTCATCGTGAATCTTCGGGCCGGCCAGCACGCGCGAGGCCGCGGTGCAGTCCTGCCCGGTGTTGTAGTAGCCGCCGATCTGCACGCCCTCGACCACGGCTTCCAGATCAGCGTCATCGAAGACGACTACTGGTGCCTTGCCACCGAGCTCTAGGTGCACGCGCTTCAACGAATCCGACGCCGCTTTGGCGATCCACTTGCCGGTGCCCACCGAACCTGTTAGCGAGACCATCGCCACATCAGGATGCGTCACGAGGTGCTGGCCGACCGGATCGCCGTGGCCGAAGACGACGTTGAAGACGCCATCCGGCACGTGCTCGGCAACTACCTGTGCCAGCAGCTGCGATGTGACCGGCGTGTACTCAGACGGTTTCAAGACGATCGTGTTCCCGCCGGCCAGCGCCGGGCCGATCTTCCAGGCGGCCATCAGCACCGGGTAGTTCCACGGCGCGATCTGGCCGACCACCCCGACGGCCTCGCGGCGGATCATCGACGTGTATCCCTCCATGTACTCACCGGCCGCCTTGCCCTCCATGTTGCGGCAAGCACCCGCGAAGTAGCGCAGACAGTCGACGACCTGCGGGATCTCTTCCTTGGCGTATTCGATCGGCTTGCCGACGTTCTCACTCTCGAGCCGCGCGAACTCATCCGCTCGCGCCTCGATCGAATCCGCGATCTTCAGCATCGCCAGCGAACGCTCCTGCGGCGTGGTCACGGACCACTTCTCGAAAGCGCGCTTGGCAGCCGCGACCGCGGCGTCGACCTCGGACGTGTCGGACAGCGGTGCAGTCGCGATCGCAGCACCGGTCGCCGGATTGACGACCTCCTCGGACTTGCCCGAAGGCGCACTCTTGCCGTCGATGAAGTTCTCAATCGTCGTGGTCATCTGCTGCTGCGTTCCTTTCTAAAGGAGGTCGAGTGCCGGCACGTACTCGGCGCCGACTGCCTCGGCGACCGGCTGATTGGTGATCTTGCCCTTGGCGACGTTGACGCCCGGAACGAGCCCGGGATCGAGTTCGCAGGCCGCCCGCGGGCCGTTGCCCGCCAACGCCAGCACATAGGGCAACGTCGCGTTGGTCAGGGCGAAGGTTGATGTGATCGGCACCGCGCCAGGCATGTTGGCGACGCAGTAGTGGACGATCCCATCCACCTCATACGTCGGATCGGAGTGGGTCGTAGGTCGCGAGGTCTCAAAGCATCCGCCCTGGTCGATCGCGACATCTACCAGCACGGCGCCTGGCTTCATCAGCGCGAGCTGCTCGCGGGTGATCACATGGGGCGCCTTCGCCCCGTGAATCAATACCGCGCCGATCACAAGATCCACATGCGGGAGCATCTGCTCGATCGCCAGTGTCGAGGAGTAGACAGTCGAGGCGCGCCCGTCGAAGATCACTTCCAGCTCACGAAGCCGCTCGACCGAGCGGTCAAAGCAGAAGACATCGGCCTGCATCCCAATCGCGATCATCGCGGCGTTCATCCCGACGACTCCGCCGCCGATCACCATCACGTTGGCCGCTGCGACGCCGGGTACGCCGCCGAGCAACATCCCGCGCCCACCCATCGGCTTCTCGAGCATGAAGGCGCCCGACTGCGTGGCGAGTTTGCCGGCGATCTCGCTCATCGGGGCGAGTAGCGGCAGCCGGCCGAGCCGGTCTTCGACTGTTTCGTATGCGATGCAGGTCGCGCCGCTCGCCGCCAGACCGTGCGCAAGTTCCGGAACCGGCGCGAGGTGCAGGTAGGTGAAGAGCGTCTGCCCCTCACGCAGCATCTCGACTTCGACCGCCTGGGGCTCCTTGACGCCGAGAATCAGTTCGCACTCAGCAAACACCGCCGCCGCGTCGGGGGCGATCTGCGCGCCCTGCTCCAAGTAGGCCTCGTTGGGCAGCGCGCTGCCGATGCCGGCGCCGTCCTGGATCACGACCTCGTGCCCGCGATCGACGAGCTCGCGTACCCCGACCGGCGTGAGCGCGACGCGGTACTCGTCGGTCTTGATCTCAGATGGAACTCCGACTTTCACGCTTGCCCTCCGTCGCTCGTCAGCTTGCTTGGTACTCGGTCACGCTGAACTCTGCACCGCGGCGCTCGAGCTCGGCGAACATGTCTTCTGGAGTGATCGCGCTCTCCGGTGGCAGCGCGCCGCGCGCCGTGACCTTTCCGCGCGCGAGCAGGCGAACCGCTGCCGCCGCCGGTGCCGAAGTCGAAACCACGCTCCCGCCAAGCCCCCAGTCAGGCATCGGCGAGGTCTTGCAGGCGACCCGCACCCGGCGATCAGCGAGGTACGCGTCGATCAGGTGAAACGAGATCGTGCTCGCCGATGGCTTGACGGCCTCCGCGGCTGCGCGCACGACGTCCCCGGGCGAAGCCTTGGTCAGGCCGATCAGTTTCTCAAGCACGGCCGGGCCGAGTGAAAGCCGGAACGTGCACTCAGCGCAGCCAAAGCTCTCGCCGAAAGTGAGCAGCTCCGAATGCAACGTGTAGATCGCCGGTGCGTCGCCGATCGGATCGGGGAAGTCGATCAGCCCGGCGTCGGTCAGCGGCTCGATCTCAACCGGCTCCCCGCCACGAAGCACGATCGGCTTGAGGGTCAATTCGTCGAGCAGCGTCTGCACCGCGTAGGGCGGCGCAAATCCATCCGGCGGATCGAGGTCACGGCCGCCCGCGGTGATGTCGATGCGGTCGACCTCTCCGCCGAGCTGTTCGGCGGCCACGGCCGCCATCAGGTTTGTCTTGCCCGGCGCGGAGCCCATGCCCAGCAAGGCGAGCAGTCCGGCGGATTCGAAACGGTCGTGCAGCGTGAGCTGCTCGGCGGTCACGTGGTAGAGACCGCCAAGATCTATGTAGTGGGTTCCCGCCGCAAGGCACGCCTCCATCACGTCGACGTTGATCCTGTAGCTCGCCGAGTTCACCAGCACGTCGACATCCGCGAGCTGGGACTCGAGTGCGCCTTCCTCGCGACCGTCGACCTCGATCGCAACTGACTTCTCGCCGCCATGTTCCCGCGCGGTCTGAGCGGCCTTCGCGCCGTCGAGGTCGAGCAACTTCAGCGCGGCGGCCTCGGGCGATTCAGCAAGATCGCGCACGATCGGCGGGGCGATTGTCCCGCCGGCCCCGAGCACCGCCACAGTGAGTCCGTCAGCCGACAACTTTGTCCCACGCCTCGGTGAGAACGCTGCGCAGGATCGCGTCGATCTCGGCAAACTGCTCCGGCCCGGCGACCAGCGGCGGCGACAACTGGATAACTGGGTCGCCGCGATCGTCGGCGCGGCAGATCAGGCCGTTGTCAAAGAGCGCGTTCGAGAGGAAGCCACGCAGCAGCTTCTCCGACTCTTCATCCGTGAAAGTCTCGCGCGTCTCCTTGTCCTTGACCAGTTCGATCGCGTGGAAGTATCCGGCGCCGCGCACGTCGCCGACGATTGGCAGCTCCATCAGGCCATCGAGCATCGAGCGGAACTCGGGCTCGTTCTTGAGCACATGCCCGCAGAGATCCTCGCGCTCGAAGATCTCGATATTCGCCAGCGCAACGGCCGCGCTCATCGGATGGCCGCCGAACGTGATGCCGTGGTTGAAGACCTCCGCACCCTGCATGAACGGCTCGGCGACCTTGTCGCTGGCGATCACCGCGCCCATTGCCGCGTAGGCCGAAGTGATGCCCTTGGCGGTCGTGACGATGTCGGGCGAGTAGCCGTAGCGCTCGTGGCCGAAGTAGTAACCGAGCCGACCCCACGAGCAGATCACCTCGTCGGAGACCAGCAAAACGTTGTGGCGGTCACAGATCTCGCGCACGCGCTGGAAGTAGCCCTCGGGCGGCGTGTAACAACCGCCCGCGTTCTGAACCGGTTCAAGGAACACCGCGGCAACAGTCTCCGGCCCCTCGAACTCGATGATCTCCTCGATCGCATCAGCCACCCAGAGCGGGTCGCTGTGCTCATCGTCGTGGTAGGTGTTGGTGTTTGGTGCGTGGCGCGTGCCCGGCGCGAGCGGTTCGAACTCGGTGCGCAGGCCTTGGATGCCGGTGACGGCGAGTGCGCCGTGAAAGGTGCCGTGGTACGCGATGTCGCGCGAGATCACCTTTGTCTTGAGCGGATTGCCGGTGCGCTTGTGGTACGCCTTGGCCAGCTTCCACGCGGACTCCACTGCTTCGCCGCCGCCGGAAGTGAAGAACACACGGTTGAGATCCCCGGGCGCGAGCTCCGCGATCTTCGCGGCGAGTTCGATTGAGCGCGGGTGGGCGTAGGACCAGTTCGTGTAGAAGCCGAGCTCTTCGGCTTGCTTTGCGGCAGCCTCCCCGAGTTCCTTGCGGCCGTGTCCGGCGTTCACGCAGAAGAGCGCCGAGAGACCGTCGAGGTAGCGCTTGCCGCTGTCGTCGTAGACGTAACAGCCCTCGCCGCGCACGATGATCGGGATGTCGTGATCGGCGTAGGCGCCCATCCGCGTGAAGTGCATCCAGAGGTGGCGTTTGGCCAGGTCCTGCAGGTCGCGATCCTCGCTATGGGCATCAGTTACCTGGTCGTCGGTGAATGTTGCCATCGGACACCTTCCTCGGTTTGTCTTGCCTAGCTCCCCTCGCCGGCCAGCGTATCCGAAACCCTGGCGGCCTCGATTCAGTGTCCAACGAGCGCGCATGCCGCTTGCGAAATCCGTAGGATGGCGACAGATACCCGCGGGTAGCGATGCGCCCCGGGCCGAGAAACGGAGGCGGTTGTATGAGCGATGGCAAGTCAGTCTCGTCCGACGCGGCAGGCACGGAGGTCGAACTCGGCGGGAAGGGACTACGCGCCAATGCGATCGGTTTCGTCTCGAGCACCGTGATCGGCGTGGCCTCGACGGCGCCCGGCTACAGCCTCGCGGCGACGTTGGGATTCATCGCGATCGCGGTCGGCCTGCAGAGCCCGGCGATCTTGATCATCTCGTTCATCCCGATGCTCTTCATCGCGGCGTCCTACTTCTATATGAACCGCGCCGACCCGGACTGCGGCACAACGTTCACCTGGGTCACCAAAGCGATGGGTCCGCGGATGGGATGGATCGGCGGCTGGGCGATCATCGTCGCCGACGTGATCGTGATGGCCAACCTCGCGCAGATCGCTGGCCTGTACACCTATGAGTTGGTCGGCTGGAACGCCGCAGCCGAATCGACCTGGGCCGTCACCGCGCTTGGCGTCGCCTGGATCCTCTTGATGACCTGGATCGTCGGGCGCAGCGTCGAGCTCTCGGCGCGGACGCAGAACTACCTGCTCGGCGCCGAGCTGATCACGCTGCTCGCCTTTGCGGTCGTCGCGCTCTTCAAGGTCTACACCGATCCTCCGGCCGGAGCGATCGAGCCGGCTCTCTCCTGGTTCAACCCGTTCGCGATCGACGGCTGGAGCGCGATGGTCTCGGGTGTGCTGCTGGCGGTGTTCATCTATTGGGGCTGGGATTCGACCGTAACCGTCAATGAGGAGACCAAGGATCCGTCTCGCACCCCCGGCCTCGGCGCTCTCACCGCGACAGTGATACTTGTGCTCGTCTATGTATTGGTAGCGGTGGCGGCGCAGGCCTACGGCGGCGTTCAACAGTTGGTCGACAACGCGGACGACGTCCTCTCCGAGCTCGGCACCGCGGTGTTCGGCACGCCCCTGGACAAGATCCTGATCATTGCGGTGCTCACATCTGCGGCGGCTTCGACGCAGACCACGATTCTGCCGACCGCTCGCACCTCGCTGTCGATGGCGCGCGCCAAAGCGCTGCCATCGAAGTTCGGCGAGGTCCACGAGCGCTTCTTCACGCCGTACTTCTCGACCTGGTGCATGGGCATCGCGTCGATCGTCTGGTACGTCGGCCTGACGATTCTCTCGGAGAACATCCTCTATGACTCGCTGGCCGCGCTGGGTCTGATGATCTCGTTCTATTACGGAGCAACGGGATTCGCCTGCGCGATCTTCTACCGACGTGAGCTCTTCAAGAGCTTCAAGAACTTCTTCTTCATCGGCCTATTGCCGACGCTCGGCGGACTGATGCTGGCGGCGATCTTCATCAAGAGCGCGATCGACCTCTCGCACCCAGAAAATTCCGAGTCCGGTGAGTCCTGGCTCGGGCTCGGGCCACCCTTGGTGATCGCGATCTTCTTCGCCGTGGTCGGCCTATTGCTGATGCTCTACTGGAACAAGATCGAGCCTGCATTTTTCAAGCGCAAGCCAGAGGTCGTGGACCCGCGTGTCCTGACCGGCGAAAAAAAGGCCGTGGCGAGCTTTGCCGCGGAGGAGGACTGACGATGCCTGGAATAGTCGTGGGAATCGATGGGAGCAGCTGCTCGAACATGGCCGTCGCGGAGGGTGCGGTGCTGGCGAGCGAGCTCGGCGAGAAGCTCTATGTCGTCTTCGGATACGAGCCGTACCGTGGCGCGGGCGAGATCCAAGATCACCGCGCAGCGCTTGAGGAGCTCGGCACGGAGGTCGGCAACACCGCGGTCGAGCAGGCCCAGGAGGCCGGCGCCGAAGTCGAACTGCGGATGATCGATCGCGGCGCGGTCGATGCCTTGTTGGCGATGGCTGACGAGGTCG
>JAEYBE010000052.1 GCA_023404495.1 Actinomycetes bacterium | reverse complement strand
GAGTGGATGGATCTGAGTGAATCTGCCTGCGCAAACGCAGTGTTCAAGCGGAGTTTTCGCAGTTGTCAACAACATTCACAGACCAACACCAACAAGAATCAAACGATTTGAATTCAGATAGTTCATCTGGTCTTCGGCTGACTGTCGATCGCGCGACTTTCGTCGACGCGCTCTCGGCCGTCGGCCGCGCCGTCTCGACACGCTCGATCATCCCCGCGCTCTCGGGCATCAAGCTCCAGGCCGCCACCGGCGAGCTGACGCTCACAGCCACTGACGGCGATATCTCGATTCGCTCAAAGATCTCCGCGGAGGTTGAGTCCGGCGGTGAGATCGTCGTGCCGGGCCGGCTGCTCGCAGACGTTGCGCGTCAACTTCCGGCGGGCGACGTCTCACTGGTCGTCACCGACGCGGGGCTGCTCGAGCTCGACTGTGGTTCGGCCTCATTCAAGTTGCGCCTGTTGGCCGCAGACGACTTTCCTGAGGTGAACGTGATCGAGGGCTCGACCGTCACACTGCCGGTCGGAGAATTCTCCGAGACGATCGAGCAGGTTGCGCGTTCGGCTTCGCGTGACGAGACGCGCCCGCATCTGACGGGCATTCTGCTTTCGATCGACGGCGACAAGCTGCGCTCGGTCGCAACGGACTCTTACCGGCTGGCAGTTCGAACGACGAAGATCGAACCTGCATCTGAGACGAAGATCGAGGCCAACGTGCCGGCTCGCGCGTTGCAGGAGGCAACCCGAATCGCAGACGGCCATGAATCGATCACGATCACGCTCTCCGAGCGCCAGATCGCGTTTGTCGCCGGAGACTCGCTACTCGTGTCGAGATTGATCGACGGGCAGTTCCCGGACTTCGAGCAGCTCCTGCCCGACAGCTACGAACACGTTCTCGATATTGACGTGGCCGAACTACACGACGCCGTCAAACGAGTGAGCCTGCTCGCGCAGCGCAACACGCCGCTCAAGGTCTCGCTGTCTGAGGGTGAACTTGAGGTTTCGGCTCAGACCACCGACATCGGTGAGGGGCGCGAGACGCTCCCCGCTCCGGACTTCTCCGGCGATCCGCTGGAGATCGGATTCAACCCCGACTTCCTGCGCGATGGATTGGACAGCGCGCACACCGAGCGGGCGAAGTTCAAATTGATCAGCGCTTTCAGGCCTGGCCTGATCGTCGCCGGCGAGGATGAGGAGTTCATGTACCTCGTCATGCCGATCCGCCTCAACACCTGATCAAGTAGGAAGGCCGCGCGCCGGCGTGATCGTCAAGAGTCTGAGCGCCCGCAACTTTCGTAGCTACGAGCGAGCGAGCGTCGAGCTGGGCGATCGCGTCACCGTGGTGACAGGCGACAATGGCGCGGGCAAAACCAATCTGCTTGAGGCGCTCTACACCGGGTGTGTTGGTCGCTCCTGCCGCACGCACGTCGATGCGCAGACAATCCGCTTTGGTGAAGACGTGGCTCGCGTTGAGGTTGAGGGTGAGAGCGGCGCCGAATCCCACGAGCTCGCCGTCGCGATCGACCGCAAGGAGGGCAAGAGCTATTTCGCCGATTCCGCGGCGGTCGATTCGCTCGAGCCGTTCACCTGGCGACCGCCGGCCGCGGTCTTCATGCCGGATCGCCTTGAGCTGATCAAGGGAGCGCCGGGCGTCAGGAGAGGGCACCTGGATCAGTTTGTCGCGGCGCTCTGGCCGGCTCGTCGAGCCTCGCGCCGCGCTTACGCCGAGGCGCTGGCACAGAGAAACGCGCTGATCGCGCGAGGCGCCGCGGGCGCAAATCTTGAGGCGTGGGACCGCGAGCTCGCCCGCTCGGCCAGACAGCTGATTGCCGATCGCGACGAAGCTGTGCAGGCGATCGCACCCCGCTTCGCCGAGGCCGGTGCCCAGCTCGGGCTCGACCCGGCGCCGGCGATTCGCTACCGGAGCGTTTCAGGGATCGATCCGGCCGACGAGGAGGCGTACATGTCGGCGCTCGCCGAACGGCGCGACGCCGACCTGCGACGTGGCTTCACCACCTTTGGCCCGCACCGCGACGAACTCGTGATCACCCAGGACTCGCGCGAGGTGCGCACATATGGATCCCAGGGTCAGCAACGCGTTTCGCTGCTCGCACTCCTGTTATCTGAATGCGAGGCGATCGGCGAGCTGACCGATCGCACGCCGCTGATCCTGCTGGACGATGTGATGAGCGAGCTCGACGCCAAACGCCGCAGAATGCTCGTCGATCGCGTCGCTGACATCGGTCAGGTTCTGATCACGACAACCGAGATCGAGCACGTGCCAGACGGGGCGGCGGTTGATCGTGTGCTCACGGTGGCCGCCGGCCAGGTGACTGCGGTCACCTGATCTACTTCCTCGATGGCGCGGCGCAGAGACTTCGAATCGATCTCCTCGGCTCTTGGTGAGCTGACCGGTCAGATGCAGCCTCAGACGGCGATCGCCAAGGTGCAGTCTGCTTGGCCTGCGGCGGTAGGGGAGACGGTCGCCAGGTGGGCCCAGCCGGTCTCCGAACGCGGCGGTGTCGTGACCTTCGCCTGCACCGATTCGATGGTCGCCCACGAGCTCGAAATGATGAAGCCCGAACTCCTCAAAAAGCTCGAAAATCAGCTCGTCGATTGGGTGCCTTCCGGGCTTAAGTTCGTGATTCGTTGACGAACTTCACATAATTGTCATTTTCCGCATAACCATGCGGGTTTGCGGGGCGCCAAAACGGCAATTTCCGCCCCCTCGAATGCTACCCTCAGAGGTACACAGGAGGCCCTCCCAACGGGCCTCTTTTCGCGTAGGAACGCAGGGAGTTTTATGGCTGACGAAGCAGCGGCGAAGAACGCCGGAAACGCCGACTATGGCGCGCAGGACATCACCGTCCTCGAGGGTCTCGAGGCAGTCCGCAAGCGCCCCGGCATGTACATCGGATCGACTGGCCCGCGCGGGCTTCACCACCTGGTCTATGAGGTGGTCGACAACTCGGTCGATGAGGCGCTCGCCGGCTTTGCAACCTCGATCGAGGTCACGATCCACCCGGACAACTCGATCACCGTCAAGGACGACGGCCGCGGCATCCCCGTCGATATTCAGAAGCAGACCGGAAGGCCGGCGGCCGAGACGGTGCTCACCGTGCTCCACGCCGGCGGCAAGTTCGGCGACGGAGGTGGCTACAAGGTCTCCGGTGGTCTTCACGGAGTCGGCATCTCAGTCGTCAACGCACTCTCCGAGTGGGTCGATCTCGAGATTCACCTGGGCGGCAAAGTTCACACGCAGTCATACGACCGCGGCGTCCCGCGCGCCGACCTGAAATCCGGGGGCAAGGCCGATGACACCGGCACGACCGTCACGTTCATGCCGGACGACGAGATCTTCGAGACGCTCGAGTTCGACTACACGACGCTGCAGACCCGCCTGCGCGAGATGGCCTTCCTCACGAAGGGCCTGAAGATCACGCTGATCGACGAACGCGGCGAGGGCAAGAGCGAGACCTTCCAGTACGACAACGGAATCCGCGACTTCATCGAGTATCTGCACTCGACCGGCACGAAGGATCCGATCCACAAGAAGATCGTCTACTTCACCGAGGAGTCGGACGACGCCGAAGTCGAGATCGCGCTGCAGTGGAACGACTCGTACCAGGAGTCGCTGCTCTCGTTCGCCAACAACATCAACACGCACGACGGCGGCACCCACCTCTCCGGTTTCCGCTCGGCGCTGACGCGCACGATGAACGCCTACGCCCGAGACAAGGGCCTGCTCAAGGAGAAGGACAAGAACCTCGAGGGCGAGGACATTCGCGAGGGAATCACCGCGATCGTCTCGGTCAAGCTCGCCGAGCCGCAGTTCGAAGGTCAGACCAAGGGCAAGCTCGGCAACCCGCAGATTGAGGGCTTTGTCCAGAAGGCGACCAACGAGAAGCTTGCGGAGTTTCTCGAGGAGAATCCGAAGGACGCGAAAGACGTTCTGACCAAGGCGATCGAAGCCGCCCAAGCCCGCGTCGCCGCGCGCAAGGCGCGAGACCTCACTCGCCGCAAGAGTGCGCTTGAGAACTCCTCGCTGCCGGGCAAGCTCGCCGACTGCTCGGTCCGCGACCCGGCGCTCGCCGAGCTGTTCATCGTCGAGGGTGACTCGGCAGGTGGTTCAGGCAAGCAGGGACGCGACCGCAACACGCAGGCGATTCTCCCGCTGCGCGGCAAGATCATCAACGTCGAGAAGGCGCGCGTCGACAAGGTGCTGGCCAACAACGAGATCCAGGCACTGATCACCGCGATCGGCACCGGGATCGGCGGCGAGTTCGACATGGAGTCGCTGCGCTACCACAAGATCATCCTGATGACCGACGCCGATGTCGACGGCGCGCACATCCGCACGCTCGCGCTGACATTCCTCTTCCGCCACACGCCGGAGCTGATCAACAACGGGCACGTCTTCATCGCCAAGCCGCCGCTCTACAAGGTCAAGGTCAGCGGCAAGGACCGCTACGTCGAGAAAGAGCACGAGCTCGAAGAGGTGCTCCTGACCAACAAGTACGAGAAGATCGCGATCAGCGAGGTCACCGAAAACGGCAAGAAGCCGAAGAAGCTGGAACTCACCGAGACGCGCTGGCAGCGCTTCTCCAAGCTGCTCAAGCAGCACCAGGGTTGGTCGACCGTGCTGCGCGCCGAGTATGGCCATGAGGCAGTCGACTTCCTGGAGCGGTCGAGCATCGTCGCTGATGGTTTGACCGACCCCGAGGACGTGATCAAGTTCGCCAAGGCCAAGAGCGATGACACGGCGACGATGTCGGTCGAGCTCGTGCGCGAGGATCCCGTTGAGATCACGCTGCGCGGCGTCGAGCGTGAGACCGGGCACGCGCAGGTCCACCGCCTCTCGCGGACGCTGTTTGGGAGCAAGGAGTTTCGCGAGTTCGTGAAGGTGCAGGCCGCGCTGACGGATCTCGTCGGCGTGCTGCCGGTCGAGGTCGAGCTCGACGGCAACTTCGAGAAGGCGCGTTCCTACGAGGAGCTGCGCGCCAAGACGATCAAGCTCGTCTCCAAGGGCGTTCAGATCTCGCGCTTCAAGGGCCTGGGAGAAATGAACGCAGAGCAACTTGCTGAAACGACGATGAATCGCGACACGCGCACGCTCGCGCAGGTTTCGATCGAAGACGCCGCGGCGGCCGAGGAGATGTTCTCGACGCTGATGGGCGACAAGGTCGAGCCGCGCAAGGCGTTCATCGACGAGCACGCCAAGGAAGCGGTGAATATCGATGTCTAGCCAGGGACCACTTGAAGGCGCGTACGAGGAGCGCTCACTAGAAGACGAGATGCGCTCGTCGTACATCGATTACGCGATGAGCGTGATCGTTGGACGCGCGCTTCCGGACGCACGCGACGGACTGAAGCCGGTCCACCGCCGCGTGATCTACGCGATGAACGAGCTGGGCCTTGGGCCGACGCGCTCGTATCGCAAGTGCGCGACGATCGTCGGCGAGGTGATGGGCAAGTACCACCCTCACGGCGACCAGTCGATCTACGACACATTGGCCCGCCTGGCGCAGGACTTCGCGATCCGCGCGCCGATGGTCGACGGCCAGGGCAACTTCGGCTCCGTCGACGGCGACCGGCCGGCCGCGATGCGTTACACCGAGGCGCGCATGGCGCGGATCGCCACCGAGATGGTGCGCGACATCGACGAGGACACCGTCGACTTCATGCCCAACTTCGACGGCCGCGAGATCGAGCCGGTCGTACTACCGAGCCGCATCCCGAACCTGCTGGTCAACGGCAGCACCGGAATCGCCGTTGGAATGGCGACAAACATCCCGCCGCACAACCTCGGTGAGGTGATCGACGCCACCGTCGCGCTGATCGACAATCCCGAGATCGACCTCGACGGCTTGATGGAGCACATCGAGGGTCCGGACTTTCCGACCGGCGCGCACATCCTTGGGCGCTCGGGTATTCGCGAGGCCTTTGAGACCGGCCGCGGACGCGTGCGCATGCAGGCCGTCTGCCACGTCGAGCCGATCCAGCAGGGCAAGGAGGCGCTGATCGTCACCGAGCTGCCCTACATGGTCAGGAAGGGCGGCGAGGACGGACTGATCACGAAGATCGCGGCGCTTGCGCGCGACAAGAAGATTCCGGAGATCTCCGACCTGCGCGACGAGTCCGACCGCAACGGCATGCGCCTGGTGATCGAGCTCAAGCGCGACGCGATCCCCGACGTCGTCAAGAACAAGCTCTTCAAGCACACGCCGATGCAGCAGACCTTCGGTGTCAACACCGTGGCGCTGGTCGACGGCGTGCCGCAGACGCTTTCGCTGAAGGCCGCGCTGACCTACTACCTCGCCCACCAGAAAGAGGTCATCACCCGGCGCACGAAGTACCGCCTGCGCAAGGCCGAGGCGCGCGCCCACATCCTCGCCGGCCTGCTGATCGCGGTCGGCAACATCGACGAAGTGGTCGCGCTGATCCGCGCCTCGAAGGACCCCGACGACGCTCGCGACGGCCTGATGGAGAAGTTTGAGCTCTCGCGCGAGCAGGCGCAGGCGATTCTCGACCTGCGGCTGCAGCGGCTCACGGCGATGGAGGCCGACAAGATCCAGGCCGAGTACGACGACCTCGTCGAGATGATCAAGGAGCTGCGTGAGCTGCTCGGCGACGAGGAGAAAATCTACGCGGTGATCCGCGAAGAGCTGCTCGAGGTCAAGGAGTCGCACGCCGACGAGCGCCGCACGAAGATCCTCGACCAGGAGGGCGACATCCCGCTCGAGGACCTGATCGCCGACCGGCAGATGGTCATCTCGATCACCAACGGCGGCTACATCAAGTCGCTGCCGCTTGACACCTACCGCTCGCAGCGTCGCGGCGGCAAGGGCATCAAGGGGATGGACACGAAGGACGACGACTACATCGAGCACCTCTTCGTCACCTCCACGCACGACTACCTGCTCTTCTTCACGAACGTCGGCAAGGTCTATCGCCAGAAGGTCTACGAGCTGCCCGAGATGGCGCGCACGGCCAAGGGTCGCGCGCTTGTCAACCTCTTGCCGCTACGCGAGGGCGAGCGCGTCCAGGCCGTGATCGCCACGCGCGACTTCAAGGAGGCCAAGTACCTGGCCTTCGCGACGAAGAAGGGCCAGTTCAAGAAGACCGAGTTCCTCGACTACAACACGCCGATCAAGGCCGACGGAATCATCGCGATCAAGATCGCCGATGACGACGAGCTTGTGGCTGTGCGCCTGACCGAGGGCAACGACGACGTGATCATGATCTCGCGCTCGGGCAACGCGGTGCGCTTCAAGGAGGAGCAGGCGCGCCCGATGGGCCGGGCGACCGGCGGCGTGCGCGGTATGAACGTTTCGCAGAAGGGCAACGAAGTGATCGCGATGGTCGTCGCGCGCGACGAGTGCGACCTGTTGGTCGTGACCGAGTCCGGCTACGGCAAGCGCACGGCAATCAGCGAGTACCCGACCAAGGGCCGCGGAACGATGGGCGTGCAGACGATCAAGCTGACCGACAAGAAGGGCGAGCTGGCAGCGGCGCTGATCGTCCAGGAATCGGATGAGCTGCTCTTCATGAGCCAGAACGGCATGGTCCAACGCACCAGCGCCGGCGAGATCTCGCAGTACAAGCGGGCCTCCCAGGGCGTTCGCGTTATGAACATCAACGACGAGGACTCGGTCTCGGCCGTCGCCCGCGTGGTCGATGGCGGCGATGAAGACGAGGTGCTTGAAGAGGCGGCTGCGGCTGCTACTGACGGGGCCGCGCAGCCCGAGCTTGATGTTGCGGCCGATGGTGAGGCCGAAGCCGGCTCGGAAGACGAGCCCGCCGACGAGCCCGCGCCCGAATAAGCGGAGAATCTTCCAACGGCCTGCCCGAGTGGGCAGGCCGTTGGCATGGATTGCCGATGCCTGCGCGGACTATTGCGTGGACATGCGTCTGGAAGGGTCTAAAGCGCACACGCTGAAGCTCCGATCAAGCCCGAACTTGTCCGCTATCTCTGAGGAGCCCAGCTGATGTCCCCCCGTTCGTCCCGCCTTTTGAAGGTCGTCCTGCTTGCGAGCATGGTTTGCGCCGCGTTTGCGGCGACTCCCGCCGGCGCCGCTACGTCGCAAGTTTCGCCCAGCTACTACCACGCTTGTGCCCTGGAGTCTTCCGGCTCCGTCAAGTGCTTTGGTGGCAACTGGTACGGCGAGTCTGCTGGAGTAATCAGCACCGATTACGTCTCGCCGACGACGGTCGACCTTGGCAGTAGTGCCATCGCGGTCAGCGCCGGCACTTACCACTCGTGCGCTGTGCTCACCGGTGGCACGGTGAAGTGCTGGGGAGCTGGCACCAGCGGTGAGCTTGGCGACGGCGCAAGCAGCGACTCCGCGACACCGGTGACAGCAGACGTCGGCGAGCCTGCCAAAGCGGTGGTTGCTGCCAACTACGCCTCCTGTGCGTTGCTCGAAAGTGGGAATGTGAAGTGTTGGGGGTATGACGAAGACGGCCTGGTCGGAGTCGGGAACAACTCGAATGAGCCGACGCCCGTGCAGGTTGACCTTGACGGCAACAAGGCCGTCTCCATCACCGGGGGATACAGCAAGATGTGCGCCGTAGTCGAGAACGGCGGACTGTGGTGCTGGGGAAGCAACGGATACGGCGAGATTGATTCCGGCAGCGGAAGCACTGTTTACTACCCGACGCTCGTCGACACCGGCGCGCCGGTCGAGTCGGTCGCTGCGGACTACGAGCACATTTGCGCGCTGTTCGCGGCTGGCGTCGTGAAATGTTGGGGCGGGAACTACGACTCGCAGCTGGGAGACGGAACCACCAACTCGACTTCCGTGCCGTTCACCGTGGATCTCGGGGAGCCAGCCGTGAAGGTCACGGTCGGTTGGTACCACTCGTGCGCTGTGCTGGCCAGCGGCACCGCCAAGTGCTGGGGGGACAACGAGTACGGCCAGATCACATCCGACGACTCCACCGCGAACTATCTCGTCCCGACCACCTATGACGCCGGCGGACCGATTACCACTCTGGACGCCGGCGCCGGCGTCACCTGCGCAACGCTGGCGACCCACGAGCTCAAATGCAGCGGCTACTACGTCCCCTACTACATGAGCGACGCCTCCAAGAGCGATTACCAGTTTGAGCCGCTGTTGATCTCCGGTGTTGATTTCTCACCACCCGCGCCGCCGCCACCGACGACAATCGCCGGCAAGATCGCAAAGCCGAGCTGGAAGCTCAAGCGCAAGGGTTCAAAAATCACTGCGAGTGCGACGTTGCAGATCACAGCTGATGGCATGGACGCCGAGCACTGCGTCGGAAACCTTCAGGTCAGCGTGCCGCCGAGCACGAGCGGCAGTGGTGGCAGCGGCGGCGGAGGAGGCGGCGGTGGAACCGGCACCGGATCTGGCGCAACTGCACCGACGTTCGCCCTGAAGTTTGCCGATGGCAAATGCACCGCCTCCGCGAAGCGTTCTGTCCCGGCGCGCGTCGCAAAGCGGGGGGTGCGTCTGCGCATCTTCCTGAAGGACGCGCCGTTGCTTACGGCCGGCACCTACACGTCGACAACGAAGCTTCCGAAGTAATCAGCTTTCACGCGGCGGCGAGGTCGGGCTTCGTGAGCTCGACCTCGTACGTCGCGGCGTCCGGCTCAAGGAAGTGCAGTAGCGCCTCGCCCTCAGCGGCTAAGGCGTCCAGCGTTGCCCTGGATTCCTGATGAAACGGTGAGAGCCTGATTCGCGCAGCGTCCTTCTTGCGCTCGATCTGCCATGAGGCGCGAACGAAGCCGTCGATCAGGATTGCGAACGCGCGGCGGCCGTTCTTGCTCATGTTGAAGATCCGTGCGTCCTCAGAGTCGATGATCCGAGCGCGATCGGCGTGGCTCAGCGCGACGTTGTCAAACTCGCCGAGGAAGCGCACCGGCGCCTCGGTGGTTGCGCGCGGGCGCGGAGCGTCGGGCAGGTCGTAGAGCGTCCGGCCGGCTACGTCGCGGAATTCGATCAGCTCTGGGAGCAGTGGCTCAAGCGCTTCTTTCACGCCAGTCATCCCAGACCATGTGCGCAGATCCGCGGTGGAAGCTGGCCCGATCGCCGCGATTCCGCGGCGCAGCAGCTCGGACTTGGCCCCAGGCGTCGCAGGCGAGAGCGGGCCCCCGAGCCAGCTCTCGGCAAGCATCAGGAGTGGCGGTCGCGGGTATCCCAGGCGGTGGTCCGTCGGCGTCATCACCATCGGGACGTGAATCCGGGCACAATGCGAAAGGCCCTCGCGATGCGCCTGCGGAAACTGCGGCTGCAGCGCTTCACCGATTGCTTTGGCCGTGCGCGGCTCGCCGTCAGCGAGCAGCTCCCGGACCGCGGCGGTCACGTCGGCGATGTCGAGCCCGGCGTAGCGATCGCGCCAGTTGGCCATGTCCCGTTCGACGACGTTGCTGAGCGTCAAGCGAAAGTCACGAAAATCCTCAGCTGTGACCGAGTGGATCGTGCAGCGCAGGTTCGAGCCGCGCACGATCGATCGCGAACGCGCTGCCGCCAGCAGACTCTCGCGCTTGAAGTTGCTGATCCGCGACCAGAGCGAGACGAATGGATCGCGAGGTTCTTGGGTCTGGAGTCCCGCGGCCGCGGCGATCGCGTTCGGGACAGAGACCCGCTTACGCGCAAGCAGCCCTTGGCGAGCGAGCAGGGCGCGGTTGAGGGCACGGTTGTCGAGCGTGGCAGTAGCGATCGGCGAAATCTAGTCCCAGCCAGGGTGACGCCATCGTGTCATGATGCAGCGATGGCAAGAACTCGAATAACCGTCACCCTCGATGCCGGCCTATTCAAGGCCGTCAAACGCCTCGCGGCCCTTCAGGGATTGCGCGAGAGCGAGGTGATCGAGCGCGCGCTCCGCGATTCACTGCTGATGAGTCCGCTGGAGAAGATGTGGGCAAATGTTGAGCCCATGCCAGAGGGAGAAGCGATGGAACTTGCGCTTGAGGCGCAACGCGAAGCAAGGGCAGCGCGGTGAGCGGGGACCGCCACCTCACAGATCTGCGAGAGACGATCCCCGTGTTCTCACCGGCAGAGTTCTTGGACTACTTGGCCGCGGCGTAACGCTCCGCGACGACGTCCCAGTTGACCACGGCCCACCAGGCCTTGAGGTACTCGGGGCGGACGTTCTTGTAGGTCAGGTAGTAGGCGTGCTCCCAGACGTCGTTGCCCAGCAACGGCGTCTTGCCGTCGGTCAGCGGGGAGTCCTGGTTGGCGGTGCTGGTGATTGCCAGCTCGCCGCCGTCGAGCACGAGCCAGGCCCAGCCGCTGCCGAACTGCGCGACACCGGCCGCCTCGAACTGTTCCTTGAAGGCGTCGAGCGAGCCGAACTTCGCGTTGATCGCGTCGAGTAGCTCGCCGGAAGGCTCGCTGCCGCCGGGCTTCATCGACTCCCAGAAAAGCGTGTGGTTGTAGTGACCGCCGCCGTTGTTGCGCACCGGGCCCTGCTTGTCGGCCGGCAGGCTCGAGAGGTTCGCGATGACCTCCTCGATCGGCTTGTCGGCCCACTCCGTGCCCTCAAGCGCGGCGTTGGCCTTGTCCACGTAAGCCTGGTGGTGCTTGTCGTGGTGCAGGTGCATCGTCTCCTCGTCGATCGTCGGAGCGAGCGAGTCGTACGGGTACGGCAGAGCCGGAACTTCGTAAGCCATGTGGATTCCTTTACGAGTCAGATGGATTGCGGACTAAAACTCGCGCGAATCCTATATCCGACCGAAAGGATCGGAGTCAGGCCGCGTCAGCAGCAACCGCCGCCGGCGCCTCCGCCAACGCCGGCGTCGCCGGCACGTAAGGCAACCACTGCGCCGGAATCGTCGGCGAGGCCACGTGGATGAAGATCGTCGGGTGCGGCGGCAGCGGGCGCGTGCGGAGTTTCATGCCGCTCTGCGAGACGCTGCGGTCGCCCTTGCGGCGATTGCAGGTGGCGCAGCAGGCGACCACATTCTCCCATGAGGTGTCCCCGCCCTTGCTGCGCGGCACGACATGGTCCATCGTCAGCGAGCCCTTGCGCCCGCAGTACTGACACTCCCAGCCGTCGCGCGCGAAGACCGCGCGGCGGGTGATCTTGCGGCGGAACGATTGGTACGGGATGCGCACGTAGGTGCGCAGGCGGATCACGGCCGGGCGCGTTATCGAGCTGCGCTCGGAGTGCAGCTCGATGTCGTGCTCGTCGAGCACTTCGGCCTTCTCCTTCAAGATCAGGACGATCGCGCGCCGAACAGTGCAGACGTTGATCGGCTCAAAGGACGCATTCAGAACCAGTACCCGGCCGCGCAGGGCGCCGCCTTCCTGGTGCACATGCAACGACGGCGCGGGGCCGGTCATTGACGAGAAGCGAGCTCCAGCGGCCGTTTGCGGCGCAAGCGAGCCAGCAGCCGGAGAGTCCAAAATCTCCGGCCGGGTGAGCCCGGTTACCTCGCCGGGCTCAGAGCAGTCACTGCTCGAGCGTGGCGCCGCCTTGCTGGCCATCGGATTGCTTGGCAGTCTAGAGGGCGCCGCGGGCGGCGCGAGCGCTACTCGGCTTCGAATGCGTTGAAGGAACCGAGGACGCGCAGCGTCTTCGCTTTTGAGCGAACACCTTCGATCGCATCGGCCACGGGCGCGTCGTCTGCGGCCCCGTCGAGATCCACGAAGAACAGGTAGTGCCCAAGCGACGTGCGCTCCGGCCGCGATTCGATCTTGCTCATGTTCACGCCGCGCTCTGCGAACTCGCTGAGGATGCTCACCAGGCCACCCGGAGACGTGTCGTTGAAACCGGAGAAGACCAGCGAGGTCTTGGTTGCCGCCTCAGCCGGATTGCCGGCCCACGGCGAGTCCAGCGGCTGCTTGGCCAGCCACACGAAGCGGGTCTTGTTGCCGGCGACATCTTCGATGTTCGAACGCAGGACCACTCCGCCATAGATCTCGGCGGCGATCGACGATCCGATCGCGGCGTAGCCGTCGGCATTGACGATCGCGTGGCGGACGGCGCCGGCAGTTGAGACCTGCGCGAGCCGCTCTGCCCGCGGCATGTTCGCCGCAATGAACTTCGCGCACTGCGCAAGTGCCTGCGGGTGCGAGGTGACGATTCCGATCGCCTCCAGCGGCATCTCCTCGGCGGCGATCAGGCAGTGGTGCGCTGGCCAGACGACTTCTCCGACGATCTGCACGCCGGGAGCGTCGTGCACAAGGGCATCAAGCGTCTCGGTGACCGCACCCTCGATCGAGTTCTCGATCGGCACGAAGCCGGCTTCCACATCACCGCGCTCGACGGCGCGCACGACTTCGCCGTTCGAATCGAGCGCCACCAGCGTGACGCCGTCCTCTTGGTCGCCGAGCGCCGCGCGGAGTGCCTCCTCGCCGTGGGTACCCGGCGGCCCCAGGTGGCCGATCCGGCGCGGGCCTGACTTGCCCTCAGCGGTCAACGCCCGCCTGCTGTTGATCGTTCTGACGCACCTCTGGAGTTCCCGGCGGCTCGGGCGGCTTGGCCGGCGAAGCGCTGACCACGCGGGTCGGTGCCGGCGGCGCGGGCGGCGCGGGTGGCTCGCCCGGCGCGGCGAAGGCGAGCTCAACCGCGTGGCGCTCTTCCGGCGAGAGCTCGATGTCCGAGACACCGGCTGTGAGGTTCTTCACATAGAGGTGCGAAAAGTTGCGACTGACGATCGCCGTCAGCACAACGCCGCTCCTGTGTTCGTCGAGCAGCGCGACGCTGCTCGACTGCTTTCCGGACTTGGCGCCGAAGGCGTCGTAGCGAACCATCGCGGTGTGGGTGACCGCACCGTCGAGCCGCGTCTCGAGCCGCGACATGCGCTTGTCGAGCACGACCGAGACATCGTCGAGCCAGTCGCGCAGGGTCACGAACTCCCGCTGCAGCGCCTCCGCGTGCGCGACCACATCGCGCTGTCCCCCGGCGAGGATGATCTTCTGCGCGCGCCGCACCCGCCGCAGCGCGAAGGCATTCCAGATCAACAGCAACAGGCAGAGCACCGCGATCGCCGCCCCGGCGAGCGCCAGCCACTGGTACAGACCCTGCGGAGTGCTCATTGCCTGCAGCCTACTGCCCGTCTGGCCGGGACTCAGAAGGTGACGTCGAAGGTCTGCGTGTTGTTGTCGAGGTTCTCCTCGCCGGGCACCTTCTTGACGGCGACCTTCATCGTCGCCGTCGCGCCAGAGGCGGGGATCTTCGACAGTGGGAGGGTGACCTTGACCGTCTCGCCGGCCTTGATCGAGGGGATCGTCTTGTTCTGGCGAATCGCCGCGCCGGATCCGCTGATCGTGTACGAGACGATCACGCTGGTCTCGTCGTTCTCGCCCTGGTTCTGGACATCGACTTCGATTGACGAGGCACCGTTCAAGTTGTTGGTCTGGCCTTCGGCCAGTGCCGTGCCAGAGGGCTGCACGGTGACGCCGGTGATGCCGGTCCCGTGGGTTCCCGGGGTTGCCGCGGTGTCGCTACCGCCGCCGCGCGCCCGGGCGAAGACGTCTTCCACCTGTGCCGGGTCGAGCCACTCAAGACTTGGCAGGAACTGACTGGCGGGGATCTCCTCGCCCTTGATGTCACGGTCCTCGATGGCGGCGTTCATGTAGGCGTAGGCCCGCTGCGAGTAGATCACGTCGCTGGTCAAGAACTGCTGCATGTTGGCGGCGATTTTCTCGGTCGCTGCCTCCGGGTCCTGGTCGCCCAGCGCCTGGCCGATCTCCTTGGAGATCTGCGTCAGCCCGTCGCGCCGGAACTCCAGCGTCTCGACGAGGTACTGCCTGGCGGCGGTCAGGTCGTCGCCCGAAGCCTTCAGGTCCGCGGCCTGGCGCACCAGCTCGGAGGCCTGCGAGCGCTGCACGTTCACCGAGGTCTCGATGTCAGTGGCTGAGGCGTCGCCCGGGTCCTTCAGCAGATCGAAGAAGTCCTTCGAGGTCTGGTTCGACTGCGTGATGATCGAGTTCGTCTGCTTGACGAAGTCCTTCACGGCGTTGGTCTGACGCGTGCTCTGGCAGCCCTTGGCGAGGAAGAGAATCACGATCAGGAACAGCACGATCAGGCCGGCCGCGACGGCGCGGCGCTGCATCACCTGCTGGTGTTCGGAGTCGGGCTGACGCGGACGCTGAAAACGGCCGGGCCCGTCGTGTTCGTCGCCTGAAAAGGAAGCCATTGCGAGTGCTCCGCAAGGAGCGCGAGGATCGTAACGAAGTATTCACCGCCGACCGGGCGGATTCCCCCTTCCCAGCGGCGATTGCGCGAGACAGCTTGCAGGCACCCCGCAGGCGTCAGCGAAAGACCAAGCTATGGGATTTCGCACCCAGACGTTGCGCGAGCGCACCACCCGGGCACTCCGGCCGCGGAGGAATGTCGCGCGTCTGCGTGACCGCTTCGAGCTGCTCGTTCCGCTTGGCAGCGGTGGCTTTGGCACGGTGTGGGAGGGCTTTGACATGCTGCTCGAGCGCCCGGTGGCGATCAAGGAGCTGCAGCTCGACACCGAGCTGACCGACGCCGCCGACGCTCTGCGCGAAGCGCGCGCAACCGCGCGGCTCAACCACCCGGCGATCGTTTCCCTGTACGAGGTGGTCAGCGAAGACGACTGCATCTACATGATCAACGAGCTGGTGCACGGTCACACGCTCGGGCAGATGATCGATGACGGCTTGCTCTCGGACAACGACGCCGGCCGCATCGGCTACGCGCTCTGCGAGGCGCTAGCCCACGCGCACAAGCAGGGCGTCGTGCATCGCGACGTCAAGCCCGCCAACGTGATGGTCACGAGCGCCTGGCTTGAGGGTTCTGGCGGTTGGCGCGTGCAGCCGGCCAAGTTGATGGACTTCGGGATCGCCAGCATTGTCGACCCCAGCGAGCACGGCGGCCGCGAACACGCCGGGCCGCACGCCGGTTCACGCGGATACGTGGCGCCCGAGCAGGAGGCCGGCGAGCCGGCGACGCCGGCGAGCGATGTCTACTCCCTCGCACTGGTGCTCTTTGAGTGCTTCACCGGCGCCGGCCCGGGCAAAGGCCGCCGCTCGCGGCTGGCGCGCGCCCGGCGCGACCTGCCGCCGGATCTGACCTGGACGATCGACTGCTGCTTGGAGCCCGACCCGCACCTGCGCCCGGACATCGTCGAACTGGGCGCGGCGATCTACGACGCGCTGCCCGAGCTTTCTCATCAGCTCGCCGCGCCCACAATCGGCTCGCGACTGCGCGGGCTCTTCGGCCGCAGGCCGGCCGAACGCTCAGACAGCTACACCCACGACCGGCCGGCGATTCGCGCGCCGCGCGAGGCTGCCGAGTGGAATGAGAGCAGTGGGCGGCTCGTGCGATTCGTGCTCGCCGCGATTGCGGCGGGACTTTGCCTTGCGACGATGCTCGCCGCCGGGATCAAGCTCTCGCCGATTGAGCCAGCGATCGCGGCCGGCCTTGTATTTCTGATGCCGCGCGCGGGCTGGGCGCTGGCGGCCACCGCCGGCGCGGTCGCGCTGGCGGCCACGGGGCAGGTCGGTTCGGCGATGTTCTTGGTGCTGCCGGCGCTGGTTGCCGCGCTCGCAGCGATGACGCCGCTGCCGCGCGTGCTGGACGGAGCGCTCGCTGGTGCCGGCGCTTTCGCCTGGGTGGTCGCCGTGCAGGCGATGTCCGGCACCTCGCTTGCGCTGAGCTTGCCCCCAGGTGCCGACGAGCCCGACGAGGTGCGGCAGTTCGCTGACGTCGCTCTTCACTCGCTTCGTGCGCTGACCGAGACCGCCTACCTCGCTTCGCTGGGGGTCTGGGCGCTGGCCGGCGCGATCGCGGTCCTGATGCACGATCGTTGGGCGCCGCTCTGGAGCTGGGCGCTGCTTGCCGGCGCGTTTGTCGCCGGGCAGATCGCAGTCGGTCAGGTCTTTGAGCAGCCGGCCCCGGCCGTGTTCATCGCTACTGGAATCGTGGCCGTTCTGGGCCTGGCCTGCGCGGCCTTCCTGCGGGCCGGGAAGGGTAGGGTTTTTGAACCCCAACGGGCCCCTGCGCGCGCTGGGCGTTCAGGCGGGCATGTGAGAGCGTGAATTTCCTCAAGAACTTCGAATCCAAACTCGAACGCTTGATCGAAGGCGGCTTCAAGTCGGCGTTCAAATCCGAAGTCCAGCCGATCGAGCTGGCGCGCAAACTCGCGCGCGAAATGGACGCCCACCGCGCTGCGTCGATCTCGCGCACCTACGCCCCCAACGAGTACACCGTCTTTCTCTCCCCGCAGGACCGCGAGCAGTTCGCGCACTACGAGGAGGGCCTCCAGCGCGAGCTCTCGCTCTATCTACTCGAGCACGCCAGGAAGCGCGGCTACTCGCTGCTCTCGCGGCCGACCGTCACATTTGAGACCGAGGATCGCCTTGAGCTGGGTCTCTTCGGCATCCAGGCGCGCTTGGCCGACGCGCCCGAAGAAGAGGTGCAACCGGTGGAGCCTCAAGCCCCGTCCGGCCACACCCAGGTCTACAACGTGCGCGATCTGCAGGCCCCGCCACGCGAGCTCGAAGACGCGGCTCCGGCCGTCGCCCTGCGCGCAGTGCTTGAGTCTGGCGACCGGCGGTTCGCACTCTCTGCGCCGGCGACCGTCGTTGGCCGTGGACGCGACTCCGACATCAAGCTCGACGACCCGAACATCTCGCGCCGGCACGTCGAGTTTCGCGCTCAGGGGTCGGATTGGGTAGTCAGCGACATGGGCTCAACCAACGGCACCCGCCTCAACGGCGGCGCGCTGGCCGGACCGGCCGTCCTGCGCGGCGGCGACGTCGTCGAACTTGGAAACACCGTCCTGAAGTTCGTGCTGGAGTGATCTGCGATGGATGACCCGATCGCAGTCGCGCTCAAGTTCGCGTTTCTCGCCCTGCTCTTCGTATTCATTGTTTGGGTGGTGCGCAGCTCGTCGCGGGATCTTGTAGGAAGCGAGCAGGCGGACTTCGATCCGCTGCTGGGCTCGGGCGAAGGCCAGGCGCCGATCGACCTGAAGGCTGGGGTGCGCCCGCGCCTCGTGGTCGTGGCAGCCAACAAGTACGAGACCGGCAGCTCGTTTGATCTGCTTGGCGGCCTGCTGCTCGGCCGCGACAAGCCAGCCGAGGTGATCGTCGACGACGTCTTCGCGTCGGCGCGCCACGCGCGGATCACTCCCCGCGGTCCATACAACTATCTTGAGGACCTCGGCTCGACCAATGGCACCTACTTGAACGGCACGCGCGTCGATGGACCGCAGCAGCTCACCCCAGGCGACAAGATCACAATTGGCGATACCGAGTTCAGGTATGAGGAGTAGCCGATGCTCCGCGTAGTCGATTTCGCCGCTGCGTCCGATGTCGGCCGCGTTCGCAAGGCCAACGAGGACTCGTACTTCGTGCGCTCTCCGCTGTTCGTGGTCGCTGACGGAATGGGCGGCGCCCAGGCGGGCGAGGTCGCTTCGGGTCTGGCGGTCGATGCTTTCAAGCAGCCGCTCGACGAATCGGCACCGCCGGAATCACGGATGGCCGACGCTGTGCGCCGCGCCAACCACGCGATCCACGCCAAGTCGGTCAGCGGCGACGAGTTCCAGGGGATGGGAACGACGATCACCGCGCTGCTGATCGGCGACGACGAGGTGACGATCGCCCACGTCGGCGACAGCCGCGCGTACCGACTACGGGATGGCGAGCTCACGCGCCTGACGCGCGACCACTCGCTGGTCGGTGAGATGGTCCGCCGCGGCGCGATCACCGAGGCCGAGGCCGAGGTGCACCCGCAGCGCTCGATCCTGACGCGCGCGCTCGGACCCGAAGACGATGTCGAGATCGACACGCTCAGCCACTCAGTCAAGAATGGCGACGTCTACTTGATCTGCAGCGACGGCCTGACGGGCATGGTCGACGAGGCGACGATCGCCGAGCAGATGGGCTCCGGCGCTCCGATGAAGGACGTCGCCGACAACCTGATCCGTCGCGCGAACGAGAACGGCGGCGTCGACAACATCACGGTCGTGGCCTTCCGGCTCGATGGCGCGAACAACAGTGACGCTGGGCCGGCCGCGCCGGCCGCGAGTTCGGGCGACGAGACAATCGTTGCGCCCGTAGTGGTGCCTGAGCCGCCGAGCGCCGAGGAGCCACAGGCGGTCCCCGCGCCGGTTCCGCAGACGGCCGCCGCCGGTGGCACGGGAGAGGTGGTTCGCGAGACGGGTTCGCGCGAAGAGTTCCAGCGGCGTCGCGATGTCTCCAAGCGCTCGCGCCGCTGGGTCGGTGCGGTGATCGTTGCGGGCGTCCTCGTGATCGCGATCGGGGGCGCGATCGTCGGTTCGCTCAATGTGTATTTCATCGGTGGCAACGAAAAGGGCCTGGTGACGGTCTACCGCGGGCTGCCTTATGACCTGCCGCTGAGCATCCAGCTCTACACGCGCGACTACGTCACCTCCACGCCGGTCAGCGAGCTGCCCGAGGACCTGCGTTCGCACATTCTCGATCACAAGCTGCGCTCGCGCGCCGACGCGCTGGACCTTGCGCGGCAGATCGAGCTGCAGAAGATCGATGTCAACGATGTCGGCATAAGCAGCGGCGACGGCGCGACGGCGCCGTAGCGACCGGGCGGCAGGGATGCTGAGCGCGCGCAACCGCGAACTCTTTGGCCTCGTCCCCGTCGCGCTCGCGACGGCGGCGGGCTTCGCCGGCGTGCTGATCGCGCGCGAGGCGCAGGTCAATGACCTGACGATCACCTACGGCGCGATCTTTCTCTCGCTTTGCCTGCTCGGGCACGTGTTCATCCGGATCTTCCTTCCCAATGCCGATCCGTACATCTACCCGCTGACCGCTGCGCTCGCCGGGGTCGGCATCGTCACGATCTACCGGATCAGCCCGGAGCTCGCGCGCGAGCAGGCGCAATGGTTCGTGATCGCGCTGATCGCGTTTGCGGCGACCGTGATCTTCGTGCGCGACCTCTCGATCCTTGAGCGCTATCGCTACACGATCGCGATCGGCGCGTTTGTGCTGCTGCTGCTGCCGCGCCTGACCGGCGGCGTCGTCAACGGGGCGTATCTGCAGATCAAGCTCGGCCCGCTCGCATTCCAGCCGACCGAGCTCGCCAAGCTCGCAATCGTCGTGTTCGTCGCGGCCTACCTTGCCGAGACGCGCGAGATCCTGGTCACGCAGGAGAAGCGGTTCTTGGGGATCAGTTTCCCGCCGCTCGGGTTCTTCGGGCCGATGGTCGTGGTCTGGGCTTTTGCGATGTTCATGCTCGTCTTCATCCGCGACCTCGGTAGCGCGGTGATGTTCTTCGGCGGATTCCTCGCGCTGCTCTACGTGGCGACAGGGCGGCTCTCGTATGTGGTGCTCGGCGTTGCGATGTTCATCTTCGGCTTTGAGTTCTTCAGCAACACAGTGGGACACGTGCAGGCGCGTGCAGACATCTGGCATCACCCGTTCGATCCGGCGCTCTTCAACGCCGAGGGCGGCAGCTACCAGATCGCGCAGGGGCTGTTCACGATGGCCGATGGAGGGACGCTGGGCAGCGGCTTCGGACAATCGCTGATCAGTTCGCAAGGGGTGCCGATCCTGCCGGCTGTGCAGACGGACTCGATCTATGCCCTCTTCACCGGCGAGACCGGACTGGTGGGCGCGATCGGCCTGCTTGTGCTCTATCTGGTCTTCATCCAGCGCGGGCTGAAGACCGCGATCATCGCGCGCGACGCATTTTCAAAGCTGCTTGCGACAGGGCTCACGTTCGTGTTCGCGCTGCAGGTGTTTGTGATCGTCGGCGGGGTGACGACTGTCATCCCGCTGACCGGCGTGACACTCCCGTTCGTCTCCTACGGCGGCAGCAGCATCGTCGCCAACTTCATCCTCGTGGCGCTGCTGATGAAGATCTCCAACGACGCCCGGCGCGATGACGCGATGGCCGGCGGGGTGATCTGACGCGATGGGCACCCAGCAGATGAACAAGCCGATCCGCCGTGTGTTCTTCGTGGTGGTCTTCCTCTTCGCGTTGCTGGCGTTCTACACCGCGCGCTGGACTGTGTTTGAGGCGCGATCGCTCAACCAGAACGCGCTGAACAAGATTCCCGCACAGAAGAACGCCAAGAAGCCGCGTGGCACGATCTACACGGCCTCCGGCCGCACGCTCGCGCGCAGCACCAAGCGTGCCGACGGCGAGTACATCCGCAGCTATCCGACAGGCGAACTCTTCGCCCACCCGGTGGGCTACTCGTACGCCTTCTATGGGCAGTCGGGCTTGGAGAAGTTCTGGGATCCGCAATTGACCGGCGAGAGCCGCTCCACGTTGTCGGTGCTCGACTCGCTGCTTGGACGCGGCGGTGACGAGCAGAACATGGTCACAAACCTCGACCTCGGCGGCCAGCAGCTCGCCCAGCAACAGATGGCGACGCACCGCGGTGCCGTGGTGGTGCTCGATCCGCGCACTGGGCGCGTGCCGGTCTATGTGAGCCGGCCCAGTTACAACCCGGAGCTGATGGGAACGCGCGACGGGGTTCGGGAACTCAACAGTGCTCGCCAATCTCCGCTGGTCGATCGAGTTTCTGACTCGACCTACCCACCGGGATCGACATTCAAGGTCGTGACCGCCGCCGCCGCACTCGACTCGGGCGTGATGACCACCTCGAGCACTGTCGACGGCAACTCGCCGCAGAAGTTCGCGAGCAAGCCCCTGCGCAACGACTTCAACCAACAGTTCGGACCAACGAACCTGCAGACCGCGCTGACCTTCTCGGTCAACACCGCGTTCGGCAACATCGGCGTCAACCTCGGCAAGGAGACGCTGCTCGAGTACATGAAGCGCTTCGGCTTCTACGCGCCGCCGCCGATCGATTTGCCTCGCGGCCAACTGCTTGCCAGCGGCCTGCGCGACCGGCGCGGAAACCTCTTGCCGCCGGACGCCAACATCGACCTCGCGCGAACGGCGATCGGCCAGGAGCGCCTGGCCGTTACGCCGATTCAGATGGCCGAGGTTGCCGCCACGGTGGCGAATGGCGGCGTGCGCATGGAGCCGCGCCTGGCGCGGCTCTTCCGTGACGAGTACGGCCGCATGACGCAGAAGATCTCGCCGAAGAAGGCGACGCGGGTGATGAAGCGCTCGACCGCCGAAGAGCTCAACAAGATGATGCGCAAGGTGGTTGAAGAGGGAACCGGCGGCGCAGCCAACGTCGGCGATCTGCGGATGGCCGGCAAGACCGGAACCGCCGAGCTCGGCACGGGCTTGAACCAAGCCTGGTTCATCGGCTTTGCCCCCTACGACAACCCGAAATACGCCGTCGCCGTGTCGATCGAGAACACCCCCGAATTTGGCGGCGCGGTCGCAGCTCCGATAGCCGCAACTGTGTTGCAGTATTTGCTTCGAAATCAATGAGCCTTGAGCTCGCCGGAAGGGAGCGGGAGCTCTCCCGCAAATAGGAAAACTGAAGATGAGCGTGCTTGCAAACGGAACCCTGATCGACAACCGCTACACCGTGCGGAGCCGAATCGGCTCGGGCGGGATGGCGGACGTCTACCTCTGCGACGACCAGCACCTGGGTCGCCCAGTTGCGCTGAAGGTGATGCACGAGCGCTTCGCCGCGGATCAGTCGTTCATCCAGCGCTTTGAACGCGAGGCCCAGGCGGCTGCCGCGCTCCAGCACAAGAACGTCGTCAACGTCTTCGATCGCGGTCAGTTCGGCAGCACCTACTACATCGCGATGGAGTACCTGCCCGGGCGCACGCTGAAAGACGTCGTCAACGCGATGGGGGCGCTCGATCCGAAGCTCGCGATCCACATCACGCTGCAGATCCTCGCCGCCGCGAAGTTCGCCCACAGCAAGGGGCTGATCCACCGCGACATCAAGCCGCAGAACGTGATGATCGACGACGAGTGGAACGTCAAGGTCACAGATTTCGGGATCGCTCACAATCCGGTTGACGGCGACATCACGCAGACCGGCCAGATGGTCGGCACCGCGCAATACATCTCGCCCGAGCAGGCGCAGGGCAAGCCGGTTTCAAATGCCTCCGATCTCTACTCCGTGGGCGTGGTGCTGTTTGAGCTGCTGACGGGCAAGGTGCCCTTCGACGGCGAGTCGTCCGTTGCGATCGCGCTGCAGCACATCAACCAGCCGGCGCCCCGGCCGTCGGCGGTGAAGCCCGGCGTGCCGCCGGCGCTCGACGCGGTGACGATGAAGGCGATGGCCAAGTCGCCGGTCGAGCGCTACGCCTCGGCCGAAGAATTCTCGCAGGCGCTTGAGCGTGCGCGCGACAATCTCGCCGCGGCGCCCGGGCAGACGGAGGTGCGCGGCGCCGTCGCCGCGGCGCCGGTGGCTGCCAAGGACAATCGCAAGCGCAACTGGATCATTGCTGGCTGCGTAGCGGCCGCGCTTCTGCTGGCCGCGCTGCTCTATTTCTTGCTGATTGGCAACCAGGCGACTGTCCCCAACGTCGTCGGCCGTGCGTCCGGGGACGCGCAGTCGCGGATCGCTCAGGCGGGCTTCAAGAGCCAGGTCTTCAGCAAGCCAGACAAGGCACCGGCTGGCGAGGTGATCAGCCAGAGTCCGCCCGGAGGTCAGAAGGCCAAGAAGGGCTCGACTGTGATCCTCAACGTCAGCTCCGGCCCGGGGCAGGTGACGATGCCGGAGGTCGAGGGATTGACTCAAGCGACCGCCACCAAGGAGCTTGAGGAACTCGGCCTGACGGTGAAGGTCGTCAAGGAGTACAACAGCGATATCGCCGCGGGCAAAGCGACCCGCACCGTGCCGGACGCCGGCGAGAAGGCCGACAAGGGCAGCGAGGTCGAGCTGTACGTGAGCCGCGGCGCCAAGCAGGTCACGGTGCCGAATGTCGTCGGCGAGAACGTCGATGACGCAACCAAGACTTTGGAGGACGCCGGCTTTGACGTGACGACGACCGAGGTCGACAGCAGCAAGCCCAAGGACGAGGTCACCAAGCAATCGCCCTCCGGCGGATCAAAGGCCGACGACGGCGCGAAGATCAAGCTGACGGTTTCGTCCGGCCAGAACAAGATCCCCAACGTCGAGGGCCTGAAGACCTCCGACGCGCGGGCGCAGCTGAAGTCAGCCGGCTTCGAGGTGGAGATCAAGTACGTCGACACGTCGAGCCAGGACGAGAACGGCGTTGTGCAGACGACCGACCCTGAGCCGGGCTCAATCGCTGAGGTCGGTTCTACGGTGACGATCGAAGTCGGCAAGTTTGTCGACGACGGCAGCGTTCCTTAGACGCCCGTACAACCAACTGCCGCGCGCCAGCCATTAATGTCCGCGCATGGCATCCCCCGAACGCAAGCGCGTCGTCCTGCTGGCCGGCGGTCGCTCCAGTGAGCGCGAGGTTTCTCTGGCCTCCGGCGAGGCCGTCGCCAAGGGCCTCCACGGCCAGGGCCACGATGTCGTGCGCGTCGAGATCGGCCGTGACGGACGCTGGTTCCAAGTTGTGCGTTTCGGTCCGGAAGAGATGCCCACCGGCGAGCCGATCGCGATCACTCCCGGTGAGGGTCTGCTCGGGGCCGACGTCGTCTTCCCGGCGCTGCACGGTCCCTTCGGCGAAGACGGGGTGATCCAAGGCACACTCGATTCGCTGGAGATTCCCTACGTCGGATCCGGCGTCGCCGCGTCGGCCGTGTGTCTTGACAAGCTGCTCTTCAAGGAGGTCGCCGGCCGCGCGGGAATCCCGCAGGTCCGATACCAGGCGATCCTCGCGGGCGACTGGCACGGCGATGAGAACAAGCGCGCGCGGCTGCTCGAGGAGACGATCGCGCTCGGCTTCCCTTGCTTTGTAAAGCCCGCGCGACTTGGATCGTCAGTCGGAATCTCGCGCGTCACCGACCAGAGCCAGCTCGCCTCCGCAATCGATGAAGCGCTGAAGTTCGACCCGCGCGTGATCGTCGAAGCCGGCTCGAACGGCGACGAGATCGAGATCTCTGTGCTCGGCAACCACGAGCTCGAACTCTCCCAGCCCGGCAAGCTCGAGTTTGAGAACGACTGGTACGACTTCGACGCCAAGTACGAGGCCGGCGGGATGCGGCTGATCGCACCTGCCCCGATCGACGAGGCGCTGGAGATCGAGCTTGCGAGCGTCGCGGCTCGCGTCTTCAAGCTGGCCGGCTGCGCGGGCATGGCGCGCGTCGACTTCTTCGTCGAGCAGGACGAATCCGGTACTCCCGTCGTGTTGGTCAACGAGATCAACACGATCCCGGGTTTCACCAGCACAAGTGTTTACGCGAAGCTTTTCGAAGTCAGCGGCTTGCCCTACGGCGACCTGCTCGAACGCCTGCTTGATCTGGCCGTCGAGCGCTTCAGGACTGAGCGCGGCTACTCGTTCTGATCGTCCGCCGCGAGCGGCGTGAGCGCCGGCGGCGTGTAGATCACGAGCCGCCATACCGCCAGCACCGCGGCGATCGTCATCAGCACGCCGTTGGCGACGCACCACTGGCAGATCGCTTCGATCACCCAGATCTCGAGGTACGTGAGGTAGAGCGTGAAGAAGAAGCCGAAGACCGTGAAGAGCGCGGTCGCGCCGCGCCCGATGTCGCCCGGGATCAGCAGGGTCGCCAGCACGCCGATCCACCCGAGGAATCCGATGTAGGGCACCGGGATCCCGATGAATTCGGCGTACTTCGACTTCTGCACGATCTGGCAGCCGTGCCCCGAGACGCACTGCACCGTGGTTCCAAACAGCTTGGTGTAGCTGAGGTATCCGGCGACGCAGAGTCCCAGTACGCAGATCGCGGCGATCGCGATCCCGAGGCGACGGTCGGCCTTCATCAATTACCTACTGCAGTGCGTCGACCGCGTCGATGATCGCCTGCGGGTCGGCCAGGTCGTCCACCGTGATCTTGCGCAGCGAGTCCTCGTCCTTGCCAACGTAGATCGTCGGCGTACCGGTCACGCCAAGCTCGTTGGCCTGATCGGATGCGGCGGTCAGCTCGTTGCCGACCTTCGGGTTGCTGCGGTTGTCCCAGGCTTCTTGGCCGTTGAGGCCGGTGATCTGGTTGGCCAGCCCCAGCAGGAAGTCTTCGGTCACGTAGTCCTGGTTCTCCTGACCTTGGTTGAGGTAGAAGAGGTTGATGAACGGATACATCTTGTTCTGCAGGCTTGTCGCGGCGGCGTAGGTGGCGGCGTTTGTGGAGTCCTCACCTGAGGGGCTCGCCTGGTCGAGGATCGTCAGGTTGCGGAAGATGAACTTCGCCTTACCGGTCTTGACCAGCTCGTCGACGATCGTCGGCATGCTGCCTTCTTCGAAGTCCTTGCAGTAGGGGCAGCGAAGGTCAGCGAACTCAACGATCGTGGCCTTTGCGGCCGGCTCGCCCAGCACGACGCCCTTCTGCGGGATTCCTTCGTAGCGCGCGTTGACCTCTGCGGCGTCGGAAGAATCGCTCGTGCCCGACGATCCGCTGGTGCTGACAATCACGGCGACGACAACAGCGATCAATGCGAGTCCGACGACTCCGCCGATGATCGAGAGCCGGCGCTTCTTGGCGGCCGAGGCCGCCATCTCCTGCTCTTTGGCTTCGCGCGCGGCGCGCGCCTGCTCCTTCTGCTCCTTACGCGAACTCACGTTCAGATATCCCCTTGGAAGATCGTTGATTCCCCTAAAAGTGTGTTGAAGATAACGGGATTCGTCGCCCGAGCGTCGATTCCCCGGGCGCGCTTAACGCGCACTTCAACTTGCTGAGCCGGCTAGCGGCGGACGATGAACTCGGAGATGCGCGCCTGGCTTCGGCCGTTGACAACCGGCGGAAGGGCCGTGATCCACACCATGTAGTAGCGCAGACCCGGCACCTTCTTGAGCGGGATGCGTTTGCCGTTGATGCTGCCCGAGGCATCGCCCAGCTGCGTCCAACCGGCGAGGTCTTTCGGCAGGCTCTTTGCGCCATAGAACGTCACGCCGAGCGAGCTGTTGGGGGTACGAATCGTCGCTGTAGCGGCCGTCGCGGGAACATAGGTGCGGCCCCACAGCCCCACGCCGGGCTTGCCGAGCACTCCACCCTGGTACTGCTCGGTCGTCCAGTCGGTCTGTGGATTTCCGTCATTGGCGTTGTGGGCTTCTTCGTTGTGCTCCTCAAAGCCGCCGCCGGTCGAGAACGGGTCGAAGCTCCCGGTTGACTTGAAGCGGATCACCGATCCCGAGGCGGTCGTGGATCCAGGCTTGTCGCCGCCGGTGCCGCGCTCGAGCTGGCTGACCAAGAGCAGCACAATGCCGACCGCGGCCAGCGCCGCGACCAGCCAGGCGATCCGCGTTCGCGTCGGGTGGGAGACACCTTCGGGCGCCAGCCTGCGCGAGCGTTTGGGCAGCGAATCGAAGACGATCGTCGCCTCGCCGGTGGTTCCGCCGGCGCGCGCCGACTCCATCGCCAGTACGTCCTCGAGGTCCGAGACGGCCGAGGCCGCCGTGAGGTACCGGTCGACCGGCTCCTTGGCGGTCATTTTCTCGATCACCGCGGCCAGCGCGTTAGATACTTCCGGACGCACCTCCTGGATGTCCGGGAGCTGATCCTTGACGTGCTTCATCGCCACAGCGACGTGGTTCTCTCCCTTGAAAGGAACGTCGCCGGCGAGCATCTCGTAGAGCACGATGCCCAGTGAGTAGACGTCGCTCTGGCCGGTGACGTCCTCGCCCATCGCCTGCTCGGGGCTGACGTAGTCGGTCGTGCCGAGCACGCGGCCGGTCTTGGTCAGGCCGTCGCTCGCGTCGAGTTCGCGCGCGATGCCGAAGTCGGCGACCTTGGCGTGGCCCTGGGTGTCGAGCAATACGTTCTGGGGTTTGACGTCGCGGTGCACCAGGCCGGCCGCGTGCGCGGCCACCAGCGCGCTGCCGATCTCGATCGCGTAGGCGACTGCCTCTGTGATCGGAAGCGGCCCCTCGCTCTTGATCCGCTGCTTGAGCGTCTCGCCCGGCACGTACTCGAAGACGATGTAGGGGCGTGAGTTCTCTTCGCCGGCGTCGATCACCGTGACGATGTGGGCGTGGCTGAGTTTTGCGGCGGCGCGAGCTTCGCGGCGGAAGCGTTCGAGCTGATCGGCTTCCTTGACGACCTCGCGGCGCATCACCTTGACGGCCACAGGGCGTTCCAGGGTTTGATCGAAGGCCTTGTAGACGGTCGCCATACCGCCTGCACCAACGACTTCCTCGATTCGGTAGCGCTCGCCGACGATCTCGCCTACGAGCTCAGGCCCATCCTGTGTCGCCGAAATCGCCATCGTGAAGAGAAGTTACGCCGATTGCTCGCGGTTTGCCCTAATTGCAGGGCGATCGGCAATCAATTGTCCAAACCTACGCCGATGGGCGGAAGTTGCGCGCGGCCGGTCAGGCCGAGCGCAGGCCGTGCTTGTCACCGACGAGGCCGAGCGGTGTGACCGCGACTTGGCCTGCCTGGTCGGTCACGTGCCCGATCACATGCGCGCCGTCGTAGTGCGTTCGCAGCAGCGAGTCGGCCGCGTCGGCGTGCTCCGGCGGGACGACGACGCAGAAGCCGCAACCCATGTTGAAGACCTCGGCCATCTCGGCGTCGGGCACTCCCGCGGCCTGCTGGATCATCGAGAAGACCGGCTGCGCTTTGAGCGGCGTCTCGAACACGTAACCGACCGCTTTGTTCAGGCGCAAGAGGTTGAGCACGCCGCCGCTGGTCAGGTGCGCGAGTCCGCGCACTTCGACGGGGCTCCTGAGCAACTCGAGGATCGGCTTGACGTAGATCTCGGTCGGGGTCAGCAACTCGTCGCCGACTGACTTGCCGCCGAGCTCGTCGGGCGAGTCGGTCAGCGCGTATCCGGCATCGTCGATCAATGCTTTGCGGGCAAGGGTGAGCCCGTTGGAGTGGATGCCGCTACTGGGCAGACCGATGATCACGTCGCCCGGCGTGATTCTGTCGCCCTCGACGATCTGATCGAGCGCAATGGTTCCAAATGCCGCGCCCACCAGGTCAAAGCCGCTCGGGCTCGGGTGGCCCTTGATCAACTCCGGGAGCTGGGCGAGCTCGCCGCCGGGGATCTCCACACCGGCTGCCTCGGCGCCCACTTTGAGGCCGGTGGCGATCTGGCTGAGCATGTCGGCGTCGGCCTTCTCGACGGCGATGTAGTCGACCAGTGCGACCGGGGTGGCGCCGACGCAGATCAGGTCGTTGACCGACATCGCCATGCAGTCGATGCCGACAGTGTCGAATTTGCCCATCTGCTCGGCGACGATCACCTTGCTGCCGACGCCGTCGGTGCTGATCGCGATGCCGAGGTTCTCGGCGACCTTGAGGACGTTGGCGTAGTGGCCGTTCCTGAGCTGCTGGAGCGACGGGCGGCCGGGATCGATCGTGCTGAGGATCGACACAAGCGCCCCGGTGGCCGACTCGGCCTCGGTAGTGCTCACGCCCGCCTGCGCGTATGCGTCCTGCTCGCTCACTGCGCTGAATCTAGACGACGGCGACGAGCGAACATAGTGACCCCGGCTGCCAACGCGAGACGGTAGATCACGTACTTCATCAGGCCACGGCCGCGGTTCTTACTCGCCAGCAGGCGCGCGCTGGCCAGCGAACTCACAAACGCGCCGGCAACCCCGGCCAGGAGCGGCGCGCGCAGTTCGCGCGGCAGGCCCTGCTGACGTGCGCGTACGGCCTTCAACGCAGTCGCCCCGGCGATCACCGGCAGCGCGACATGCATAGAAAGCTCCGTCGCGCTCAGCGGATCAAACCCGCGGGCACGCGCCGCCACGATCGTCGAGCCGCTGCGCGAGACTCCGGGGATCAGCGCCACCGCCTGCGCGAATCCGAGTGCCAGCCCGTCGCGCCAGTCGGCATCGGCGCGTGCGCGCGTGCCAGTCAGTCCGTCGGCCCAGGCCATCGCGGCCGAGCCAAGCACAAGGCCAACAACCACGATCTCCGGACGGCTGAGCTTGCCCTCGATCACCTTCTCCAGCCCTAGCGCGGCAACAGCTGCGGGCGCCATAGAGCTCAGGACCATCCCGATCCGCCGCCCGTCGACCTCGCGCACCGCCTCAAAGACCTCGTCGCGCAGCACGATCACCAGCGCCGCCGCGGTGCCCGCATGCAGCGCAACCTCAAACGTCTTGCGCAGCGCGGGATCGAGATCGACGTACTCGCTGCCCAGCAGGTGCGGCGCCAGAACAAGGTGCCCCGAACTCGAGATCGGCAGCAGTTCGGTCGGACCCTGGATCACGCCGTAGGCCAGCGCTTCGAGCACCGGGAGCTTGGCGGCGTGCTCGCTCATCACGAGCGAGACTAGAGGTCCGGGTTGTCCTCGTTGACCGCCTGGACCGCGGCCTCAACCTCAGGCGATCCGTCGTTGCGGCTCTTGCGCCAACGCATCAACAGCCAGACCGCGAAGCCGACGATCACCAACGCCACGGCGTAGTCGACGTAGTGGAGGTAGTCCTTCCACTGCTCCCAGTTCTCGCCGGCGTAGTAGCCGATGCCGGTCAGCAGCATCATCCACGGCACGCAACCGGCAAATGTGTAGAGCGTGAACTTCCAGAACGGCATGCGCGCAACACCGGCCGGCAAAGAAATGAACGTGCGCACGATCGGCAACATGCGCGCCCAGAAGACGGTCGCGTTGCCGTGACGCTCGAACCACTGATCCGTCCACTGCAGGTGCGAAGGCTTGATGTGCAGCTTGTGGCCGTGCTTCTCGATCAGGTCCATGCGGCCGTAGTAGCCGATCGCGTAGGCGATCCAGGAGCCGACCACGTTGGCCACCGATCCGACGAGCACCGCCGCCCAGAACGGATAGGTGCCCTCCGAGACGTTGAAGCCGGCGAAAAGCATCGTCGCCTCACTCGGAATCGGGATCAGGGCGCTCTCGGGCACCATCAAAATGAAGATGCCCCAGAGGCCGAGCTTCTCGGTGACGTCGACGGCGAAGTTGACGATCGGCTCCGTGATCGAGGCCGCTTGGACTTGCAGGTATGCGTACATCGGCGCGCGAGTATGGCATCTTGTGCGCCTTGCTGTACGCGATCACAGACCCCGATCAGCTCGGCGGAGTCACCGGATTCCTCGTTGATCTGATGAACGAACTCGGCGGCGTCGGCCTCGCGCTGGCGATCGCGTTGGAGAATGTCTTCCCGCCGATCCCGAGCGAGCTCGTACTGCCGCTGGCCGGCTTCACGGCGAGCAGCCCGGACGCTGAGTTCTCGTTGGCCGGCGCGATCGGCTGGAGTTCGCTGGGATCGCTTGTTGGCGCTCTGCTGCTCTATTGGGCGGGCGCGGTCGTCGGCCTCGAGCGCACGCGGGCGATCGCCGCACGCATGCCGCTGGCCAAAGTCTCCGACATCGATCGCACGATGGCGTGGTTCGCAAAGCACGGCCAGATGGCTGTGTTCTTCGGCCGCATGCTGCCGATCTTCCGCAGCCTGGTCTCGTTGCCGGCCGGGGTCGAGCGCATGCCGCTGGTGCGATTCATTCCGCTGACCTTCGCCGGCGCGCTGGTCTGGAACTCTGTGCTGATCGGTGCCGGCTACCAGCTCGGTGAGCGCTGGGAGATCGTCGAGCAGTACGCCGAGTTGTTTTCGACCGTCGTGCTGTTTGCGATCATCGTCTTCTTGGCACGGATCACCTATGTCCGGCTGAGGAGCGCGAACCGATGATTCCGCTGTTTGACACCGCCACCCAACTTGCGGGCCTGCGCCCCGAGCTCGACGCCGCGATCGCGCGCGTGATGGACAGTGGGCGCTACATCCTGGGCCCGGAGGTCGCCGCCTTCGAGGCCGAGTTCGCCGAGTACGTCGGCGTCGAGCACGCAGTCGGCGTCGGCAACGGCACGGACGCGCTTTCGATCGCTCTGCTCGCGGCAGGCGTGAAGCCGGGGGACGACGTCGTCGTTCCTTCGTTCACGTTTTATGCCAGTGCCGAAGCCGCGCTGACGATCGGCGCCAATGTCGTCTACTGCGACATCGACCCCGAGACGATGAACGTCACTGCGGAAACCGTTTCGGCGGCGCTCACCGAGAACACCAAAGCTGTGATCGCCGTCCACCTCTTCGGATTGCCAGCGCCGGTCGGCGCGCTGCGGCCGCTGGCAGATGAGCACGGCTTCAAGATCGTCGAGGACGCAGCTCAAGCAGTCGGCGCGACGCTGCACGGCGTGCGCGCGGGCGCGCTCGGTGACGTTGCGACCTTCAGCTTCTTCCCGTCGAAGAACCTCGGCGCATTTGGCGATGCCGGGATCATCACGACCGGTAACGCCGAGATCGCCGAAACCGCGCGACTTCTGCGCCATCACGGCACGACCAACAAGCAACTGCACACGCTGGTCGGCTACAACTCGCGACTCGACGCGATGCAGGCGGCGCTGCTGCGCGTGCTGCTGCCGCAGATCGACAGCTGGAACGCCGGCCGCCAGGAGGCCGCTGCCGCCTACGCCGCCGCGGGCATCGCCGAGCTGGCAGCGCCGCAGGTTGTCATCGAGGGCGCCGAGTCGGTCTTCCACCTCTACGTGGTGCAGCTCGATGAGCCCGACGCAGCTGCAGCGCAGCTGGCCGAGGCCGGCGTTGAGGCGCGCGGCTACTACCGCACCCCGATCCACCGCCAGCCGGCGACAGAGCAGGACGCGGATCTGCCCGTCACGGACCTCGCCGCGGCGCGCAACCTCGCCCTGCCGATGAGCCCGACGCTGCGCGAGGAAGATGTTCAGTCAGTCGTTGCGGCGCTCTCGGCCGCGCGCGCGACCGCGTAGGGGCCTGGCAAGTTGAAGATTTGGGTTGACCTGACCAACAGCCCGCACGTATTGGTGCTGCGGCCGGTGATCGACGTGCTTCGCGCCGATGGCCATGACGTCGAGGTGACCGCGCGCGACTTTGCGCAGACGCTCGCGCTGCTAGATCAGTACGAGATGCCGCACACGGCGATCGGGCGGCACCGCGGGGAGAAGAAGCTGGCCAAGGGGGTCGGCCTGATCAGCCGTTCGTTTGCGCTTTGGCGCTGGTCTGGCGGCCGCGACTTCGACCTCGCGATCGGCCACGGCTCGAACGACATCACGATCGCGGCCAAGCTGCGCGGCATCCCCTCGGTGACGATGTTCGACTACGAGTGGGCGCGTGAGCAGCACTCGATCAACTGCCGCTGGGCCGCGCGGACGATCGTGCCCGACGCGATTGACCCGGCGGTCCTCGATCAATACGGTGCCCACGGCAAGGTCTTCCAGTACCCGGGACTAAAAGAGGAGTACTACCTCGCCGACTTCGAGCCCGATCAGGCGGTGCTCGACCAGCTGGGCCTCGATCGCGCGAAGAAGCTTGTGCTGCTGCGCACTCCGCCGGACGTCTCGCTCTACCACCGCCACGAGAACGAGCTGTTTCCTAAATTGATCGAACGCCTGGCCGCAGATCCGGAGGTGCAGGTGGTCGCGCTGCCGCGCACGCCCGAGCAGAGAGCAGAGCTGACCAAGCTCGCCCACGCCAACATCGTGATTCCCGACGGCGTGATCGACGGGCCATCGCTCGTGGCGCTGGTCGACGCCGTGATCGGCGCCGGCGGCACGATGAACCGCGAGGCGGTCGCGCTGGGCACGCCGGTCTGGACAACGTTCGCGGGCAGAATCGGCGCGGTGGATGAGCAGCTCCTCTCGGAAGGCCGCCTCAACCGCCTCGAAGACCTAGACGCCCTGAAGATCGAAAAACGCGGCGCCCCCGCCTCCGACCGAATCCGCCGAGACCCGCGGCTGCTGGCCAACCTAGCCTTGGGTTCCTACAAAGCTGCATCTTTGTAGTACTGCGCACGGGATGGTGCGGGTTTGGGCAGATCCGCGCGCTCGCCTTTAGACTCATCCCCATGCCCGCCAGCCGTCTCACCCGGCGCATGCGTCGTTCGGTGATGCTCCACCGCACGCAGCAGGTGCTGACCGACGCCGTTCTTGTTTCGATCGCCTTCTACGGCGCGTTCTGGCTCGTGTTCAACAGCTCGATCCCCGCGCGCTACGACGCGATCGGCGGCATCCCGACGCGCTACGAGGACCTCTTCTGGACCGTCCTCCCATTTGCCATCGTCGGCAAGGTCGCCGTCTTCGCGCTCTTTGGCAGCTACCAGAAGTGGTGGCGCTACACCGACTCGCACGACTTCTCGCGCATCGTCCAGGCGGTTGTGCTCAGCAGTCTGTTGCTCGTCGGAGGCGTCTACCTGGTGCAGCCCGGCGGACTGGGCCTGCCGCGCTCGGTCGCTGCTTTCGACTTCTTGCTGACGCTCCTGCTGGTCGCCGGTTCGCGCTTTGCCGTGCGCGCGATCGTCGAGAAGCCGACCCGCGGTTACCGACTGCCAAAGGGCCGTGAGATCCTGATCATCGGCGCCGGCGACGGCGGCCAGATGGTCGCGCGCGAGATGCTCAAGAACCCGGAGCTCGGCGAGGCCCCGATCGGCTTCGTCGACGACGACCCGCGCAAGGCCGGCTCGCGCATGCTCGGCCTGAAAGTCCTCGGCCGCACCCGGGACCTCCCGAAGATCCTCGAAGACACCGAGCCCGACGAAGTGATCATCGCGATTCCCTCCGCGCCGGGCACGCTGCGCGAACAAGTCGTCTCTTCCTGCCGCGAGCGCGACATCCCGGTGCGCACGCTGCCGACCGTCTTCGAACTGCTGCGCGGCGACGTCGACCTCGTCAAGCAGCTCCGCGAGGTGCAGGTCGAGGACATCCTCGGCCGCGACCCGGTGATCATGCAGCTCGACCGCGTCGGCGCGTACCTGGCCGGCGGCGTCGTGATGGTGACCGGTGCAGGTGGCTCGATCGGCTCAGAGCTCTGCCGCCAGATCGCGCGTGTTCGGCCGCGCAAGATCATCCTCGTCGACCACGCCGAGGACAACCTCTTCAACATCCGCCGCGAGCTGGAAGAAGACCGTCACTTCGGCAGCGTGGAGGCGGTGCTGGGCGACTGCAAGGAGCTCCCGCGCATGCAGGAGATCTTCGAGCAGTTCAAGCCCGAGATCGTCTTCCACGCCGCCGCCTACAAGCACGTCCAGCTAGTCCAGGAGAACCCAACCGAGGCGATCCGAAACAACGCGATCGCCACGCGCACCGTCGCAGAGCTCGCCGGTCAGCACGGCGTGCGGCGCTTCGTGCTGGTCTCCACCGACAAGGCCGTAAAGCCCAAGACGACGATGGGCGCAAGCAAGGCGCTCGCCGAGTGGGCGATCGAATCGGCGCAGGCGCGCCACGAGGACACCACCTACTGCTCGGTGCGCTTTGGCAACGTGCTCGGATCGAGCGGAAGCGTCGTGCCGATCTTCCGCCGGCAGATCACCGGTGGCGGTCCGGTCACGGTGACCCACCCGGAGATGTCGCGCTACTTCATGACGATCCCGGAGGCCGTACAGCTGATCATCCGCGCCGGAGATCTCGGGAGCGGCGGCGAGGTCTTCGTTCTGGAAATGGGCGACCCGGTGAAGATCATCGATCTTGCGCGCAACATGATTCGACTGGCTGGTCTTGAGCCTGACGTCGACATTCCGATTGTCGTCACGGCGCCGTCTCCCGGCGAGAAGCTCCACGAGGATCTCTTCAATCCCGACGAGCGCCCGCAGGCCACACCGGCCGAGAAGATCGTGCGCGCCGAGCGCGAGAACATGGACCCCGCTCGTGTGGATGAGATCTTCGACGAAGTCGAGCGGCTGATGGTCAACGGCAAGCCGCAGGCGCTGGCTGACCTGGTGCAGGCCGCGGCCGGACTGACGGCTGAATCCGCGTTGCCGGACGCCTAGACTGCTCGGATTCCCCCCGTGGACGCCGTGAAGGCGTCTGGGCTCTTCCGACTTGGGCGAACTCAAAGACATACTTCTGAACTTCGGCGCGATTGCCGGCTTCGCCGGGATCATCGGCCTTGCCGTGCTGGCGATGCTCTACTTCAGCCAGGCGCGCGACGTGCGCCGCCTGCGCGAGTGGGCCGGGCGCGAACCGGAGCGCGCCGCCGAGGTCGAGCTGCGCGCGCAGCAGATCGCGAGCCAGGCGATCGCCCAGGCCTACGAGTCGATGGCGTATCGCCAGGGCGAGGCCGACGCAGCGGCAGGCATTGCGGCCGATGCTGGAGTCGCGGTAACCCCGCCGCCGGCGACGGTGCCGCCGCCGGAGGAAATGGTCGATGTCGAAGCCGTCGAGGAGGGCGCAGTCCTCTCGCAGGAGACCCAGGCGCACGATGTGGTGTCGGAAGAGTTTGGTGGCGTGGAAGCTGCGCCCGAGGGCGAGCCGGACGGCGAGGAGCAAGGCACAGACGCGCCGGAGGAGTTTGCGGTCGCTGCGGAAGCCTCAGCTGGCGACGCGACGGTGTCGCAGCCTGCACCCGAAGAAGATGCCAGCGAGTCCGCCGAGCCGTCCGAGGAGCAAAGTCGCCTGACGCCGTCAACGCCCGCCGCCGCGCGCGCTGCCGGACCGCTGCCGCCGCTGCCCCCGCTCGACACATCCGAATTCACGGCCGTGCGCACGCCGAGCTCGCCGCCGATTCCCGACTACTACCTCTCGACCGGCTCGACCGGCTCAGGCCACTTCGAGGCCGTCGATCCGCCGTCAGATCACCGCAGCCGCGTGCCGTTCGCCGTTGCCGGTGTGCTGGTTGCCGTGTTCGCCGTGATCCTGATCGCCACGCAGCTCCTCGGCGGCGGCGACGAGACCGGCAAGAGCGGCACTGGCGGAAGCGCCGCCAACCGCCCGTCGCAGAACACTGCCGATCGCAGCCAGCGCATCAACCGTGCGGCCGTGACGGTCTCCGTGCTCAATGGAACCGACACGCAGGGCCTCGCACGCGCCGCCTCAGACGGCCTCAACAAAGCCGGCTTCTCGGACACCACGACCGGGAACGTCCCGAACAACCAGGCGACCACGGTGGTCTACTACGCGCCGGGCAGCAAAGCCGAGGCCGACGAAGTCGCCAAGGAACTCGCGGTCAAGGACATCAAGCCGGCGACGGATGAGATCCTCGCGCAGGGCGGGTCTGTGCCGGTGATTGTTGTGCTTGGGGCTGATTTTCAGCAGTAAGTCGGCGCGAGAATTCCGATCGCGCACCTGAAAATCCGGTAACCTCGCCGAGCTAGTCGGATTCGGTAAGCGCGGTGGAGGGAGCTACAGCGGCCCGGATGCCGTACTTGGCTCGGGGGTATGCGTGCTCGTTCGTTCGGTTTTTCGTTTCGTTCTGTCGGCGTTGATGCTGGCGACCGTCGCCGGTTCTGTCGTGCTCGTGTCGCATGCGCTCACCGTCGTCGCCGCACCCGGACCATCAACCGTCACTGTGAGCGATGGCGTCCTGTCGTTCGTTGCGACGGGCGGCACAGACAATGATGTGCGTATCACCAGGTCAGACTCCGGGGAGCAGCTCAATGTCTCCGATTTGATCACCGGGGTGATTGCGGGCATCGGCTGCACGCAGGTCGATGAGAACACTGTGAGCTGTCCGGCCGCCAGCGTTGAGTCGATCAACGCAAACGCAAGATCTGGCGATGACCGGCTTGCGAACGAAACAGATCTCCGTTCAACCTTGCTGGGGGGCGCGGGAAGTGACGTGCTCGTACCAGGCGCGGGTGATGACACGGTGCGTGGTGGACTTGGGATCGACACAGTCGACTTCTCGCGAGCCTCCGCAGGCGTCCAGGTCGACCTTGCTTCGACCAATCCACAGCCAACCGGCGGGGCGGGCACCGACGAGCTCCGCGGGCTGGAGAATCTTGTCGGATCCGACTACGACGACATGTTGTCGGGGTCCAGCGCCTCCAACTCGATCGACGCGCGTGCCGGCAGCGATTTGATCACGCCCCGAGGCGGTGCCGACGATGTGCACGGCGGCGACGGCCTCGACGTGGTCGACTACTCGGATTATCGACTTGGCATTAACGTGAGCCTCGACGGCATTGCAGACGACGGGCTTCCCGGCGAAGGCGACAATCTACACACAGATGTGGAAGGCGCTTACGGTGGCCGTGGCGCCGACAAGATGGTCGGCAATCCCGAGCTCAACGGATTCCTCGGCAACGGCGGACCCGATGTTCTGGTTGGCAACGGCGGGGACGACATTCTTCTTGGCGGCACGGGTGCCGACACCCTTGACTTCTCGAGCGCGAATGCGCCAATCGTGATCGACTTGCGACTTGAGTCGCCGCAAGAGTCCGGCGTCGGCACGCTTTTCATCGGTCAGATCGAGAATGTGATCGGCTCGTCATACGCGGACACAATCACCGGGGACGGGCGGGCCAACTATCTCGATGGTGCCGACGGCGATGACCTACTGAATCCGCGTGGCGGTGCGGACGTCGTCGTTGGCGGAAACGGGATCGACACGGCCGACTTCGCGGGACACAACAGGCCCACGACAGTCACGCTCGATGACGTGGCGAACGACGGATATCCAGGCGAAGGCGACGACGTTCGTAGCGATGTAGAGAACGTCCTTGGTGGCTCGAGCCATGACCGAATGGTCGGATCTCAAGGTCCGAATCTTCTGAATGGCCGCAGTGGCAACGACGAGCTCGAGGGCGCAGCCGGGAATGACACGCTTGTCGGAGGGTCCGGAATCGACACCGCGAAATATCGCGACGCGGCGTCGCGGGTCGTTGTTGATCTTGCAATCGATGGCCCTCAGAACACGTTGGGCGCAGGTCTTGACTCGATTGCGTCCACCGAAAACCTGGTCGGCTCGGGTTTCAATGACACGCTACGTGGCGACGGAAGGGCGAACTCCATTTCCGGCGAGTCCGGAGCAGACAATGTTCAGGCGCGTGGCGGCGATGATCTCCTGTTACTCCGTGATGGCGGGTCCGATACCGCAACCTGCGGGCTTGGAGTTGACGCGGCGCTTGTCGACGCAGCCGACTCAACTGACTGCGAAACCACCATCCAACGAGACCTACCGAGCACCGAAGTTTCCGGAGACGTGACCGACGGCGGCGCCACGTCGATCCCCGGACCGACATTCAACTTCTCGTCTGACGACCCGGATGCTCGCTTCGAGTGCGCCGTCGATCCGGCGAACTACCCGGAAGGCGACGCTGTTTTCGGACCATGCGAATCGCCATTTGCCACCCCGGCGTTTGATCAGCCGGGTCGGCACTTGCTGGTCGTGCGTGCCGTGAATCAGATCGGCTTGCCGGATGCGACGCCGGCGGAACTCGAGTTCTTTGTGGACATTGAACCTCCGGCTCTCTCGTTCTCGACCTATCCGTCTAAGTACTCGCCAGGTAGGGATAAGACGTTTTCGTTCCTCTCCGAGGATCTCACCGCTGTCGACACTTCGTGTGCGCTTGATGAGGAGGATTTTGAACCGTGCGAGTCGCCGGTGACTATCTCAAACCTGTCGGTAGGCGCACACCATCTGAGGATTCGGGCTACCGATGCGGCCGGAAACGCTGCCGAGATTGACGGAGACGAGTTCTACGCATTCGACGCCAACGACGTGGTGCGCTTCAATGAAGCGACGCCGTCGCGCATGGGCCTATGGACTCCCAGGCTCACTTTCTCGTCAGCGATTCCAGTGCCGGAGCTTGACTGCAACGCCATTGTTCGGGTGCCGGCAGGCTACGACCACTACCACCCGTGTTGGGGCGGGTTCTCCGTTCAGGAAAACACGCCGAGCGGCCACGCGATACTCGTTCTCACAGCATTCGACGAAAGCGGCCACGCGATCGGGGAGCCCCTGCGAGCCGAGTTTGAGGTCGATTCGGCCCCGCCAACGCTTCGAATCCTCGAAAAGCCCTCGGTGGATACACCGGGCGTTTCGGGAACACCGACCTTCGAATTCACCGCCGACGGCTCGGACGCGGAGCGATTCGAATGTTCGGTCAATGGCGGGACACCGATCGACTGCGAATCACCATGGACCGTGCCTACGCTGCCTACGTGCGTTTCGACGATCGGCGTGACGGCGTTCGACTCCGCAGGAAACCGTGCGACCGATCAAGCGCGCTACTGGCACGAGCCTTCGCCTACCCGGGTAGACACCAGGGTCGACTGTGCGCCACCGCGGCTTGCGACTGCCTTCTTCTCCGGCGCGACCGCGTCGCTCATCGACGGGCGGCTCTCAGCGCCAGGCACGCGCTATTTCTGCAAGATGAACAGTCGGCCATGGGCTCCCTGCACTGGCACGAGCGATTCCAACAACCTCGTGGGCGGGATCGGTCAGCAAACCCTTCAAGTCGCCGCCGAGTTTGACGGTGAACGCGATCCGCATCCCTCTGTGATCTCGTGGCAATCTGATTATCCGTACCTCTCCAGCAAGTGGGTCGTATTCGAAACAGAACCTCCGAAGGAAGGGGCCTCGGCAACGCCGCTTGTTCGCTTCCGCGCAGCGTCGCCGGATGTGTCTGATTTCCAGTGCAGGCTCGACGACGGCGAATGGGAACCTTGCCGATCTCCGATGGAGATTCGCCGAGCCGATGGATCGGTGCTTTCGCCCGGCCACCACACATTTGACGTGCGACTTCCGCAGTCTGAGCCCGGTCCGTCGCTGCACAACCGAATCGAATTCTCGGTCTCATCAGCGCTGCCGGCACCCACGATCACCGCAGGCCCGTCTTCGGGCGACCACGTCGTCGGTGTTGTGGAGTTTGCCTTCGCACAGCGACAGTTTCTCTCGACCGCTGAGTGCTCAATTGATGGCAGCAGCTATCAACCGTGCACCTCCCCAGTCACGATTGCCCCGAATGGCACCGAACGACGAACGTTTTCGGTTCGCTCGATTGACTCAACTGGTTTGCCCGGAAAGTCGGCGAGCCGCCACTTCTTCACAGTGGAGAGCGGGTCGGCTGAAGCCGCTCCGTCGGTCTATCTGGCCGGCGGACCAGCAGAGGGATCGACGGTCGGCGCCGGACGTCAGATCTTCGAGATCTCTTCGACTGATGACAGCGCGACCCTCTACTGCCAGGTCGACAACGGACCTTCCGCGGAATGTGAGTCGCCGCTCGAGCTGCAACTTGAAGACGGTCAGCACTCAGTGACGGTTCGTGCCCGGTCGGGCGTTAATGGGCTGGTCTCTCAGCCTGTAACCCGCTCATTCTCGGTCAGCGCGCAGCTGTCGCAGCCGGGGATTATCTTGATCGATCCGCCGGAGGACTATCGCAGGCCGAATCCCACATCCCTGGCAGATGCGGCGAAGATTGAGATTGGCTTTCGATCGAACATCAGTGGCGCGCACTACGAGTGTGAACTCGATTACAGCGGGAACTGGGTTCCGTGCGAGTCTCCCTATCGCTTCCGATCGACCGCAGCGAACCCCCAAACTGGCTGGCACTCGTTGAATGTGAGGTTCGCACCTCCTTTCGACCAGACAACAGGTGGAAACGGAACCTCCTTCTTCGTTCCAGACGAAGACGCAGAGGTGATCAATGCGTTGATCAGTCCGGTCGACGACGAAGACGGAAATCCGGACTGGAGTGAGATTTCGGACGGGATCGAAGTCTCAAATGAAGACATAAACGTGCACGCCACGTCGAACTCGAACTACGCACTCAAATGCTCGATTGATGGGGCACCCTGGAAACTTTGCCGGAACAGCTTTCAGGCGAACGGACTCTCAAACGGTACGCATGAGCTCAGTGTTCGCACACCCTCGGCTGCGGGCCATCGTGGCGTGACGGAGCGATGGGAATTCAGGGTGAACAGCCCCACGGCCCCGGACCCTGGCCAGCCGCTTCCGGATGTCACCGGCGGACCGGACAACGAGCAGATTGAAGACGCCGACGCGACCTTCACGTTCGACGCGCCGGCTGATCGGTGGACAACCTGCCGAGTCGATGACGATGAATTCGAACCGTGCATGTCTCCTTACACAACGCGCTACCTCGCAGACGGCGATCACACATTCGAGGTTCGCTCGGTTGATGCGAATGGTGCCGAAAGCGAATCCGTCATACGTTCGTTTTCCACTCTGTCCGAACCGAGCGCATATGACTACGGCGAGCTGGTCTCTGAAGAGGACGGCGAGCAGATTAATGACGGGGCGAAGGATGAGCTGAAACGTCGGATGATCGAGACCCTGGGCGCCCCTGAATCTGCACCAAGTAGCCCGAGCTTCGCGCGGGTGGCGGCGTTCAATTCTGATTCCAATGGCGATGAGCCGCGACTGGACAAGCAGACGATTTTCGACTTTCTCAAGGAAGTCGGCGCGTACCCGACCGAACGCGAATTCATCGAGGTCCTCGACCCGTTGCGGGTGGGTGCCCCAGCTGTGGAGGTTGTCTTCACTGCTAGCTACAGCCCGAAAGATTCGCCCGTGGAAACAATCACTGAGCAGGCCTCGGCCAAGCAGAATTTCCTGATCGGACCGGCCGAGAGTTGGAGCGAGCACAACGAGCTCGGCTACTTCGAGAGAGAGTTCGAAGGTTGGAAGCTTCGAGACACTGACGCCAGCGGCGATCCACTACCCGCGTCGCGGCTATACGCATTCGGCGTGAGCATGGCGTCGCCAAGTCCCCGTAGCAACTGCGCCAGCGACTTTCGGTGTGTGTGGCAGACCGGCGGTTGGTATTCAACTTTTGGGGACGAGATTGATGGCTGTACGCCGACGAGCGCTCTCGGCGTGTACACCGGTGCGTACGCGTACGTTCTTGGACCCGGCGAACCAACTTACGGAAGCCTCGTGGGCACCCCGGGGCAGGTTGAAGTCGTGCTCGAATCCTCGCCCACCTATTGCCGGGATATCGACCAGACTCCGCCGGTTGAGACGCGGTATCGGCAGCAACGGCATGAGTACATCACTGTCGAGCAAGCCTATGGCCAGTACGCAACCGACCTCGAGTATCGAAGTTGCACGGTTGCCGAGCACTGCCCAACCATCGGAGTAGATCTCGACGACATCGACTACGACAAAGCGATGAAGCTCTGCCGGGAGAATCCCGAATTCCGCGCACTGTGCAGTCACTACGGCAGCAAGTTCAACATGGATGGCCTCGGCAACCCTGACGCCGGCGCCGGGGATCCAGTCAACTCGGCAACGGGCAATTTCATGCTCCAGAAGACCGACGTCGAAGCAGGAGGCGTTGGCTTGAGTCTCGGCTTTACGCGCACATATAACTCCATGGACAAGCGGTCGAGCGCGCTGGGCAAGGGCTGGTCCTGGGCTGGCACGGAAAAGATCGTCGAACTTTCGAACGGTGACGTGCGTCTAAGGCAACAGGACGGAAAGACCTTTGATTTCGTGCAGGATGCCGGTGGCGGTTTCAAGCCCCCGTATGGCCACGACGAGAACCTCAGGTTGGCTTCAGATCGCTTCGAGCTCTCCGATCCGTATGGGTCGACGACGACTGTCTTTAGGAGTGACGGACGGGTCGACTACGTACGAGACAAGCTCGGCGGCAGGATCGACTATCACTACGACGGCTTTGGCCGCCTGACGTCGCAATCCACCCCTCGCGGGCAATCAGTGGACTACATTTACGCAGAGGACGGGATGCTCGAAGAAGTGCGCGACAGCAATGGACGTCGTGCACGTTTCGACTTCGTTGACGCACGACTCACGGCGGTTCGCAATCCGCAAGGCGGGCTTGTGCGGTACGCCTACGACTCTCGGGGATTCCTCGCCGACGCGATAAATCCAGACGGCGAAAGAGGTCTGAGAAACACCTTCGGCTCCAAGGGGAATGTGATCTCGCAGTCCGTCGGCGCAACTTCCCGTGAAATGTCCTTCTCATTCGGGGATCGCTGGACTCGGGTGACAGACGCTGCGCGCAATTGGGCACTCGTTCGCTTCGACCGCTTCGGGCGGACCAGTTCGGTGGCTACGAAGAAGGCCGGACGAATCGTGTTCCACCGAAACAAGAGCGGGCTCATCACATCGATTCGTCGCGCCGACGGCCGGTCGGCGAAGTTCCGCTACGACCTGCATGGCCGGATCGATCGCGTCACGACGTTCTCGGGTGCAGTCGTCGAGACCGATTTCGACTCGAACTCAAATGTGATCGCCGAACGCGACGAGCTGGGACGCGAGACCCGCTACACGTACCACTCGGACAACTTCCTGGACAAGGTCACAGACGCTCGCGGCAAGGAAACCCGCTACACCTGGGAGAACGAGCTGATCAAGTCGGTCGAGAACGACTTGGGTCAAACCACAACCTACGACCACGACGACCAGGGCAGAATCACTTCGATTACCGACCCTGAAGGCAAAACGACTGAGCGTGAGTACGACGACCACGGGTATCTAGCGGAGTCAAAGGACGAGCTCGGGAATGTCACTTCGTTCGACCACTCGGCGATGGGCCGCTTGATGGGAACGACCGACGCGACTGGCGCGCATACGTCCTTCGAGTACGACCCGAATGGCAACCTCACGAAAACGACCGATGCGGCCGGCAACGAATCGACTACCGAGTTCAATTCGTTGCAGCTGCCAGTCACCAGTTACCTGAACGGCGTGCTCCAGTCGACAACCGAATACGACGAGGTCGGTCGATCCATTGCGGAGACTGATGGAAATGGCAACAAAGAGACCTCGTCGTATGGCCCAGATGGTCGGCTCGCCAAGACGGTCAACGCCGAACGCGAAACGACGAGCTACCGCTATGACGAACTCGGTCGCGTCAGTGAGGAAATCGATCCAAAGGGCAATCGCACCAAGTACGAGTACGACCAGTCCGGCAACCTCACCGGTGTCATCGATGCCGAAGGTGCTCGCACCAGCTACGAGTACGACGAAGCAGACCAGCTCGTCGCTCAGGTCGACGCCCTGGGACACCGCACCCGCTACGAGTACGACGAAGCCGGAAATCTCGAGCGGACCACAAAGCCGGGCGGTCAGGTAACGCAGCTCGAATACGACGACGCCGGAAGACTCACCGCGCGCATCGTCGCCGGAGAGCGAACGAGCTA
>JAEYBE010000008.1 GCA_023404495.1 Actinomycetes bacterium | reverse complement strand
CAAGCTCTCGCGCGAGGACAAACGCTTTCCCAAGTACCCCCGCGTGCCGGTCGAGAAGTGCGCGGGCTTCAAGCCATCCGAGCGTTGACGCAGAATCTTCCGGTAGGAACATGCGTTCGTGTCGGGAATACAACCGCAGATGATCGTGATCGGCATCGATCCCGGGGTGGCCAACACCGGCTACGGCGTCGTTGAACGCCGCGGCGCGACCCTGCTCGCGCTCGATGGCGGCGTGATCGAGACGGCGGCAAGCACTCCGCTGGAGCTGCGGCTTGCGGCGATATCCGCGCGTGTTTCGGAGCTCTGCGATGAGCATCACCCGGACGCGATGGCGATCGAATCGATCTACTTCGGCCGCAACGCCGAATCGGCCTTCTCTGTCGGGCAGGCGCGCGGTGCTGTGATCTGCGAGGCCGGCCGTCGCGCGATTCCGGTCGCGAGCTACACCCCACAGCAGATCAAGCTCGCGGTCTGCGGCAGCGGCGGGGCGGGCAAGGCCCAGGTGCAGCACATGGTCGCCGCGTTGCTCGACCTGCCGGGCGAGCCACCGCCCGATCACGCGGCCGACGCGCTCGCGGTTTCGGTCTGTCACATCAACAGCGCGCCTTTGGCGGCGGCGATTGGAGCTGCGAGTTGATCGCTTCGGTGTCTGGATCTGTCCTGCACAAGGGGCTCGACCACGTCGTGGTCGAAGCCGCCGGGGTCGGGTACCTGCTGAACGTCTCGGGCAACACACTTGACGCCGTGCCGGCGGCCGGCAGCGAGGCAACGCTGCTTGCGACGCTCGTCGTGCGCGAAGACGCGATGCAGCTCTATGGCTTCGCGACGGCGGCCGAGCGGGACCTTTTCACGCAGCTGACGGCGGTCAGCGGCGTGGGGCCCAAGGTGGCTCTCGCAGTTCTGACTGGGATGACCGTCGCCGACGCCGAGACCGCGTTGGTATCAGGAGATCATTCGGCGTTTCAGAAGATTCCTGGGATCGGCAAGCGCACCGCTGAGCGGCTTGTCGTCGAACTCAAGGACAAGGTTGTGCCCAGCGGCGAGCCGACGGTGTTGAGATCCGGATCTTCGCTCGATGAGCCGGCGCTGCTGGCGCGCGACGGTCTGCTCGCACTCGGGTACGCGCTGGCGGACGCCGAGGCGATGCTCTCGAAGGCCGATGGCGCGACGACGGAAGAACTGATCCAGTCGGCGCTTCGGCAGGTGGCCGCCTGATGGCCGCCCCGATTCGCTCTGCCTCGCTCGCGGCCGCGCCCATCGAGGCGGCTGCCCGTCCGGAAGATCTCGACATCTCGCTGCGACCGCGGCGAATCGACGAGTTCGTCGGGCAGGAGAAGATCAAAGAGCAGCTCACGATCTTCATCGCGGCGGCAAAACAACGCGGCCAGCCGCTCGACCACGTGCTCTTCGCCGGCCCGCCGGGTCTTGGAAAGACGTCGCTGGCGCAGATCGTTGCCGAGGAGATGGAGGTTCCGTTCGTGATGACGGCTGGGCCAGCGCTCGAGAAGAAGGGCGATGTGGCTGCCTTCCTCACGGCGCTTGAGCCCGGCTCGGTCTTCTTCGTCGACGAGATCCATCGGTTGCCCAGGGCGCTCGAAGAGACGTTCTATCCGGCGATGGAGGACCGCAAGCTCCCGATCACGGTCGGTCAGGGCGCCGGTGCGCGCGTGGTCACGCTGGACCTGCCGCCGTTCACACTGGTCGGGGCGACGACACGGACGGGCCTGCTCACAACACCTCTGCGCGACCGATTCGGCGTCTTTCACCGGCTTGAGCACTACGGCGAGGAGGACCTCGCCGCGATCGTCACGCGTGCTGCCGGGATCCTCGAGTGCTCGATCGAACCGGCGGGCGCGATTGAGATCGCACGCAGATCGCGCGGCACGCCGCGTGTGGCAAATCGGTTGCTCAATCGCGTCCGCGACTTTGCCGAGGTGCGCGCGGATGGCCGGATCAGCGAGCAGGTGGCGGCCGACGCCCTGAATCTCCTGGAGGTCGACCACGAGGGACTCGACCGGCTCGATCGTGCCCTGCTTGAGGCGATCTGCGTGAAGTTCGGCGGCGGCCCAGTCGGCCTCTCGACGCTCGCCGCCTCGCTGGGCGAAGCCGAGGACACGATCGAGGACGTGATCGAGCCGTATCTGCTGGGCCAGGGTCTGCTGCAGCGCACTCCGCGCGGCCGCGTTGCCACCGCGGCTGCATTCGAGCACCTGGACCTCACGCCGCCGCGCGACGCCGGTCTCTTCTAGAAGAGCTGAGCGTCGAGCAGTTCGGGCGCCACGCGACGGATGTAGCCGTCAACGTCAAATTTTCGCCGCGCGCCGTTCGCGTTCATGTAGCGGATCTTTCCGTAGACGCTTCGTTCCGGCCAGCCCCGATCGTGCATTCCGCCGATCGCCCAAGCGATTCCTGCGTAGCCATTTGACTCCCTCCCGTCAAGCTCGTAACGGTCGTTGAGCAACGTTGCGATCCGCATCGCCTCCGCCGGCGACTCGCTCCATTCGAGAATCTTCTTCGCCCAATACATCCGCATGTAGTTGTGCATGCGTCCGGTCCTGACCATTTCGAACTGGGCGGCATTCCAGAGCGGGTCGTGGGTGTCTGCCGACTCGAATGCATCGAGGTCGTAGACGACTTCGCGTGGATCGTCCGCGTGCTGCGTCAGGGTTTCGCGTGCCCAGTCGGACATGCCTTCGAGCTCGGCATAGCGATCGGTGTAGAGGCAGAAGTTGTCGGCGAGCTCACGCCACGTGATTGCTTCGTCCAGGAACGATTCGATGTCTTCGCTCGGCGCGTCGGCGTTGCGAACAGTCAACGCGACGCGCTGCATCGAGATCTGCCCGAAGTGCAGGTAGGCGCTCAAGCGCGAAGAGTGATCCTCGTTCGCTAGGCCGCGCCGCTCGGCGTAGCCGGGCAGCCGTTCGGCAATGAACCGCGCCAGGGCATCTGCCGCGGCATCTTCGCCTGGGGCGAGGGTGATTGGTGGACCGTGGTCGGGCGCCAAAACGCTCCGCCGCGCCGATTCCCAGTCGACCGGATCGGGGAGTTCTGCGCCGCTCTGCGGTTCGAGTGGCTCGATTTCGGCTAGGTAGAGGGGGAGCAGATCGAGATGGCGACTGCGCAGGAATCTCGCTGCCGTAATGCGCTTGTCGGCGGCGATCCAGGCCGGGACGACGTTGCGCGAGTCGACTTCGACGAGCGGGCAGGTGAGTCGCTCGGCGAGCAAGGTGCGCAGCGTGCGGGGCCGGCGGAGCGGATTGAAATCACAGACAACCGCGCCGGCCTGGGCAAGGTGTGGCGCGAGTACAACGCTCGGCTCGCCGTTCAAGAGCCGAAAGGGAATCCCCAGCCCGCGAAGGTCTGCCTCGACCCGATCGAGAGAATCGAGCATGAAGTCGTAGCTGCGCCGCGACGCGGCTCCGGACCTCGGCATCAGGCAGAAGGCAACCTCCAGCGGTTGCCCGAGCTCGCGTGACAGTGCCCGCGCGTGCAACAGGCCGTGGTTGTCGCGCACGCGTTGATCGCGGCTCATCCAGTAGACGATCGGGCCCGAACCAAAATTTCCTCCACGCAGTTCGCGGTGGCGGGGAGGGGAGTGCGTCTGCTTGTCTAATCTGGCCTGCGGAGCGGAAACCACCACCTGCGAACCAACTTTCAATGCCGATCTTCATTTGTCCGCAGTGCGGAACGCGATCAAACCATGGTGACCGAAACGCCGGATTCTCCGCGCGCCCCCGGGGCTGCGCGAAGTGCGGCTACGGATTCATCTTTGAGCTGCTCGACGACTACTACCCCGCCAATGGTGCAGCCTTCTTCGTCTGCGACCAAGAGGCGCGCGTGATCGGCTGCGGTCGCGGGTCCTACGAGCTGACCGGACTGACGGATGTCGATGTCTTCGGCCGGCCGGTGAAGGAAGTCCTCGGCCTCGAATTCAGTTCCCAGGACGATCCGATCGGCACGACACTCGAGTGGGGCGTGCGTTCGATCGGGCACGAAGTGACGGTCAAAGCAGAGGGCGATCTTGCGGCCGAGGCAGTTGCCGATATATTCCCCGCGTACGACGAGGACGGGGGAATGCTGCTCGTACTCACGCCGGCGAACTGATTCGCCGGTGGTGGCCTCTTAGTACGCGACTCTTCTATGGCTTCACGCAAACGAAATCTCATCGTCCTCGGGCTCGTGTTCGTGCTCCTGGTCGCCTCGATCGCGGTGATCGCGTTCAAGCCGGGCAAGCTCGGCCTCGACCTTGCCGGCGGCATCGAGCTGACCTACAAGGCCCAGCCGACCAACGCGGACCGGCCGCCGACCGATCGCGAGCTCCAGAACGCAATCAAGGTGATCAACGAGCGCGTCAACTCGCTCGGTGTGACGGAATCTGAGGTTCAGGCGACCGGCAACGAGCTGATCACCGTTTCCCTCCCGGACGTCGATGACCCGGCGGCCGCCAAGGCGTTGGTCGGGTCGACCGCGCAGATGTACTTCTACAAGTGGGAAGACAACGTCGTCCCCAAGAAGGGCCAGACCAAGGCCGACGCCGCCAACGAGGGCTTCACCAAGCAGTACGACGCGGTCAAGCTCGCCTCGCAACAGGAGCCCCCGAAGGACGCCAAGGGTCGCGACAAGTACTACCTCTTCTCGACTAAGAAGGGCAACAAGCTGATCGCGGGCCCCGAGCTCACCAAGGCGGACCTGCTCTCGGCGGAAAACCAAATCACCAAGAAGCCGATGAACGGCGAGCAGCCGAAGGACTCCGAGCTGTTTGTGGTCCCCAAGGGCTACGTGGTGGTCTCCTACGACCCCAACGGAGACGGCAAGTCTGTCCAGTGGTGGGTCATCGAGGACAATGTTTCGCTGACCGGCGACGAGGTGAAAAGCGCCGCCGTCGGCACGGACGGGCAGGGCGGAGGCCCGGCGGTCGACCTCACCTTCACGGGCGAAGGTGGCAGCATCTTCAAGCGGATCACGCAGCAGCTCTACGAAGAAGGCCAGACCAGTCTGCTGACCAATCCCAACGGTCACCGATTCGCGATCGTGCTCGACGGCAAGGTCGTCTCGCTGGCCAGCATCGACCCGCGCGACGCCCAGCTCAGCCAAGGCATTGCCGGTGGCCGCGCGCAGATCACCAATCTTTCTCAGGCCGAGGCGAGCCGCGTCTCGAAGCAGATCGACCTCGGCGCGCTGCCGGTGCGTCTTGATCTGCAGTCGCAGACCACGGTGTCGGCTTCGCTCGGACGCGCGGCGCTCGATCAGGCGCTGATCGCCGCGCTGGTCGGGTTCGGGCTCGTCTTCTTCTTCCTGATCGCGTTCTACCGCATCCTCGGTGTTATCGCCGGTCTCGCGCTGGTGATCTACGCGATCTTCTTCTTCGCTCTGACCAAGGCGGTCGGCTTCACCTTCACGCTCCCGGGAATCGCTGGCCTCGTGTTGACGCTGTCGGTCGCGGCCGACGCCAACATCGTCATCTTTGAGCGAATAAAGGAAGAAATCCGTGCTGGGAAGTCGATGAAGACGGCTATCGCCACGGGTTACACGAAGGGCTTCTCGACGATTCTCGACGCGAACGTCGTCACCCTGATCACGGCGTTCATCCTTTTCGTCCTGGCAACGGCCGGGGTCCGCGGATTCGCCGCTGCTCTTGGTCTGGGAACAATCGTCTCACTCTTCACCGCGGTCGTCGTCACTTCGGCGATCCTCGGCCTGCTCTCGGGCTGGCGCGGCCTTGAGCGTCCTTCGGCGCTGGGCGTCCAGGACGCCGACGAGCACCGCCAGCGCTGGCGCTTTGACTTCATGGGCAAGTCGAAGATCTTCTTCTCGATTTCCGGTGTGATCCTCGCCGCGGGAGCGCTCGCCGTGGCCGGGCTCGGGCTGAACCTCGGCATCGATTTCACCGGCGGCACAAAGGTGATCGTCGGCGTCGAGAAGGCGGCAACCGAGCAGCAGGTCCGCGCGCTACTCGCCGAAGAGGGCGCGGGAGACGCGAAGATTCAGCGCATCACCAACGATGAGGCACTCGGCAAGAACGCCTTCCAGATCTCCAGCGACAAACTCACCAAGGGCCCGCAGATCGATCGCCTCGAGGCCTCCTTCGAAGACGCGTTCGGCGTCCTCGGCGAAGGGCGCGACGACACCCAATGGGCGGTTCAGTCGGTTGGACCGACGTTCGGTTCGGTGATCGCCCGCACGGCGCTCACCGCGGTGATCTTCTCGCTGCTCGTAATCGGCGGCTACGTCACGCTGCGCTTCGGTTTCAAGTTCGCAATCCCGCTGCTGATTGCCCTCTCGCACGACATCTTGATCACGCTGGGCGTCTACGCGCTGCTGGGCGAAGAGGTCTCGAGCGCCACCGTGGCGGCGTTGCTGACGATTCTCGGATTCTCGCTCTACGACACGATCATCGTCTTCGACCGTATCCGCGAGAACATGCCGCGCATGCCGCGGGCCGCTTTCAGCCAGATCGTCAACCGCTCGATGAGCGAGGTGCTCACTCGATCGCTCGCGACTTCGCTGTGCACGGCGCTGCCGGTCACCGCGCTGCTGATCTTCGGCGGCGAGACCCTCCAGGCGTTCGCGCTGGCGCTGCTGATCGGAACGATCTCGGGTACCTACTCGTCGATCTTCATCGCCGCTCCGGTGCTCGACCACTGGAAGGAGCGCGAGCCGATCTTCAAGCAGCGTCGCGCCCGCATCCTGGCTGAGAACAACGGCGTGGTGCCCGCATTCGCCACCGAGACGATCGGCGGCGTCGCCGTCAACGCCAGCACCGGCAAGGAGCTGGTGGAGGACGCTGCGCCAGACGAAGCGATCGAGGACGAAATTGAGATCCCGGAAGACGCGGTGCCGGCCGGAAGCGGTTCCAGTGCGGGGATGTCCGGCGGCGTCAAGCGTCCGCAGACCAAGGCAGAACGACGCGCTGCGCGCGCCAAGCGCAAGCACGGGAGGTAGGAAGAGGCGATGGCTGCACTTGCATGGGTGATGATGGCGATTGCTATCTGGCACTTCACTGTGTTTGTGCCGGACCGCTTCTGGGCTGGAATCGTCGGCGCGTTCGGTGCGGCGATCGTCGGCGCGGTGGTCTTCGGCTTTGTCGTCAACGGTTTCACGGTGCCCGGCACCAGCGAAACCGACCTGATCCAGGCGATCGAGGCGATCCCCGGCACGTTGATCGGCCTCGGCATTTGTTACCTCGTCGGTTCGCGCCAGCAGGCTGCGAGCGTCGACGAGGACGCGTCCTGACTCCGTTCGGGACCGTCACACGCTCGCCGTAGGCTCTCTGCATGGGCGCAGAGACCATGCCGGTTGATCAAGCGGACGGCGTAGAGCCTTCGCCGGCCGATTCGGCGCCGGAGGACATCGCGCCGGAGCAGCCGCTGGTCGATGCTGCGGATTGCGACTGGGAATTGGCTCGCGCGCTGCGGCGCGAGCTTGGGCTGCACTCGCTTGCCGCGCAGACCTTGGTGCGGCGCGGGGTCGCGTCTCTGGACGACGCCCGCAGCGCGCTGGCGCCTGGCTCGGCAAACGATCCCGAGCTTCTGCCGGGCGTGGTCGCCGCGGCCGACGCGATCCTCGCCCACATCAAGCTCGGCAGCCGGATCGCGGTCCATGGCGACTACGACGTCGACGGCGTCTGCTCGACCGCGATCCTCGTGCGCTCGCTCTCAGAGCTGGGGGCGGATGTGACCTGGCACGTGCCGAGTCGCTTCGGTGATGGCTATGGCCTGACACGAGCGTCGGTTGAGCGACTGGTGGATGCCGGCGCAGAACTGATCGTCACCGTCGACTGCGGGATCGGGTCGGCCGAGGAGGTGGCGCGCGCCAATGCGCTTGGTGTCGATGTGGTGGTCTGCGATCACCACACGATCGGACCTCAGCTGCCCGATTGCCCGGTCGTTCACCCTGGCCTCGAGGACTACCCCGATCCGCATATCTGCGCCGCGGCGGCAACGCACAAGCTCGCAAGCGTGTTGACGGCTCGGGCGGGAGTCGAGAGCGATCAGCTGGACGGCGACCTCGCGCTGGTCGCGCTTGCGACCGTCTGCGACGTCGTGCCGCTGCGCGGCGAGAACCGCGCGCTGGTACGCGAAGGACTCCTGCGACTGCGCTCGACGCAACGCCCCGGGCTGACGGAACTGATGCGCGTCGCCGGCGTGGACCAGCTCAAGATTGACGCCGGCGCGCTTGGTTTTGCGCTCGGACCGCGGATCAACGCGGCGGGGCGAATGCACTCGGCCGAGCCGGCAGTCGAATTGATGCTCACCGCCAATGCGCAGCGGGCCGGAGAGCTCGCGGCGCAATTGGGTGCAGCCAACAATCGCCGTCGCGAGATCGAACAAGAGGTCCTCCAGGCTGCCGAGGTCCAGGCGCGTGCGCAGCGCGATCAGTTCGCGATCGTCGTGGCCGGCGAGGGCTGGCATCCGGGGGTGCTCGGGATCGTCGCAGGGCGACTGGCAGAGCGCTTTCGCCGCCCCTCGATCGCGCTGGCAATCGAGGGCGGAGTCGCCGCCGGTTCCGGCCGCAGCGGCGGTCGGTACGACCTTCACGCCGGGCTGGAGGCGTGCAGTCAGCTGCTCGTGCGATACGGCGGCCACCGCGCAGCGGCCGGCCTGGAGCTGGACGTCGCGCGCCTCGGCGAGTTTCGCGCCGCGTTTGTTGCCGATGCGACGGCTCAGCTCACCGTCGATGACCTGCGACCGCGCATGGTGGTCGATGCGATCGGTACTCCGGCGGACATCAACCTCCAAGCGATCGAAGAACTTGAGCGGCTGGGACCCTTCGGCGCGGAGAATCCACGGCCGCAGGTGTTGATCCCCGCAGTAGACCTGGTCAGCGTCAACCGGATGGGTCGCACCGGGCAACACTTCAAGCTTGGGATCGCGGCGGAATCCACGCGCGCGGCGGCTGTGGCGTTTCGCCAAGAGCGCGTAATCGACGGCCAGCACGTCCCGCGGCATATCGATCTGGTGGCCGAACTTCAGCGCAATGAGTTCAACGGACGCGAGGAGGCGCAAGCGGTGGTGCGCGGTCTGGTCGAGCGATCAGAGTCGCGCGCGCAGCTCTGGAACAGCGAATGCCAGCGAGCGCTGGCTGACGACCTGGTTGAGCCAGGCGAAGTAATTGACGAGGAGAGCTCGCGCGACCTTCGAGTCGAGGGCCCGGTACTCGCCCTTCTTGAGCTGGCTGCGCCGGGGTCGCGCATCGCGCTGGCGGTCAACGAGCCGGAAGTGTGGCGCGGCGCCATCTCCGGTGTGCTGGCTGATCTGACGTCCGGGTCGTCCGTGGAGGTCCTTGGCTTCGACGACCCTCGACTGAGCCGCGGCTTTGATCTCGTGTTGATGGCGGAGCCGCCGCCGGCACCCGCGATGGCCTCGTTCGGGGGCGCGCCTGCGGTTGCATGTTGGAGTCTGCAATCCGAGCTTCGTGCGATCGAGCGAGCCGGCGACCTGCTGCTTTCGCGTGAGCATCTTGTCGGCGCGTTTCGTGTGATCCGCGAGGACTTCGGTGGGGTCGAGGACCTCTTCAGGGCGCTCGAATCTGCCTTGCCCAGCGCCCGAATTGCCGGTCGCGCACTGCGCGCGCTGGAAGAGATCGACGTGATCGCTATCGAGCGATCCGGCGAAACGGTCGATGCGGTGGTTGCGCGGGATTCCGGGGCCGCAAACGGTGCCAAACGGGATCTCGACCAGTCCTTCACGTTCCGCTCCTATAGTGGATACAGAGAGGCATCCCAGCAATGGCTTCGCAGTTTGAACACACCACGGACACAGCGGTAGCCACGAGTTCCGCGCAGGGCACCGGAAACGGGACCGGGCGCAAGCCTGTCGAGGTGGCCGAAGGAACGCGCGCGTCCTTTGACGAACTGCTCGCCGTGATCGAGGAGCACGAGGGCGGCAGCCTTGAGCCGATCGACATCGAGATGGTCGCCGCAGCATTTGAGTTTGCCGCCGGACGCCACAAGGATCAGATCCGCCGCACCGGCGAGGACTTCGTCGTCCACCCGGTCGAGGTCGCGAAGATCTGCGTCGGGATGCGGCTCGACACGGCGACGCTCTGCGCGGCGCTGCTGCACGACACGGTCGAAGACACTTCAACGACTCTTGCTGAAATCCGCGACCACTTCGGTGTCGAGATCGCCGGGTTGGTCGACGGCGTGACCAAGCTGACCGGGATCACATTCACTTCGCGCGACGAGGCGCAGGCCGAGAATTATCGCAAGATGATGGTGGCGATGGCCGACGACATCAGGGTCATCCTGATCAAGCTCGCCGATCGCCTTCACAACATGCGGACGATCGGCGCGATGCCCAAGCAGAAGCAGATCGAGAAGAGCCGCGAGACGCTCGACATCTTCGCGCCGCTTGCCCACCGCTTGGGTATCCACGCGATCAAGTGGGAGCTCGAAGACCTCGCCTTCGCGACTCTGCACCCACGCAAGTACGCCGAGATCAAGGCGCTGGTCAGCCAGCAGCGTGACGAGCGCGAGAACTACGTGGAAGAGGCCGGCGAGTACCTCGCCGGGCAACTTGCTGATTCTGGAATCGGATCGATGATCACCGGCCGCGCCAAGCACTTCTACTCGATCTACGTGAAGATGACCAAGAAGGGCCGCGAGTTCAACGAGATCTTCGACCTCACCGCGATGCGCGTGATCGTCGACGACGTGAAGGACTGTTACGGCGCCGTCGGAATCGTGCACAGCATCTGGAAGCCGCTCCCGGGGCGCTTCAAGGATTTCATCGCGATGCCCAAGAGCAACATGTACCAGGCGCTCCACACCACGGTGATCGGGCCGGAAGGACGCCCGCTGGAGATCCAGATCCGTACGCGCGAGATGCACGACATCGCCGAGTACGGAGTCGCAGCCCACTGGGTCTACAAGCAGCGGGGTTACGGCAAGGACGGTGCCGCGCGCTTTGGAACCGAGGCCAATCAGGACTGGCTCCAGCGCCTGGTGGGATCGGAGGCCGATGGCGACGGATCCGCCGAGTTCGTCAAGAACTTGAAGATCGACCTGTTTGACGACGATGTCTTTGTCTTTACGCCCAAGGGCGAGGTGAAGTCGCTGGCCGCCGGCGCGACGCCGCTCGACTTTGCCTACGAGGTGCACACCGATGTCGGCCACCGCACGGTCGGCGCGAAGGTCAACGGCAAGATCGTGCCGCTGCACTACAAGCTGAAGTCTGGCGACATCGTCGAGATCCTCACCTCAAAGCAGGAGCGCGGACCCTCGCGTGACTGGCTGGCCCTCGTCAAGACAACTCGCGCGCGCAACAAGATCCGCGCCTTCTTGAAGCGCGAACAGCGCGAAGGATCGGAGCACCGCGGACGCGACCTGCTCCAGGAGGGCATGCGCAAGAAGGGCCTGCCCGCACAGAAGATCAGCGGCAGCGCGATGCTCGCCGAGGTGATGCGCGAGGTCGGCTTCCGCAAGTCGGACGAGTTCTACATCGCGATCGGCCAGGGCAAGATCCGCCCGGAAATGGTGATCGACAAGATCATGAACCGTTTGAAGGCCGGCGAGGCCGCGGTTGATGACGCGCCGATCTCCGACCGCAAGGAGCCGACCGCGCCGAAGACGGTGCAGACCAGCGGCACATTCGGAATCACGGTCGACGGCGCGCGCGATGTGATGGTGCGGATGGCCAAGTGCTGCAAGCCGGTGGCGGGCGACCAAATCGTCGGGTATGTGTCGCTGGGGCGTGGAATCACGGTCCACCGCGAGGACTGTCCCAACGCGCACCAGCTGGCCAAGAACCCCGAGCGTTTCGTGAAGGTCGAGTGGGAGGGTGCAAACAGCGCCTCCTTCCGCGCGGAGCTCGAGGTATCGGCGTGGGACCGACCCCGCCTGCTTGAGGATCTCTCACGTGCCTTTTCTGAAGCAGGCGTAAACATCATCGAGGCACGTTGCGTGACGAACCCGCCAATGGTGCGGGACCGCTTCGTCGTAGAAGTCGCCGACGCCGGGACCCTAAAGGCCTGCGTACAAAGAGTCCGCCAGGTTGAAAAAGTCTTCGACGCCTACCGAGTAACCCCAGGCAACTGAGTCCTACAAAGATGCAGCTTTGTCGTACGACAAAGCTGCATCTTTGTAGGAGTTAGGCGATTACGTTTAGGGCTGCTGGTAGTGCGGTGAAGACGATTTCGTCGTACTCGCCGATGTAGTCGCCGTCGGCCTGGAGCGGGATCTTCGGACCGTCGGGCTTGCGTTTGCTTACTACCGCGCGCTGGACATCCGGTGCGATCTTGATGTGGCGGTTGTCTGCGAGGTCGGTGTTCGGCGTCAGGAGCCGTGTTGCCAGCGGCGCGAAGTCGAGCGGGTTGGCGCGGTCGAGCGCCGTGATCGCGAGTGAGCGGTTCTCCAGGCCGGCCGTCTCGCAGAGATCTATTTCGCGTTCGCCGAAGTACGTGAACGGGCGCACATTCTGGGCGATCGCGACGATCGCGCGCGAGTCGATGTCGTCGCCCGCCGAGACCTGCAGCCGCGAGCGCTGGAAGATGTGCTTGCCGAAGACGCGCACCGCGGCGATCGCGTAGTAGTTCTGACCGAAGCGGCGCTTCAAAGACGGCTTGGACTCGCAGGCGCGGACGATCTGCGCGTCAAGGCCTGCGCCGGCCGCGAAGATGAATTTGCGGCCGTTGGCGTCGCCGAGGTCAATCCGGCGCGGTTCGAAATGATCGGCCACGGTGAGGAGGTGTTCGGTTGCGTCGACGATGTCGTTGGGAATGCCCAGCACACGGCCGATCACGTTCGTCATCCCGCCGGGGAGGAACGTGAAAGGGACCTCAGAGCCGATCATCCCGTTGATCACCTCGTTGGCGGTTCCGTCACCGCCGAAGGAGCAGACGACGTCGTACTGATTGCGACCCAGCGCGTCGGCGACGATCTCGGTCGCGTGACCGCGCTCGCGTGTGTCGATCACCTCGATCTCGTAGCGCGACTGCAGCGCGTAGACGACGACGTTCTTGATCCGCCCGGAGACCGTCGAGGCGTAGGGGTTCACGACCAGCAGCATCCGCAGCTTCTCGCCGGGTTCGTCGACCGGCAGCTGCGTGGGGGCCTTTTTGCGCCTGCGAGAGAAGAACGCCATCGCGTCTAAGACACGCCGCGGGCGGCCCGGTTACGTCGCGACGGAATACTTGACAATGCCGTCATTCTCCTGCGGGGCAACGCGGCCGGCATTCTCAAGAATGTCGAGGTTCCCCAGTACTTCCGAGAGCGTGAGGAAAGCCTGTGTCACCGCAATGTTGCCCCACGTTCCACGCGCCAACTCATGCGCGGTCTGCGGCCCACCTTCCTCGAGCATATTGAAGAGCTTCTCGACCCGCTTGGCGGTCATCGCCGAGCGCTCGTCGATCAGGGTGGCGTGATCGACGATCGGTTCGCCGTGGCCGCTGAGCGTCATCGTGGCCGGCATCTCGCGGGTCTTGGCCATCGACTGCTGGTAGAGCACCAGCTCCTGGGGGCGCGGGTCGCCTTCGTTCTCAGGGCGCTCAAGAAGCGGGTTTGATGAGATGTGCTTGATCAGGTGGTCAGCCGAGAGCAACGTCTGTGTCTCGGCGTTCCAGAACACGGTGTCAGTGGAGGAGTGGCCGGGACGGTGGAAGACCTCGAGCTTGCGGTCGCGAAACTCAAGCAGCTCGCCCTCGGCGACGGTGCGGTCGACTTTGCATTCCGAGCCCCAACCGCGAAATGCCTTGGCGACCGCGCGCAAAGCGACGGCGACCTCTTCTCCGACGCCGTGCTGTACGAGCATCTTGCTTGCCCAGCGATCCGTCGCGCTGGCTTCCTCGTGGAAATTCTCCATCCAAGAGCGGCACTTGTCGAGACAGACGACTTCGGCATTGGAGGCGTGCTGGACGACCTCCACAAGCCCAAGGTGGTCGATGTGCTGGTGGGTGACGACGATTCGCTCGATGTCAGCAAGCTCGTGTCCGCGTGCGCGCAATCCAACAACCAGCGCCTCGATCGCCTCACCGGAGTTCGGCCCGGGATCGAAGATCGTCAGGGGATCATCTTCGATCAAGTAGCAATTGACCGGACCGACTGCAAACGGAGTGGGGATCTCCATCATGTGGATCCCCTCAGACTCCATCCGCTCAAACAGCGGCTTCATCTCGGCTGAAGAGCGATCGACCATCAGGAGCGGATCAGCTCGAGCAGCTCGTCGCGACGGGATTCCATCGTCGCCTGGTCAAACGCTTCGAGGTTCAGGCGCAACAGCGGCTCGGTGTTGGAGGCGCGCACGTTGAAGTGCCAGTCCTCATAGTCGACGTTGATGCCGTCGAGCTTCATGATCTCGCCGTCTGAGTACTTGGCTTCGATCGCGTCCATCACGGCCTGCGCATCGTCGACCGTGGAGTTGATTTCGCCGGTGATGAAGTACTTCTCGCGGTACTTGTCGAGCATCTGGCCGAGCGTCACGCCGCTCTCGCCGAGCAGCTCAAGGATCAAGAGCGCCGGCAGAGTGCCCGAATCGATGCAGCCGAAGTCGCGGAAGTAGTAGTGCCCGGAGACCTCGCCGCCAAAGAGCGCGCCGTTCTCGTGCATGCGTGCCTTGAAGAAGGCGTGTCCGACGCGATTGACCACCGGCCGGCCGCCTGCGGCGAGCACTGTGTCTGCCACCGCGCGGCTCGCACGCACGTCGTAGAGGATCGTTTCGCCGGGGAACTTCTTCAGCAGCGACTCGGCCAGCATCGCGGTGAGGAAATCGCCGTCGACAAAGCGGCCCTGCTCATCGATGAAGAAGCAGCGATCGGCGTCGCCGTCCCAGGCGATGCCGAGTTCAGCGCCCTCGCTCTTGACAGTCTCGATGATGAACTCACGGTTCTCCGGCAGCAGCGGATTTGGCTCATGGTCGGGGAAGTTGCCGTCAGGCTCCCAGTAGTAGGTCTTGAGGTCCACCACCGGGAGCTCGCCGAGCACCGGACCGACCATCGGGCCCGCCATTCCGTTGCCGCCGTCGGCGACGACCTTGATCGATTTCACGGCCTCGGGGTTGATGAAGCCGAGGGCGTGGAGCTGGAACTCGGCCATCACGTCCTCCTGGACGACGATGCCCGGGGCGTCGACGGCCTCTAGCTCCCCGCTTGCCACGAGGTCGCGAATCTCACCGATTCCAGAATCGCCGGAAAGGGGGAGGGCCTTGGCGCGGACCATCTTTGCGCCGGTGTAGGCCTTTGGGTTGTGACTGGCCGTGCACATCAGACCGCCGTCGAGCTGGCGGTGATTGACGATCCAGTAGAGCACTTCGGTTCCGACCTGGCCGATGTCGAGTACGTCAGCGCCGCCGTCGGTGATCCCCTTGATGTAGGCCTCCATCATTCCTGGGGCAGAGAGGCGCATGTCGCGGCCAACCGCGATCGACAGCTCTGCGGCCGGCTTGTCCGACTCGCCAGCGAGGAACTCCGTCAGCGCCCGCCCGATCCCGTAGGCGACCTCTTCGTTGAGCTGATCGGGGTACGTGCCGCGCACGTCATAGGCCTTGAAGACGGACTGGTCGAGCGTCATAGAAAGGGAGACCTCGCGAATCTTGGGGTGGGGGCGAACGATCGTGCGGGCCGAATGCTATCGACCCCGTGGGCTTGTAGTTTCGGCGGGATGCACCGCTCTGAAGGGACGATCCGCGCGCTGAAAGGCGTCGAGCTCGAAGCCGCGATGGCCGTCCACGCCGAGATCACCGGGAACTTGGACCCCAGTGGCAAGGCCCGAACAGAGCGCCGGTTCGATCGGGTTCGCGTCGCTGCACTCACGGGTTCGATCGACTACTACGACATCGAGCTTCGCGCGATCGCGGCCGGACACGCCGCCGTTGGCGGTGGACCCATACTGATTCGGTGGTACGGAGCTCACAGCGAAATCGGGCCGACCGGCCCAAGCGACGGTGTGGTTGAAACGACGGCCGAGGAGCTGGTGAGAATCGCCGAGCTCGATGAGCCGGACGATGCGCTCGCCGGGCTTGAGCCCGACGCCAGGGCCGGTCTACAGAACTTCATGAGCATGGAGTGGTCAATCTTTGCCGCGAACGGACGCTGGATGGCTTCGTCCCGGGACGTTGAGGATTTCTATCTGTTGGGCGGGTCCGAGGATTTCATGGGCGGGTATCTGGCGGTCAGACCGGCTGCCCCGGATGATGTGCTCACGTGGCTGAGTTCGACTGGCTATCTCTTCACGAATCACACGCTCGTACGGCGGATTGCGCGCCCGCGTACTCCGCGATTTCTCAGAGGGGTTCTCGATCGCGAGGAATACGAGGACCGGTTTGACGGTTCGTTCACTGCACGGCTGCTCGAGCGACTGTACGGAGCAGGGGTGGCAGGCGAGCTTTGGGGCCTTCATCTTGAAATGGAAGACCTCGCGAACTCGTTGGTCGGCGACGCTTGGAAGGAACTCGCCATGCTCAAAGAGCGGCGCCCGGAGCTCGAAGCACGACTTCGCGAAATCTGGGATGGCCCATAACGGAGGGCCAAAAACTCCTTGCCCGGTCCCTATGGGCGCAGGCGTGGAAGATCTGCCGCTATCAACTGCTCGCGGTCTTGAATCCGGCCGCGATCTTCTCGTAGCTGCCGGCGAGCGCTTCGGGCAGCACCCGCACGTCGGCGACGACGGGCATGAAATTGGTGTCTCCGACCCAGCGGGGGACGATGTGTTGGTGGAGGTGAGCGCCGATGCCGGCACCGGCTGCGTCGCCCTGGTTGATGCCGATATTGAAGCCTTCGGGGTGGTAAATCGACTCGAGCACCGTCAACGAAAGCTGCGTCAGCCGCGTGATCTCCTCGGCGGTCTCCGGTGACAATGCGTGCAGCTGCGAGTTGTGCTCGAAGGGCACGACCATCACGTGGCCGTTGTTGTACGGGAACCCATTGAGAATCACATAGGCGAGTTCGCCGCGGTGTGCGATCAGGTTCTTCTCGTCCTCGTGCTCGGCGGGGAAGTCACAGAAGATGCAGCCGGCTTTTCCCTCCGAGTGGTCCGGCGGATGGTGCTCGACGTACTGCATGCGCCACGGCGCCCACAAGCGGTCCTTCGGGCTCACGCGGTCGCTCCGGCAAATTCGAACTCGTCCGCCGTCGGCAGGTTCACATCACGCTCGCTGATCAACGGCTTCTCTCCGGAGGCAAGAAACGGCCACTCGAGCCCCACAGAATCCCAGTGCACGCCGTGTTCGTCCGTGGGGTCGTAGACCTCGCTGAGGAGGTAGACCATTTCAAGGTCACTCAGCGCGTAGTACCCGTGGGCGACCCCTGGAGGGATGCCCACCGCAGTCGGTTCGTCCGGGTTGATTTCAAAAAGCATCGTCGCGCCGTGCGTCGGCGAGCTGGGCCGGGCGTCATAGAGGCCCACCAACATACGCCCGGTGATTATGCGCCACCAATCCCACTGCTTGTAGTGGAGGTGCAATCCCTTCAGAACGCCTTGCTGGGCGCGCCCTTCAGTCATTTGCTTGACCGCAAATGGGGCCCACTCACCGCGCCAACCCTCGAGCACGCGCCCGCGGTGGTCGCCGTGCACCGTCAGGCGCTTGACGATGACTCCGTCGATCTGAATGTCGTTCTGCGCGCTCACCGGGCGCGACTCTAGCCGAAATCAGCGACTCCGCAAGGCGTCTGGACGCACCCGCTCTGGACACGATTAACACCGGCTGAATAATGTCCAAAATCAGACTCATAAGGCGTGCAAACCGCTTGCCGATGGGGTAATAACCCCATAACAGGCGTCTAGACGGACGTATGAACTGTGCGGAATCGGCGGCCAAAAAGCCGATCATTTGGGCAGCGAACTCCATGGACGGAAACCGTAAACCAGAAATCGCGGCTGAGTCGATTGCTCCGGCATTCCGGGGCGGCGGCCAAGCCGCGCTAAAGCGCCGCCTTGCGGTCGACCCGGATATCCGCAATCGCTCGATCACCGGTGCCGTCCTCTGGTCTCTGCAGGCGGCAATCGGCACGTTGCAGCAGTTTGGTCCGGCTGGTGAGGCCATGTCGACCACGGCGTTTCATGCGTATCTGGCGGTCACGGCCGCGATGGCACTGCTGTGTCTGTTTGTCGGGCCGCGCTTGACGGGGAAGCTCTTCACCGCGGCGGAAGAATTCGTCGTCATATCCGGAATGCTCGCGACGACCGCGCTTGTCGCCGCGACCGGCGGTGCCAGCAGCGCCGACCTCGGCCTCTTTGCAAACGTCATGTTCTACTGCGCGTACTTCATGGCCCCAAGGCGTGCCGCTCGCCATGTCGCCGTCGGCACCCTGATGATGTGGGCACCGCTCGTCTACGACCTCCAGGCAGTCGGCGAGGCGAACTTCGTCCCGCGCGCGATCGTCATGACCGCCGTGCTTTGGGCGATGGTGGTGTTGATCGCACGTCACCGGCACCTCACGCTGCGCGCCGAACTCGAAGCGCGCCGGCTCGCCTTGACCGACCCGCTGACCGGAGTCGCCAACCTGCACACGTTCGCCGACGAATTGCAGTCACAGATTGCCGCGGCCGCCGAGGCAGGCACTGAGCTGGGCGTCGCCTTCATCGACGTCAACGGGCTGAAGGCGGCCAACACGATTTACGGACACGCAGGCGGTGATCAGTTGATCCGTCGCACGGCGAAAGCACTGCTTGACGCCGCTGGCGATCAAGACCAGGTGGCACGCGTCGGCGGCGATGAGTTCGCCGTGATGCTCCCGGGTGCGGATGCCGACCACATGAAAGCTTTCCGATCCGAGTTTGCGATCGCCCTGACCGAGCAGCGGGCGAATGCGGAGGGTCCCACCTTCGACCTGTCAGCGAGTATCGGCACGGCCGTATACCCGCAGGACGGGGGGACCCTCGATGACCTGATGCATGTGGCCGACACGCGCATGTACGACAGCAAGGCAGCGCTTCCGCCGCGTCTGCCCACGCCAGAGACGTCCGGCGGCCGGTCACTGTCTGACGCGCCGGTCGAGCATGGCTCAAAATTCACCTCGCTGCTGAGCAGCGGAGCGCCGGCCGCTTCGATCGCCTGGCTACTTGCGGCGGCGATGATCGCGGCGGGCGCCGCGTCGACGAACGTTGAGGGCGTTCATCCGCGTCTGGCCCTCGCACTGGCGGGTCTCTGCATGGCGGTCTCGGGCGCGCTGGCGCTGGTCGGCCCGGGGCATCGCAGACGAGCCGAAAACATCTCGAACACGCTCGCAGTGCTGATCGCCGTACCGGCGATCTATGCGACCGGTGGCGCGGCGACGCCGATCCTGCCGCTGGCCTACCTGGTCGTCGCGCACGCTGCGTACGCTCTCTCCGCGCGCGACGCCGCGCTGCGCACCGGGGCGATGCTGGGGATCCTCGTCGCGACGCTGATCTCCAACATTCAGACGGCGAACTTCACCGGCGTTTCGGTGATCTTCGGCGAGGTGCTCGTGATCGCGGCGATTCTCCGCATCAATCGCGTTCGCGCGGACGCCGCCGAACGAGAAGCGCTCGAGCTTTCGCGGATCGACGCGCTCACGCGGCTCGCCAATCGCCGCGTGTTTGAACGGACACTCGCGCTGGCCGCGGACGGCCGCTCACGTGAATCAGATGGCAATTACAACTCCGGTGGATTGATCCTCGCCGACGTCGACGATTTCAAGGCGATCAATTCGTCGGGCGGACACAAGGCGGGCGACGAAGTCTTGAGAATGATCGCGTCCGTGCTCGACGGCGCGGTCGGCCGGGAGGCGACGGTCTGTCGCATCGGCGGCGACGAGTTCGCCGTGATCCTGCCAGAGGGCGGCGCCTCCGAGCTGATGAGGACCGCGGCGAAGTGCCGTGCGGCGATCACGTCAGTGGACTGGCACGTGCTCTGCGAACCGAAAGTCACACTCTCGCTGGGCTACGCGACCTGGGAGCATGTCGAGGACTGGAAGGAAATCGTCGTCGCTGCCGACATCGCGATGCGCATCAGCAAGGAATCCGGCAAAGACACCGTTCGCAGTGCGCCGGTCAGGGCAACGACATCGATTCGTCTGGGTCCGGGCGCGGCGGCAGCCGGTTAGAGCCAGCCGCGTCTGCGGAAGTAGACCCACATCGAGCCGACGATCGCGACCATCCCGGCGATCACCAGCCAGAATCCGAGCGCCGACTGCTCGCCGGGGATCAGGTTGTTCATCCCGAAGATTCCGCTGATCAGCGTCAGCGGAAGGAAGAACACCGAGAAGATCGTCAGGACTCGCAGCACGTCGTTGACGTTGTGGCTGATCACCGACTCGTTGGTCGCCTCGAGCGCCTCGACGACTTCCTTGTAGTTCTCGAGCATGTCCCACATTCGCTCGGATGCGTCGACGATGTCCTCGAAGTAGACCTCAAGCTCCTCCGACAGGAAGCGCGACTTCACGCGCTCAAGGTCGCGCAGCACGGCGCGCTGCGGCCGGATGATCTTGCGAAAGTTGATGATCTCCTGCTTGACATTGGAGATGTCGCGGACAACCTCGTGCGAGCGGCCGCCTTCGAAGATGTCTTCCTCGATCGAGTCGAGCTTGAGTCCGATCTTGCGCAGCATCGGGAAGAAGCTGGCGAATGCGTCGTCGACGATCGTGTAGAGCAGGAAGCCGGTGCCCTGACCCATGCGCTGCTCGCGGGTCTCTTCGTGGCTCTTGCAGCGCTCAAAGAGGTACTCGACGGGCTTGAGCTCCTCGTTTGGCAGCGTGATCACGAAGTCGGGCCCGATGAACATGTCGAGTTCGGCCGCGTTCAGACGGCCGACGCGCTTGTCGAACATCGCGAGGTGGAGAACGATGAAGAGATAGTCGTCGTATTCGTCGATCTTCGGCCGCTGGTTGCGCGAGCGAACGTCTTCGAGGTCCAGCTCGTGGAAGTCGTAGTTCTCGCGCAGCCAGCCCTCTTCTGAGGGGCCTGGCTTCTCAATGTTGATCCAACGGATCCCGCCGTGCTCGATCTGCTCGACGCGCGGTGCGACGTTGATCTCAGGTACGAGGTCTTCTACCGATGCGGAAGTTCCACGACGGCGAATCCGCCCAGGCATGTTGCGAATGCGGGCCATGACGGACTGAGAGGGTCATCAAGTGTCGTGGAAACGGGCATGGTGCAGCCATTTTATCGGCAAAGTGGTGAACAACCTGTTGCCTGCAAGCGATGGCCCGGCCGGCCACGCCTTTCAGCCGGCCTGGCGGACCGCATTGAATTCGCGAACGATCTCCGCGGCAACCTCGTCGCTGGGCGCCGAGGGCTCGTCGTACCACGTGCCCACAAGCGCAATGTCCTCGACGTCCCGCGGGCTGTGCTCGGGCCCAGCGATGCGGTCGTATCCGTGAATCTCCCCAGGCGGAATCGTTGGGGTGAGCAGCCACGTGGAGGCGACGTTGTGGCGCGCCATCGCCATTGCCACCGCCTCAAGCGCCGGGACCGTGGCCGACCCGTCGTCGACTACGACGACGGGTCGGCCGGCGGTCACCGCGGTGTGTCGTTCCTCCCCCCGGTAAAGCTTTGAGAGCCGCGCGATTCGGGCGGTTGCCTCGGCCACGCGAACGGCGATCGAGTCCTCGGTGACACCGAGCGCGGCGAGCGCATCGGCATCGATCACGCGGATCGCGTTTTCCGCGACCGCGCCGACTACGTACTCGGGTTTGCCCGGCGTCGCCACCTCTTCGACGGGCATCACGGTCAGCGGAGCCTTGAGGAAATCGGCGACTTCAATCGCCACGAGCACGGCGCCGCGCGGCAGGGCGACTACGACAGGGTCCTGCAAGTCGTGCAATGTCGGGCACTGCGTGAGTTTGATTCCAGCGTGCTTTCGATCCTTGAATGGCACGCCGCCAGCGTATGTCCGCATGCGCCGTGATGCAAGCTATACTGGCCCGACATAGCTGTACGCATCCAGAGGGGTGGAGGGACTGGCCCATTGATACCCCGGCAACCTGTGTGATGAACAAGGTGCCAATTCCAGAGCCGACTGACGGCTAGAGATGTGGACGAGGCCTCGCACCTGTTGAGCAACCTTCGGTCACATCGGCCGGAGGTTTTTTTGTCCAGATAGAAATTTAGATCGACGAGGTCCCCCAAATGGCTGTAGATGCGCTCAAATGCAAGGAATGCGGAACCACCTATCCGCTCGAGGCGAAGTTCGTCTGTGAGCACTGCTTCGGCCCGCTCGAAGTCGCTTACGACTTCTCGAGCATCGACCCTGAAGAAGCTCGCCGCAAGATTCAGGCCGGCCCGCAGAGCATCTGGCGATACTGGGACTTCTTGCCCTTCGAGGCGCAACCCAAGTCACGCCTTGCGACCGGGCTCTCGCCGCTGGTCCACGCGCCAAGGCTTGGCGAGTACCTCGGCGGCCTGAAGAACGTCTACATCAAGAACGAGGCGTCAAATCCGACCCATTCGTTCAAGGACCGGGTCGTCTCCGTCGCGCTCGCCAAAGCGCAGGAGCTCGGCTACCAGGTGATCGCGTGCGCCTCGACCGGCAATCTTGCGAACTCGGTCGCCGCACACGCTGCCGCCGCGGGCCTTGACAGCTACGTCTTCATCCCGACGGATCTCGAGGAGCAGAAGATTCTCGCGACCGGGGTATATGGCACCGAACTGGTCGGCGTGAAGGGCAACTACGACGACGTCAATCGTCTCTGCACCGAACTCTCGGCGGAGAAGGATTGGGCCTTTGTGAACATCAACATGAGGCCGTACTACAGCGAGGGCTCAAAGACATTGGCGTACGAAGTGGTTGAGCAACTCGGCTGGAAGGTCCCGGACCGAATCGTCTCGCCGATCGCATCTGGCTCACTCTTCACCAAGCTGCACAAGGGCTTTGGCGAGTGGCTTGACATCGGCCTCGTCGAGGGCGAGCAGCCGACCTACCACGGCGCTCAGGCGACGGGCTGCAACCCGGTGGCCGAGGCCTTCGAGGAGGGTCGCGACTACTGCAAGCCGGTCAAGCCCGACACGATCGCAAAGTCCCTCGCGATCGGCAACCCAGCCGACGGCCCATACGCGGTCGACGTCGCCCGCTCGTCTGGCGGCACGATCGAGCAGGTCACCGACGACGAGATCCGCGCGGGCATCAAGCTGCTCGCGCACACGACCGGAGTCTTCACCGAGACGGCCGGCGGCGTAACGATCGCCAGCCTCAAGAAGATCGCCGACCGTGGTGAGATCGACCCAGATGAGGTCGTCGTCGCCTACGTCACCGGCGAAGGTCTCAAGACGCTCGACGCCGCGCGCGGCACATTCGAGAAATACGAGATCGAGCCGACCGTCGAAGCATTCAACAGCCTCGCACCGATCCCGGTCGAGGCCTGATCCGCGAGTACCGAGAAGGAGCATCAACGCCCAATGGCCATCACTGTGAAGATCCCCGCCCAGCTGCGCCCGGTCGTCGGCGACCAGGCGACCGTCGAGGTTGCGACTGCCGGCACCGTCTCCGAGGTGCTCGACTCGCTCTACGGCGAGTTTCCGGAGCTCAAAGACCGGATCAGCGAAAACGGGGAGCTGCGCCGTTTCGTCAACGTCTACGTCGCCGACGAAGACATCCGCTTCGGCGAGGGTCTTGAGACGGTGGTTGCTGACGGTACAGAGGTGACGATTCTGCCCGCCGTCGCCGGCGGCTGCTGAGTTTCGAGCGCCAGAGCATCACCGTGAGCGGACCCGCCCCGAAAATCGCGATCCTCTGCGGCGGACGCGGCACCCGCATCGCGCGAGGCGATGAGGATGCACCTAAACCGCTGGTCGAGGTCGGCGGGCGTCCGATTCTCTGGCACGTGATGGCGCTGTACGCGGCGCAGGGATTCAGTGACTTCCTGCTGCTGACCGGCTGGCGCTCGGATGACGTGGCAGCCGCCGCAGCCAGCTTTGAACAGGTGGTGGCGGGGGACTGGCAGCTGGAGTGTCTGGACACCGGCGAAGACACGCCGACGGGCGGTCGCGTTGACGCCGCCAGGGACGCGCTGCGCGGCGGCACGTTCGGGCTCACGTACGCCGACGGAGTCGCCGACATCGACCTTCGCGCCGAGCTCGACTTTCATCGCGCGCACGGTGGCCTTGCAACGATCGCGGTCACCCGTCCGCGCAGCCCTTGGGGCGAGGCGCGGCTCGATGACCAGCACCGCGTCACCGGATTCGTCGAGAAGCCGCGGTTGGAGAATTGGATCAACGGCGGGTTCATGTTCCTCGACGAGGGGGCACTTGATTTTGTCGGTGCCGACGACGTGCTTGAGCGCCGGCCGCTCGAGAACCTCGCCGCCGCCGGCGAACTGCGCGCCTGGCGCCACGACGGATTCTGGGATTGCATGGACACCTTCAAGGACACCTTGGAACTGAACCGGCTATGCGCTGAGGGCACTCCGCCGTGGCTTGCGGGCGCCGCGATCGGCAGCGGGAGCGCGAGTTGAGCCGGCGCGGTGAAGTTGCGCTGGTCACGGGTGCCTACGGGTTCATCGGCGGCCACCTGACCTGCCGATTGCTCGACGAGGGCGCGGACGTCGTGGTGCTGCGTCGCGACAATCCGGCGCGCTCCCTGCTCGCGGTCGAAGGGGTCGAGGGCGATTGCAGCGTCGCCGCAGGTGACCTGCTGGATTATGAATCGCTGCTGCGGATTCTCAACGAATACGGCGTGACAACGGTCTTCCATCTGGCAGCGCAGGCAATCGTCGCGGTTGCGAATCGGTCTCCGCTGTCGACCTTTGAAACCAACGTGCGTGGCACTTACAACCTGCTCGAAGCCGCACGGCTGGCGCCGACCGTCGAGCGCGTCGTCGTCGCCTCCAGCGACAAGGCCTACGGGCAGCACGAGGAACTTCCCTACCGCGAAGATGCAAAGCTGCAGCCGAAGTTCCCGTACGACACCTCCAAGGCGGCGGCCGACCTGATCGCCCGCTCTTACGCCGAGACCTACGGCCTGCCGGTCGCCGTGACGCGGTTGGCGAACGTCTACGGCGGAGGCGATTTCAATTTTTCACGACTCGTTCCCGAGACGGCGCGCGCGATCCACGCTGGCAAGCCGCCGGTGATCCGCTCGGACGGGTCTCCTGAGCGCGATTTCATCTACGCCGCTGACGCTGTCGACGCCTACCTGACAATCGCCGACGGGCTGGCGGATCCGGCGAACATCGGCATGGCCTTCAACGCCGGTGCCGGCAGACCATGGCCCGTGCTCGAAATCGTGCGCACGATGCTCGATGTCGCCGGAAGTGGGCTCGAGCCGGATGTGCGAGGCGAGGGTGTGCCGGAGGGCGAGATCGATCGCCAGTACCTCGACTCGAGCCTGATCGCCGAGCGGCTGGGCTGGACGCCCAGCTGGAGCCTCACCGATGGCCTTGCAGAGACCTGGAGTTGGTACGAACGTGTGCTGGGCGAGACACCGGTCGCCGGCTGGTAGGTTGTTTTTCGATGCATGCATCCGCGGATCGCGAGGGCCAGTTTGAAGTTGCCCTCAGGACGGCTGAGGATGTCGACACGTTCGTTCTGACGGGGGAGCTCGACATCGCCACTGCCGATCAACTGACCGACGCCCTCAACGGCGCGTCGGGCGAATCTGCCCGCGACCGTGTGATCGACCTCTCCGGCGTCACATTCATGGATTCGACGGGGCTGCGGGTCTTGATCAGCGCCAACCGAGCTGCGGCTGAGGCCGGTTACTCGTTGACGATCGTGACCGGTGAATCGCCTGCCAAGCGAGTGCTCGAACTGACGCGGATGGACGAACACATGCGCGTCGTCACCTCTGCCGCCTGACCGGTGGTGCGATGGGCGTCGCGGCGAGGATCGCGACGTCGTCTCGGTTGGGCTCGTCCTGGCGCGCGATCGCCGCTTCGTTGACGCTCTGCGCAAGAAAGGCGTCGACCTTCAGGTCGGCCGAAGCTGCGAGCTCAAGCGCATACTTCGTATCGTCGGTCGTCTGGCCCGCCGATAGGCCATCGGTGTAGAGGATCAGGGCTTCGCCGGGCTCGAGTGTGCTGCGCTGGCTCGGCAGTTCCGGCTCGGCCACCACACCGAGCAGTGTTCCGGGCGTTCCCAGCGCGCGCGGCGTGCCGTTGCCGACGACGACCGGCAGGGGGTGGCCGGCCGAGATCGTCTCAAGATCGACGCCTCCGTCCTCGCGGGCCGTAGCGCGGGCGAAGGCGAGCGTGCAGAAGCGCCCGTCGGTCACCTGATCTATCAGCGCCTTGTTCAGTTCGCGGAGGATCGTCTCGGGGGAGGATTCGTGCATCGCGACGGTACGGATCGTGTACCGGGAGAGTGCCGTGAGCGCGGCGGCTTCCGGACCCTTTCCACAGACGTCGCCGATCACCAGTGCGCCGCTCCCGTCGGGCAGCCTGAAGGCGTCATAGAAGTCGCCGCCCACTTCTGCATCGCGCGCTGCCGGCCGGAAGGCGGCGGACAACGACAGCCCGGGCAATTCTGGAAGCTCCTCCGGTATCAAGCTCTTCTGCAGGCTCCCGAGCATGCGCATTCGCTCGGTGTGCAGGCGCGCGTTGTCGATCGAGATTCCGGCGCGTCGGCCGAGTTCGGTCAGCGTCTCGACGTCGTAGTCCGTGAACCGCGTGTTGCGCCCCGTCAATGCGAGGGTTATCGCCCCCTGTGCGCCCTCGCGGCCGGTGATCGGCACCGATAGCGCGGTGCGTGCAAGTAGATCGCCCAGCGCGTCGGCGCGCTCGTCGTCGCGGTAGATCTCGCTGATTCGATCTCGCTCGATCTGTTCATAGAGTTGTGCTTCGCCGCGCGCGATTGCGAGCGCGGGACCGAACTCGTCTGACGGTTTGATCGGAAATCTGTTGCGGTATTCGCCGAGCGCACGCTGGCCGTCTGCGCTCTGGTGCCGGCAGGCGACCGTTTCAATCGTCCCGCGCGGCCCGAGCATCTCGATCGTGCACCAATCGGCGATCGCGGGTACGGCTGCGTTTGCGAGAGCATCGAACGTTCCCTGAAGGTCGAGCGAGACGGCGAGCTTCGCGCTGGCTTCGGCGAGGAACGCTTGCGAGACCTCGTGTCGACGACGCTCGGTGTTGTCTTCGATCACTTCGATCGTCAGCACGGGGTCGCCGGCGTTGTCGAACACCGCCGTTGCACGCACGAAGTACCAACGCTCCTCTCCGGTCGACTCGATGATGCAACGAATCATCTGGGTCGGCTGGTGTTCGCCGCGCAGCGCCCGGCGGCTGGGCGTCGCGTCCACGTCGATCGCGATGCCA
>JAEYBE010000007.1 GCA_023404495.1 Actinomycetes bacterium | reverse complement strand
TTCTCCCACCGGACGAACTTCCGCCAGGACCCCCGGTGGCCGTCGAGGATCTTCTTGGTGCCGCGGCGGTCCAAAGATTGGTAGTTCTCATACGCGCGGACCAGCTTGCCTGTCTCGATCGCAAGCGCCGCGGCTTGCTCGACCTGAGAGAACGCGCGCGGCAGAGCGTCGGCGTCGACCACCACCAGGCACCCAGCGTCCGGGGCCTTGACAGCCGCGGTGTTGACGGCCGCGCTTCGGTTGAAAGGTCCGTCGTCGTGGTGGCCCTCGATTGGCTCCATGCCGTGCTCGATCCACCATGCGCGGCAGAACTCCCAAAGCCGATCGCGCCACTCGTCGCCGGCGCGCCGCGGGACCAGAACCGAAGTTGATTCAGCCATTGGGGATTTCGTCCGGATCAGTAGTTTCAGTCGCGGGGAAGGGCTCGCAGTCCTCGTCCGTCGTGGGCGCCTGCAGCGGGTTCTCGGTGACCTTGCCCGCACTCGACCTGAGCTCGTGCTCGTCAGCCATCTGTAGGACCGCTCGAGTCAGTGCCGTAGACCGCGCGTCGCGCAATCAGCTCCTCGATATCTGTCAGCGCCACGGAGCCGCCCGCTGCGACGTTGTAGGTCTTGGTCTCACTGTGTGCACCGATGGATTCGGTGTGCCTACTCAGCCCTTCTGGGTTGCCGGCAATGCGCAGAGCAACCGTCACGCAGATTCCACGAAGCGCCGCCGGAGACTCGTCGTCCAGGTCGGCTTCTGCACGTCCGATCGCGGTTTCGATCAAGGCCTGAGCATCCGAGATGGCGGCCTCGTATTTCTGCACCTCCAGGTCACCGAATGCTTCGGGGTCGCGGCCGAGGCGCGCGGCTATATCGCTGACGTTTGCAAAGGCCATCGGTCACCCCCCTTGAGTTGGTCGAGCTTGAAAAGATGGGTGCCGCCACCGGGCCAAGGACCCGGTGGCGGCGGGCGATCAGGAGCCGCCGTCGCCGAGAACGGCGAACGGGTAGCGGTCCTCTTCGACCTGGCTCTTGCGGTTGATCGGGTTGGCGACCGCGAAGGCGAGTCGGAACACGACACGCAGGACCTTCGAGTCCTGCTGCATCAGGTTCAGCAATACCTTGCCCTCGTCGTCGGAGATCACGCCCTCCTCGAAGACCTTGAACGTCAGGTCCTGTCGAATCGCGCAGATCAGCTTGGTCCAGTCGCCGCCGATGATGTCGGCGACGTCCTGGTCCCATGCTCCATTTCCGTCGACGTACTTCAGGGGCTCGCCGTACAGAGTGTCTGGCGTGCCGGCCTGGAGCGACGGCTGAAACAGCAGACCGCCGTTCTGGTCGCGAAGACCACGCAGGCGCGACTTCAGACGCGTCGACGCCGCGAATCCAGTGACTCCGAAGCCGTCGTCTTCGACGAGGCCCATGAGCCCGAGATCTCCGCTGTTCGCGTCGATGCCGCCGATGTCGAGGGCGAGGTCGTTGTTGCCGTTCTCATCCTCGATCGAGCCGGGTACCACGATGTTCCCCGCCTGAATGGCGCCGGCGACGAGACCTTCGTCGTCGTACGGAGTGTCCTCTCCCCAGATGACCGCCTCGTCGACCTTGGCACCGATGGCCTCGATCAGAAGCGGCTTGATCTCCGCGAAGAGATCGATCTTGGAGTCAGCAGCGATGCTGTCCGGGATCGGGACAAGCACGGCGAGCTCCTCGGCGCGGAGGGTCTTGTTGTCCCACATCGCCTTGGTCGTCTGCTTGAGCCCGGTGTCGCCGTTCACCCAGTAGGCGTTCGGCAGCGCCGAGAGAACGGGCTGCTTCTCGGTGCGCGTGCTCATGCTGACCTGTCGGCCGAGCGAGAGCGCTGCGGAGGCGGCAGGAAGACCCTTGAGGATCTCGTCGCGCTCCTTTTCGGGAATGAGATCGCCAGCCTCGTCGCTGCCGATGATGTCGTCGTAAGCCACTGTGGGCCCCTTTCTTGCCTGTTGACTGTTGTGCGACTAGATCCGCAGCGGTCGGCTCGTGTTAGCCCCCGTTGCGGATCAGGTCGTTGAAGTCGCCGGAGGCGCCGGCAGAACCAGCGCCCTTTCCGGCGTCACCGTCACCAGCCGACCGGCCGTTCGGCCCTGCCTTCAGGTGTGGCTTGCGCTTGAGGAGGTCCTCAAGTGCAGACTCGAACTCCTTGGTGTTCACCTTGTCGTTCTCGTCGAAGATGTCTGTCGCGTCGATGACGCCGTTCGCGATCGCCGCCTCGATGTTCAGCACGACGTCCTGCACGTCGGCCAGGTCGCGGGCTTTGCCAGCGACGGCGACGGCCAGCCGGTCGCTGCGGCGCGTCTTTGCGTACTCGGCCTCGGCTTCGCTCCTGCCCTCGGCACGAGCGTCGTCGATCGCCTTCTGGCTCTCGGTCTTGTCGGCGTCCTCATACGCCTTGACCTGCTTCTCGAGCTCAGTGATTCGGTCGTCCTTCTTCTTGTTCGCCTTCTCGTGCTTGCGAGCTTTGGTCTTCCAGTCGTCTTCGCTTGTGATGTCGTCGTCATCGGAGTCGCTACCAGCACTGGCTCCAGCGCCATCGTCGCCGTTATCGCCGGCGTCTCCCTTGCCTGAGCCATCGCCGCCGTCTCCGGGAACGGTGCCGTCGTCAGCGCCGGCAGGAATCCCAGGAATGACCAACGCCAGTCGCACCATGTGCAGACGGAATTGAACAGTTGCGAGCGCGTCCTGCACCATTCGGCGCAGCTTCTCAATCAGAGCCATTCGGCCCCTCGCTTTCTGCGCCATTCGGCGCGTCAGGGTCAGTTCAGCGATGTGAACTGGTGGTTTGGGTCGGCCAGCATCGGGCCGAGCTCGGAGTGTTCGCGGACCGCGACGTTGTCATTCAGAGGCCCGTACTGGTAATCGCGCACCTCTGTCCCGTCCGGGAGCGTCACGGCCCCCTCGTGGGGTTCGAGATTCGGCTCCAGGCTGCATATGCAGCCGTTGTGGAGCGCCATCGCAAAACCGTCGTCAGCCTTGACGTAGGCACCGTCTACCTCGAGGCAGAAATCGCACGCCCCCGGATTCGCGACGCGCGTGTAGCCGTAGGAGCCAGTCACGTTGCGATCAATCCAGTCGGCCGTCGAGCGCATCGCGAGTTGCGGATCTATCGTCGCTGAGGCGAGCAGCTGCTGGAGTGCAGCCGCGCTGGCCGCCTCAAACGCCTCGCCCGCGCCGAGGCGCGTCCACAGTGTTTTGAACGGCCGCGCGTAAACCTCGTCTGGCGGCACACCGCCTCGAAGCGATTTCAGAATGGTTGCGACGGGGATCTGCGCTGGAGCCTTGCGCCTAAACGACGCCACGAACGAATTGGTCACGATCACGGATTGGCGCTGTGCGGCCTGGGTGATGGGGACGGCCTGCTTGAGGAATCGCTCAACATCGTCGTCGCGCCACGATCCGAGGTCACGCCACGCCTGCTCCATCCGCCGCGCAGACGAGACCTGAAGCCGACGTTCGATCTCGATATGTGCGCTAACCAGCGGGTGCACTGTCGGTGCCGGCGCCGGCCCTATTGAAGAGTGAGATGTCCTCAAAGCTGCGGAGAGTCGCCCAACGGTCAATCTGCTCCTGGCTCGCGTCGAAGATGTATTCGGCAAGTGCCGGCCATGGCAGGATGTCCTTGAGCTTCACCGCAGCGTCAGCGCGCTCTGAAAGTGACCGCGCTTCGCGATTGACCCACTGCACCTCGGCGTCGATCGGGAGCGGCGTCGCGCTCTGCGAGATCGAGAGGCGCATGAACTCTTCAAACCCCTCGCCGGCCTGCGGCTTGTGATCTTCAACTCGCCCGTTCAGCGGTCCGTCCGCGGCGCGAATCGCGTCCGCCGAGACGTTTTGGATCGGCACGCTGCGCATGTAATAAGAGGGTGTTTCCGTGACCCCGGCGAGAGTCTCGATGTCAAGCGCGAGCGATTTGCTGACCGCTTCCGGATCGTTGCCCGTGAGCTCGTCGACCCGCGCATTCGGATTCTCAAGTTGACCGAGTACGTTGGCTGCGGCGCTGAAGGGTTCGATCGCATTCCCGTGGTCGTCGCGGAGGATCTTGTTTCCGATGATCACCCGGATCGGGAAGCCTGACGTGAACGTAAGCACCAGGCGCACGAACTCGATCGTGTTGATTCGGTCCATGAGCGAGAGCGCGTGGTCGAAGTCGCCTTGAGCGTGACCGCCAAAGCGCCCAAGCTCAAGCTCGCGATTCACCGCGATCTCAATGACATTGACGACGTCGTACGGGTTGGGTAGCGGCCACTCCTCGCCTTCGGGCTGGCGCTTCTCCCAAGACCCGTCGTCACCGTTCTCGGGACGCGAGAACTTGTACAAGTAGTCCTTCGTGTAGAGCGTGGCGTGGACTCGACCCTTGTCGTCTCGCCACCTACGCAGAGCCGCCTTGCGGCGGTGGCGCGAGCCCTCTTCGTACTCGACAATCACGGTCGCAGAATTCTCAAACGTCATCGTCGGCGCATCGTTCTCGTCGCTCGCCGGCCAGCAGATCCCGAACACGCGGCCGTGAGTCAGCAGTTCCTTGATCGCCAACTTGGACTCGCCGTCCATTCGATTCGCCTGCCAGACGGAGCGGGCAGACTTGTCCGCCTCGCCGTCGCTTGATTTGACGCCGCCGATCTCGAGGCGAGACGTCGCAGCCTTGACGATCAGCCGCGCGAAGTTCGTCTGCGACAGATCCATGAGAGCCTTGTAGGCCTTCGTCAGCTTCGACGCTGTGACGGCGCGTGGGATCGGGCACGTGCCGCGGTAGTACTTGTTGATCTTCCGGTGGTGCTTCGCGCGCTCATTGAGCGGGATCGAAAGATCCTTCACGCGGGCGATCGCCTCGGCTTCGTCCAGCATCACAAGCACCACCTTTCAAGTCCAGGCCGATCCGTACTCTGGCTCGTTGATCACGCCGGCCGCGAGGGCCTCACTGCGGGCAGTCCATCCGATGATCGCCACGATTGCGAGGTCGATTCGGTTGAGCGAGTGGGCGTGTTCCTTGCCGGGGTACCAGAGGAAATCTTTGGAGTCGCCGTCGCGCATCTTCGTCATTCGCTTGACGGCGTTTTTGACGTGGTCGACCAACTCCGGACTCCCGTCGTGAGAGAGCGCGCCGTTGGCCATGTCGGTCACCCAGGCCTTCGTCGCGTAACACATCACCTTCCGGCGCTGCGTCTCCCACTTGACAACGCGCTTCTCGCCGTAGATCCCGGCCCACTCGTCCATCTCAGTGCGCCAGTAGGGCGGGTCGCCGTAGAGCCGCCACACGTCGAACTTCTCAAACGCTTCCTCGACGTGTTGGTGCACGTCCTGCGTGTCGATGTTCCATTCATCGTCCGGCCCCAATTCGAGCGGGCGCTGCCAGAAGCCAACAACCTGCTGAAAGCCGGTCTCGATGTCGGTAGCCATGAGTCCGGTCGCATCAAACTGCTGTGACCCGTCGAAGCTGAGCACAACTTGACGGCCGTCCGCGATCTGAGTGTCTGGGTCTCCCAGGCTTTTGAATCGCGCAATGTTGAAGGCCTTGTCCTTGCCCGACACGCAGCGATTGCCGTAGAAGCGCTCGGCCTGGTGCGGGTCAAGTTTGATCAGTTCGGCCGCCTCCGCCTCAATCGCCTCAGGGTCAACCGAGATCGACCCGCTGTAGACGTGCCGATGAATCTTCTCGCGGTCCTTCTTGACGGTGTAGTCGAGATCTTCCGGCGGCTCAGGGTGATACCGGAAAACGTCTTTCATGCCGGCCTCTGCCGTGCGCTGCGCGACCGAACCTTCTGAGGGATCCCAAGCGTTCGTGGTCTCCTCGGCGCGTCCACCCATTCCCGAGAGGCCTCGGCGCTGAGTCTCCGCGACCTTGACCATGCCAGCGTCCGGTGTCCAGATCCCGGTTTCGTCCTGCGGCACAAACGTGACACGGGCACCGAGTCGAGTGCGCGCGCTCGACGTAACCACGTCGATGCGGCCATCGTTCGGCAACCGGATGAACTCTTCACCCGTCTTCGGGATCTGCTCGGCGAGCGGGCCGTTGTCGATCATCGGCCTCAGGGCCGCGTAGATGTTGTCGGTCTGGTCTTCGGCGTAGGCCGTGATTTGAATCAGCGGGGTCGGCCAGCGCATGCCCATCGCTTCGCCGGGCTCATACTCATAGATCCAGCCGCAGCTGCACCCGTGATCCCGGCAGTCCCAAGTCTCGCCGCCTTCGGCCCAGCCTCCAAAGAGAGCCGGACCGACTGCCTCAATGCACGTGTGCGCCGATGTATGCGGCGCCTTTCCAGCCTTCTGTGGAAGCACGATCTGCGACCGGCGGTACTTGAACGCCGGCGCAAGCTGGCCGACGCGCGCCGTTGGTTTGACGCGGTAGAAGTTCAGTAGGCACCAGGACTGCCAGTCCCAGAACTCCCACTGCTCACCCTTGCGAAAACTGTCGGGTACTACGCAGTGTTGCTCAGCCCAGTCGTGGGCGACAAAGAGCGTCGGCCAACTGACTGCGCCGGGTTTACGACTTACCACCGTCGTGAACCGTGAAGCGCTCGCGCGCGCCCTTCCGAGCGTTCGGCGCTGCGACCGCAGACTTCTGCGGCTCCTCCTCAGCTATCCGCCAGCGGTTGCGCGCAAGGCCGGGAAGTGAGATGCCGAGCGCCTCCTGCTGTTGCCGCACCAGGTTCCGGACGTTGGCCGGCGCGTTGCGCTTTTCGGCGGCGACCACGGTGCGGACGTAAAGCGCAACCTCGAGCTCTTGCCGGTGGCGGCGCCACATGATCGCCTGTGGTCGCTTCCACTCTTCCTTCCAAATCGTCTCTTCGCGAGCACTTGCTCTGCTCAGCGGCCAGTTGGGCGCTCGACCCTTGCGGCCGGCGGCCGGCAGCGTCACCCACTGATCTCCATCGCGCTCGCGTCGCAAAGCCGTTGGATCCGGCGGCGGTCCTGAGCGGGCTCTCGCCCCTCCACTAGCCATGCGGTACCTCCTCAGCCATTCGGCCTAGACCGGTGCCGTTCGGCCCCGATATGGAAGTTTTGAACCTGACTGACTTCCCAGAGCATGCCCCCTCCGACCCTGTAGCCGGAAGCCGAGGGGGTCCCCCCCTGGGTCCCTGAGAGCTACACGCCGGACTCTCCGCGCGCCTCGCGCGCAGTCTTCAACCTGTGGCACGGCTCACTGTGAATCGCTCGCATATTGCTCTCGTCGTCGGCGCCACCGTGCGCCAGTGGAACGACGTGGTCGGCCTGATCGGCTCCGGCCTCGCCGCACACATGGCAGATGCCGTCGTCACGGCTGATCACGTATCGAGATCGCTTCTGCTCAGCCCATCCACTCAGCGTCCGATTGCTGTTATGAGTCGAGCCCTGCCACTTCTCTCGCGGGTGGTCTGCGCATGGCTCAAGGTTCGGACACCCAACGATCGGGCACGGCTTGGATGCCCTAGCCAAACCGCGCGTCAGAGATCTTCAACCGTCACGCGCACCGGATGACCAAAGCCCTCGTCATCCCCGTTGGTCACGTGCGGCACGACAGTCCACGTTCCGGATTCGTCGAAGGTGAACTCTGCAGCCCAGTCGTTTGATCCGTCGGGCGCTGAGGCCTCGACAGGCTCGAAGGATGCCGGGTCACGCCGGACGTAGAACTCGACGCTGGTCGGGTCGGTCAGCGCCTCCCACTTGCCGGTCGTGAGGTTGAACCACTCGGAGTCAGTAAAGCGCAGGACCATCGGATGGTCGACGTACGCGGAGAAGGTGCGGATCTTTCGGCTCATGCTGCCTCCACTCTCGTCTCGCCCCGTGTTCGACTGGTCAAGGTCATCTGGCCGCGTGCGGCCTCGTGGACCTCTGTAACGCCGCCGGCGCGCGTACTGGCGAACACGTTCCCGTTGACACGTGTCTCGATGCGCATCTCGCCACGCGTGCGAGGGCGGAGCGATGTGACTCCGTCATTGGCTGGCCCGGTGGGTACGTGCCTACGTCCGCGCCAGCCCCACTTCCACCGCCCGAACTTGGCGCGACCGAATCTAGAAGCCGACAAGCTCACTGCGCCGCTTGGGAATCGCGGAGCCTCTCTGCAGCAATCTCTCGCGCCCGCGCCTCAATCTGCAGCTTCTTGACGATCTCGTCTGCCCGCGTTTGCGCGAGGCTCTCAATCGCGAGCGCGTCGACCGATGACGGCTCTTCTTCACGCTTCCACACCGCGATCTGAGTCTGCTCGATGATCCACTCGTCAGACACTTGCCCTTGCTGGACCATGCGAGCGATGTAGTCAAGATGCTCTGTGTAGGTACTCATGCCACGTCGCCTCCGACGATTGAGTGGAAGATGTAGGTGCCGGTCTGGGCGTGATGGAGGATTTCCGCGTACTTCGCCTGAGTCCCTGACGGAAAGTCGATGACCTTTTTGTTGTCGTACGGCTCCCATATTTCTACGTGGTGGGGATCTGAAGATTCCCGCATAACGAAGAACCCGCTGTAGTTCTCTCCGGTGACTGTCGATGGCGGCTGCCACGATCCGATTGCGATTCGGGGTGGAAGAAAGATCTTGATTGGACTGGACGCATCATTGGTGTCGGCCTGTCCGTGATAGGCAATCGGGCACAAGCCGCCGTCCTTGTCAAAGAACGGAATGCACCACCCATGCATGTAGTTCCAATTGTCCGTCTCTTTGATGGCCGCGCCGCTTGAGTGCGACTGCCCTGTTCCGCCGGCCAGGGGGTAGCCGCGCATCACGTTTGAAAACTGCCAGCGATTACTAGCGACATTGACGGGCGGCTCGGGGCAAACGATGTATTCCTCGTCGGCCTGGCCCTTGCGGATCACAAAGACTTTGGGGAAAAACAGGTTGGCAAAAGCCGAGAGGATGTTGGAGCCTGACCCCAAGACGTTCATTGTCACGGTGGTTTGTGAGTCGTTGTGCGACTGATAAAGCGTGATCGTTTTGGAGTCAACAACGAACTCCATATCTCGCACGATTTGCCTTGCTCCATTCAGCAGGCGTGTGGATACCTGCTGCGCAGAAACCGTGTCAGCGTCGATGCCGAGTGTGCCGGTGGAGTCATACAGATATCCGCCAGCAAGGTCGATGCCACCTTCGGCCACGAGTTCACCAGAAAGTGACCCGCCGGCAAGATCCAGCTTCTCATCGAGTCCTGCGTCAACATACGCCTTACTCGCCGCGTCAGCGTCATCCGAAGGCTCGCGCACGCGAATGGTGCCGCGAAAGTCGGTGTCGCCCTCGTCGCCGATCTTCCAAAGATTCAAGGTCGAATTGTCGTCTAGATCAACGGTGATCGTCGCGCCCAGATCGCCGTCGCCGATCTGCAAGAACTCCTCGCCCCCGTCAAACAGCACCATGTCGGTACCAACGATCTCCGTCGCAGCGATCGATCCATCCACCCACGCGCTGCCGTTCCAACGCTTGATCCGGATCGCGCCAGGCAATCCGTTCTCAGGACCGCCAACAGCGCCGCGCGCAGATGTCGCTCCGTCGTTGGCAACCTCAAAGACTGGCTCAGTGGTGCCGGTCTTGTCTGCTTTCTCATCGAGGCCAATCGCCTCGCCAAGGTCCGCCGGCGTAATCGGCACGACGACGCCGGAGTCAAGCCGAACGAAATCTCCGTCCGTCGCCCCTGACAGGTCGACGTCGTAGCCGTCAAGGACGTTGTCGGGTCCTGCGGCGCCAGTGTCGCCCTTGGCCGCCACAAGATCCCACTCATCAGGCTCCGTGCCCGGACCGCTGAAGACGGCGCCGCCGAACTCCTCGACGCCTTCTCCTACGCAGACGTAGGCCGCGCCCTCGAACTCGACGAGCTCATTCTGAAAGTAGGCGTCTCCGACTCCGGTGGGTTCGACCCACGTTCCGCGCCATGTGAAGCCCGGACCGATCGGACCAGGGTCGCCCTGGTCACCTTGGTCGCCGTCCTCGCCGCGAGCGGCGAAGAGTTCCCAGCGCGTGCCCAGGTAGTCAACTGGATTGCCGAGCGTGTCGTCAAGGACGCAGATGTAGGACGAACCCTCGTACTCGACGACGTCGCCGGCCATATACGGCTCGGCCTCGTTGTAGGGCACGAACGCGCCGCGCCAGTTCGGGAGGTCCGCGGCTGCGATCTCCTCCTGCGCGATCTCCCGCACGGTCAGCGGGAAGACCAAAACGTTGAGGTCGGACGCGATCAGGTGTGCGGATTCGGTCGTGCCGAAGAGTCCGCGCTCGAGAATTTCATACGGGCTTGACGCGCCGCCGGCGATCTTGACGATCTCTGTTGTGCCCACTAGGACATAAGCGTGATAGCCGGCGGTCGGTAGGTAGGGCGAAGCTTCGGCCTGGAGCTCGTCGTCGCCGATGCCCAGCGGAGCCGAGAGCCTGCCTGATCGATCGGTCTCGATCTCAATCGGAGTCCAGATCTGCGTCAAGCTGGCCTCCTAGTCGTCGAAGCGATCGAGCACCCAGCAGATGGCGAGGATGATTGCCACGAGTACTGCTGCCTCGTCAGACATCGCCACCTCCGCTGAGGAAAGAGTTGCCCCGTTGCTGCGTACCGGTGGGGCAGGCCGGCTTGAACCAGCGAGTTGCACCTCGCCGAACGCACCTTTCCGCGGCCGGCGGCAGGTAGCCGCCCTTGGAGGGCCGAAACCGTAAGGCCCGCCGCTGCCGTCGATGTTCCGGGGGCGCACCTCGAACGGCTGAGCGCGACTGTCGACGCCTTGCGGCGGACCCCAAGTTTCAGCGGCACCCGTAGAGGTACCGATACACGTAGCCGATCGAGTCCGTCGGAAACGACCAGCCGGTGAGAAATCCCATTGCGGCTGCGAGCGGATACGAAAGGTCGACCGCTCGGCCTGTTCTTTGGTGCGGACCAAGGTCGATGATCCTGGTGATCCGCGAGACGCCCTTGAGCGTCAGCTTGAACTTTGCGCCTCGCGCCATCCAGCTGCGGATGCGCGGATTGTCCCAGCCGCTTGTTCCTTGGCCCGGATCCGTGTTGATCGCGATGCCCTCATGCCTGGATGCTGAGATCCTCGATGCGGTCGTGCTGTCGTTGAAATTCGAGGTGCGGCCGGTGACGACGTGATGGGGCGCGCAGATGCGCCTGAGCTTGCGCTTGAGCCTCTCGAAGTGCGGGCGCTTGCAGACCTTGCGAGTGGCTCTGCGGTGTTTGAGGTTCTTGAGGTCCGCTGGGTTTAGGCGCTCGAGGCGGTCCAGCCTGCGGACGTAGCGATTGAAGACCTTCGGCGTTACCGTCTTGCAGGGCCTCTGCGCAGTCGGCGCAGTAGGCGAGTCAGCGGCGAAGACGACGCGCGCGCCTCCGAGAGCGAAGGCGATGATGAGGAAAGCGGCAGCGAGTGCTGCCAGCGTGATCGTGTCGATGCGGCCACGAATGATCCCTCCGATGCAGGAGTTCACCTACTGACGCTCGGGCCAGCAGGCCGGAGGGCCGCGGCGGCCGGTGCGCCTAAGCAACACCGGCACCGGGCGGCCCGGGTGTACGGGGTCTGCAGACCGCGTACTGCTCGACCGGTCGGTCGAACCTCAAGGTTTCGCTAGTCGCGAGTGAGACGCGGCTCGTTCAAGAGCGGTCGCCCCATGGCACCATGAATCGTGCGGAATCCGCGATCGTCAATCGGGCCGACGGCCCTGACCTCCGGCACCTCGCGGGCCACCTGCGTCGCGACGATGCGTCCGGCGAGCCGAGAAAGCCTCTCTGAGCAAGCCTCAACCGACTTCGCCGACGGCCGTCCGGACGAATCAGGTTTGAGTAGTTGAATGGCGCGGGATATGTCCTGCTCAACGCGCTTGGTCCCGACCGATTGCGCGATGCTCCGAAGCCCGTCGACCCGTTCGCGAAGTGGCGCCATTAGAACTAGCGCGATGTCCCTCCGCAGAGGCTGGACTTTGCTTCCCAATTTCGGTTTTCTCGACGCGAGCCAATCAGGATCCACCTTCTGACCGAAGCTTCCTTCGATCGCGTGAACCATGGCGTGACAGATCGAGCAGAGCAGCCGGAGATCCCTGGGCTGTTCTTCGCCGAGCCGCTCGTACGTGAGGTGGTGAAGTGCGAGGCCGCTCGTAGAACCGCAGATGCAAGCCTGAGGCCGCTCGGATGCGCCGTAGCGCTGCTTGGCCTCAGACCACTGTGTGCTTGCCAGGTAGGCGTCGTAGCTGCGATAGCCGAGGTGAGCGAGTCGCTTGTCTCGCATGAGACGCTCCGAGCGGAGAGTGTTATTGCCGTCGAATCCTGAATCAGGGCGCACGAAGACCTACGCCCTTTCAGCTAGATCGAAATTTGCGACCGTCGTGGCTATAGAGCTTCGTCGGCGTGAACTCCTCTCCGACCCCCATAGTGAACACCCTCGCGCAGACGGAAAAGTGCTGTTTTCGTCAGGCCGCTGCATCGACGTCCCGTTCAGACCCTGAGAGCGATCTGAGAGCACCGAGAATGTCCCGTTTGATGCGGTCTTTGTGCCGGTTCTCGATGTCAAGTTGGTCCAAGCGCTCTTTCATCGCATGCAGTTCCCTTGCGCTCTTGACCTTCGCTCGACTCTTGCGGCCCTCCTCTTCGTCTGCAATCGCCGCGGCAACTTCCGGCGACCACATTGCGGATGCCTCATCGTCGATTGTGGAGGTCGGATCACCGGTGTAGCCGGTGACGGGCGCGAGCAGCGTGTCTGCACCGAGCGGCACTGCGCGGCTCTTGGTGGTCTGCTCGAAGGTGACCGTGTAGACGCCGCCGGCGTCTTTGGAGATCTCGGTGCAGATCACCACTACGCCTCCGCGGGCGCGCTCCGCGTCTTCGTCCCACCACTTGAGATCGCGCAGGTCGTTCACTTGGATGCCGCAGCCGGTCTCCACTCTGCGGATCTCCATGATCTCGCCGGTGGTGAGGTCCGTGACCTGCATCGGTTGGTCGATCGGCGGTCGCTTCTCTTTGGCGTTCGGGTTGTTCGTGAAGCGCTTCTCGAGGGTGCGCCTAGAGGGCTCCCTCTCGACCTTCAGCGGTCTGCCGAACTTCGCGACTTCCTGGTACTGGTGGTGGGTGACTGTGAGCGTCTTCACTGGTCATGGGGCTTTGGCTTCGGATAGTTGACGTCAACGAAACAGGCGCGGTAACGCTGGCCGATGCGCTCGATGGACCGCAAAAGCGACCGCTCGAACTCGCTCCAGCGACTCCGGCGCGTCTTCACCCCGAAGATCTTCGCGTCGACCACGATGTGCGCTGCATGCGGCAGGCCGCTCGACTGGTCGATGAGCTCGCCGGCCTTGATGCGCTCAGCGTGGCGGACGATCGCGTCGAGGTACTCGCTTGCTTGAAGCTCAGGTCTCTTCCAGTCGTCTTGACCGTGCTTCTCGGCGCCGTGGGCCCAGCAGCGTGACTCTTCGTCTGCGTACTCGAGTGCGTAGCTCATGGGTGGTTTGTTTTCGCCTGGTCGGTTCACTCGTGGCGTCCTTTCCGGGGATCGAAGATGTCGAGTGCAAACTTTGCGGCTGGTGTCCATTCCCAGCGGTGGACGCCGTCGAGGTGTGCTGGCTTGAGGAAGCCGGCGAGCACGAACTCGGCGATAAGGCCCAGCTGGGCGTGTTCGTCTTTCGTGATGTGGTTGAGCTGGTGCTGCAGAAGGTGTGGGCTTGTGCGCTCCTTGCGCAGGACCGCGACGCGGCGCTCTTGGTGGTTGGTGATGTCGCTCATGCCGCCACCCGCGCAGTCAGCGCCGGCCCGCGCAGCGCGAACTCCGACCGCCAGATCGTGCGCTTGGGATCCCACTCGAGGCCGCGCTCGATCCAGCGGCACTTGAAGCTCGCCAGGTCCATGTAGCCGGCTCGCCTGGCTTCGGCGTCGTCGACTTCGCCCAGTTGGATCGTGTGGCAGGAGCGCAGCACGACTCTGCAGAGCGGCGCAGCTGGCTTGTCGCCGCGCCGCTCTGGCTTGATCTGGACTGCGTACTCGCGGCCGATCTTGGTGTTCTTTGGGCGGGTAGCCGAGAACTGGACCGTCTTGCGGCCTTCTTTGATCTGCCAGGCGTGTTGTCGTTTGAAGAGCACGGGCATCGGGGTTGGTCAGTTCTCAATGAGCACGGCCGCGGCAACCGCGGCGCAGAAGCCGACCCAGATCACGCCGGCCTGCCAGGCCCATGCGCCGAGGACCAGGGCGAATGCGAGGACGGCGATGACGCTCGAGACGGTGATCGCCGCGATACGGGCGCGGTCGTGAGCAGGTGGCGCGTTGAGATTGATCGGCCTATTGGCATCGGCGATCGGGTGGACGTTGTCCTCGATCGAAGCCCCGTCGCCGCCGGGTGTGAATTGGTCGTTCATGCGTACTCCTGGATTGGCTCGGTTTCGATGCCGAGCGGGTTGTCGAAGTCGTCCGGTAGGTGGACGGGGAAGCGTTTGTGGGCGAGGAGTTCGAGGTTGAACTCGGTGACGAACTCTTCGAAGCGGGGATCCAGCAGTGAGCGCGGGAACTCGAGCGGCTTGTGGCGGTAGGTGCGGGCGTCGAAGATCTTGTGAATGAAGCTGCAGGCATAGACCGCGTTGCGAGCGTCGCGGGCGAGCTTGGTCAGATCGATTCGTGGAGCGGCCCCCGGGGTCTCGATGCGGGATGCAGGCAGCCAGAGCTCGCGCGTGGTCTTGCTGCCGTCCGCGCCGTAGACGGTGGCGGTCTTCCAGATCAGTCCAAAGGGGAAGTGCTTCTTCAGCTGCGACTGCTCGATGAGGTGGGCGGCTTGGCCTTCTCCGCTGCAGGCGTGAGGGATCACGTCGGTGAACCAGCAGCGCTCGTCGCGCTCTGCGACTTCCTCGAGGAGTTCGCCGTACTGGGCCGGGGTGAGGATGCGGCTTGTGCCGTGGCGCTTCATGCGCTAACCGCCTCTGGCATCGGCTCGCACTTCCACGACTTGCCCTTGCGGACGTTGACGATCGTCGCTTCGCTGACGTCGTATTCGGCTGCAAGCTCTTTGACCGGCGCGTCAGGGCGAGCGCGGATCTCAGCGACGTCGTGCGAATTGAGCTTCGCGAAGTAGTGGTTCTCGCCCGGCACAAAGACCTGAGTGCCCTTTGCTCGCATCGCAGCGCATAGCTCAGCGCGCTGCTCGGCGCGGTCCGGATCGTGACTCCAGCACCATTCCGAATCACCGGCCGCGTGGTGCTTGCACCCGTCTTTGCGGCATGGCGGGTTGTAGCGACCGTGGGTCTCCTTGAACCAGCGCCTGTATTCGCCCTCGCCGCCTGGCACTTCCCGGCCAGCGCGGGTCGCGCGACCGTGTTTGAAATTGCGACTCGCGGTCACTGCTGACTGACTGCGCATCGGAAAGCCGGCGGCTTTGAATTCGGCGTAGAGCGAGTTGCTGCAGCTGTTCTGCGAGGCGAAGCCCATTGTTTCCCAGATCACCCCTGCGATCTGGTTGCAGCTGTGCCCTTGCAGGTAGGCCTCGTAGCACTGATTGACTTTGAGGTCTGTCCACTTGGAGGTCGACTTGCGGCGTCGACTGCGAGTCCGCTCAGGCGTCACGAGTTCGGTGTCGCACCATGCGCAACGTGTGAGATCGCTCTTGAGCTGGATCTCGTTGCACGTGGGGCAGTAGGCGCGGTCGACGGACGTCATGCGGCGTTCTCCTGTTGGTCGGATTGGTGAGGTGGTGCGGCTTCGATCAGTTCGCAGCCGGCGTAGCCGGCGCGCTTGGCGATGTCGTCGAGGACGCGGCGGTAGCGGAGGCTGGCCCAGCTGTATGTGCGCGAGTCGCCGCCGAGCACGTAGGTGTCTCCCTTGCGGCCGTGCCAGAACTTCGCGATCCAGATTTCCCAGACGTCCTCGCTGACGTCGCGGCAGAAGAGGCGCTGGAATTCGGGGTCTGGATCGCTGACTTCGACACCGCGCAGCGGATTGAGCTCGAGAATCTCCGCAACCGGCTTGAGTGGCCGATCCCACACCCGGTTCTTGAGCCAAGTGCTGAACTTCGGAGCGAAGCGGCCGCCGTCCCACTCGTCGCTGACGAGGTCCTCGGCGAGCGCCTTCGCCATGAGTTCGATTCGAGCGACGTCGTCGACGCTCAGGAGCTTCAGATGGTCGAGCGTGCGAGCAGGGTCGATGTCACGTCGAAGATGCGGATAGCAATCCCACAAGGCCTCGGCGGCGAGGGCGAGCTCTTTCTCTGGGGTTTCATTGGGGTTTGTATTGGGGTTTCCTTTAAGACCCGACGCTGGCGTCGGGTGGTGACCCGACACTGGCGTCGGGTCCGGAGCCGACACTGGCGTCGGGTGGGACCCGACGCTGGCGTCGGGTGGTGGTGTACTAGGACCCGACGCCAGCGTCGGGTCCTCGGAACGTCTGTTCGCCTGCCGGTTTGCGCGGTTCTGGCGAGTGCGTTCTGCGCGTCCGATGCTCAGATTTGCGTAGTGCTCGTCGCGCCTTTTGCGCTCGTCTTCGTCCTCGAAGATGGCGAGGCCGGGGAGCATCACCGAGTACTGATTACGGCCAGAGCGGTCCGGCCTGTGGACTTCAAGTTCGCCCAGGTCGATCGCTGACTTGATCGCGCGTTCTACGGCGCGTGTGGAGGCGTTGGCGCCCTTGGCGAGGTCCTCCTGCTTGTCGAAGCTGTGCCAGCCGGCGTCGTTGGCTGAGTCGGCGATCAGGAACATCACCAGGCGGGCGGTGCCGACCGTCTGAGAGTGCTCGCGCACGGCGCTGGTGGCCTTCCACGACATCAGGCGACACCTCCGAAGCGCTTGAGCGCCTCGAGCACCGGCGCCATGTCGCGAGCAGCCTGCTCAGCTGCGGCGATTGTGGCGCGACTGAGCTTCGCCAGCGGCGCTCTGAGCGAGCGAATCCCGGCGAGGCGGTACTGGATCTCGTGCCACTGGGGCGAGCCGACGAACGCTGCCGAGTCGGGCACTCCGAGGATCTGGCGCGGTGTCTGCGGCCGGCGCATCAGTTGGCCCCCGGGTCTTCAGTCCAGAGGGTGGCCTTCAGGCACTTCTTGGAGCGCGTGAGCACGAGGAAGGTCCGGCCGCGCCAGTTGATCACCAGCGACGTTGAGACAGGGCCGTGCCAGCTGTAGACGTCCAGCGGGATGCGACCACCGGTGAGCGCGTCGAGGATCGTCACGAGGCGGCTCACGAGCGCGCCTCGCTGCTGCTACCGAGATTTCCGACCGCTGCTACCGAGTTGCACCCGACCGGGCGCTTGTGCCGGTCTGGAAGGCCGACGGCGCCTGGCCGGGTTTGGATACGCAACCCTTGAGCGGCTTGAACTTGCCGCTGCGGTGCACTTCCCGGATTGAACCGGAATGCGCACCGACTGCGGGACAGGGACTCGAACCCCGACTTCTCGGTCCAGAGCCGAGCGTCCTACCATTAGACGATCCCGCATCGCAGGCCGCTTGCGACCGATGCGTTGGCGAGTTCGCCGCTGCGGTTGGACAGGATAGCCACCCGCGAGCGCTCGCAAACCGGGGCTATCTGCGCAGCCTGACCATCTTCATCGGTGCCGCATCACCGTCACGACCGGCGTCGCCAGACCAACGCGCGATGAACACCGTCGACGCGGTGATCTTCCACTTCGTGGTGAACGTCCCCGACGCCGAGACAGTGACGTTCTGTGTCGCCCACTGCGTGCCGCCGCGCGCGCCGGCGACGCGCGCAAGCACCGCCACGCGTTCCACGCCGGTCGCCGGCGTGAGGCGCCCGGTCACCGGGACCACCGTTCCGCGGCGGACGCGTTTCGCCGAAGGCGTTATCCGCAACACCGAGGCCCGTCCGATGCGACCGCCCCGGGTCGTGCTGAAGATCGTCTCGCTGCCGCGTACCAGCGCGAGCGCTCCCAGGCGCGAGGACGCAGCAATCAAAACCGGCGAGCTCGCCGTCGCATCAAAGAACGGGTATTGGCGCGACCAGGTTGCGCCCGCGTCCGAGGTGGCGAGAATCCTTCCGGTCGCGTCACCGATGTAACCGCGCTTGCGATCTCCGAACGCGACCGATACCGCCGAATTGGCACCCGTGGTCTCGATCCTTCGCCAGCTCTTGGCGCCGTCTGTCGTCGCGTAGAGCTCGGCCGTGGAGTCCAGCAGGTAACCGTTGCGTGCATTCAGCATGTCGAGCTGCGCGATCGCCGTCGCTCCGCGTGGCATGCGGAGGCGCCTCCAGGTCTTGCCCTTGTCCGGCGTCATCGCGAGATAGCGCCCGCCGTGGACGAAGGCCGCCGAGCCTGCGATGTCGGCGTCGCTCAGCGTGAGGCGCGAGATCGGGCCCTTCGCCGCCTTTGACTTTGCACCCCAGCGCTGCGAAAGCCGCACGCCGCGCGGGCCGACCAGCACCGTTCTGCCGCCCTTCCAGACGAGCAGCGCCCGCGTTTTGACGCTGGAACCCGTGCGGACCTTCGTCCACTGGCCACCGGAGTTGCCGGTGTACCAGACATCGCCGCCAGCGCCGACTGCGAGCATCCCCTGCCCGACCGCGACAGCATCGAGCATCGAGTTCGTGTCGGGCGTCGGCGTCGCACGCCAGCTCGCGCCGGCGTCATCGCTGCGCGCGATCGCCCCGTTCTCGCCCACCGCAGTGGCAATGCGGCGCGTCTGAACGCGGACGGCGTTGTATTGCCCCGCAGCCCGCGCGTTGAGCAGGCTCCATGTGGCGCCGGAATTCGTCGTCGTCGCGATCGCTCCACGCTTGCCGACGGAAACGCCCTTGCCGCCCGCAAGCAGAACGGCCGCCGAGTCGGCCCCAGTGGACACGCCCGACCAGTGAGCGCCGCCGTCAGCAGTGCGCAGCATTGCGGTGCCCGCCGTATTGGCCGCAACGCAGAACTCTTCATCGACGCAGCTGAGCGAAGCAAGACTCTCGGACAGCGTCGAGCCGTCGCTGTCGACGTTCTCCCACGTCGCGCCGCCGTCCACCGTGCTCAGAAAGTGACCATGGTCGCCCGCGGCGAACCCGACGGTTTCACTCACGAAGGAGAAGCTGTAGAGGCCGGCCCCGGCGGAGGCGGTCAAGACCGGTGTCCAGTTTGCGCCGGCGTCGACCGAGTGCAGCAGCCTCGTGCCGACGCTCAAGACACCGCGTCCGAGTGAATCGAAGCGCATGTCGCGCACGGCGTCGGTGCCGCCGGCAGACACCGAGTACGGCGCGACGCCCTGCTTCTTCCAGCTCTCGCCACTGTCGCTGGTGATGTAGATGTCGCCGTTGGCAAGCAGCAGGTAGCCAGTCAGCGCGGATGGGAACGACACCGTCTGGATCTTTGACGCGCAGCTGTCATCGCTGGCGCTCCAGGCGAGCCGGCGCACCGTGATCCCGCCGTCATCTGTCCGGCGCAGCGCGCAGCCACTGCCAAAAACGACCGAATTCGGCGATACCGCTTCGATCGTGCGAATGTCGTCGAGCAAGCCAGTGCGGATCGCCGTCCAACTGTTTCCCCCGTCGTCTGAGCGCATCAGCGTCCCGGTCGCCCCGCCCGCCCAGACGCGTCCGCCCGACTCGGCGATGCGATCGAGCGAATTGCCCTGCGGGAGCGGATTGGCCCAAACCCAACCCGTGTTGCCAGCCGGCACCGGCGCCGCGGCGGCCGGCTGCGCAGCGAAAATCAGCGCGAGAGCGGCCGCGATCAGGATGGGTTTGGCGTGCCTTGAGAACATCGATGAGAGAGTGGGTTCAGGTGCCGGTTCCACGGGTGCCCCTTGAGTCCGGCCAGACAGCCCTTGAACACCCGCTCGCCGGGCGAGTTGCGCGCAAGGTACCCGATTCAGGCCAGGCAGGCGACGTCGAACTCGACGTTCGCGATCGAGTCGAGCTGCTCACGAGAGAGCTCCCGACGTTCGGCGAGAAGCTTGCGGCCGACTTCGATGTCGTGAGCGCGCCCGACCGCGGCGACCTGAGCCACGCGCGAGCCCTGGACGTACCAGACGCTGAATGCGGGATCCTCGATCGAGCCGCGCAGAATGATGCGGTCCCAGCCGTACGCCGGCCCGACCGACTCGATCTCCACGTCGGCCATGTCGGACCAGAAATAAGGCACGACGTCATGCGCGTGGTCACCGCCGAGCATGTTCAGAGCGGCAGTGCGACCGTGGTTGAAGGCGACGTCCCAGTGCTCGACGCGGATGTGCTGCTGATGGAAGGGAGAGAACCACTCGGCGACGTCGCCGGCGGCAAAGACGTCTGCCGCCGAACTGCGCAAGCGGTCGTCAGTCAGGATCCCGCCGCGTTCGCCGATCTCGAGACCTGCCTGCTTTGCGAGCATCGTCTCCGGGTGTACGCCCGCGCCGATCACCGCGACGTCGGTCTCGATCGACAGTCCAGATTCGCAGACGACGGCGGTGACGCGCTCCCCGTCGCCGTCGAAGCTCGCGAGACTCTCATTCGGATGCAGCGTGATGCCAAGGCGCTCCAGGTGTCGCTGCGTCCAGCGACCGACGTCGTCGCCCAGCGTGCGCTGCAGCGGAAGCTCCTCGAGCATCACGATGTGGCACTCGCAGCCGTGTCGCGCGAGAGTCGCCGCCACCTCACAGCCGATATAGCTGCCGCCGATCAGCGTCACGCGCCGCCCAAGTGCATCGAGATCTTCGAGGATCGAATCGCTGTTGCCGAACGCGCGTAGATAGTGGATGCCCTCCTGCCCCATCCCCTCGACGTGCAGCAGGTTGACGTTGGCGCCGGTAGCCACCAGCGCTTTTCCGAAGCTGACGACCTGCTTGTTCATCAGCGTGGCCTCGTGGGCCTCGGTGTCGAGCTTCATCACGTTCATGCGCGTCATCAGCTCGATGTTCTGTTCATCCCAGAACTCAGCCGGCCGGAAATAGTCCATCGCCCGATCTTCAGTCGCGGCGAGATAGCCCTTCGTCAGTGCCGGACGGTTGTACGGCGGCTCCGGTTCGCGGCCGACGAGCAGGATCGAGTCGTCTGAGTTCTCGCGCAGATGGCGTGCGCAGTTGGCGGAGGCAAGTCCGCCGCCGATCAGGAGATGGTCAACGTGGCGGTCAGCCATCGCTTCGCGACGCTTAGATGAACGATTCTTCCGGCGCCGAGAAGAGCTGCGTGATCGACTCTTCCAGGCCGGGATTGAGAATCAACATGACTTCGTCGCCGGTGTTGATCGCGGTGTCGCCAGAAGGCA
>JAEYBE010000047.1 GCA_023404495.1 Actinomycetes bacterium | reverse complement strand
AGCCCAAGCGGCGCGGCCAGCACCTACCTCTACGACGCCCAAGGTCGCCTGACAAACACAACCCAAGGCCCCTTCACCCGCACCTACAACTACGCCCTCTCAGACTCGCCGGTGCGCATCGGGACGGGGTTAGTCTCCGCCTCAAACGCCCTGACCAGAACCGAGCGCCTGAGCTACGGCCCAACAGGTCTTCTGGAGCAACGCACAAACGATCAGTCACCGGTCTATCCCGTGGCAGACGCTACTGGAAGCCTGATCGCTGAGCTACCCGAACAGGGGCAGGCGGAGGCGCTGCCTGAGCTTGATCCCTGGGGTGTGCCAGTTGACGCGCCATCGCCAGCCGCCAGCATCGCCGACGAGAAGAGCTTCGGCTTCCTTGGCGCAGCTGGGCGGATTGAGATGCCGGGCTCTGAGCTGACGAAGCTTGGCTCCCGTTACTACGACGCTGAGGTTGGGGCCTTCTTGAGTGTTGATCCGGTTGTCGGGGAACCTGCCGAGCCTGGGCGGCGGGTGGCGTATCTGTACGGGGGGAGCAATCCGGCGCGGTTTGTGGATGTTGATGGGCGGTCGATGACGGACAACAAACGCCGGTCAGGGCTAGGAGATCTACTTACCGGGAAGCCGGTGGTGAAGCTGATCACCGAGAACGCTGGGCGCGCAGAAGAGCAATACCGGAAATGGGCGAACGATCCGAATGTGCCCGGCCTGCTGCGCCGCGGCGCGAAGGAGCTTGCAGAGCTCGCTGCGCTAGCGAACAGTGAAAACTTCGATTCGACCGTTCTCGCGATTGTGGGCAGCCGTGGCGGCGGTGGCCGGGGGCTTGGCGGTGCTGGGAATGGAGTTAAGGGTGGAAAGGGCGGTCTCGGGCCAGCTCAAAAGTTGACGAATGCGCAGGCGAAGGATCTCGCGAAGTGGCTTGGATTCTCTCCCACCAACCAATTTAGCCACGGTCAGCGCGTGTTCCAAAGGGGCAGACTGTATATCTCCCAAGACCGGGACATTCATTCCGGAGGAACCTGGAAGATGGCCAAATCGCCCGGCGACCTAGGGAACAGACAGAAGCGGATGGGGACCTACAACGAGACTTTGACCAAGAGGATCGGGGACTAGCGTGGAGCTGTCGGACTTAGCAAAACTAGACAAAGATTTCTGGTGGCGAGTCACTCGGTTTGATCCGAGCGGGCGTAACGACCGAGGGTTTTTTGATGACCCCCCGTGGTGCTCGATTTACGACATCGGACAAGCATTTGATGGCGTGGTGCTCGACGAAGCAACATACCTGGCCACCGAGAACGAGTATGTCAATGCGGTAATCGCGTTTGCGCGAGATGCCGAAGTCGACAGACTCGAAGTCAGACAGTACGAGCGCGGGGACGGAATCAAGGACGGGCAGTCGTTCACCCTCGACACGGTCGGCGAGGTTGTCCGCCGGTTGCTTCGAGGAGACGGGTCTTGGCTACTCGTTTCCCCCGACGACCAAATGCTTGTTTCAGTCGGGTACGACCTCTACATGTATATCGGCTCGAATCTACCTTGCCAATCGGCGGTAGAGAAAGTAAGCGAATCTGGACTCTTCGTTGAGGAGGGGTTCATGTCCCCGTGGGTTGATGCGCTCCTTGATGAGACTTGAATTGAGCGATCTCAGTCCTCTAGCGCCTACAGAGTGCGATTGAAATCGTCGCCAGACTAGTCTTTCCGGGCCAGCTGCTCACCTCCCCAGGCGGAGTCACCTACGCCCACGACCCCCAAGGCCGAAGGACGGCAAGAACCTCTCCGGTCGGCACCGAGACCTACACCTGGGACTCGCTCGATCAGCTCACAAGTAGAACCAGCCCAAGCGGCGCGGCAAACACCTACCTCTACGACGCCCAAGGCCGCCTGACAAACACAACCCAAGGCCCCTTCACCCGCACCTACAACTACGCCCTCTCAGACTCACCGGTGCGCATCGGGACGCATCTGGTGTCCGCCTCAAAAGCCCTGACCAGAACAGAGCGCTTGAGCTACGGACCAACTGGGCTGCTTGAGCAGCGCACAAACGATCAGGCACCGGTCTATCCCGTGGCCGACGGCGCAGGAGGCCTGATCGCAGAGCTAGGCGAGCAGGGGCAGCTTGAGGAGCTGCCAGAGCTTGATCCCTGGGGCGCGGCGGCGGATGCGCCATCGCCGGCCGGCAACATTGAGGATGAGAAGAGCTTCGGCTTCCTTGGCGCAGCTGGGCGGATTGCGATGCCGGACTCAGGGATCACGAAGCTCGGCGCTCGTTACTACGACGCTGAGGTTGGGGCGTTCCTGACTGTGGATCCGGTTGTCGGGGAGCCGGCCGAGCCTGCTCGACGCACGCCCTACATCTATGGCCTCTCAGGCCCTGCCCGGTTTGTTGACGTGGATGGGCGCTCGGCGGCAGACGCTTGGAAGAGTGCCAAGAAGTTCGTCAATGAGAAAGCCAGTGCTGTGCAGGAGCGGGCCGCGGAGATCACCAACGATCCCAACGCGAGTTGGCTTTCGAAGGCATCCGTCGTGCCGATCGGGCTGCTGAGCTCGCTTGGGTCTTCGGAGAACTTCGACAGGACGGCTCTCGAACTCGCGTCCTTGCTTCCGCCAGTGCGTGGCGTACGTGGTCTTGCGATTGCTGGGAAGGCGGCTAAGGGTGGGCGCGTCTTAAGCCAAGCCGCGAAGCGGCGCTTGGCGAAGCAGCTTGGTGGTATTCCTCGCTCCGCGACACCGATTGCTCAAGGTGGTTCTAGTCGGGTCGGCAGATGGTGGGAATATCTCGATTCGAATAGAAAGATCAAGATTGTTGTGGAACATACAGATGGCAGCGTCCACGTCGGGGTTCCGAAGCCGCACAGCACTCACCATTCGGGCGGACCCCCGAAGTACTACGACGTGGGAAATCACGGGCATGTCGGAGGCAAGTAGGTTCGATGTCACAGTTAGAGCGTCACCTCTCCGAGGTGAAACGGCGCAAGATTCAGGCACGTGCCGTCAGCGTGCTTGAAGGCATAGGAATCGACGCTTCTGAGTTCGAAGCGTTGCCAGCAACAGAACTTGCGAAGGTGTGGCCCAAGTACTTGGCCATTCTGCGTGATGGCGGCGATTCTCGCCGAACATGGTCTGAGGATCAGCGGGCCTCGGTGGCCGAAGCAATCCGAGATCTGCGAAGTCAGTCGGACGAGGACGTACTGAGCTGGTTCGCTTATTCAGACGGTGTTGTAGTCGGCTTTCGCGTGCCGAGCGCTAGGTTGCTCGACTCTGCGCTGGAGTACTTCGTAACGCCGGCCGGCGACTTGATGCTCGCCTCGCGTTCGGCAGACGACGGACTATGTATCGAGGCCAACCGGACACAGGCCGGAATCGAGTATGAGATTGTCGTTTGGGGTCGGTTCGTGACCCCTACGACGCCGTAAACCGCTACGGCCTTTGGACAGACTGATTTCGTCGTCAGTGCGACGATGCCCGAGCCAGCGATTGTTGTTCTGCGGCTGTTTTGCGGCAGTAGCGGGCTTGCGCCGTTAGCCTCTCCCGCGTGACCCGGGCGACGCAGATTTCGCGAGTTGTCTTTGGGCTGTTGGTGCTCGCGACGTTCTTTGCGTTCTTTGCGGCCCAGCGGCTGAAGAACACCGATCCGCTGGTCTACTCGGTCAGCTTCAAGCGCTACATCTCGCCGAACGACGATGGCCTGCGCGAGAAGGGTCGCGTGCGCTTTCGGATCAAAAAGAGCGACCGCGTGACCGTCGAGGTCGTCGATCGCGCCGGCTCGCCGGTTCGCGTGCTCGCCGACGACGAGAAGCTCGCCGCCGGTCCGCACACCTTCTATTGGAACGGCCGCTTTCGCGGCGTGGTGAGGGCCAACGGCAATCGTCAGCGCGGCCAACCAGTACCCGACGGCGCCTATCGCGTGCGCATCACGCTGCGCAACAACGGGCGCACCTTTGTGCCCGACCAATTCTTCGTCGTCGACACCATCGCGCCCGCGATCTCCGCTGAGGTCCTAGGCAGCCACTCGGTGTCCGTGCTGCGCTCACGCAAGTCGATCCCGGTCAAGTTCAGCGGCGCCGGCACTGGCCTGCGCGCCGAGTTCCTCGTCTACCGCGTGCGCGGACAGCGCACCGCGACAAAGCCGGTCGCAAGCTTCTTGAGCACCCGCGGGAGCGACACCGGAGAATGGACGCAGTCTGTCGGTTCCTTCGACCGCTGGGCGAACCAGTGCCAGGGCGTCAAGCGCTCGGGCCGCGCGCGGCCGGCACCGATCGGTAGCTATGTGATCGTCGCGCGTGCGTGCGACGCTGCCGGCAACGTCGGATCGAGCAGCACCGCGACGCCGCCAAAGAAGGGAAGCACGCGCGGTGCTTCGGGAATCACCCTGACCGGCGTGCAGATCGCCCCGCCAACTCGCCCCGCCGTGGTCGGAACGCAGGCGAGCTTCCGCGTCGCGCCTCCCACCGGCGGATACAGCTGGAGCATCACGCGGGTCGGCGGGCAGAAGCTCGCATCCGGCCGCGAGCGCGGCGCAACGCTGCGCGCCGAAATCCCCCGCACCAGGAGCGGTCTCTTCGAACTCCGCATCAAGGCGCGCAAACCGGTGGCAGGCGACCCGGGCGTCGCGCACACACCGCTGCCGATCTCGGGTGGTCGCGCGCGCCTCTTGATCGCGCAGCCGGCGATCGCCTGGCAGGCGACAAACCCTGTTGATGTCAACGGCGACGGCTTCCCCGATCCCTTCCAATCACTGCCACCCGGAAAGCAGCTGCGCGTACCGCTCGACCGCTTCCTCGCGCGCGCATCCGGCCCGCCGGCCTTCGCCGCAGAAGAAGGCGCGCTGACCGAGTATCTCCAGACCGCGCAGAGCGATCTGGTCGCACAGACGACAACTGACGCTGCGATGGCGGCAGATCCAGCCGCCGCGCTCCGCGGCCACGACGCAGTCCTCTTCACCGGAGACGAACGCTGGATCACGGCGACGCTCGGCACCGAGCTGCGCCGCTTCGTGGAACGCGGCGGCAAGGTCGCCTTCTTCTCGCTCGACGCCTTTCGCCGCACCGTCTCACTTGGCGCCGGCGAGCTCTCGGGACCGACGGACCAGCGCGGGCGGAACATCTTCGGCGAGTCCTTCGATCTTGTGAGTGAGGCGCCGGCGCCAGTTGTGCCGTTCAAGGACGAACTCGGACTGCTGCGCGGGGCGACCGGACTCTTTACCGGATTCGAGCAGTCGCGCCAGCTCGTGCGCGGCGCGCAGATTCTCACCTCGGCCGGCCGCGAAGCCGGTGCGCCCGCGCTGATCGGATACAAGCTCGGTAAGGGTGAAGTGATCCGCGTCGGTGTCCGCGGATGGAGTGCCGAACTTGCCGCGGGCACCCAGCCAAACGTCGCCTGGACGACCGCCGCGATCTTGGAGGTGCTCAAGCGATGACGCCGCTTGCGATTGCACCCGCTGTCGAGTCGCTCGGACTCGTTCTGATTTCCGTCCTGATTGCCGGCTGGCTGCTCTCGACCACTGAGCGCCTGCGCTGGATCAGCGGGCTGCTTGTGTTGCTGCTCAGCCCCCTGGTGCTGGCGGGCTCGGTCGTGGGGGACGAAACTTCGAGCCTGCCGACGCTCTCGCCTGCCGTGATCGTTGCGGCGGGGCTCGCCGGAGCTGCGGTGCTTGCCGCGATGGCCGCTGTGTTCGTGCGCTGGCCGCGGGCGGTGATCCCGGCCGCGCTCGCAACGCTCGCCTTCCGCGTGCCGATCGAGATCGGCGGCGACTCGGTCAAGCTGCTCCTCCCGCTCTACTTGGTGATCGGCGGAGCGGTCGTCGCACGCGCTTGGGACCACTGGCGCGGGCGCGCGGTGTCCGAGCCACGCGCGCCGAAGTTGCTCGATGTCGCGATCGTGCTCTACCTCGCGCTCTACGCGCTGCAGAGCCTTTACGCCAACGACATCGACGTCGCCACGCAGAACTTCTGTTTCTTCTATTCGCCCTTTGCGCTGCTCTATGGACTCGCGGCGCGGCAGAAGTGGGACGCGCGCCTGCTGCGCGCCTGCGTTGCCACGCTGGTGACGGTCGCGCTGGTGCTGGTGATCGGCGGCTTCGTCGAGTTCGCGCGCGGGCGCTACCTGATCACGATCGGCGGCGCGCAGCCCTCGGACTTTGACCCCTACTTCCGCGTGCAGTCGTTCTTCTTTGATCCGAACATCTACGGCCGGTTCCTGGCGATGGTGATGCTCGTCGTAACCGCCGTGATGCTCTACACGGAGAAGACCCGTCGCGTGTTCGGGGCGGCAGGCATTCTGGCGGTGCTCTGGGCGGGGCTCGTGCTTTCGCTCAGCCAATCGAGCATCGCGGCGCTGCTCGCCGGCTTGATCGTGCTCGCCGCGCTGAGGTGGAAGACGCGCCCGGTGCTCTACCTGACCGGCGGCGTGCTGCTCGCGGGCATGGTCTTCGCTCTGGCTTTCCCGTCGGTCACTGGCGTTGACCTCACCAGCAGTAAGGGCGCTGAGACCTCCACCAGCGGACGCTTCGATTTGGTGACGGGCGGATTGACGCTCTGGTCGCAGAAGCCGATCTTCGGTCAGGGGTCGGGCGACTTCTCAAGTGCGTATCGGGCAAACAAGCTCGCCAAGCACACGGCCTACGGCCCGGCGGTCACAACCAAGTCGCACACCGCGCCGCTGACCGTGGCGTCCGAGCAAGGCATCGTCGGTCTTGCCGCCTTTCTGCTGTTGCTGTATGCAGGCTTTGGCGCGGTCTTCCGACGCGTGAAGCAAGAGGACGGCCCACATGGCCGGCCGGGTCTGGTTGCGCGCGTCGCGGTGGCTGCGGCGTTCACGGCGATCTTCGTGCACACGCTGGCCTACGCGGCTTTCCTTGAGGACCCGCTGACCTGGGTGCTGCTCGGCTGCGCCGTTTCGCTTGCGGCGATCCCGCGCGTCGGCTCGGATTCGTCGGACGACGACTCAGCGGCGGAGCAGCCGGCGTGATCGGCTATCTGCGACGCCTGGCCAAGACCGGCACGGCCTACACGGCCTCGAGCGTGCTGGCCAAGCTGATCGCGCTTTTCACGCTGCCGATCTACACGAAGTACGTCGCGCCGGAGGGCTTCGGCCAGGCAGAGATCATCGCCACCACCGTGATCGTGCTGAGCATCTTCTTTCGCCTCGGCGCGATCGAGGCGTTCCTGCGCTTCTACTACCTGACCGACGACTACGACCCGCGCCAGGTCACGCGTACCGCCTTCTGGGGACTGCTCGCCACGACCACGCTTGGCGTTGCGATCTGTTTCGCGTTCTCCGGGGTGCTTGCGACAGTGCTGCTGCGCGACGTGCCCGGCGCGCAGACGCTGGTCAGCGTCGGGATCGTCTGGTTCTGGTTCTCCACTTTCTATGAGCTGCTGCTTGCGCTCTTCCGGGTGGATGAGAAGGCGGGGGCCTACGCGCTGGCCACGGTCAGCAACGTCGTGATCACGGTCGGCCTGACGCTCTACCTCGTGATCGGTCGCGATGAGGGCGCGCAGGGGCTTGTCCTTGGCAACGCGATCGGCACGGCGATCATCGTGGTCACTTTGTTCGTGGTGCACATCTCGGCCGGGCGGATCGCCAAACCCGGCGTGCCGCTTGCCTCGCCGATGCTGCGCTTTGGGTTGCCCACGGTGCCGGGCGAGATCTCGCTCTACGCGCTCAACTGGGTCGACCGGATTCTGCTGATCAACATCCCCGCCTCGCGCGCGGCCGGACTTGCTGCCGCGGGTGTCTATTCGATCGCCTACAAACTGGCGCAGGGCGTGACGATCTTCGTGCGCGCGTTCCAGCTTGCCTGGCCGCCGCTGGCGTACTCGATCAAGTCGGACGCCGAAGCGAAGGTTGTCTACGGGCGGGTGCTGACCTATTACCTGCTGATCACCGGCGGCGTCGTGACCGGACTGACGCTGCTCGCCGGGCCGCTGGTGCGGCTGCTCACCAGCCAGCCGAGCTTCTACGAGGCGCACAAGGTCGTGCCGCTGGTTGCCACCGGGGTTGTCTTCTACGGCGCATACCTCGTGCTCGTCTCGGCGGTCGCGCGGATGGGCAAGACCGGATCGCTCTTCCCCGTTGCCGCGGCCGGGCTCGTGGTCAACGTGATCGTCGGTCTGCTGCTGATCCCCGACTACGACATCGTCGGCGCCGGAATTGCGCTGGTCGCTGCCTACCTTGTGTTGCTCGGGCTGATGTACGTGCGCGCGCGCCAGACGCTCGGTCTGATTGTTGAGTGGCGGCGTGTCACGCAGATCGTCGCGGTCGCCTCAGTGGTGGCGATCTCCGGCGAGTATGTGCTGGCCGAGTACGGCACGCTGGCCGTGATCGAGCGGATCCTCTGGTCGGGCTTCTATCCCCTGTTGCTGCTCGCGACCGGCTTCTTCAGCCGGGCAGAGCTCGCGCAGATCCGCGACGTGCGCTCGCTACTCCAGCGCGCGCGTGACTCGAAATCCCTGGGCGATCGCCCGGAGCTGATGCAAGAGGTGCACGGCCCCGAGTAGGGCCAGCAGCGCGCCGCGCGCCCAGACGCTCGAGACCGGCGAGGTGCCCGGCGCTGAGAACGCCGAGATCAACATGTCGATCACGCTGGCGGCGGCGACGAGATTGATGAAGCCGGGGAAGACGATCAGCTGGCCGAGGTTCGTGTAGCGGCTCCAGAGCAGACCGCGCCCCTTGCCGCCGGCCATCGCTTCGGCGCCTTGCGCTTCGAGGTTGAGCGCTTCCGGGTCGCCGCCCATGCGCGCGAGCGCCGCCCGCACCATCGGCTCCGAATCGCGCAGCTCGGGCTTGTCGCGGTAGACGCCCCACATGATGTGGTCGCGCGCGCTGTAGGGCACGCGCACCAGCGAGAGGATCACGATCAGGCCGAGCGCCGGCCACCACCAGTCGCCGGTTTCGCGGAAGACGCCCCAGGTGAGACCAGCGGTGATCGCCGCAGGCATGTAGTAGTGCCCGACCCAGTCGAGGTAGGCGCCGCCAGCGCCCGAACTCTTGCCCTCGATCTGACGTTCGAAGCGCGCGATCTCGCCGTCGCAGAAGTCGAGCACGAAGGCCAGCTGCATCAGCACGATCGCAAGGATCTGCGCCCAGTACTCGTTGACCGCCAGCAGCAGGCCGCCCGCGATCCCAACGAGGATGCCGAAGACGGTGGTCTGGTTGGCGCTGATTCCGGTCGGCAGCAGCACGCGGGTGATGCGGATTGAAAGCTTGCGCACGCCGCGCGCATAAATCCGCCGCAGGTCACGCGGCTCATCGCGCCCCGCCGTACCCTCGCCGCCGCAAATCACGGAAAGCTCCGCGATCCGCGGCAAGTTGCGACGTGAAATCCCTGGATCCATCAAGCGCACCCTACCCACCCAAAACCCAGCAAATACCGACCCTGGCCTCACACCAAGTGCGAGGCCACACCCGCAAATTGCGACCAACCTTTGGCACCTAGTGCCAAAGGTTGTATGGAAATTGCGGGTTTTTGGGGGGTGGGGGTAGGGTTCGCGGGGTGATGGCGCAGCTGCCCGTGATCTATTTGGCCGCAGGTCGCGGCTCCCGGCTGGGTGAGCTGACGGCCGAGCAGCCCAAGGCGATGGTTGAAGTCGGCGGCCGTCCGCTGGCCGATCGCTCGCTCGAGTACCTGCGCGCCGCGGGGTTTGAGCACATCTATGCGGTCACCGGCCACGCCGCGGGCGCGTTCGACGAATACGACGTCGAGCAAGTCTTCAACGAGCGCTGGGAGAGCGAGAACAACATCACCTCGCTCTGGCAGGCGCGCGAGATCGTCAAGCAGGGCTGCGTGATCGTCAACTGCGACCTGCTCTTCGAGCCGGAACTCGCACCGCGCCTGGCGGCAACCCAAGGCACGGCGATCTTGGTGGACGACGAGCTGGCCGTCGACGAGGAATCGATGAAGGCGACCGAAAAGGATGGCGCGCTCGACCGCCTGCACAAGTCACTCGCGCTCGACGCCGCCGTCGGTGAATACATCGGGCTGACGCGAGTCGACCCGCAGGACGGCCCGCGCCTGGCCGAGATCCTCCAGGAGTTCATCGACGCCGGCAACACCCAGGTCTACTACGAAGACGCGATCGAGGCCCTCGGCCGCGAACGCCCGGTCAGGCTTGAGCGCATCGGCGGACTCAAATGGGTCGAGATCGACGACCACGACGATCTGCTCCGCGCGCGAGAAACGATCGCCCCCGCTATCGACAACCAGGAGAGCCATGTCTGACGGACTCGATCATCTGGTCGAGGCGCTCAATGCCAAACGGCAGATCGAGCTGCCGCACTTCTTGCGCAGCGTCGTCGGAGGCGAGGCACTCTCAGCCGAACTCACCGAGGTGCTGGCGAAGCTCGGCTCGAGGAATCCGCTTCTCGTGTCGGGCAGCTCGCAGTCGGTGGCCGTCTGCAACGACCTCCAGATCGACGGCGCCGAGCGCACAACTGTCGCCGACAACACCCGCAGCGAGGTGGCGCGCCTGGCCGAACTCGCAGCCGGCCACGACGCGATCGTCGCGATCGGCGGGGGCAGGCCGATCGATGTCGCCAAGTCGGCCGCGCTCGCGGCCGCGCTCCCAGTCGTCGTGATCCCGACCCAGCTCTCGGCCGACGGCATCGCCTCGCCAATCTCGGTGATCTCGGAGGGGCCCGGTCACGTAGTCAGCGAGCGCTCGGCACTGCCCGCCGCGGTGATCGCCGACCTCGAGACGCTCAGCTCGGCGCCGATCGCGTTCGCGCGCGCCGGAGTCGGCGATCTGCTCTCCAATCGAACAGCCCTGGTCGACTGGCGCCTTGCAGCAAGTGCCGGCGAGGAAGAAATCGACGACTTCGCCGCGCTGCTGGCCGCCTGCGCGCATCTGCTCGTTGAGGGGCTCGATCTCTCACCGCTCTCGGCCGGCAACCTCACCCACGAACTCGCCCAGCGCCTGCTCGACGGCCTGGTGCTGTCAGGACTCGCAATGGAGATCGCCGGCTCGTCGCGCCCGTGCTCTGGTTCGGAGCACCTGATCAGCCACGCGCTCGACGCGCTCGAGCCTGGCACCGCGCCGCACGGCGAACAGGTGGCCTTCGGAACACTCGTTGCAACCGCCCTCCAGGGCGGCGACGTTGGCCGCGTGCGCGGCGAACTTGAGTCAGTCGGAATGCGCGCGGCACTGACCGGATTCGGCCTCTCGCCGGCGCGACTGACAGAGATCGTCGCCTACGGTCCGGCGACGCGCCCCGGCAGGTACACAGTGCTCGACAACGGGCGCCCCCCCGCGGCCGAGCTGCGCGAGTTGATCGCCTCGCTGATCGCCTGATCGCGGACCGCGCGAATACGCAGTTTTCCTCTTGTTCAAGCCGCATCGACGGCATTAACGTGGTGTTCTCACATCAGAGTCCGTCGTACGTCCGGCCACCACGGAGGGGGGCCAGTAGCCGACTGCGACCGACCGATGTGTAGGTGTGCGTGCAACTGAGTAACAGCGCGTTCAAGGATTCGGTTTAGGAGGCCGACATCTACCAAGTAACGGATTTTGCCCGGCATTGCGGGCTGTGCAGATGAGAAAAATTGAAGCGGGGACGAATGGAATCGACTGCAGGTGGTGATGGATGCGCGTTGGCGCTCCATGCGCGTGAGGGATCTGTCGCGGATGGAGCAAGCGCAGCACAGGGAGGTGCCGACTTCGGTGCCCACCTCCGCCTGATCTTTCTGGCCGCATTCGCCGCCGCGCTCGTCCTCACCGGCCTGCTCGTTCAATCCGCCTCGGCAACCGTTACCCCGACGCTCAGCGCCAGCTACTCGACCTCAACCGCCGGCGGCCACCCGAACGTCACGCAGACGATCGGCTTCACATCGACGAATGATGACGACGCCAAGCGCCTCGTGATCGACTTCCCGACGGGAATGCTCGGCGATCCCAACGCGGTGCTGCCGAACAACCGTTGCGACAAGACCTATCCGACGATGAACGCCGACGGGACGCCAAGTGGCGGAAGCCCGGACTACTCGAACTGTCCGTCGACTTCGAAGGTGGGCACCGTCTCCGCCACCGCAGGCACCTCCGGAGTATCCGGCGTCTGCGGCGACGTCTCGCTGAACGATTCCTCGAACGGAATCTTCCTGCTCAAGAACAAGCCCAGCGCGAACCCCGAGGTGCCCACCTACCTCGGCATCCACCTGCGCGGAACCTGCTCGATCCTCTTCGTCATCAACTTGACGATCAACATCGAACTCACCGCAAAGATCAGTCTGCGCCCTGACGACGCAGGCCTGCGCATCGAGGTGATCGACAACCTCCCGGCCAAGGACCCGCTTCTCAACAACGACATCACGCTCAAGGCGATGTCGCAGACGATCAACGGGATGGCTCCTTCGCCTAGCACCAAGCCGTTCCTGACCAACCCGGTGCGCTGCTCGTCGTGGGTGTCGAAGGTCTACAGCCGCGCCTACCCGAAGAACGCCAGCTCCAACAGCAACGCGGACGTCGATCTCTATCCGACCGGAGTCAATTTCGCTGACGGCACCTACGCGCCACCGGCCGTGGGAGCCGACTTCAAGTCCGCCTCATCGAGCCAGAACGCCTCTTGTTCGGGGATCGCGAACTACAACCCCAGCTTCACTCTGACGCAGAGCACCACCGCGGCCGGTGCCCCGGTCGGCCTGAAAGCGGTGCTCGACAATCCCGTCGTCACGAACAACAGCCTTCAACCCTCGTATGCGAAGGAGTTCGCGCTGACGTTGCCGGTCGGCTTCAAGATCAACCCGTCGGTGGCCGAGCGCTTGGGCAGCGTTGGCTGTACCGAAGCGCAGTTCCGAATGCCGATCGCGCCAACGGCGACGTTCCAGATCAGCGAGCAGAATCCAACCTGTCCAACCAGCAGCGAGATCGGTACGGTCGCAGTCGCCGCACCCGAAATCACTGGCGATCTCGTCGGCAAGCTCTATCTAGGCCAACCGCAGGGCACGGACACGGACGACGGGCGCTACCGGCTGTACGTGTTCGCCAAGCGAGGCGGCCTTGCCGTCAAGTTTGAAGGCGAGGCGATCGTCAACGCAGCTACCGGCCAGGTCGTCGTGTCGATCAAGAACGTCACGCCCTACACGAGCGGTCTGCCGCAGTTCAATTACTCGAAGTTCACGATGGACTTCGACACGGCTTCAGCCGGTGTCGGTTTCGACGAGAACGGGAACCCCGTCAGCAACCCGGTGAGCAGTCCGAACTCGCAGCAGCAGATGCTGATGAACCCGCAGGTCTGCGGCAGCTACACCGCGAGCGTCGGACTCACACCGTGGACCTACTCGAACCAGGCGATTGTCAACCAGGACAAGACGATGACGGTCACCGCCGGCACCAACGGCGCATGTGACTTTGCGGCCTTCGATCCGACTTTCGACGTCACCCTGAGCACGACCGAGGTCGGCAAGCACCCCGACCTTGATCTCAACGTCGACCGACCCGACCGTCGCGACAACCTCAAGGATCTCGTCTTTCGTCTGCCCGACGGCTTCGGCGGATCGATCAAGGCCGTCACCACACAATGCTCGGTCGCCAATGTCCTCGCGCGCAACTGCGGCAATGACTCGAAGGTCGGCACAGTCGAAGTGAAGACCGGTGCCGGATCTCTGCCGATCACGCTCAACGGCGACGTCTACATCATGGAGCGCACCGGCGACGAGCTGACCGATTACATCGCCAAGCTGGCGATCATCACGCCGGCGGTAGTCGGTCCGTTCGATCTCGGATCGGTCACCAACTACTCCTACATGCGCCTCGCGAACGCCGACAAGTTCGCGCTGATCTCCGAGACGCTGGATCTGCAGCAGTCGATCAAGGGCATCCCCGTGCTCTACCGCGGGATCAAGCTCAAGCTCAAGGGCATCATCGATCAGGGCACCCCGACCACGACCGATGACAAGCCGTTCCTGCAGAACCCCTCCAAGTGCGGCGCGAGCCTGCAGTTTCAGGGGACGTTCACTTCGTTCGGTATGGCGCCAGCGACCGGGCCTTCGACGATCGTCCGCAACGTCAACCCGAACGCGCCTGCATCGTCCGTGACGACCGGTTGTGCGGCCCAGAGCTTTACGCCGACCGTTGCGATCAGCAATCTCGGAACCGCGCCGGCGACTCCGACCGGAATGCAGGTGCAGGTGAATGTCCCGCAGACCGCATCGGGCGTCACCACATCGACAGTCCAGCAGTCGACGATCAATCGCGTGCGGATCGTCTTCCCCGCCGGGATGGAGATGAACCCAGGCTTTGCGAGTTCGGTCGCGGCTTGCCCGACCTCTGCAATCAATGCCGACATCGCAAACGCCAATGCCGACACGGACACCTGCGGTACCAGCTACGCGACAAGCAAGATCGGCGACGTGCTCGTCGACACCCCGTTGCTGCCCACGCAGGTTTCCGGTTCGATGTACCTCGAACAGCAGGGCGCAGACAAGGACAATCGCTACCGCTTCGTGCTCTACCTGGCGATGCCGGGCGGCATGCAGATCGTGCGTGGCGGCGCCCGTGTCGCCGGCTCAACCAACGGGCCGACCGCGGGTCTTGGCAGCACGAGCGAAACAGCCGGCGCCACTGCCTCCACGGGCCAGTCGCTGCAGCCGGGTCAGATCGAAGCTGACTTCAACGGCCTGCCGGACGTCGCCTACAACTGGATGCGCCTGTCGTTCAACAGCACGGTGCCGCTGTTCGTCACGCCCGAGACCTGCAGCGCAAACAACTTCCAGATCCGCGTCGACGCGTCCAACTCGTCGGCCACCGGTACGCCGTACACGAACAATGCGCAGGGATTCACCACGACCGGTTGCGCCTCTCAATCTTTCGCACCGACCTACACGCAGACGATTCCGGACACGACGGCCAACGCGCATTCGAACGTGACGATGGCGATCACGCGCCCGGACTTCCACAAGAACTTGAAGCGCGTGCTCTTCCACCTGCCGACCGGTCTCACGGGCGCGCCGGCATCTGCGCCGACCTGTTCGATCGCCAACTCCGAAGCCGGCAACTGCACCGACGCGAGCGTCGTCGGCGGGGTGTCCGTCGAGATCGGCTCCGGCGCAGCCGTTGCGACGGTCTCCGGCGGCAAGCTGCACAACACAACTACCGCGGACGGAAACGAGCCCGCACGCCTGACCGCCATCGTTCCCGTCAACCTTGGGCCGTTCAACCTCGGCAAGATGAGCCTGCCGGTCAGCGTGGCGCTTCGTTCGGCTGACTTCGGCCTCGACGCCGATGTCCAATTGCCGCAGCGCTACGAGGGCATTCAGCTGCGCTACCGCAAGCTCAGCGTGACGATGAACGCAACCGCAGATCAGGGCACGCCGTCGACCACCGACGACAAGCCGTTCATGACCAACCCGAGCAAGTGCCAGACCAACACGACGACGGTTGATGTCTGGGCCGCAGACAACACGCAGGCGTCGCCCTCGCCGTCGGCCAGCTTCAACACGACTGGCTGCGCGATCGCTTTCCCGGGTTCGACCCTGCCAACACTGCAGGTGACGCCAACGACGACTGACACCGAGTCTCCGACGGGCGTTGGCATCAACCTCACCAACGGCACGCAGGCCAGCTTCAACCCGTCGATCAAGACGATCAAGATCGACTTCCCGCAGGGCATGTCGGTCAACCCAGCGGTCGGCAACGACGGCAACAACGCGGTCTGCTCGTCGGCGCTGATCGATGCCGGCGGCAGCGGCTGCCCGGCAGCCTCCGAGCGCGGCACCGTGCAGATCACGACGCCGCTGCTCACTGGCACCTACAACGGCTTCGTCTACCTCGAGGAGCCCGGCAGCGGCGCGGCCAACCGCTTCCGCCTCGCCGTGATCATCCAGCTGCCGGGCCAGAAGCTGATCATTCGCGGCAAGACGCTGATCAACGGCTCCAGCGATATCACCGGCTCGACCGGATCTGTCGACAGCGGCACCGGAGTGGTCACCGCCGAATTCGACAACCTGATCGACCTGCCGTTCTCGTCGATGAACCTTTCGCTCTACTCGGGCGCTCGCGCGCTGCTCGTCAACCCGCCGACCTGCGGCACGCAGACGACCAAGGGCTACATCTCGCCCAACACCGGAACGACGATCTCGCCGCAGACCGTCAACGCCGACAGCACGTTCACCACCACGGCGAGCAATTGCGCCCCGACCTTTGCGCCGACTTTTGACGCGAGCCTTTCCAGCTCGGCGTCGGGCGCAAACGCAGATCTAACTCTGTCAGTCACGAATCCCGGCAAGTCGCCGCAACTGCGCAACTTCGACATGGATCTGCCGACCGGTTTGGTCGCCGACACCGTGTCGACTCCGCGCTGCAGCCAGGTCAACGCGCTGGCCGGCAACTGCGCCGCCAACACGGTGGTCGGCGATGTCACAACGACGATCGGCAACTCCGCCGAAACTCTCTCACTCAGCGGGAAACTGCACAACGTTGTCCCCGACAACAACAACCAGCCGGCCCGCCTTCAGGCGATCCTGAATGTCGTAGTCGGACCGTTCAACTTGGGCAAGCTCTCGATCCCGGTGATCACGACGATGCGCAGTGACTACGGCATCACCACGCAGGTGCAGCTGCCATACCGCTACGAGGGCATCGACGTGCGGCTTCGCTCGATGGGTCTCGTCGTCAAGGGAATTGCCGACCAGGGTACGCCAGGGGACAGCTCAGACGACAAGCCGTTCATGATCAACCCGAGCGAGTGCCAGACGACGGCGATCGCCGCGAAGTTCACTTCACTGGGCGGCACTGTCGTCAACGCCTCGAAGAACATCACGATCACCGGCTGCCCGCGTGAATTCCCGAACACGCCGCAGGTTCCCAAGCCGGCGATCGATGTCACGCCCTCGACAACCGAGACGGCAGCACCGACCGGCCTGACCTTCCAGGTCACCAACTCGATCAAGAATCCGACGCTCAAGCAGATCGCGATCGACATGCCCGACGGCATGGAGCTGAACCCCGCGGCCGGCAACAACCTCGCAACTTGTTCGACTACGCAGATCGACGCCGGCGGCGCCGACTGTCTGGCCACCACGGCAAACCTTGGAACAGTCACGCTGGACACACCGCTGCTCCCCGTTCAGCAGTCCGGCCACGTCTTCCTTGAGCAGCCGCTTGGCATCGACAAGGACACCCGCTACCGCGTGGCGATCGTCGTCCACCTGCCGGGCAAGGACCTGATCGTCCGCGGCCGCGTCACGCTCGACGGCTCAACCACGATCCCAACCAGCGGCACCGGTTCGGTCAACACCGGCACGGGCAAGATCCGCACGGTCTTCTATGGCGAGTCGGCATCAGTGTCGATCCCGGACCTTGGCTTCACGAACATGACGGTTGTCTTCAACAGCGGCAACCGCGCACTCTTCACCAACCCGCGCAGCTGCACGACGGCCCAGTTCGACGCCGCCTTCACCCCGCACGGTGGCGGCGCCGACGCGCTCTCAAGTGACAGCTACACGACCACCAGCGACTGTTCGGCGCCTGGTTTCACGCCGACCTTCGGCGGAAGCGTCACCCCGGCGACTTCTGCCGGCAATCCCGACATCACGCTCACCGCTGAGCGTCCGGCGAAGGACCGCAGCCTGGTCGGATTCGACATCGACCTGCCGACCGGCCTGGTCGCTTCGACCGGCAACGTGCCGCTGTGCAGCATCACCGCCGCCGCGCAAGGCAACTGCAGCTCCGCGAGCGACGTAGGAAACGTCTCGGCGACGATCGGAACCGGCGCGGAGGGCCTGACGATCAACGGCGATCTATTCAATGTCGCGCCGCAGTCCGGCGAGCCCGCCCGACTCTCAGCCGGTATCAACGTGATCGTCGGTCCGTACAACCTCGGCCGTCTGACGATTCCGATCACCGCCGAGCTGCGCTCCGACTGGGGCGTCACCACCCACGCCACGCTGCCGACTCGCTACGAGGGCATCGCCGTGCACATGCGCGCGATGTCGATCACGATCGAGGACGAGGTCGGTGGCAAGCCGTTCGCCGTCAACCCCAGCAAGTGCCAGAGCAACACGGTCGCGGCCACGATGACCAGCGAAGGTCCGTCCGCCCAGTCGGCGACCGGCTCATTCAACTTCAGCACGACCGGCTGCGCAGCGTTCTCATCCGCTCCGACGATCGACGTCGAGCCGTCGACGACCCAAGCAGGATCGCCGGTCGGCCTGCGGATCGACATCAACTCCGCCGAGGGCAACCCCTCGATCAAGCGGACCGAGTTCACTTTCCCCGAGGGACTTGAGATCAACCCGGCCTTCGGTAAGGCGCTTGACCCTTGCCCGACGGCCAGCATCAACGCTGGCGACTGCACCGGCCGCACGACGATCGCCGACGTCACCCTGACGACGCCGCTGCTCTCGAGCGCGCCGCAGGGCAAGATGTACCTCGAGTCGCCGGGCCTGACCAAGGACGACCGTTACCGCGTCGCCCTGATCCTCGACCTGCCGGGGCGCAAGCTGATCGTGCGCGGCGCGATCAGCATCAACGGCACGACGACGATCCCCTCCGGCGCGACCGGCTCTGTCGACCAGGGCACCGGTCAGCTGAAGGCCGACTTCGACAACATCCCGGATCTCGCGTTCACCCAGCTACGCCTCGACTTCAACGCGGGCTCCAAGGCGATGGTCGTGAACCCGACGACATGCACTGCCCATGAGTTCAGCGGGGAGTTCACACCGAACTCGGTCGCCACCAAGTCCTCCTCGACGGACAGCTACACGCCGACGGGCTGCGTCAGCTCCTTCAACCCGACCTTCACCGCCACTCCGAGCAACGGTCAGTCGGCCGGCCACCCGGACCTGACCCTGCGTGTCGTCAACGCGCCAAACCAGCAGGAACAACTGCGCAAGCTCAAGATCAAGCTGCCGGTCGGCTTGGTCGCCAACACCACCGCCACCACGCGCTGCAGCCAGAGCGACGCTGCCAACGGAAACTGCCTCGCAGGCCAGGCCGTCGGTGAGTTCTCGACAAAGATCGGCTCCACCTCAGACACCGTTGACCTCTCCGGCGGCAAGATCTACAACGTCGAGCCCGATTCCAACGAGCCTGCACGCATGCAGGCGGTGGTTCCAGTACTTGTCGGACCGTTCGATCTCGGCAAGCTGAGCATCCCGGTCACGACCAAGCTCAACGCCGACATGAGCGTCGACGCCGACACGACGATCCCGCTGCGCTACGAGGGCATCAACGTGAAGGTCGTCCAGATGGACATGGTCCTGCACGGCACGGTGGGGAGCAACAACTTCATCGTCAACCCGAGCCGCTGCGCAACGCACACGATCAGCGGAGTGATGGAGTCGGCTACGGGTCTCACCAACACCGACGACTCGACCTTCACCACCACAGGCTGCGCGCCGGTCGACGCCGCCTACAACCCAAGCGTCTCCTTCGCCAACACGCCGGATACCGCGGGCGCACCGACAAATCTCGCCATGAATGTCTCTGTCCCGGACGGCAGCTCGACGACCAGCAACGTGAAGATGATCTTCCCGGAGGGCTTCGAGCTTTCACCGGGGGCTGGCGACGGACTGCTGGCTTGTGAGCCGAGCGATGTAAACGCTGGCGGCGGCGACTGCCCGGCCACTTCGCGTTTGGCGAGCGTCACGCTCACGACCCCGCTGCTCGCTGACCCGCAGAACGGCGAGCTCTTCCTCGAGCCGTCGATCGGGAACCAGGCGGCCACCCGCTATCGCCTGGCGATGGTTGTCCACCTGCCGGGCCAGGACCTGATCGTCCGCGGCGGCACGCTGATCGATGGATCGAGCGAGCTGATTGACGACCTGGGCAGCAAGGACACAGGCACCGGCCAGGTGACGGCAGAGTTTCCAGGTCTGCCCGACCTCGGATTCTCCGGTTTGCAGGTCGACTTTGACGGCGCCAAGAAGCTCTTCGTCAATCCGAAGACCTGCTCGACGTTCACGGTCCAGGCAGAGCTGACACCGCACGCCGGCTCGGCTGCCAAGCAGCGCACTGGTTCGCTGAGCACCACCGGCGGCACCTGCGATCAGAACGACTTCGCGCCTGAGATCACCGGCTCGCTGTCGCCGACCACAACCGGCGGCAACCCGGACCTGAATCTCGACATCACCAACGCCGACGGCATGAACGAGCTCAAGAGTTTCGATCTGCATCTTCCGGAGGGTCTGGTCGCCCGCACCACCGGCGTGCCGCAGTGCGCGCTGGGCGATGCGGCGCTTGGCAACTGCGACTCGGCCAGCAAGGTTGGCGAGGCGACGACAACGATCGGCTCGGGCGGCGAGACGCTCTCGATCGCCGGCGACATCGTCAACGTCGTGCCGGACTCCGGCCAGCCGGCACGCCTGCAGGCGATCGTTCCGGTGATCGTCGGTCCGTTCGATCTTGGAAACCTCACGGTCGATGTCCCTACCAAGCTGAACTCCGATCTCACCGTCACCGCTTCGGCGACGCTGCCCGAGCGCTACGAGGGAATCGCAGTGCGTGTGCGCGAACTCGCCATGACGATCGAGGGCGCGCCGAGCGGCGGCACCTTCATGGTCGCGCCCTCCAAGTGTGGCCCGGGCACGGTCAACGCCGACTTCACCTCCAATTTGGGCGAGCAGGCGAGCGACTCTTTCGGCTTCACGATCGACGGATGCGCGCGTGAGTGGGTAGCCGCCCCGTCGATGACGATCACGGCGTCGCCACCCGTCCGAAATGCCCCGGCAAACCTCAACTACACGCTCACCTCCAACGCCGACAACCCGACGATCAGCAAGCTGCGCGTCGAGATGCCGGACGACATGGAGATCAACCCGGCCTTCGGTTCTGGCCTTGCGGCCTGCTCGGCCTCTGCGATCGACGCCGGCGGCGCTGCCTGCCCGACGGCTTCAAAGATCGGCGTCGTGACGCTGCGCACGCAGCTGCTTGACCCGGCGCACGACTACGCAGGCGACGTCTACCTCGAGACTCCCGGGACTACAGCGGCCACACGCTTCCGCATCGCGATCGTCGCGCACCTACCCGGCGCCGACCTCGTCGTGCGCGGCAAGGTCACAGTCACAGGCTCGACCGACATCACTGGTGGAACCGGCTCGACGTCCTACAGCGGCCCCGGCAAGATCGTCGCCGAGTTCGACGAGATCCCGGACCTTGGCTTCACCTATCTGTCAGTGACCTTCAACACCAACCGGCCGATGTTGATCAACCCGCCGCAGGGCGGCACGCAGGTCTTCGACGTCGACGTGACCCCGCACTCGGGCGGCGCCGACGCCAATCTTGCTCCGTCCTACGTCACTAGCGGCGGCACGACGCCGGCGCTCTTCAACCCGAGCTTCTCGGCGTCCGTCACCAACACCGCCAGCGGCGCGCATCCGGATCTGAACCTCCAGGTCAGCCGCGCCAACAACAACTCCGAGACGATCCGCGATCTCGATCTTGAACTGCCGGTCGGTCTGGTCGCGAGCACCGTCGCCTCGACCCGCTGCGCGCAGGCCAGCGCCGACGCCGGCACCTGCCCCGCCAGCAGCCGCGTCGGTTCATTCACGACGCGTTTCGGAAACGGCGCGACCAGCACGGAGGACCTCCAACTCTCCGGCGACATCTTCAACGTGCTGCCAAACGCCGACGAGCCGGCCCGTCTGTCGGCGATGGTCAACGTGCTGGTCGGTCCGTTCGACCTCGGCAAGCTCGCGATCCCGATCGAGACGGCGCTGCGCGCAGATGCGGGAATCGACACGACAACGGCTCTGCCGGTCCGCTACGAGGGCATCGCCGTGCGCATCAAGCAGCTCAACATCACGCTCTTCGGCACCGCCGACCAGGGAACCGTGAGCACGAGCGACGACAAGCCGTTCATGCAGAATCCGAGCAAGTGCCAGAGCAACGCAATTCGCGCACGCATCACCAGCGCCTCGGGTAGCGACACTGTCGTCAAGCAGTCGAGCTACACCACGACCGGATGCCCGCTTGGCTTTGCCAGCACCCCGACCGTCGACGTCGCGGTCGATCCGAGCGAGACGACCGTCCCGACCAGCCTCGCGGTCGAGATCAACTCCGCCGCATCGAACCCGACGATCGGCAAGATTGCGATGAAGCTCCCGGCCGGCATGTCGGTCAACGCCGCCGTCGGCAACAACGGCGACGACACGACTTGCGACACCGCGACGCTCGACTCCGACCCGAGTGCGTGCCCGGCAGCCTCGCGCCAGGGAGACGTCGAACTTGAGACGCCGCTGCTCGGCGACACCTACTCCGGCTCGGTCTACCTCGAAGACCCGCTCGGCACTGACGCGACGACGCGCTACCGCGTGGCGATCGTGCTCGACCTGCCGGGCAAGCAGATCGTCGTCCACGGCCGCGTCGAGATCGACGGTTCGACCTCTGGCGCCAGCGGCGGAACGGGATCGATCGATGAGGGCACCGGCCAGGTGACCGCTTACTTCGACGCGATTCCGGATCTCAGCTTCAGCCGCATGGCGATCGCCTTTGACACGGGCCCGCGCGCGCTGCTCACCAACCCGGACAGCTGCGGCACACACACGGTCGAGACGACGCTCACGCCGAGCTCCGGAGGAGCCGGCGAGAGCGCGGTGGTGAACTCGAGCTTCAGCACGAGCTTTGACGGCGCAGGCGATCCCTGCCCGGCCGAGCAGCCGTTTGCGCCCGACTTCTCAGTCTCTGCCGCCGACCACATGAGCGGTGCCAACACCGATCTTTCTCTGACGCTGGACAGCGGTGCGAAGGACCAACAGCTGCGCGACTTCACCGTGCACCTGCCGGCTGGCCTCGTCGCCGACACCGACGCCACTGACCACTGTGCGCAGATCGACGCGGCAGCAGCCGACTGCGGCGCCGGCGCGCTCGTCGGATCGGTGCAGACCAAGCTCGGCACCGGCAGCGAGACGCTCGACCTTTCCGGATCGATCTACAACGTCGAGCCCAACAGCGACGAGCCCGCGCGGCTCGCAGCGATCATGCCGGTGGTCGTCGGCCCGTACAACTTGGGCAACCTCAGCATCCAGGTCCCGACCGTGCTGCGTCCGGGCGACTACGGAGTCGACGCCCACGCTCAGATCCCGACCAAGTACGAGGGCATCCTCGTACGCATCCGTCAGATGCAGATGGAGATGCTGGGCAACGTCAGCGGTAACGGCTTCATCAAGAACCCAAGCAAGTGCAGCGCCGGGACGGACGCAATCTCGGCAACGATGATCAGTGCCTCGGGCAAGACCGTCACCGACGCCGAGGACTACGCCGTCACCGGCTGCCCGCTGGACTTCGACACGTCGCCGACGGTCACCGTCAGCGATGTCGAGACGGAGGTCGAGAAGCCGACCGGCATGACGCTCGACATCGACACGGCCGACAACAATCCGACGATCGGCAGCATCAAGACCACGATGCCCGAGGGCATGACTCTGAACCCCGCCGTCGGCAACAAGGTCGACGCCTGCAGCACGACGGAGATCGACGCGGGCGGCGCGAACTGCCCGGCCGCGAGCGCCGTCGGCACCGCCGAGATGCAGACTCCGTTGCTAGCCGGCACGCACCAGGGCAAGGTCTACCTCGAGACCCCGGGCACGACCGCCGGTGACCGCTACAAGGTCGCCGTGGTCGTCGACCTGCCGGGCACCAACGTGATCGTCCGCGGTGTCACCGAAGTCGACGGCAGCAGCGACTTGGTCGACGGCATGGGTTCAACCGACGAATCCGCGACTGGCCGCGTCGTGGCGGATTTCAACGAACTGCCCGATCTCAACTTCTCGCACATGCGCATCGCCTTCGACAACGGACCTGAGGCGCTGCTGGCCAACTCCAGCGAGTGTGGGACGCAGACGGTTTCGGCCGAGTTCTCGCCGCAGTCCGGCGGCGCTTCGACCACGGCCACTGACAGCTTTGATCTCTCCTGGGATGGACAGGGCGCTCCGTGCCCGGCCGCGCGCGACTTCGACCCGGTCTTCAGTGGTGAGTTCTCCTCGACGCTTGCGTCCAACAACCCCGATGTCACGCTGCGCGTCTCGCGCGAGGACAAGAACGAGCAGCTGCGCGAGTTCAACCTGCAGCTGCCGCCCGGGCTCGTGGCCGACACCGTCCAGACTCCGCGCTGCCCGGTGGGCGACTCGCTGACCGGCGACTGCGATGCAGACACGATTGTCGGCGAGGTCAGCACGCAGATCGGCACGGGTAGCGACCTGCTGACGATGAGCGGCAAGCTGCACAACGTCGTGCCGGTGGACCTGGACAGCGAGCCGGCGCGATTCGCCGTCGTCTTCGACGTTGTCGTCGGCCCGTACAACCTGGGCAAGCTCAGCATCCCGGTGACCACCGAAATCGTCACGGGCGCCGCGCCGAGCGACCTCTCGATCGACACCCAGACAACCGTGCCCAAGCGCTACGAAGGCGTTCCGATCCGTCTGCGCCAGATGGAGATCAAGCTGGCCGGCACCGTCGGCGGCAAGCCGTTCATGATCAACCCGAGCAGGTGCGGCACGCACACGATCGGCGCCGAGATGATCTCGAGCGAAGGCACCGTGAAGAACGGCAGCTTCGACTTCGCGACCAACGGCTGCCCCGCCAACTTCAACCCGTCGATCGAGACGAGCATTCCGACAGCCGAGGCCGGCATCCCGACGGGCTTCAGCTTCAAGGTGCTGGTCCCGGGCAACTCCAGCTCCGTGCGTTCGGTCACCACGACGCTGCCGGAGGGCTTTGAGATCAACCCGGGCGTCGCAAACCGCGGCGGTGCCAACGCGCTTGCGGCTTGCAGCACGGCCGACATCGACGCCGGTGGCAGCGCCTGCCCGGCGAGCAGCCAGGTCGGCGTCGTCAAGCTCGACACGCCGCTGCTGCCGACCCAGCGCACCGGCCACGTCTACCTCGAAACCCCGGGCAACACTCCGTCCACCCGTTACAAGCTGGCGATCGTGATCGACCTGCCGGGCCCCGACCTGATCGTCCACGGCCAGGCGCAGGTCAACGGCACCGGTAGCGGCGTCGGCGGCGGCACCGGCCAGGTCAGTGCGGTCTTCGACAACCTGCCGGATCTCCAGTTCAGCGCGCTCGAAGTCACGTTCGACTCAGGTGACCACGCGATGCTCACGAGTCCGAAGGCCTGTGGAACCTTCACCTCCAGCGCACAGCTGACCCCGTGGAGCATCGCCGATGGCCAGCAGCCAGAAGACGCGGCGGTCACGCGCACGGACAGCGACGCCGTCAGCACCGGCTGCGACAACACGTTCGCGCCGACCTTCGAGGCCGACGTGAGCGACCACACCCAGGCCGCAAGCCCGGATCTCAACTTCAAAGTCGCGGCCGGGGCAAAGGACCAACGGCTCTCGAAGCTGACGCTCGGTCTGCCGGTCGGTCTGGTCGCCAACACGACAGCCGTGACCCAGTGCTCGCAGGTCGACGCTGCGGCAGGCGATTGTGCCGCCGGCAGCAAGATCGGCGAGCTCTCGACGACCGTCGGCGCCGGCGGCGACCCGTTGGCGATGAGCGGCGAAATCTTCAACGTCGCACCCAACTCCGACGAGCCGGCTCGCTTGTCCGCGACGGTCGACGTCCAGGTCGGTCCTTACGACCTAGGCAAGCTGGTGATTCCGGTCTCGACCAAGATCCGCTCCGGCAACGACGCAAACCCGCAGCGCCGCTACGGGATCGACGCCGTGACCGATGTCCCGACTCGCTTCGAGGGCGTCGCAATCCAGATGCGCACGATCGACATGACGATGTATGGCGAGATCTCGGGCAATCGCTTCGTCGTCAACCCGAGCAAGTGCGGCAGTCATGACGTCACGGCTGAGCTCGAGGGCCAGGACGGCGCAGAGGAGGCGCTGACCGACTCCTTCACGATCGACAATTGTGCTGCCGGCTTTGCCACAGCGCCGTCAATCATGGCCTCGGTCGACCCGTCCGAGACCGCCCTACCGACGAACTTCACGCTCGGCGTCACGTCCGACGCAGACAACCAGACCTTCGGCAGCATCGCGACCGAACTGCCCGAGGGCATGACGATCAACCCGGCTTTCGGCAACGGCTTCGGCACGACGATGTCGACCTGCCCGACTGCCTCGATCGACGCTGGCGATCTCTCCGGCTGCGACAGCGCGCAGATCGGTTCGGTCTCGCTGACGACGCCGCTGCTGCCTGGAACGCAGACCGGCAAGGTCTACCTCGAGACGCCCGGTGGCACCGCCGCCACGCGCTACCTCATGGCGATCGTGGTCAATGTCCCTGGTCAGAAGCTCATTGTCCGCGGCAGTGTCGACGTAGATGGCTCGACCGACCTGGTCAACGGAATCGGTTCTACCGACGCATCGGCAACAGGACAGATGACTGCGACGTTCGATGACATCCCGGACCTGGGCTTCACGAACATGACAGTCGCCTTTGACACCGGCGAGCGCTCGCTACTGACGAACCCGGAGACCTGCGGCGCGCAGAACGTCAGCGCCTCGATCATGCCGACAAGCGGCAGCGTCGCCGCTGAGCCGGTCGCATCGTTCGTCACCTCCTATGACGGTCAGGGCGCCCCGTGCCCGGCCCCGAACGCCGAGCCCTTCGCACCGACGTTCAACGCGTCGTTCTCAGACACGAAGGCCGCCGGCAACCCCGACATGACGATCGACATCACCCGTCAGGACAAGACGCAGCAGCTCGAGCAGCTTGACATTGAGCTGCCGGCCGGACTCGTCGCCAACACTGTTGCCACGCCGCGCTGCGACCTCGACGACGCAAATCTTGCCGCTTGCGCCGAGACTTCGCGTGTGGGCGACGTGACCACGCGCGTCGGCACGGGCGACGAGACGCTCCCGCTCTCTGGCGGCATCTACAACGTCGAGACGTCCAGCGACGACGAGCCCGCGCGGCTCGCCGCTGTACTCGGCGTGAATGTCGGTCCTTACAACCTCGGCAAGCTGAGCGTCCCGGTCACCACCGAGATCGTCGGCAACACCGCAAGTACGCTGCGCATCCTCACGCACACCACGCTGCCGAGCCGTTACGAGGGCATCCCGGTGCGCGTGCGCCAGATGCAGATCAAGCTCGACGGCACCGTCAACGGCAACCCATTCATGATCAACCCGAGCCGCTGCAACACGCACACGGTCACGGCGCACATGACCTCCACCGAGGGCGCAACGCACGACGGCACCGACAGCTACACGACCGACAGCTGCAACGTCGCGCCGTACAACCCGAGCCTCTCCGTCGACCTCAAGCCGGACGGCCGCGCCGGCAAGCCGGTCGGTCTTGACCTCGGGTTCGCTTTCGCAGGCTCATCAAGCTCGACGAAGTCAATCCGCACGCTGCTGCCGGTCGGCATGAACATCAACCCCGGCATCGGGAATCTTGCCGATGGCGGCCAGGAGATGGCCTGCGACCCGGCAGACGTCGACGCCGGCGGGGCCGATTGCCCGGACAACAGCCGCATCGGCACGGTCAAGCTCGACACGCCGTTGCTGCCGACGCAGCGCACCGGAACCGTCTTCCTTGAGACACCGGGAACGGGATCGGCAAATCGTTACCGCATCGGCATCTACGTGAGCCTGCCGGGCAGCAGCCTGGTTGTGCACGGCCGCGCGACCGTCAACGGATCGAGCGATCTGGCCGACGGCCTGGGCTCGGTGAACCAGGGCAACGGCCAGGTGATCGCCGAATTCGACAACCTGCCCGACCTGCAGTTCTCCAATCTGCTCGTCGAGTTCAACACGACCGGCTCCGGCAAGCACGCGCTGCTGACCAACCCGGAGACCTGCGGCAGTCACGTGGTTCGCGCCCAGCTGGTTCCGTGGAGCCGTGACACAGACCCGGCGGTCGAGGCCGCCGACACGATCACGGTGAACAACTGCAATGGGCCTGAGGGTGCTCTCGGACTCTCCGCGAGCGTCGACTCGCTGGCCGTCGGTGTGCATTCCGATGTGACGATGAACCTCACGCGTCCGGACGGCAACCGCAGCATCCTGAATGCCAAGTTCGAGCTGCCCAAGGGCCTCGTCGGCTCTGCTGACGCCGCGCCCACTTGCCTCGACGATGCCGCGCACGCTCAGGTCGGCAACTGCGACCCCGCCACCCAGGTCGGCGAGGTCGAGATCGGCATCGGCAGCGGCGAGGACGCCTTCACGTTGCCTGGCGAGATCTACAACGTCGTCGCCGACGCCGACCATCCGGCCAAGCTCGCCTTCGCTTCGCATGTCGTCGTCGGCCCGTTTGATCTTGGTCGCGTCGTCGTACCGATCGAGGTCAACATCGACCCCGACGACTACTTCCTGTGGGCGCAGACCGGCGACATGCCGCAGCGCTTCGAGGGCATCCCGGTGCGCATCAGCGCGATGCACGTGAAGCTCTACGGCATGGCCAAGCAGGGCACGCTGACGACCGCCGACGACAAGCCGTTCATGTCCAATCCGCGCAACTGCTCGGGCGCTCTCGACATCAAGGCGACGGTCAATTTCACCAGCGGCGCACCGGCGGATCTGACCGGTTCGGTCGGGCCGTTCACCGGCTGCGAGAGCCTGAACCTGAATGACAACAGCATTGAGATTGAGAACTACAACGACGAGTCCTACAACTCACAGCCGCTTGACCGCGTGCCTGAGGCTCCGACGAAACTGCGCGTCAAGGTCTCGCAGGGCGACGCCGCGACGCAGGCCGGCATGAAGGACATGGCGCTGAGCCTCCCGGGCTTCCGTCTGAGCGCAGCGGCCGCCGATGGTTCTGAAACCTGCAACGACACGCAGCTCTCGACCAAGAGCTGCCCGGCGAAGTCGCGGATCGGCACCGCGTGGCTTGACACGTCGCTGCTGCCGAAGAACGTGGCCGATCCGAACAGCGTCAATCCAGACCTGCACTCACTGTGGGGCTCGGTCTACCTGCTGACCCCGGGCAATTCCGCGGGCAACCGCTACAAGCTGGCGATCCAGATGACCGGTAAGACGACGATCACGATCCGCGGCACGGCAATCGTGGCCGAGAGCGGCGTGAACGAGGGTGAACTCGTCACCGAGTTCAAGGACCTGCCGGACATTCCGTTTGACGACATGGAAGTCGACCTGACCGGGGTTGACGCAGGTTCGGGCATCAAGCCCCTGTTGCTCAACCCGGAGAACCCGAGCACTACCAGTCCGCTGACTGTCGCGGCTGGCGCCTCGATGAGCGCTTGGTCTGACGGCCCAAGCCAGGCGCCGGTGAGCAAGAGCTCGACGACGCCCGTCAGCGTGCTCGCAGGCACCGCCAAGGGCTTTGCCCCCGACTCGAGTTACACGATCAGCACCACGCAGTCGGGTGCCCACCCGAACTTCTCGACTGAGTTCACTCGCGCCGACGGCGAGCAGGACATTCGCCGCGTGACGATGCACCTGCCGGCAGGATTCCTCGGTAGCGCCGCCGCGGTTCCGCAGTGCGCGGTCGCCACCGCCAACGCCGGCAACTGCTCGTCGGCCAGCAAGGTCGGCGACGTGCAGGTCTCGATCGGTCAGTTCGGACAGATCCTGCCGATGAGCGGCTCGATCTACCTGACCGAGGGCGTGGGCGGCGACATCGCCGGAATGTCGATCAAGGTTCCGGCGGTCGCCGGTGACTACGACCTGGGTGACTACATCACGCAGGGTCGCGTGCAGATCCGCGAGAGCGACCACGGCATCGACGTCGACTTCCAGGACGTGCCTCGACTCTTCAAGGGCGTGCCGACGCACATGAGCCGCATGGAAGTGAGCATGCTGGGCACCGCGCAGAGCACGAGCAAGCCGTTCCTCTTCAACGCTTCTGACTGCAAAGCGCAGCAGATCACGGCCAGCATGAGCTCGTGGGGATCGCCGGCGGCAACGTATTCGAAGGACATGCCATACCAGGCAACCGGTTGCCCGGTCCGTGCGTTCACGCCGGCGCTCACCTTCACGGCCCACGGCGGCGGAGTCGGCGACCCGCCGGCCTGGACGATCAAGATGGGCAGCAATATCGGTGACTCGACGCTGTCGGGCACGACCGTCGTGCTGCCGACGGCCCTGACGATCAACGTCGCTGGAATCGCACAGGCCTGCACCGCCGATCAGGCGGCCGCGCGCGCTTGCCCGAACACCGCCAAAATCGGAACCGTCTCGGTCAACACACCGCTCTTGACGACCCCGGTTGAGGGCAATGTCTACATGGCCCGCAGCATCTCCGGGTCCTCGCTGCCGGACCTGTTGATGGACATCCCAGCGCCGATCAACCTGCAGATTCGCGGCGCAAACCGCTTCGTCGGCGCGCAGTTCAACCAGGTGCAGAGCACCTTCCAGAATCTCCCGGACCTGATCTTCACTGATCTGACGATGAACATCGCCGGTGGACCAAATGGACTCGTGATGCTGCGCAGCAACGGTGTGTGCGGTTCGGCAAGCACGAACTTCACCAGCCACAGCGGCCAGCAGGTGAGTCTTGCCAGCCCGATCATCGGCATCGACGGCTTCTGCGCCGAGCAGCAGCGCCAGTGCCTGAACCCCTCGGTCAAGATTTCGACCAAGGGCATCAAGAAGAAGGGCAACAAGAAGGCGACAACATCGCTCTCGATGACCTCCGGCGAGAACTGCAAGACGATCAAGTCGGTGCGCGTGACCTACCCGAAGGGGACGAAGGTCAACAAGAAGCTTGTCACCTACAACAAGAAGAAGAAGGCGACCAAGAAGAACCTCAAGAACCTGACCGGAAAGGCCGGAACCAAGAAGCTCCAGTCGGACGCGTTCAAGTTCTCGAGCAACCGTCTGCAATTCAAGGCGGCCTTCCCCGAGGGCACACGCAGCTTCTCGATCGCCACCAAGAACAGCGCGCTGGCTTTGCCGTTCAAGACCTTCTGCGGTGGCCTCAAGGGCAAGAAGCTGAAGAAGTGCCAGAAGAAGAACGTCACCTTCACCTTTGAGGTCACGAACAGCGACGGCACGGCTTTCCGGTACGACTACACGGTGCCGGCCGGAAGCAAGTTCTTCAAGTAGCCGCGGAGCCGGTCGCCTTCAGCTCCGTCAATTGGCCCGTCAAGCTTGGTTCGCGGCGTTCCAGGCTGCCGCGGACTCGCGTAGCCCCTCGCCCCAGGACGGATCGATCGCCGCGCGGGCGTGCCAGAGGAAGCGGCGTGGTTCGTGCCTTCGGGCGACCGTCGCGGCGAGTGCGCGTTCGACGTAAGTGATGCTGACCAGAACGCGAACGATCGCTGCCTGCAGCCTGCCGTGGTGCTTCTTCATGTACAGGTTGCGCCCGCGATGAAACTCGACGATTCGCCGTTTTGCGGAATCACCGTGCGAGAGGCCCTCACGGTGGTAGACACGCGCGGAGGGAACGTAGAGCGTGTGTCCGCCTGAGTCGGCCAGACGTTTGCAGAGGTCGACCTCGTCGCCGTAGACGAAGAAGTCCTCGTCGAGGTTGCCGATCGCATTGGCGCGTTCTGTTCGCAGCAGCAGCGCCGCCGACTGCGCCCAGTCGACGCGGCGAGTCGCGCTGCCCCCGCTCTGCACGGTGACCACGCGGTGCAGCCAGAGGGCACCGGCGAGCGCGGTCGCGACGCTCGTGAATCGCCATGCGCAAGGCTGGGGCACGCCGTCGCCGTTCATCAGCAGCGCGCCCGCGGCTGCGGCTTCAGGATCGGCCTCCAGTGCGGCGATCAACTCGGCAACCGCGCCCTCCGTGATCTCCGAATCCTCGTTGAGCAACAACGCGAACTCTCCGCGCGCCTCGCGCAGAAGCGCCGAGTCATTGGCCGCCTTGCCGGTGCGCTCCGTCAGCTCGATCAGTCGCAACTTGTCGCGCCCTTCGGCGAACTGCGGCGAGCCGTCGTCGGAGGCGTTGTCGAGCAGCAGGGTCTCGTACGTCAGCCCTTGCGGTGTGTGCCGATCGATCGCGTCAAGGCACCGCCCCAGCAGTTCGCCGCCGTTCGTGTTGACGATGCAATAGGAGAGGTCAAGAGCCCGCTCGTTCACCAGCGCGAGCGTACCCAAGCGCGGGAGCGGCGATAATCACCAACCGATGCGCGTCCGAGTAGTCGATCCGCCCGCTTACACGCCCCCGTATGACCACGCCCTGTGCGCGGCGCTTGCGGCCGCGGGAGCAGATGTGGAGCTGGTCACCTCCGAGTTTCGCCACGGGCCGCGCCCGGCGGCTGAGGGCTACACGCTGCGCGACCACTTCTATCGCGCCGGCGGATCGCTGCCGGTCAAACTCGCGCAGCATCCGATCGACATGCTGCGGCTGCGGCGGCTGCCTGCGGTCGACGTCACACACTTCCAGTGGCTGCCGATCCAGGCGATTGATCGCCACCTGCTGCCACGCGGACCGAAGGTGCTGACCGCTCACGATGTGATCCCCCGCGAGCCCCGTCCGGGCCAGCTTGGTGCGCTCTCAAAGACCTACAACGCCGTCGACGCTGTCGTCGTGCACAGCCGGCACGGCAAGGGCGTACTGACTGGTGTGCTGGACGTGCCCGCCGAAAAGGTCCACGTGATCCCGCATGGGGTGTTCGAGCATCTGGTCGATGTCCCCGGAGCACAACCGCTCCCGCCGGAGTTGGCAACTGTGCAGCGGCCAGTCGTCCTGCAGTTCGGCCTGATGCGCCCATACAAGGGGATCGACCTGATGCTCGAGGGCTTTGCCGCCGCCGATCCCGACGCGGAACTCTGGCTGGTCGGAGCCGCGCGCATGGACACAGCGCCGCTCAAGTCGCTGGCGCGCGACCTTGGGATCGCTGACCGCGTGCGCTGGATCGAACGCTTTGTCGGCGACGACGAACTCGGCGCATACTTCGAGCGCGCCGATGTAGTGGCCCTGCCGTACAGGCAGATCGATCAGTCGGGCGTGCTCTTCACGGCGCTGGCATTCGGAAAGCCGCTACTGCTCACCAGCGTGGGCGGATTCACCGAGATCGCTGGAGATCATGGAGCGGCACTTGCGGTCGAGCCCGACGATCTTGCAGCGATCGCGCGCGGACTTACGCATCTGCTCGGCGACGCTGGCGAGCGCGAACGCCTCGCGAGCGCCGCGCGGCAGCTTGCGTCCGGCGAGTTCGCCTGGAGCCAGATCGCGGACCGCACGATCGAGCTCTACGAGTCGCTCGCGCCGAACGCGCGATAATTCGCGCTCGTGAGCACCGCGCTCGAAATCATCTTCTGGCTCTGCGCCGGCCTGCTCGTCTACGCGCAGGTCGGCTACCCGGCGCTGCTCGCGGTCTTCTCGCGCCCGGCTCCGGCCCCGGCGCGTATGAGCGAGGACGAGTACTTCGACGTCACTTTGGTCATCGCCGCTTACGCCGAAGAGTCCGTGATCGCGGCGAAGGTCAAGAACGCACTCGCGCTCGACTACCCGCGCGAGCGGCTGCAGATCATCGTCGCCTGCGACGGCTCTCCGGACGCGACACCGCAGCTTGCCCGCGCGGCAGGCGCGGATCTCGTGCTCGAGCTGCCGCACGGCGGCAAGATGGCGGCCCAGAATGCCGCCGTCGAGCAGGCTCGCGGTCAGATCATCGCCTTCTCGGATGCCAACACGATGTGGGAGCCGGATGCGCTGAGACGATTGATCGACGCATTTGAAGAGCCGGGCGTCGACTACGTCTGCGGCCGCGTGGAGTTCGTCAACGAGGCCGGCGACAACCAGGAAGGCCTCTACTGGCGCTACGAGATGTGGGTGCGCGCGCGCGAGTCGGCGCTGCGCTCGGTGACCGCGGGCAACGGTGCGATCTACGCGGTCAATCCGCAGGTCTACAAGCAGATCGCGCCCGTGACGGGCCACGATCTGACCCTGCCGTTCAACGTCGTCAAGCTCGGCGGCCGCGCGATCGATGCCCCGGCTGCTCGCGCCAGCGAGACGATGGTCCCGAGCATCGGTGGCGAGTTTCGGCGCAAGCGCCGGATGATGAGCTTCGCCTGGCCGATCGTGCTCGGAGGCGGGATGCTCGATCCGCGCGGGTACGGGCTTGTCTACGGCTGGATGATGCTCTCGCACCGCGTGCTTCGCTACAAAGCACCGTTCCTGCATCTGGCGGCGCTGGTCACGAGCGCGCTGCTTGCGGCCGGCTCGACGCTCTATCTGGCGCTCTTGATCCTCCAGCTCGCGTTGATCGCGGTGGCGCTGCTGGCGCCGATCGTCAGGCTGCGGCCCTTCTTGGTGGCGCGCTACTACGTGCTGACCAACGCCGCGATCGTGCTCGGCCTGTTCGACTATCTACGCAAGGGGACCGAGCAGATCCTCGACGAGGGGTGGACGCCGCCCGAGGGGACGCGGTAGTCAGCTACGCGTCGCGCATCGCGACGAGAAGCGAGACAAACCCGGACAATTCGTTCGCGACGGTCGATTCGAGCTGGGGCGCATCGATATCCGTGTAGTTGTGGGCGATCACGTTTCGCGTTGCCTTGATTTCAAACCACGTGTCTCCAAACCGGTCGAGCAAAGTCGACTCGTCAATTCCGGAAAGCTCCTCTATGGCAGCCGAAAGCCTCATCGACACTGCATCGAAAACCAGCTCGTCGTCCATCCCCCCGCGAGTGAGGTGTCGCTGAAGCCGATCGATATGCCCAAGCGCGATTGCTGCTCGCTCTTGAATCGTTCGACTCACAGTGGAACCGCGTCCTGAATGGCCGAACCTCGAACGTCGGCGCGCAGGCTTCGAGCAGGGATCACGTCGGTTTCTCGGCCAAGGATTGTCGTCGCGGTATGCGCCAAACCGCCGAGGGCGAACAGTCCGAAACTGGTTGGTATATCCACGAGCAGATCGATGTCGCTTTCCTCCGTATCGTCGCCTCGAGCGACGGATCCAAATACCCGTACGTTCGATGCGCCCCGCGACTCAAGGGCATCCAAGAGCTCGCGGCGGCGCTCGACCAAGAGCTGTCCGAGAGGGCTCTTCGCCTTGAATCGCGGCGGCGCCAACCCCAATAGCCGCGAAACTTCCGGCTGGCTCCGATTGAGCTTGGCCGCGATCTCACGCTGGGTCATCCCGGCCTGGTGGGCATCTGCGACGGCCTCGATCATCAAGCTGCGTGCCTGCTCGCGCAGGGCGTCAGCCTGCTTGGAAGCCTCTTCAAGGTTGTCGCTCAGCACCGCGTGGATATGCACCACAAAAATATAGCATGTGCTATCAAAAGCCATCCGCGATAATCCACGGCCATGCGCAGGGCGTTCGACATAGTCGTTTCCGCAGTCGCGTTGCTGTTGACGAGCCCGCTGCTGCTGGCCGCGATCGTCTGGATCGTGGTCGAGTCGCCCGGCTCACCGTTCTTTCGCCAGGCACGCGTCGGCAAGGACGGTCGCGACTTCAGGCTCTGGAAGCTGCGGACGATGGTCAAGAACGCCGAGCGCATCGGTGCGGGCCTTGCGGTCGACGAGGACGACCCGCGCATCTTGAAGTCGGGTGCGCTGCTGCGACGCTTCTCGATCGACGAACTGCCGAACCTGATCAACGTGCTCGTCGGTGACATGAGCATCATCGGCCCGCGCCCGACCGTGCGCAGCCAGGTGGAGAAGTACAACGAGCATCAGCTGCGCAGGCTCGAGGTCAAGCCGGGGATCACCGGGTGGGCACAGGTCAACGGCCGCGCGGCCCTGCCTTGGAGCGAGCGCATCGATCTGGACGTCTGGTACGTCGACAACCGCAGCGCCCGCCTCGACGCGAAGATCCTGCTCAAGACCGTGAAGTTGCTCTTCTCCGGTGACGATCTCTATCGCGGAGACACCGGCGGCTGGCGCTAGCCGCACCCTGAGAAGCACGGCTGAAGGATCTCAAGCGGGAACCTGCAAGGAAATACGTCCTGCCGAATTCGGCAAGACGTACTTCTTGGCAAGAAGTGGCTAGAAGCTCGGGGGTCGCGCGCTAGCTCGCGCGGCGGCGCTTCTTGCTCGATCGGCCGTCCTTGCCGACGACCTGCGGGCCCCAGCAGTAGTCGACGAAATCGATCACCTCGCCGGTGATGCGGGCGGGGGTGAGGCGTAGCTCTGCGATCGAGTTGGCGTCCAGCAGCCGCGAGTCCGGGAGCAATTCGGCGAGATCCTTGGCGTCGTCGTATGGGTGGATCGGGTCGTAGTGGTGGCCGATCACCAGGGCGGGCTGCGTCATTGCGCGGCGCTCATCCTGGCTGGGGGCCAGCGGTCCGTAGAAGAGTCCCTTGAGCACCGCAACTGTGTCTTCCGGGTCGCGACGCAAGAGGTCGAGCAGAATGTTGGCGCCGAAGGGCAGTACGACCTCCGGCATCAGACGAACGCCTCCAGAGAGCACCCGGGCGACCGGCGCAGCCCAGTTCCCGAGCGCCGCAAACGGCGAGAAGAACAACGGTCCGCCGATCATCGCGTTCTCGAGCGCGGGCATCTCGAGCACCATTCCGCGCACGCGCTTGGGGTTGTCGTGCGCAAGCTGCAATGAGATGTTCGCGCCGAGCGATGTGCCGATCACGACCGCCTGCGTCACACCTAGCTCCTCCAGCAATGAGTCGATCGCCTGCGCGTAGCGGGGGATGTCCCAGTTGTAGAGCAGCTTGTCCGATTTGCCGTGCCCGGCGAGATCGACGGTGATGCACATGTTGCCGCTCTCGGCGAGTGCATGGGCCAGCGGCTCCTGCATGCGCTTGCTCATCATCAGCCCGTGAATCAAGATCACGGCGCGTTTGCCCCGGCCGTAGGTCTCATAGGCAAGCCGGTGCTCTTCAAACGTGTAATAGCCAGGAGTCATCCCAGCAATCTACCCGGTCCTACAAAGCTGCATCTTTGACGTACGTCACAGAGGCCAGGAAAAACCTTGGCGCTGTTCGGGCGGGGGGACCGGTAGGGGCGAGGCTGGGGCGTTCTCCACGGGGTCGTTGCCGTGGTAGTGAACCGGGGCGGCGTCGTTTGGTGTGTCGGGGAAGAAGACGCTCGCGATCGCGTGCAGATGGGCGCGGCCGACCGACAGCTCAAACTGCCCGCCCGAGTACATCTCGATGCCTCGCTCGTGGCAATATTCGATCGCGGCCAGCAGTTCTTTCAGCGGGCCAAACCGGGAGGGCTTGATGTTCATTCCCTTCGGCGCGAACTCAAGCGCCTCGATGTCCGCGACCGAGTGGATCGGTGCATCCCAGGTGAGACGCTCGACCACGCCTGGCGCCGTGAGCAGAGGTCGTGTTTCGTCGGTGAAAGCCGGGTCCTCGATCCAGGCGTCGGGAAAACACTCGAACGTGTTTGTGTAGAGCTCCGGCGTCGGCGGGTTGTCAACGACGGTGCCGGTGTAGAGCCCCTTCAAATCGACCTGGCGCACCAATCCCGTTGCGCCGAGTTCTTCAAACAGCTCGCGCGGCCAAGAGTTCTCCGCGTCGAGCTTGAACTCGAGCCACGGGGCCACAGCCAGCCAGTTCTGAACGCGCGATATCTCCGGCGGTTCGCCGAGGCGCAGGCTCAAAATGAAACGCACCGGCAGCGGCTCGCGCCCGAGCGCGCCGGCGAAATCGCTGCCGTTCTGTCGCAGCGCAAGGTCGAGCGCCGCTGACTCAAAGCCCCAGATCCGGTAGTTCTCAGACACGTCACGTACGGGCGGTGCCGCCCACAGCGGCAGCGTGCCCAGGTGCTTGGAGAACTCATCAAACGTGCCCTCAAACGAGAGATCGAGCACCGCATCCTTCTGCAACACGTCGTGGTCGAGCGTGTCGTAGGTGACGTCCTCGCCGCGGCCCTTGTGACCGCCCCCGCGCAGCACGATTTCAGTCGTGACGCGGTCGAAGCCGCTCGAGACGGCGAGTTCGTGGCGCACAAACTCGTGAGATTCGATTTTCAGAGGGAGATCGGCGAATGCGGCGTAGCTGTTCATCCGCCGCATCCTGCCAGATCGCCCCGCGGCCCCGGCTACTTGACCGTCAACGACGTATACATCCCCTGTTCGTAGTGACCGGTGATGTTGCAGACGAGCACGTACTTGCCCGGTTTCAGATCGATCGATGTGCTGCCCGACTTGCCGGCGGCGAGCTCGGAGACTTCGCCGACGCTGTCCTTCTCGCTGACGCGGCCGTCGGTGACTTTCAGCGATCCGGCCGGTTGATCGGTCTTGAGCACGACCAGCTCATGCGGCGCCTGGCCTTCGTTTGAAGCATCGAACGTCACCTCGCCCGACTTCGCGTTGGGTGCGTTGGTGGTGATCGACCACTCGTTCAAGGCGGCATCGATCGTGCTGACCGGCGCGGTGGTCGACTGGGTCGCGCCGCCGGGAGCGGTCGACTTCCCGGCGCTGTCGGTGTTCGAATCCGAGCTCGATCCGCAGCCTGCGACAGCGAGCGCAATGACCAAGGCCACGGCGGCGAACAATGCGACGCGGTGGTTGCTGACGGTTTGTTGCATAGGGCCTCCCCCGTTGGAATGACGAGCGAGCCGCCGATCAATCTACACACGATCAATGCGACTTGACGCGTGCCTGCTGCTGTAGCGTCACCGGCATGAAGCTCGAAGGCATCCACCACATCACCGCGATCACCGGCGACGCGCGAAAGAACGTCGAGTTCTATGTCGGCACGCTCGGCCTGAGGCTGGTCAAGAAGACCGTCAACCAGGACGATCCGACCGTCTACCACCTCTTCTACGGCGACGAGCGCGGCGATCCGGGGATGGATCTGACGTTCTTCGAGTACCCCGGCACAGTGCCCGGACGCGCTGGAGCTGGAATGGTGCACACGATCGGATGGCGTGTCGGCTCGCAGGCAACACTCGACTACTGGGAGCAACGCCTGGCAGCGGAGAACTTCGAGAGCAAGCGCGTCGACGACGGCCTCGCCTTCGCCGATCCCGAGGGACTCTGGCACCACTTCAAGGTCTACGAGGGCGATCAGCCCGCGCTCACCGCAATTGCACCCGACATCCCGGCCGAGCATGCGATCCAGGGATTCGACGGTGTCTACGCCTACGCGGCAAATCCCGCCCGCAGCGCGGAGCTGCTCGCGGAAACGCTTGGCTTTGATCAGGAGGGCGCGGACGGCTCGCGCTGGACGGTCGGAGGCGACCAGCGTTCATCGTTCTACGTCTACAACGAGGCGCCGGACGAGCCGGGAATCCAGGGCGCTGGCAGTGTCCACCACGTCGCCTTCGCCACCTACCCCGAAGATCAGGACCGCTGGCAGAAGCACATGAGTGCGGCCGGGGCCCACGCAACGCCGGTAATCGATCGCTTCTACTTCAAGTCGATCTACTTCCGCGAGCCGTCGGGCGTGCTGTTCGAGCTCGCGACCATGGGACCGGGCTTCACGGCCGACGAACCGCTCGAAGAGCTGGGCCTGAATCTCTCGCTGCCGCCGGACTACGAGCACCTGCGCGATCGGCTCGCGGGAGTGCTGACGCCGCTGCCCGATCCACGGAGCGAGCGCACCGGCACAGCGAGTGACTGAAGGCGCAACAGGTACAAACGCCGACTCTCCGCTACCGACTTCCTGTAGATTGCTCTCAATAGTTCCCCTCCCAACAAGGAATCCATAAATGGGCCTCTTCAAGCAGATGAAAGACATGAAAAACGTCGTCGAGCAGGCGCCCGACATGATCAACCAGGCTCAGCAGCTCGGTGCTCAGGCGCAGGAGATGCAGGCAGCCCAGATGGCCGCGGCGCAGCAGGCGCAGCAGCAGCAGATGGCCGCCAACAACGCCGCCGCAGCCAACGGCGAGGGCGACTTCTCGCCGATCAACGGCGTCACCCTCGAGCAGTACGCAGCGGTCTGCAAGCAGCTCGGTGCCAACGCAGCCGATCCGGCCGCCGCGCACGCCGCTGCGCAAGGCGCCGGCATCACGCCCGAGAACTGGGACGCCGCAGCCGCCGGCTGGGGCGAGCGCATGAAGGGCGGCTCCGCTGTCGGCCAGAAGTTCAACCAGCTCTACATGGGAGGCTGAACAGATGGGCTTCTTCAAGAGCATGAATGAGCTCAACAAGCAGGCCAAGGAGATCAACAAGGATTGGGATCCCGGCCAGCAGATGAAGGACGGCATGGCGCAGATGCAGCAGGCCAACGAGATGATGGCTGCGCAGACGCAGGCGGCCAACCTCGCGGTCTCGGGCAAGGACGGCGAGGCATCGATCACCGGCGTCGCCCAGACTGGTGCGATGGTCAACTTCCAGCCGACGATGGCGATTGAGCTCACGGTCTTTCCAGAAGGCGGCGTGCCGTATCCGGCGCAGCTCACGCAAGTCGTGGAGCAGCCGTACCTCGCGAAGGCCGCGCCCGGCCAACAGGTCAAGGTCAAGATCGACCAGAGCGATCCGAACACGATCTGGATCGACTGGGCGAACTCGCTGACCCTTTGAACGACACGGCTCAAGAGCGCTCCGGCGGGGGTCCGTTGGCCCTCGCCGCCGTGTTCGTCAGTGCGGCCGGATTTGCTGCGGCGCTGACCTGCGTGTATCGCGGGATGCGCGATCTGATGATCAACAGCGGCGGGATGTGTGCATCCGGCGGTCCGTACCAGATCAACTCGGATCAGGTCTGCTCCAGCGGTCAGATCTGGCTGCTGATGGGCGGCGTCTTCGTGGGGCTCTTTTTTGCCGGCTGCCTGGTTGCCGCCTCGGGTTGGTGGGGCGGCTGGAGCCTCTCGGGAGTCGGCCTCCTGCTCTGGGCTGCGCTCTTTGGCGCGCTCGGCTGGAACTTCATAGATCTGGGATTGAATCCGCCGCCGAACATGGGCAGCGGGACGGCCTGGATCGTCTGCGGCGTGGTCTTCTGGCTGATGGCGCTCGGCGGACTGATTCCCGGCTTGATGGCGCTGGCGGCGTACTTCCGTACAGCAGACCAGCCCGAGCGAAGCAAGTCGTCGTTCAGTGAACCGCTCGTGCGCGCGAACGTGCCTTTCGTGCGTTCGATGCCGGGCGATCCGATGTATGGCAGCACCAATCCCGGAAGTCCGCCGGCCGATCCGCAGCAGCAGGCACCCGAACGGACGGCCGGAGCAGATGACGATTTCATTGATCCGGTAACCGGCGAGCGCATCGGAGGCGACGATGGCTAGGGCTTGGGGTTGGCTGGCGGCGTTGATCGCGGGCAGCGCCGCCGGCGTCGCGATCGGAATCGCGCTGGCCGACGCAGCGCTGAAATAATTGCCGAGAAGTGGTTGCGCGGCCGCGCAAAACCATTACACTGATTGATGTCATGGTTCCCCCAGAAACTCTCGTCAAGGCCGACGAGGCGCTGATCGGCGACTACCCCGAGTCGCCGGCGGGTCCGATCGATGAGTCCGATCTCAAAGATCTCAAGCCCGTCCCAGAGTTCGGCCTTCCGCGATCACTCCAAGTCCTAAGGTTCGGCCAGCGCCAGGCTGAATTCGTTCTCAAAGGCCGTCGCGATTTCGGCGACGTCTTCCGTTTCAACGGGATCGTCCCGGGGCATCCGGTGGTGACCGGCCACCCGGATCACGCCAAGTCGGTCTTCACGGCGAAGGTCGAACTCGTGCCCACGCTGACTTCCGAGTCGCCGTTGCGTCCGATCGTCGGGCCGAACTCCGTTCTGACGTCGCAGGGCGATGTGCACATCCGCCAGCGCCGCATGATTCTGCCCGCCTTCCACGGCGATGCGCTGACCAACTACTACGGAGTGATCGATCGTGCGATCGACGAGGAGATCGACCGCTGGCCGGTCGGCGAGGTTGTGGAGCTCGCCGGTCCGATGCAGGACGTCACGCTGGAAGTGATCCTCTCGGGCATCTTCGGGATCGAGAACCTCGATCAGGCGAGCAAGGCCGAGCGCCGGCTGGCGAAGATCACGCGGCAGATCACCGAGCTTTCAACGACGCCGATCGCAAAGGTCTCTGAGTACCTCAACGTCGGCCGGACCGAACCGATCGGACTGCAGGCCGGCGCGATGAAGATCATCGACGCCGCGATCTATGCGGTGATCGACCAGCGACGCAACGATCCCCTGCTCGAGGAGCGCACCGACATCATGTCGGCGCTGATCAAGGCGCGCGACGAAGACGGCAGCGCGCTCTCCGACGAGGAACTGCGCGACCAGCTACTCACACTGCTGCTCGCCGGTCACGAGACGACGGCCAACTCGATTTCGTGGGCCTTTGAACGCCTCACTCGCACTCCCGACGCCTACGACACCCTGCTCGACTCTGTGAAGAATGATCGCGACGATCGCGAAGACCAGGTTGAGTATGTGATTCAGGAAGCGATGCGCTGCCGACCGGTGGTTCCGATTGTCGGACGCCGCGTGCAGAGCGCGTGGCGCCTGGGCGACTACGGCGTGCCGGCCGGTACACCGATCTCGCCGAGCATCTTCCTGATCCACCATCGCGAGGATCTCTACCCGCAGCCGTGGGAGTTCATCCCGCGGCGCTGGGAGGGCAAGAAGCCGGGAACCTACGAGTGGATCCCGTTCGGTGGCGGCACACGCCGCTGCGCCGGCGCAGCCTTGGCGATGGTTGAGATGCGCCGCGTGATCGATCGGATGGCCGAGCGACTGGTACTCGAAGCCGATCGACCTGAGGCCGAGCACGTGAAGCACCGCAACGTGACGATGATCCCCCAGCGCAATGCGCGGGTGGTCGTGCGCGAGAAGCTCTAGCCGCGTACGCGCGCGGCGAGCTGCTGCCACCAGGATTCGTCCCAGAAGCGGGTCGCGAGACCCGAGGTCGACGGCAGCACAAACAGCTCGGTGGAAGCGAAGGTCTCCGGCTGGAGTCCGTAGTCGACGCGGCGACCGAGTGTCTCCTCGGCCGAGCGTTTGCTCGTGAAGGCCAGGTAGCGCGGGGAGAAGTGCTCGATCTTCTCGCGCAACTGCGCGGCATCGAACGCCCCAGCTGGAAGGTCGGCATCCTGGCCGTACTCGGTCTTGCAGACATCCGTCAGACCCAGCCCGTAGCCGGTGATGCACGCGAACTCCGTCGGCGCGAGCTGACGCGGCGTCAGGCCGATCCGGTGCAGCGTCGGCCAGAAGCGGTTGCCGGGTTTCGCGTAATAGGCATGCGCGGCAAACGACGCCGCACTCGGCGCGGTGCCGCAGAAGACGACGTCGAGGTCGGGACCCAAAACGTCGGGAACGAGCTGGTTTTCGATCGCACGCACTGGTGGGTAAGTTAGAGGGCCTCACGGGACTAGTGTCATCGCCATGAGCGAACTGGCGAAATCCGTGGCCGTGATCGGCACCGGGATCATCGGCGCCGCGATGGCGCGTAACAGCGTGAAGGCCGGCCTCGAGGTGGCGGCTTGGAACCGTACGCCTGCTCTGGCGGCGCCATTGACAGCAGAGGGTGTCGCTGTGTTTGAGGACGCGGCAGATGCCGTCGCGGGCCGTGACGTCGTCGTCAGCGTGCTGAGCGACGCCGACGCGACGCTGGATGTCATGGAGCCGCTGCTTGGCGTGATGCAGCCGGCCGCCGTCTGGATTCAATCCGCGACCATCGGCGTAGAGGGGACCGAGCGGGCTGCCGCGGCGGCGAGCAGGGCAGGCATCGCGCTTGTCGATGCGCCGGTGTCCGGTACGAAGACGCCGGCGGAGAAGGGCGAGCTGGTGATGCTGGCGTCGGGCGACGTGGAGGCGGCGAAGTTTGCCGCGCCGTTCCTGGACGCCGTCGGGGCGAAGACCGTCTGGCTCGGCGACGTAGGCAACGGATCGCGGATGAAGCTTGTGACCAACGATTGGGTGCTAACCCAGACCGCGATGCTCGCCGAAGCGATGCGCCTATGTGAAGCACTGGGACTTGAGCAGTCGGCGTTTCTCGACGCGATCGATGGCGCTCCGGTCGGCAGTGAATACGCGCAGGCCAAGGGAAAGATGTTCCTCGAGCGTGATTACCCGCCGAATTTTCCGCTCGAGTGGGGAACCAAGGATGCACGCTTGATCACCGAGACCGCCATCGGCGCGGGTCTCGAATTGCCGCTGGCGGAAGGCACGCTCAAGGCGTTTGAAGCCGCGATGCGCTCGGGTCGCGGAAAGGAAGACGTCGCCGCAATCTACGACTACGTCGGCACGACCGACGCGGAATCGGAATAATCGAGCCATGAGGCACATCTATCTCCTTCGACACGCAAAGGCGAGCTGGGAGCTCGCAGGCGAACTCGACTATGAGCGTGGACTCACAGAGCGGGGGGCCAATGACTGCGTCCTGATGCGCGGTCCGGTGGAAGCGCTCACTCCCGCGCCGGACCTCGTGATCTGTTCGGGAGCGCGCCGCGCGCGCGAGACGCTCGATGGCGTTGCTGCGGCACTGCCAAAAGACACCGTGGTCGAGTACGACGACCGCATCTATCAAGCGACAACAGATCGGCTGATCGATGTCCTGCGCGGTATCGATCCTGGCGTCGAAGCGGTCCTGATGGTTGGGCACAACCCCTCGATGCACGACCTCGCGGTCGAGCTCGCCGCCGATGGCCCGGAACTCGACGCGATCGCCGGAAAGTTTCCGACGGCCGCGCTCGCTGAACTTGAGTTTGAGGGCGAGTGGTCGCAGGTCGGCGGTGACTGTGCTCAGCTCGGGCGCTTCACCCGCGCGAAGATGCTCCGCAGCGACCAGCCGGTCTGAATCGGCCGAGGGCCCTCAGCCCGGACAGTCGATCCAACGGGTGATCAGGCCGTTCTCGACCTCATGCCAGGACGGCGGCGCCGGTGGCGGGTCGTGCTTGAACGCGGCGACGACTTCGGCCGGTCCATGGAGTTCGTCTTCGATCGCGGTCGTCCAGTGAACTTCCGGATCGAGCAAAGTTTCCAGCGCCGCCCAATCGCGTGCCTCGATCGTGTCGAGCACGCGACAGACGCGGGGGACCATGTCAGCCATCCTCGGGCCCCGTCGATTGGAGTGCGCGGAAGATTCCACTCAGGATCGCGCCGGTTGCGAAATAGAGCGGCATCAGCCAGGGGGCGACGCCGAAGAGTTCATCATGACCCGGCAGGTAGCGCGACGCACCGAGTTCGACAAAGACGATTTCTGCCGCCGGCCCGATCACGGCGGCGACGGCCGCAAAGCAGAGTGCGGCAAGCGAGTTGTCCCACCAGAGCCAGATCGCAATCGCGAGGGCCCAGAGCAACGCATTTGCTGCGATCGACGGCGCGTCTGCAACGACTGTGGTCAGGCAGTAGAGCGCAAGGACGAGTGCAGCGCCGATCAATGCGTCGCGGCGACCGCGCGCCGAGCGCGGGAGCGAAAACCGTGAGCCCAGCCAGCCGCCAATGGCCACCGCCGACCCGACAACGAGCGGGAACCAGATCGCGCTCTTCCAGATCGTCGGGACATCGTCCCAGAGGTACTCGGTGATTCCTGCCTGGACGTGAGACGCGTCGCCGACGAGAGCGATTCCTGCGCCGAGCGCGAAGAGGCAAGCCAATGTAAGTCGGTCGCTCAAGAGAACCGCGATCAATCTATCGCGGTAGCTTCTGCCCGATGAGCCACCGCGTCTACAAGATGAGCTTCGGCAGTGTCTATCCGCTTTATGTCGCCAAGGCGGAGAAGAAGGGCCGCACGCAGGAAGAGGTCGACGAGATCGTCTGCTGGATGACCGGCCTGACGAAGCCGCAGCTGAAGCAGCGGATCGAAGACGGCACAGACTTTGAGACCTTCTTCGCAACCGCGCCCAAGCTCAACCCCGCCCGCACCGAAGTGACCGGCGTGATCTGCGGAGTGCGCGTCGAAGAGATCGAGGAGCCGACGATGCAGGAGATCCGGCGCCTGGACAAGATGATCGACGAGCTGGCCAAGGGCAAGGCGATGGAGAAGATCCTGCGGGCGTGATTCTGCTGGTATACCCGGGTATACTGCAGGCATGGCGAAGGTGATGGTCTCAATGCCGGACGAGTTGCTCGCGCGCGTCGACGCCGAGGCTGCTCGCATCGGCAGCACCAGAAGCGCCGTGCTTCGCGGTTTCGCTGAGTCGGCGCTGGGCGATCATTCCGCGCGCGCTTTGCGAGCGCGCCGGTCGCTATTCGCCGAGTCACCCGGACTTGTTGCTCCGCGTGGCGGGCACGTCGCGGAGCTGGTGAAGCGTTCAAGGCCGCGGTGAGCGGCTTCCTACTCGATGCGAGCGTTGTTCTGGCTTCGATCGATGCGAGCGACCAGAACTCGGATGCCGCAAGGGAACTCTTGGTCGGCGACGCGCTTGACCTCGCGTCGCTCGACTTGGTTCGATATGAGATCGCAAACGTGGTCGCCGTGAGCTGGCAGAAACCGGATCTCGCCTCCGCCGTACTCGCGATTGCCGAGACCCTCGGTGGGCCCAACGGGCTGATCCGCTCTGAAATGTCGCTACTGATGGCCGCCTGTGAGATCGCTGAGAAACACTCAATCTCCGTATACGACGCGGCGTATGTGGTCGCCGCGCGGACGAGCGGACGAACCCTCGTGAGTTGCGACGAGCGGGATCTGATTTCAAACGGTCTGGCGGTTCTGCCGAGCGACGCTCTGGCTGGACTCTGAGGACTTCATGGAAGTATGCGGAGCGCGTTTAAGCCATGAGGCTCTGAGCGGTGCGAGATTCGTCACGCGCAGGGCGCCGGTGGTGAGGGAGCGATCTATCGATCGTGACCGATCCACTAAGCCCGAGCATGGCGAAGATCGTGCCGATCAGGGACTCATGGAGCTAGCCGGATTCGAACCGGCGACCTTTCGATTGCGAACCGAACGCTCTACCAACTGAGCTATAGCCCCGAGAAAGCCAGATGTTATCGGCGCGTGGCCGCTGCCTCCGGGCACGCGCCTAACATGGGCCTCATGCCAGACGAGAACGACAGCACTCCCGTCGAAGAGCCGGGCGGCAGTCTCGCCGACGCGATCGCCGAGCACCTTGCGCTCAAGCGCGATCACGGCGCCGACCCAGAATCCGTCGAGCACGAACTCGAAGAGGCGCTGAGTCCGCCGCTGCGCGATGAGGCGCCAGTGCCTGCCCAGCCGGAAGCGGAGCCGGTGCCGGAGCCTCAGCCAGCGCCGGAGGCCGCAGCTCCGCCGCCCGCGCCCGAGCCCACGCCCGAGC
>JAEYBE010000017.1 GCA_023404495.1 Actinomycetes bacterium | reverse complement strand
ATACATAGCCACCCTTCACACCCCGGCGACTGGCGACGATGTTCGCGCGCCGCAGCGTGCCAAAGAGCTGCTCAAGAAACTGCGCCGGGAGATCGCGCCTGCGCGCAATCTCAGAAACCGGCATCGGATCGCCGCCCTCGTGATGCGCAAGCTCCACCAATGCGGAGAGTGCGTAGACGGATTTGGAGGTGATCGAGATCATTGGTCCGAAGCCCCATTCTACCGGGGCTTCGGACAAATCTGATCTGACTTACAGGTTTAGAGCCAACCGTTCTCGGCAGCGTTCAACACGGCCTGGGCGCGGTCCTTCACGCCGAGCTTGCCGTAGATGTTGTGGAGGTGCGTGCGCACCGTGCTCGTCGAGAGGTGGAGGTTCTTGGCGATCTCCTCGTAGACGTTGCCCTCGGCCAGCTGGCGCAGCACGTCACTCTCGCGCGGGCTGAGCGGGCTCGGCGCCGTCGGGCGCTTGCGCTCGCCGCCACCGGACATCGGGACTTCGTAGAGGATGCTGCGCAGCTGGCGCACCGTCAGGCGCGCGTTGCGCGAAGCCTTGAGCAGCTCGTCCGGTGAGACGTCGCCGCCCTCGGCGTAGTGCGCGAGCATGTCCGCCAGGCGGATGATCGCTGCCTCGCCGCCCTCGTCGTCCGAGTGGTGACGCTCGATCGCCGCGGCCATGCTTCCCGGCAGGCCCCAGCGCCGTGCGAGCACTCCGCCCACGAGCGCGTGGTCGACTCCCAGCTCACGGCGTTCGCGCATCAAGCGCTCCTGCGGCGTGCGGGCACTTCCGTGCACCTGCTGGGGGTAGCCGTCGTAGGCGTAGGTCAGAACGAGCTTGCCGATGTCGTGAAGCAGCGCCGTAACCAGCAGTGCATCGACATCGCCGTCCCAGTTGGTCTCGCGCGCGATCCGCTCTGCAGCCTGCTGCGTCGCAATCGCGTGCAGCCGGAAGCGGTCCGGCGTTGAGTCCCACTGAGCCGTGCGCTCGAAGAAATCAAACGTCTTGGTACGCGTGACAATCGCCTCGACGCCGCCGGGGCTGAGCACCTCGACTGCCTCGCGAACGGTCACTACCTTGCGGCGGCCCGCGGTCGCCTTGTTGGCGTAGCGGATCACCGTGATCACCAGCGCGACATCGCGTTCGATCGCCTCGACCAGGTCGGTCGTGGCCTTCTCGTTGCCGTTGGTGACCAGATGCAGCACGCGGTCGCGCGATTCCGCGAGCGCGGGGAAGCGCTCAAGCGCTTCAAACGCTGCGGTCAGCCGATGACCGTGTCCCTGCTGGCGCTGGCCCTGAGCGCCGATTCGCGGAGGCGACTCATCGTTGGTGGCCTGTAGGCGGGGCTGCACTTCGGCGGTTGGTACCGCTTCGGCCGCCGCAGGCTCCTGCTTTGCATTGCGTGCCATTTGTTCTTTACTCCAGCTCTTGACGTCCGTGCCTTAAGCGTTGGTAGGGGTTGGCTCCCTGGGGAACCAGAAGAGGTATCGGCACCATCGACGATTTGTTTAGTCCGGGTGAAGCCCTAGGGTCCAGGCCCCATATTGCTGGACGGGCGGCCTAAACCGTTTTGAGCGCCTCGTCAATACGCCTAAGCGATTCGTCCTTGCCGAGCAGCTCGAGCGACTCGAAGATGCCGGGCGAGATCGTCGTTCCGCTGATCGCAACTCTGATCGGCTGGAAGAGCTTGTTGGGTTTTAGCTCGGATTCGTCCAATACTGAGCGCAGGGCGACCTCGATTTCCTCGCGCCCGAACGGCTCCGTGGCCGCCAACGCGTCGCGCGCGACGGCGAGATTCTGCTTGCCCTCGTCGCCCAGGAACTTCCGCCTGGCCTTCTCGTCCTCGATCGGCCCGTCGAAGAAGAATCCGGCCATCGGCCAGAAGTCGGCGAGCGTCTGGATCTTCTCGCGGCAGAGCTCGACGGCGTCTGCCAGGCCGCTGCGGCCCGTGAACGATTCCAGTCGCGCCACCAACTCCTCCGGCGGAAGCTCTCGCAGGTAGCTGCCGTTCATCCAGCGGAGCTTCTGCTCATCAAACACCGCGGCGGACTTTGAGACGCGATCGAGGCTGAAGAGTTTCTGCAGCTCGTCCGTGGAGAAGAAGGTCTGCTTGTCGTCGTAGCCCCAGCCCAGGAGCGCGAGGTAGTTGCGCACGGCTTCGGGGATGTACCCGGCTTCGCGCAGTTCCTGGACGCTCGCGGCGCCGTGCCGCTTGGAGAGCTTCTTGCCATCAGGTCCGTGGAGCAGCGGCAGGTGCGCGTAGACAGGCGGCGTGTGACCCAGGGCGGTCAGGATCATCACCTGGCGCGGTGTGTTTGAGAGGTGGTCCTCCCCGCGCACCACGTGGGTGACGCCGGCGTCGAGATCGTCGATCGCGACGGCAAGGTTGTACAGCGGTGATCCGTCTGAACGCGCGATCGTGAAGTCGTCGATGTTCTCGTGCTGAAAGGTGACGTCGCCGCGGATCGCGTCCACCACGACCGTCTGGCCCTCGTCTGGAACCTTCAAGCGGGTCGCGCCTTCGAACTCATAGGCGTGGCCACTGGACTTGAGTTGCTCGATCGCCTCACGGTGGCGCCGTTCGTTGCCTGCCTGTGAGATCGGCCCCTCATCCCAGTCGATCTCGAGCCAGTCGAGCGCGTCGAGAATCTGATCGACGTTCTCTTTGGTGCTGCGCTCGCGGTCGGTGTCCTCGATGCGGAGGATCATCTTGCCCCCCGCCCCGCGCGCGAGCAGCCAGTTGTAGAGGGCCGTCCGGGCACCGCCGATGTGCAGCTGGCCGGTGGGAGAAGGCGCGAAGCGGTCTACGAGATTCTGGTCGCTCATCGGGCGGTGATCCTATTGCGCCGGCCCTGCTGCTTCACCCTGACCCATCGAATACTCTGCCGCCCATGCTGATCGGCGCACATGTATCCACTTCCGGCGGGCTGCCCAAGGCCGTCGAGCGCGGCCTTCAAACCGAGTCGACCGCGATCCAGATCTTCAACCAGAGTCCGCGGATGTGGCGGCCCACGAAGTACACCGAGGACGACTTCGCGGCTTTTCGGTCCGCGATGGACGAGTCCACGATCGATTCAGTCGTGATCCACGCGATTTACCTCATCAACCCGGGCACGTTCGACGACGAGATGCACGAAAAGTCGCTGGCGGCGCTGACCCACGGCCTGCGCGTCGGCGACGGAATCGGCGCCGATGGCGTAGTACTCCACCCCGGTCCGGTGATGAAGGGTCAGGAGTACGAACCGACGGTCAAGAACATCATCAAGACCTGTAAGGCGGCGCTGGCGGAGAGCGAGAGCTGCAAACTGCTGCTCGAGAACGCCGCAGGCAAGAACGCGGTCGGATCGAAGTTTGAGCACTTGTCAGACCTTGTTGAAGGCCTCGGCGGAGACCCACGTGTGGGCATCTGCATCGACTCGTGTCACTCGCACGCAGCCGGATACGACGTCCGCTCGACCGAAGCAGTCACCGAAACCTTCGATGAGCTCGACCGCATCGTGGGCCTCGACAAGGTCGGCGCCCTCCACCTCAACGACTCACGAGACGAATACGGATCCCACCGCGACCGCCACGCAAACCTCGGCGACGGTTTCATCGGCGAAGACGGGATTGCCGCCTTCCTCTCGGAGCCGCGCCTTCAGGACGTTCCGGCGCTATTGGAAGTCCCGGGCGAAGGCAAGGAGGGCCCGTCCGCCGTGGACGTCCAGAAGGCCTTCGCGCTCAGGGAAAAGGGAATCAAAGCGCGCTCGTAACGGCAGGCTCGCTCAGGCGGAAGGCTGAGGCGTACCGGCTACTTGGACGCCTTCGATTTCTTCAAGCTCGGCGACCAGCGCACTGCTGCGCGTGACTTTGTGTTTGTCGCCGCATTCGAGCGCCACTTCGTCGTCGCCGTTGCGAATAACGATCTCGAGCGGCAGCGGACCCCTGTGCAGGTCGACCACGCCTGAGATCTCCTGGACGAAGCTTGCGACCGACGGGTGCTCGGCGGTGTCGGCGTCGATCACAACTCGCACCGGCTCGCTCGAAAAGGGACTGCCGGCCGAGGCGGCGAGCTCCTCGTCGGTCGGCTCAAACGGCGTGACCTCCTGGGCGACGAGCTTGACCTCGCCGTCCTTGTGGTCGATCCGGCCGCGCACGGTGACGATCGCGTCGTTGTGCAGGTGTTCGCGAACCGCTTCCAGCGCCTTGGCGAAGACGATGATCTCGACCTGCGCGGTCAGGTCGTCGATCCGCGCGAACATCATCTGGGAGCCGTTCTTGGTGCGGATCGTCTTCGATTCGACGATCATGCCGCCGACCGAGAGCCAGTCACCGTCGCGCTTGTTCTCAAGATCTGCGATCGACGCGTCCACGCGGGCGCGCAGCGCGCCGGCAACCGGCTTCAAGGGGTGGTTCGACAAGAACAGCCCCAGCGTCTCCTTCTCAGCGGCGAGCATCTCCGGCTGCTCCCACTCACCCTCCGGGATTGGCGGGCGCACTACCTCGTGCTGCGTAGCCACGGCCGAGTCGGCCATGTCGAAGATCGACCCCTGCCCCAGCCGCTCGTCGGCCTGCTGTTTGGAGCCGGCCGCCTGGGCTGTCTCGAGCACCGACATCATGCCCTTGCGCGATGCGCCCGTGGAAGAAAACGCACCACACTTGATCAGCGACTCGATCGCCTTCTTGTTGACCGCGCGGTTGTCGACACGCTCACAGAAGTCCCACAGCGACCCAAACGGCCCGTCCTTCTCGCGAGCGGCGATGATCGCGTCCACCGCCGCGCCGCCGACGCCCTTCACGGCCTCAAGACCGAAGCGAATGTTGCCCTCGACGACATTGAAGCGGTGGCCGGACTCGTTGACGTCAGGCGGCAACACCTTGATGCCCATCGCCTCGCACTGCACGACAAAGAACGGAACCTTGTCCTTGGTGCTCATCACCGAGGAGATCACGGCGGCCATGTACTCGGCCGGATAGTTGGCCTTCAGGTAGGCCGTGCGGTAGGCGATCAGTCCGTAACAGGCGGCGTGCGACTTGTTAAACGAGTAATCGGCCGCGTCCTCGTTCATCTTCCAGAGCGCTTCAATCACGTTTTCGGCCGTGCCCGAGGCGCGGCACCCCTCGAAGAACTCGTCCTTGAGGCCCGCCATCTTCTCGCGGTCCTTCTTGCCGATCGCTTTGCGCAGGTCGTCTGCGCGCGGACCGGAGAAACCGGCGATCTGCTTGGCGACCTGCATGTTCTGCTCTTGGTAGAGCACCACGCCGTAAGAAGTCTCCGTGATCGCGCGCAGGCGCTCATCGGGGAACTTCACGCCCTCCGGATTGCGCTTACCGCGCGCGTAAGCGGGGATGTGGCTCATCGCGCCCGGGCGGTAGAGCGCGACCAGCGCGATCAAGTCCTCGAACTCGGTCGGGCGGACCTTCTTGAGCGCCTCGCGCATGCCTTCGGACTCAAACTGGAAGACACCGATCGAGTCGCCGGCCGCGAGCATGCGGAAGGTCTTGGCGTCGTCGAGCGGCAGGTTGGTCATGTCCGGTCGCGGATTGCCGGCGCGCTCGATGATGTCCAGCGCCTCTTCGATCACGTCGAGGTTGCGCAGACCCAGGAAGTCCATCTTCAAAAGGCCGAGCGCCTCGACCGGCCCCATCGAGTACTGCGTGATCACGCGGTAGTTCTTCTCGTCGCCAGGCGCCGAGCGGTCCTCGGCGAGCTGCAGCGGGACGATGTCGGTCAGCGGCCGGTCTGCGATCACCACTGCCGCCGCGTGAATCGAGCTGGCGCGCACGGTGTTCTCAAATCCGCGTGCGAGATCGACGATCTCCTTTGACGTCGGGTCGTTCTCATAGACCTCCGCCAGCGGCTGCCCCTTCTTGAGGCAGTCGTCAAAACTCGGCGAGCGTCCCTGATCGGGATCGGGGATCATCTTCGAGAGCCGGTCGCCGGTGCCGTAGTCGTAGCCCAGCACGCGCGCGGCGTCACGCACGGCGGCGCGCGGGAACATGCGGCCAAAGGTGATGATGCGCGCGACCGACTCCTTGCCGTACTTGTCGGAGACGTAGCGAATGACCTTCTCTCGGCCGTGCACCGAGAAGTCGATGTCGATATCCGGCATCGAGACGCGCTCGGCGTTCAAGAAGCGCTCAAACAGCAGGTCGTACGCGATCGGGTCGACGTCGGTGATGTTCAGTGTGTAGGCGATGATGCTGCCCGCGGCACTTCCACGGCCGGGACCGACGGCGATGCCGTTGTCCTTGGCGTACTTGACGAAGTCCCAGACGATCAGGAAGTAGCTATTGAAGCCCATCGAGTCGATCACCGAGAGCTCCATCTCGGCGCGCTCCATCGCAGCGGCCGGGATCGGATCGCCATAGCGGGCCGCGAGACCCTCGAGCACGAGCGCGCGCAGGTATTCGCCGTCGCTCTCGCCGTTCGGGGTTTTGTAGCTCGGGATCAGACGGCCGCCGAGCTCGATGTCGACGTTGACCCGCTCGGCGATCTCGACGGTCGACTCGAGCGCGCCCGGCCAGGCCTCGGCGTACTCGGCGGTCATCTCCTCGTTGTTCTTGAGGTAGAACTCGTTCGTGTCGAAGGTCATCTTCGGCTCAGCGATCGTGCTCTTGGTCTGGACGCAGAGCAGCGCCTGATGGGTGTTGTAGTCCTCGCGGCGCAGGTAATGGACATCGGCCGTCCCAACCAGCGGGCGGCCGAATTCCTTGGCGATCTTGGCGATCTGGGGGTTGGCGCGGTTCTGGTCCTCGATCTTGTTTTCCTGGACCTCGAAGTAGACGTCCTCGGGGCCAAAGACCTCGATCAGCTGCCCAGCGTGCTCGCGGGCCCCGGCGAGGTCGTTGTCAGTGATTCGCCGCACGAAACGTGAGGCCAGACAACCGGTAAGGGCGATCACGCCCTCGTTGTAGCGCTGGAGCAGCTCCATGTCGACGTTTGCCTTGCCGCGGTGGAAGCCTTCGAGAAAACCCGCCGAGCAGAGCTTGGTGAGATTGCGGAAACCCGTCGGGGTCTCAGCCAGAAGAGTGAGGTGGTTGCGCTCGACCTTGCCGGACTCCTTACGGCGGTGATCGTCGACGTAGTAGACCTCGCAACCGAAGATCGGCTTGATGCCTTCCTTTTTGCAGGCCTCATACAGCTCGACCGAGCCGTTCATGACGCCGTGGTCGGTCAGCCCGAGCGCCGGCTGCCCGAACTCGGCGGCACGCTTGGCGAGGTCCTTGATGTGCGCGGCGCCGTCGAGCAGTGAGTACTCCGAGTGGACGTGAAGGTGGGCTGCTGTCTTGACCGGACCGGGCATCGGAACGATTCTAGGTCGCACATCGGCGATGAAAATCGCCGCCAATCGTCGCCGGCCAGTCAGAAATCCGCACTTTGCGCACTCTCAATCGGAGCGGCGCAGAATCCCCGATGCGATCATTTCGCAAGGGGTGGGCTGGCACCACCGAGCCACACTGAACCGACAAGGGGCGGGCACTGGATGAGAATTGGAAAGCGCACAATCAACCTAGGAGCAGCTCTGCTGATCATCGTGAGCCTGGCGCTCGCTGGATGTGGCGACGATCAGGATCAAGGCAACTCCGGAACGGGTCCTGCCGACAGCATGTTCGTCAACGGGATGATCCCGCACCACGAGGCCGCGGTCGAGATGGCAGAGGACGCTCAGAAGCGCGCCACGCGTCCGGAAATCAAGGAACTGGCGGACGCGATCATCGAGTCCCAGAACGCCGAGATCGCGCAGATGAAGTCACTTCAGAAGCAGCTACCCAAAAGCAGTGCGATGGCGATGAGCGCCGACGACATGCAGATGATGCAGGACGACGTGGAAGAGGTCCGCGCGGCCGATGACTTCGACAAGGCGTTTATGTTGGCGATGGTTCCCCATCATCAGATGGCCGTGGAGATGTCTGAAGGCGTCCTCAAGAACGGCAAGGACCAAGAGGTCGCCACGCTGGCGCGCGGAATCATTTCAGCTCAGAAGAAGGAGATCGCCGAAATGCAAGGCTGGCTTCGCGATTGGTACAAGACCAGCGCGCCCAGCTCAGACTCGGGCATGATGGACGGTCACTCGATGAATCACGACGGCATGTAGGGGTCGACCGGCTCCGACTGACCGCACAAAAAAAGGCCCGCACGGAGCGGGCCTTTTCTTTCAAGCTGAGCGCGAGGCCTAGAAGCCCTGCGGGTGACGGGCCTTGAAGCCGGAACTCGAACGCTTGGCCTTGCGCCAGCGCGGACCACGCTCGCCGGGGCCGGAGGTGTCCAGACGAAGACCCGCAATGATCACGTACGCGTGACCCGGGTTCGTGTACACCGTGATCCAGCTGCCCTTGCCGGCCTTGCCCCAATTCATGAAGCCCGACGAGTTGAGCGGGGTGCCCTTGAGGAGACCGGCGTTTCCAAGAGCGAAGCTGACCGTACTCGAGCAGTCATAGCCCTTGGCGATCTTCTTGAACGTGGCGTGTCCACCGCCGTAGATGTAGGGCTTGCGGGTGATGCGGTTGGCCGCGGCGATCGCGTCCTTGACGGCCTGGGGGGCGTCATCGGGAGCGAGTGCGGTGCGACCGTCCGAAGAAATCTTGGCGCGGAGGCCGGGAGTGGTGGCCGGAGTGGCCTGGAAGCCCGCTCCGCCACTGTTGGCTGGGATTGCGGTGTCGGCGGTGGCCACCGAGGCGCGAATCGAGAGGGCAAGCAGCGCAACGGCTGCGAGTACGACACCAACGATGAGAAGATCCAGTGAGGATCGCTTTCGTTTGTGTCCGAGTATGTGCGTGCTTAGCGGCATTCAGCCTCCTTCGTGTGCCTACCGGGTTAGCTGACGGGCTGGCGCGAAAGGAGCTTGCGCCTCGGCGTTGATCAGGGATCGTGCCGATTAGCCCCAGGAACTCATTGATTTCCGATGGTTCCCCGGTCTGCGATCCACATCCGAGCAGTGGAAGCGCAGTTAGGCTGCTGTTTGTCGTTCTAGAAGTTCGGGATACTACACAAACCTGTCGGCGGAAAAGTTCCGGGCCTTAGGAAAAACCCGGATTTACCGCTTATTTCGCCCTCTTCAGTCGTTTTTCCTGCTTCTAACTTGGTACGCCATTCGGCTCTGGAGTGTCCAGAGCTCGATGAAGCCCGGGCTTGCCTGCTGGCTGAAGAGTCCGCCCGACTCTGAGAATCCGGCGAGTTCCTGGTCGTAGACGGCATTCGGCGAGCTGCGGCGCACCACCGTGGCCGACCCCTTGAAGAGGCGAACGGTGATCGAACCTGTCGCCTGCTGGTTGACGCTTTCCATGTAGGCGTCCAGGTCTTCGCGCAGCGGCTCCCACCAGAGACCGGCGTACGCGAGGTAGGCCCACTGGTTGTCGAGCTGCGGTTTGAACTGGTTCTGATGTGACGTGCAGACGAGCTTCTCGAGCTCCTTGTGCGCGGTCAACACGATCGTCGCGGCCGGCACTTCGTAGATGTCGCGCACCTTCAGTCCGACGATGCGGTCCTCGATGTGGTCGACGATCCCAACCCCGTGCGCGCACCCGAGCTCGCCGAGCTTTTCGATCAGCGGGACAAGGTCCAGCTTCTCGCCGTCCAGCGAGACCGGTCGTCCGGCCTCAAATCCGATCTCCACGTCGAGCGGCGTGTCCGGAGCTTCCTCCGGGCGCGTCACGAGCTGGAAGACATCCGGCTCAGGCGCGGCAGAGAGATCCTCAATGCTGCGGCCCTCGGATGAGCGTCCCCAGAGGTTGTCGTCGATCGAGTACGGCGCGGCCTCAGTGCCGCCGGCGATCTTGATTCCGTGCTGGCGGCAATACTCGATCTCTTCTTCACGGCCCATCTGCCAGTTGCGTACCGGCGCAAGGGTCTTGATCTCCGGCGCGAGCGTTGCGACCGTGCCCTCGATGCGCACCTGGTCGTTGCCCTTGCCGGTGCAACCGTGCGCGATTGTGTCGCAGTCGTACTTGCGGGCGTACTCGACTGCGAGCTTGGCGATCAAGGGGCGCCCGAGCGCCGTGAACAGCGGGTAGCCGCCGCCGTAGAGCGCGTTCGCCTTGATCGCCGGCAGGACGTACTCCTCGGCAAATTCCTTGCGTGCGTCGACCACGTCACATGCCTTGGCACCTAGGTCGAACGCCTTGCCGATCACGACGTCGAAGTCTTCCTTGGGCTGTCCCAGATTCACGCAGAGCGCGTAGACCTCGGCGTCGTAATTGGCCTGGATCCAGTGCAGCATCACCGACGTGTCAAGTCCGCCCGAATACAGCAGCAGAACGCGGTTCACGTCCTCTGGGCGGGCCTCATATGAAGTGGTGACGATGTCGGCAGGTGATCGGTCGCTCATGGGGCGGCAGACTAGAAGATTGGGGCCATCTCGCCGATAGAGAATTGCGCTTCTCACTTATTCTCGATCCTCGACTGACCAATACTGATGAGCCAGCAAGAACCGACGCAAACAAGGATGAGCGCGCCCGCGCGGCGTGAGCAATTGATCGACGCCGCCTCGGCGCTCGTGCTTGAGCGCAGCTTCCACGACGTCTCAATCGACGCCGTGGCCAAACGGTCCGGGATCACGCGGGCGGTCGTGTACCAGCACTTCGACGACCTCCAGGATCTCTTGGGGGCAGTTGTCGAGCGTGCGGTTGAGCGCGCGGAGACCGGAGCACGCGAAGCAGAAGCGCTGACAAGCGCCGAAACCGAGTCACACGACCTGATGCTGGCCAGTGTGCGCAACTACATCCGCGCCGTTGCCACCGATCCAGCCACCTGGCAACTCGTTCTGATGCAGCCTGACGGCGCCCCCGAACCGTTGCGCGAGAAGCTCATGGAATCGAGGCAGCGACTGCTGGCTCGGATGACCGGTGCCGTGCTGCCGATCCTTTCCGAGAGCGACGACCCGCAGCTGACGGCCTCCTCCCTCTCCACGATCGCCAACCACTACGCGCACCTGACGCTGGCCGATCCGGACGCATATCCTCCCGAGCGCCTCGAGGCGCACGCAGACTGGATGATTCGCGGCTTTCTCGAAGGCAAGCGCTAGCGCGGCCAGACCGCCGTCAGCGCGTCCAGGGCGCGGTCGGCGTCTTCCTCGGTGGCGATCAGGGGCGGCAGGAAGCGCAGCCGTGAAGGCCCTGTGGCGTTGGCGATCACGCGGTGTTCGATCAGCATCTGCGCGACAAGCTCACGGGCGTCAATCGCCGGGTCGATCTCGACCCCGATCATCAGCCCGCGTCCGACAACCTTGCCAAATGCAGCGAGCCCGGCCGACATGTATCCGCCCAGCAGGCGAGCGTCGGCGTGGATCGCGGGATCCGAAAGCAGCTCAAAAGCCGCAAGCGCGGCGGCGCAAGTGACGGGGTTGCCGCCGAAAGTCGAGCCGTGATAGCCAGGCTGGAGCGCGCCTGCGCAGTGCTCGGCAGCCAGCATCGCGCCGATCGGCAGGCCGCCGCCGAGCGCCTTGGCGAGCGTCATCACGTCCGGCTCGACCGGAGTCTGCTGATAGGCGAAGAGCGAGCCTGTGCGACCGATCCCGCACTGCACCTCATCGAAGATCAGTAGCGCGCCAACAGCGTCGCAGGCTTCGCGGGCTGCGATCAACACGTCATCCGGGATCGGGAACACTCCTCCCTCCCCCTGTACCGGTTCGAGCATCACGGCGCAGGTGTCGGGCGTGATCGCGGCGCGCAGGGCGTCCGCGTCGTTGTTGGGCGCAGTGCGAAAGCCGTGCACCAGCGGCGTGAAGGGCGCCTGCTTGTCCTCCTGCGGCGTCGCCGATAGCGCGCCCATCGTGCGCCCGTGGAAGGCGTTCTCGAGCACCACGATCTCGCGCGCATTGCTCCCGCGCGCCACTGCGTGGGCTCGCGCCAGCTTGATCGCCGCCTCGTTCGCCTCGGCCCCTGAGTTGCAGAAGAACACATTGGAGGCAAAGCTCTGCTCGGTCAGCTTGCGCGCCAACTCTTCGGCAGGAGGGCTCCAGAAGAGGTTTGAGGTGTGGATCAGCTGCGAGGCCTGGCCCTCGATCGCTCCGACGACCTGCGGATGACAGTGGCCAAGGCTCGTGACGCCGAGGCCACAGAGAAAGTCAAGGTAGTCATTGCCGTCGGCGTCGTAGAGATGTACGCCCTCGCCGCGCACGAATTCGACGCCGTAACGCGCGTAGTTTGCGAACTGGGCGGAATCGACGCCGTATTGCTGGGGAAGGGTCATCAACGCTCCGGAGTGATTTGGGTGCCGAATCCCTCATTTGTGAAGAGTTCGAGCAGGATCGAGTGAGGGACGCGTCCGTCGACGATGCTGGCCGAGCTGCCGCCGCCGCGGATCGCGTCGATGCATGCCTGGAGTTTCGGCTTCATGCCGCCTTCAATCGCCGGCAGCGCCTTCTCGACCGCGTCTGTCGTGGTCTGACTGATCAGCGAATCAGCGTCGTCCGGATCGGCCAGCCATCCAGCGACATCCGTCAGGAAGATCGTCTTGCTGGCGCCGAGCGCGTGCGCCACCGCCCCGGCCGCCTCGTCGGCGTTGATGTTGTACGACTGGCCGTCGCGATCCGAGCCGACCGGCGCGATCACGGAGATGTAGTCGTCGCGGATGTGGTCGAGCAGTCCGCGATTGACGTGGTCGACCTTGCCGACAAAGCCGACGTCGTTGCCACCCGGCATCGCCTTGGATACGCGGAACATTCCACCGTCGTCACCGGAGATGCCCACGGCAAGCTGTCCGTACCGATTGATCCGCTGGACGATGTCCTTGTTGACCTTGCCGATCAGGACCATCTTGGCGACATCGACTGTCTCCTGGTCGGTCACACGCAGGCCGTCGACAAATTCGACATCGAGACCCAGCTTGCCCATGTGCTCGCTGATCTCATTGCCGCCGCCGTGGACGATCACCGGGTGCATTCCCACGTACTTGAGCAGCACAACATCGCGGGCAAAGCTCTCGCGCAGTTCCTCTTCGACCATCGCGGCGCCGCCGTACTTGATCACGATCGTCTGGCCGTGGAACTGGCGGATGTAGGGCAGTGCTTCGAGCAGTGTTGAGACGTCGCGCGGCATCCGCTCTCCTTACGTTGTGTACTCGGCGTTTAGCGTCACGTAGGCGTGTCCAAGGTCGCTGAAGTAGACGACGGCCTCGGCGCCGTCGCCCGGAATCGTCACTTCGTACTCGACTTCCCGCCCGCTGACGAGTTGCTCGAGCTGATCGAGATCGATCCGGTCGGCGATGCCGTTGCTGGCCACCTGCACGCCCTCGATCGCAATGTCGATCGCCTCGGGCTGTCCGGTCGCAAGCGCCATCCCCGCTGACTGGATGATCCGGCCCCAGTTGGGATCGCCGCCGTTTAGCGCAGTCTTGACAAGCGGAGAGTCGGCGATCGCGCGGGCGACCTTCTCGCACTGATCCTGATCGCCGCCAAGCACCCTGATGCGGCCGATGCGTTCGGCACCTTCGCCGTCGCGTACGAGCGAGATCGCAAGGCCCTTGAGCAGCGCGTCGAGCGCCGCGGCGAGCTGCTGCTCGTCGTCCGAACCAGGCGCGACGTCGACCCCGCTGGCACCGTTTGCCATGAAGAAGACCGAGTCGTTGGTGGAGAGCTGCGCATCGACGGTCACCCGGTCGAACGACTGCGTGACTGCGCTGCCAAGCATTTGATCGGCCTGGCCCGCAGTCAGCTGGGCGTCGGTCTGCACGAAGGCCAGCAGCGTGGCGTGCGGCGCGTGCAGCGGCGCGATCATGCCCGCGCCCTTTGCCTGGGCAGACAGCGTGACTTTGCCCGACGGGAGCGCGACCTCAAGCGTCGCCGCCTTGATCCAAAGGTCGGTCGTGCAGATCGCTTCCGCAAACGAGAGCGCGTTGTCCGGCTTGAGCTCCCGGGTGACGAGCGAAGCGCCCTTGGTGACGGCCCGGGTGTCCAGCTGGCGACCGATCACTCCGGTCGAGGCGACAGCGACGCGGCCTTCCGGCACGCCACAGGCCATCGCGCCGGCGCCCTGCATGTAGAACGCGTTGTCGCGTCCGAACGGCCCGGTTGCGGCGTTGGCGTTGCCGCTGTTGACCACGCACGCGCGGATCGCCGCCAGATCGACGCGCGTGCGACAGACCTGAACCGGCGCTGCCGGGGCCGACGAGACCGTGAAGCGTGCGGCCGACACCGTCTCATCGACGTCGCTGACCAGAATCGCGAAATCCGGTTTCCCGCTGGGCTTGATGCCGGCGGCGACACCGCCGGCGCGAAAGCCGGCGGGAAGCCTGTTGGGGTCGACCGCGTCGCAGCCGGTCGGAAGATCGACCCAGCGGCTCTCAAACAGCGAAGGGCACTCGAGCGCTGTTTCAGACGCTTCCATCAGGCACCTCCTGACCGGAGAGCAGCCCGGCGCCCTCGGGCAGACCGAGCATCACATTGAGGTTCTGGACGGCGGCGCCGGATGCGCCCTTCCAGAGGTTGTCGATCGCGCTGTAGATGACGATTCGGCCGGTATCGACCTCGACCGACGGGTGGATCGCGCAGAAGTTCGTGTCGCGCACGTCGCGCACGCCCGGCGGACCGGCCACGACCCGCACAAACGGCTCGCCTGCGTAGTACTCGGTGCACCGCTCGAACAGTTGCTCCTGCGTGATCGGCTCCTCCGGTTGCAGGTAGACGGTGGCCATGATTCCCTGGTCGAGCGGGATCAAGTGGGTGGCGAAGCTCACGCGCTTCTCCCCCAGCTCCATGATCAGCTCCGCGCGGTGACGGTGGCGGCCGATGCTGTAGGGCGTGAGGTTCTCAACCACGCTGACAAAGTGGGTCGAGTCGTTGGCCTTGCGCCCCGCCCCCGAGACGCCGGCCTTGATGTCGACAACGACGTCGTCAGTCAGGCTCGCGACTGGGTAGAGCGCCACGAGCGCGGCGGTCGAGTTGCAGCCGGGGTTCGCGACCAGGTCGGTGTCCTTGATCCGCTCGCGATGGCGTTCGGTGAGTCCGTAGACGGCCTTTCCCAGCAAGTCCGGGCGTTCGTGCGGTTGGTAGTACTCCTCGTAGAGGTCCTGCGGAAGGCGAAAATCTGCCGAGAGGTCGACGACTTTCACGCCGCGCTCGAGCAAGCCCGCGACGGTCGGCGCCGCCTCCTTGTGCGGATAAGCGACCAGCGCAGATGCCGCACGCGCGGCCACTGCGTCCAGATCGGGCTCCTCAAGTTTGAGCGAGACGTCGTAGCGCGGGTGCACATCCGAGAGCCTGAGGCCGGCTTCCGAGCGCGCGGTCACCAGCTCAAGATCGAGCATCGGATGGCGCCAGATGATGTCTGCCGCGAGCGCTCCGGCAAAGCCCGACGCACCGAGCACGGCAACCTTGTGATCGCGCTCAGCCACGCAGCACGCCCCCGATTTCTTCGAGCTTGTTCGTGATCGAACGGCGAGCCTTCTCGGTCTCCTTGTCGGTCAATGTGCGATCGGGCGCCGAGTAGGTCAGGCGGATTGCAAGCGACTTCTTGCCCTCGCCGATCTGTTCGCCCTCAAAGACGTCGAAGACGCTCGCGGCCTGCAGATACTTGCCGCCAGAAGACTTGACGACCTCGACGACCTGCTCGGCGGAGACCGTCGACGGCACGACGACCGCGATGTCTTCGCGCGCCGGTGGGAAGCTCGAGAATGCCTCGAACGTGACTGGATCGGGGA
>JAEYBE010000058.1 GCA_023404495.1 Actinomycetes bacterium | reverse complement strand
GGTAGCGCCCGTTACCGAACCAAAAGCGCCAGGCGAGATCGACAATGCCGCTCCAGCTGCGTGTCCATCATCGAAGCCGACGCTTTCCAGAATCCGTGACTTTGCGTCTACACGCTCGTCGGCGGTTAGTTCGCCGCCGGCGGCAAGCCGCGCCACGATGTCCTGTTGCCAAGCTGGCAGACCAGTTGCCCAGCCAGCAATCTCTACCCCGAAATCCTCCGGCTCTGGAGCCACCGAATCGTCCGCGGCTTGGACATCAACATGGTTTTCAGTCATTCAGAGAAGATACGCATTTTTGTAGAGTTGGTCAGGTTCCTTTGTAGTTGCAACTCGGGCTCTTTGTCGAGAAATCACCGGTCGGAATCTACCCGGGGACACTTGTCAGAACTGCTTAACGAAACGCGGCCTCAATCGCTATCGACTCGAAGTCACCATGAGGTTCATACACACATCCGACTGGCACCTAGGAATGACGCGTCGTTTCCTCGATCCCGAGGAGCAGGGTCGCTTCACGGGTGATCGACTTGCGGCGGTTCGCAAGATCGCGAAGATTGCGGCCGACGAACACTGTGATTTCGTCGTTGTCTGCGGTGACGTATTCGAGTCGAACCAAGTCGACCGGAAGGTCGTTGCGAACGCGATCGAAGCGCTCAAGGAATTCTCTGTCCCCGTATTAATCCTCCCGGGCAACCACGATGCCCTGGATGCCACGTCCGTCTACCTGTCGGAAGAGTTCGCACGCCGCCCAGAGAACATCATCCTCATGAGCGAAGCCACCGGCTTCAACGTTCCCGGGTCCACGGCGCGCGTTGTCGCCGCTCCGCTGACCACCCGAACGCCGACCGAAGACCTGGCGGCGGCCGCCCTGGACGGCCAGGAGCGAGAGTCAGATACGCCGCTACAGATTCTTGCCGCGCACGGCGTCACGAGCGATTTGAATCCGGATCGCAACGCGCTCGACACGATCCTTGTCGAGGACCTCAAGGAAGCACTAGACGCGAAGACGATCGACTACGTAGCACTCGGAGACCGCCACTCCGAAACCTCTGTCGACAACGACAGTCGTATTCGCTACTCCGGTTCTCCCGTCGCAACAAGCTTTGAAGACATCAAATCGAACCAAATCCTGATCGTTGAGAAGTCCGGCGGCGAGATCACTGTCGAGTCGAGGAAGGTCGGCGATTGGGAGTTCCTGACGAACAGCTTCGATCTTGCCGGCGATGAGGACATACATCAAATAGAGACTTGGCTTGATTCGGTCCCCAACAAGCATGTCTGCGTCGCCAAGTTTTCCGTCGTGGGCACGGTCAGCCTTGCCGGCCGGGCGCGAGTGGACGAACTCCTCGATCGGTATGCCGAGCTCTTCGCCGCACTCTGGCTCCGGGAGCGACACACCACCATTTCCGTCGCGCCGAGCCCTAAGGATCTCGAAGACCTATCGCTGTCTGGATACGCGTCGGCAACACTCGACGATTTGGTGGAGAAGTCCGGTTCAACCAACGGGTCCGACGCGACAACTGCGAGCGATGCACTGTCGCTGCTTTATCGGCTGGCGGCTAGCGCATGAGGATCGAGCGGATCGAGCTAACCAACTTCCGCGGCGTGGAGCACGCACTGGTCGACTTCGAGGGCACTGGGATCACCGTCCTCGTCGGCCCGAACGAGGTCGGAAAGTCGAGCGTGATGGAGGGCTTTCATCTTCTATTGGACTTTCTCGACTCGAGCAAACACCAGAGGGTTAAGGATGTTCTGCCAATCGGGGTCGACGAAGGGCCAGAGGTTTTTGCGCGGATTCGGTCGGGCGAGTTTCTGTTCGAATTTTCGAAGCGCTGGTCAAAGCGCCCAGAGACGAAACTCACGGTTCTCGAACCGTCTCTCGAGAATCATGCCGGTCGTGAGGCCCACGAACGTGTCCAAGAGATTCTCGATCAGACGCTCGATCAAGCTCTGTTCGCGGCCCTGGAGCACGAGCTCGGCGACGCAAAGAAAGCACGTTCATTTGCGTCGAAAAGCCTGACCACCGCGCTGGACAAAGCTGCTGGTGGCGACTCGCCGGCTAGTGCCGGTGACTCGGAGACGATTTGGGAGAAGGTCGAGGCTGAGTATTCCCGCTACTTCACAAAGCGAGGGGGCCCAAGCTCGGAACGAACTGGCGCCGCAAAACGTGCCGAGGAATTGACGGAAAAGATCGGCGAACTTCAGAGACGAATAGACCGACTGGTTGACGAAGGCGTGACGTTCGACCGGCTGACCGCCGACGAAGCGACCGCGCGTGAGAATCATGCGGAACTCGACGCTCGCCGCAAAGCTCTAGAAGTCGAGTGGGCCTCGATCGAGAACGTGGTCGGCGAGCAATCGCGGGCCAACTCCGCCCGAAACGAAGCTCAAGCCAAGGCAGACCAAGCCGAGTCTGAGCTCGCCGCACGTCACGCGCTGCGATCCGACGTCGAAACGAAGAACGCGGCGGTGAGCAACCTTGAGAGCGAACTCGCGAAGCAGAAGGACGAATCAAGCGGGGCACTGAACGCGAAAACGAAAGCGTTGTCCGCGTTTGAGAAATGTGATTCCAAGCTGACAGCGGCCGAGTCCTTGAGAGTGATGGCCGGACACGATGTTGAACATCTTCGTCGCGTCCTCGATGTGGCGATGCTTGAGGAACGCGCGGAGCGACTGAGCGCCGCCAGGAGTGAGAAAGCCAAACTCGCGGAGGAGCTTGAAACGCTGAAGGTGGATGAGGACGCACTCATCCAAATCAACGCCGCCCACGACGACCTAACCGAAGCGGAAGCGCGACTTCGGGCTGCAGCCTTCAAGGTGAATGTCGAAGCACTAGCCGACGTGAAGTTGAAGGTGGGCGACGAGAAGATCGATCTCGCTGTTGGTGAATATCGGGAACTTGCCGGGACTGACGGAATCTCCGTGGTGGTTGACAACACGCTCAAGATTGGCGTCGAAGCAACAGAACAACAGTCGACCGTCGCCGCGGACGCCGAACGCGCTGCCGAGCGAATGGCGGAGCTTCTCACCGGCTACGGACTCGAACAAGGCTCTGGAATCGCGGAAGCTCAGGCGGCGCAGAGCAAGCGAACCCAGGCGATCGCGAGGGTGGAAACACTCGATACTCAGATCCAGAATGACCTGCGCGACTTGGGTGACGAGGCTATCGAAGACAAACTTGCGCGAAACAGATCCGAGATCAACGATTACTTGGCTGCGAGGGAACCCGAGCCATCGCTGCCGATGGACCTTGACGACGCCAAGGCACGACTCGACGACGCTGTTGACGCGCACGACTCGGCGAAGGCAGCGCTTGGAGCCGCGCGAGCAACGCGCGACACAACAATGGAAGCTGCGCAAAAACATGAGATGTCGATAAGCGTTCTCGAAGCACGACTGGCTGACGCCAGTGCGCAGATAGTCGTGGCCAACAAGACGCTCGAAGCCGCACGATCAGTAAGGGACGATGATCAACTCGAAGAAACGAGGGTCGATGCAGCCGCTCAGCTGGCGGAAGCGGCCAACGCAGCCGACCGTGCCGCGGAAAAGCTCAAAGAGCTAAACGCCGACTCAGTCAAGACGGAGCTGGAAACCACACGTCTAAGTGCGGAGACCGCACGCGCGAGAGCGACGGAACTTGCCGTGGCGTTGTCGGCGTCGCAGGCGACTCTCGAAACTTTGGGCCGAGAAGGCCTAAACACCGAGCTCGAAGAAGCCGAGGCCGAACTCGACCATGGACGCCGAACTGCGGATTCCCTTGAGCGTCGCGCGCGGGCCGCCCGACTGCTGTTTGAAACGATGCAGTCCCAGCGCGACACGGCCAACCGCAACTACGTCGCTCCTTTCGCAGCGCAGATTGATTCTTTGGGACGAATCGTGTTCGGCCCCGATTCGGTATTCGAAATCGATCCAGGAACGCTTGAGTTGCTGGCACTCATTCGCAAGAACAAGCGAATCCCTTTCGAAAGCCTGTCGACGGGCACCAAGGAGCAGTGCCAAATCCTCGCGACCCTCGCAACGGCTCAGCTCACCAGCACCGACGGATCCGGCGCGCCCGTCGTGCTCGACGACGCACTCGGAAGCACTGATCCGGTGAGGATCGAGAGGATGGGCGTGGTTCTTGCAAGCGCCGCCAAGGCATGTCAGGTGATTATTTTGACCTGCGACGAATCGAGATACCGAAACGTCGGCTCGCCAAAAATCATCAGCGTGGGAGTAGATCCTCTAACGCGCGCAGGAGGAGACGATGGGTGACGAGGCTGCTGGTATCCCTTGGGTCGTATGCGATTTTGAAACGACCGGAATCCACCCCGCTTATCACCATCGAGTCGTCGAGATCGGCCTGGTGTACGGCAAAGGTCGCGAGATTCAGGGCGAGTGGACCACGACAGTCAACCCGCAGCGAGACGTGACTGCCTCGGCAGTCCACGGCCTACGCGGCGGCGACGTGGTGGACTCGCCGACCTTTAATCAGATCGCCGGATCCGTGCTTGAGGTATTTAACGGTCGCGTGCCCATCGCCCACAACGCATCTTTCGACAAGGGCTTTCTCGACAGCGAACTCGACCATTCCGGGATCCCCGATCATCCGCTGGATTGGTTTTGCACGCTCCGAGCTTTGGCGAGTCTTGGCTTCCATCCTACGAATCTTGAGGCCTGCTGCGCCGCCTGCGGTATCTCGCTTGGCGAGGCTCACACCGCGCTCGCGGACGCCAAAGCATGCGCGGAGCTGGTCGCTCTGAAGTACGAGCAATTCGCTCCTGCGATGGCGGAACTCAGGCCGTTCTCCTTTGACGGAAGCATCAAAGCAAGTGCCTCCCCACGCCCCCGTGGAGCCAACGCCGAACTTCCGAAGCGCACGTTGACCGACATTGGCCTTGCGCTGTCCAAGGAAAGCGCTGTGGAGCAAGCCGCGGTTCAGGCCTACACACAGCTTCTCGTGCGCGTCCTTGAAGACCGTCGAGTTACAGATGACGAACACGCCGCGCTATTGACGTGCGCGCAGGAGCTCGAACTTCCCCGAGAAGCCGTCGAGAGCATTCACGGCTCGTACCTCGCCGCCCTAAACGCCAAGTTCTTGAGCGATGGGTTTCTGAGCGAATCCGAGAAACGTGATCTCGAGGCAGTCGAGGCGCTGCTTGGACTTAGTGCGGAGTCAACCGATGCGGTCGGTGCGGCGACGCTCGTTGCGGAGCCAGAGTCCTTCGTCGGGGCAACCGTGTGCTTCACCGGGGAGCTTGAATCAACGATTAACGGATCGGCCATTTCGCGGTCGCGCGCACAAAGCTTGGCTGAGGGCGCAGGGTTGGTCAACAAATCCGGCGTGAGCAAGAAGCTGGACCTTCTTGTTGTGGTGGATCCGGAGAGCCTTTCCAGCAAGGCGCGCAAAGCCCGCGACCTCGGGGTAAGAGTTATTTCTGAGCGTGCCTTCTGGAACGCCATTGGCGTCACGGTCGACTAGCCCGAGCTCATTCTCTCCAGTTGATCGCTAAGTCAGCCAAGAGGATTGACCAACCTCTGCGACTCAGAAGACCCGACTCAGCGCTATCAGAACGAAGACACGCGAAGAGCGTGAAGAATCTTCGAAGCGCTTGATTTCGCTTCTTCAAGATCTATGACTGCACTTGCGTAGTCGGCACAGAGCAGCGTCTCAGTCAGATAGCTGTGGTGCTTCTCAAACGACTTGGGCTCCGCAATTGCAGCCAGCTGCTCCGCTTTAACACCACCCTCGACCAGCAAGGCCAGCGCATCCTGCACTTCCGCCAACGGCGCGTGCGGAACCCTGATCGCAACGCTGTCCATTCTGGCGTCAAGCCCGCGTGCCCTAAGTGTCCAAAGGAGGGTGATCATGCCTCGGTCACCGCACCATGGAAAAACCAACCATTCTTCCTCGCCGCCGACAATCGGTCTTTTGCCGAGTCCCAGCCGCTGAAACTCATCTCGAGCAAGCGAGAGGAATTCCCGCGCGCGAGGATCGAGGTAGGGGGCAACTTCCTGGCCAGCGTAGATCCTGAACATCTGGGCGCGGATCGCAATGTCCAAGAATCCGGGCGCGCCAGAAAAGCGTGTCGCCTTCTTGGTCTGCGTCGGCGCCACGAGAATCGTGCGAGCATCGTCGTCCACGGCGTCGACGACCCAACGCCGCCCGGAGAACACCAGCGGCATTCCCACAGATACTGGAATTGCGACCGGAAGCGAGCCGAGATCGGCCCCGGCAGCAACCACTCGGTACTCCACTGGGCTTGTGAACGCCGAGTAGAAGTCGTAGTTGGCTGTCAGCCGTTCGCCGGCCAGTCCAAGCATCAACTCGCCATCCCCCGCCTGCTGAATCAAGTCATGTTCGTGCAGCGATCGAAGGAAGACGGCGAACTGACCCCGATCGACAAGCGGGAACGCCCCTCGACCGCAAAGGAGGTTCCAAGCCGCGTCAGCTCTGATGCCATTTCGTTCGGCAATCACCGAGAGCAGCTGTTGAACCAAAGTCGAAAGTCCCAGCATGTCACTACGTGGGGTCTCGCACCAACCAGACAACAGAAGCTCGATCACTGCGATCGTCTGGACCGTTGGAACGCCAAGTCGTTCGTAGAGGCTCTCGCGGTCGCCGGGCGATAGCTCGCGCAAGAAGACGCGCAGAACCGCCGGATCTTCCGCCCTTCGGCCGCTGCGGCCAAGTCGTTGCCGAAGAGCGGACACGGACTGAGGTGCACCAACCTGTCCGATGCTTTCCACGGTTCCCACGTCGATCCCGAGTTCCAGTGTCGAGGTGCAGACTGCTGTCGTCGGTGCACCCGGCTGGCGCAATCGATCCTCTACGAACTCGCGCTGGGCCCGAGAGAGTGAGCCATGGTGTGGGAAGTATTCGTTCGGGACTGATCTCAGTTCGGAGTGGGAGCGCAATTCATCCGCCAAGAGCTCAACGTCTCGACGGCTGTTGGCGAAAAGCAGCTGGTCACGCCCCCTGAGTTGCTCGAACACCTCGAGTGCGATCGCGGGAAGAGCATCGAGTTCGTCGCCGACAAATCCTTGAACGCCCATTCTCAGCTCGCGCCCGTCCCCCTTCACGTCAATCGTCTGCACGGGCTGGCCACCGGTCGGTCGTAGGAATGCTGCCGCATCATCAACGTCGCCCATGGTCGCGCTTAGCCCAATTCGCGGCCGGAAGCCACCAGCTGCAGCTTCGATTCGAGCGAGCAGACTCTGGAGCTGTCGGCCACGCTCCCCGCCGACAAATGAGTGCAGCTCGTCAACAACAAAAGCGTCGACGTGACCGAGCATCTGCTTCACGGCCGGACCTCTGAGGACGTGCATCGCCTCAAGCGATTCTGGAGTGATCATCAGCACCCCCCGAGGATCCGCTTCGAATTTCCGCTTCTGCCCCGTTGGGGCGTCTCCGTGCCACGGCGTGAGGGGCACATCACATGCTTCTGCCAATGGGGTCAAACGAAACGTCTGGTCGTTGATAAGCGCCTTCAGCGGGCTGACCACGACCACGAGATCCGCATCGCGATTATCCAAGAGGCTGAACAGAGGCAAGAATGCTGCTTCGGTCTTGCCGGAGGCTGTGGGGGACGAAATCAACACATCCCTGTCCCGGGAGAGAATCGCTGGGACCGCAGCCTCCTGAATTTCACGCAGTTTCGCCCAGCCCTGGTCGAAGACCCACTTTTTGACGTTTGAACTGAGAAGCTCGAAAGAGCCGTCCCCCTGCGTCACAACGAGAACGTCGCCAAGCTGTCGTCCCCATCTTGGTCCTGCGCCAAGTCAGGAGACAAGTCCTCCCCAGGGTCGTCCTCGATTTCCACGTTTGCAACCAGCTCACTCCAGGCGATGTTTGGGTTCTGTTCGAGAATCGCAAGCAAGCTGACGAACGACTTGATCACGTTTCGTGGGGTCTGGAAATACGCCGCGCCAACCCGGTCCGAACAATGTCGCATGAACGCTTCGATTGCCTCATCCGGAAAATCCACGTGGCTCGCCGACGGACTCGACATCACCACGGTTCGAATGTTCACTAGCAATAGGAACAAGTCCTCTGGAGAGAGGCATTCGAGCTTGATCACCGGCCCAGTGAAATCCACAACTCCATCCACCGCATACGGGTTTTCGGCCAATCTTGATTGAAGGGCCGCATAGCTATAGAGGCCCTTGCGTGGGTCGTACAGGAAATCCGGAGTCCCAGCCATCACGTAGCCGATTCCAGTGGCAGACCCCAACGTGTCATTGAGAATTCGAAGGATCTGCTCGTAATTCGACGCACGCGACTGACCATGCGCGAGCTTGTACAGGTTCACCATTTCATCGATGACGACCATCATCCCCTCGAAGCCAGCCTTTCGAACAAGCCCGGCCAGAAGCTTCAGGTGATCAATCACCGTCGAGTCTTCGACGATCGTTCGCACGCCGAGCGCGGCGCGGGCGTCAGTCTTGGTCGCGAATTCACCGCGAAGCCATCTGATCGCGTCTGATTTCAATTGCTCGTCACCACTCTCGTGGCCGCGCGCGTACGCGGCTACAACCGCGGCGAAGTCATAGCCCCCTACGTACTCCGTCAACTCAGAGAGCTTTCGGGCTATCACCTCTTGAACCGCGACGTCGGAATCCGTCGCCTCAGCGGCAGAGCTGGAGATGAAGCGTTCGACGATGGCCGGGAGCGCACCGCCATCGGGCCGAGAGCGCGTACTCAGATTCGCGACAAGCTCACGGTAGAGCGCGACCGCCTGACCGCCGGTCGCGAAAAGCCGCTTCTCTGGGCTGAGATCCGCAGAGGTCGCAACTAGCTTCTGCTCGAGCGCAACAGCCTTGACAAGACTAAGGAAGAATGACTTGCCGGCACCGTAGTCGCCAATGATCAGGCGAAACGAAGAGCCGCCATCGGAGATCCGAGCCACATCGCCGACCAGGGCCTTGAGTTCACCTGCTCGCCCGACTTGAATGTGTCGCTGACCGAGACGAGGAACGACCCCGCTTGACAGCGCCTGCATGATCGCATCTCGCTCCTTTGGACGAATCACCGCAGGCGCATTCATGAGCCCATCGCCTCAATCGTTTCCGTGTACACGTCAACCGGGTCGTCACCTTCCCACAGCGGCGCGTCTGCCAAGTCGAAGGCAACCTCGTTTATCTGCTCCAATGCCCCGTCGAGGAGGACACCGACCTCTGCCGCAACTTGATCAAGATCGGTCCGCGACCAGGTCTGTTCAGTGAGCATGCGGTTTAGGAACTCTGTCGTGGTGGCCTCGAGCCCGAACCGTCCACGCTCAACCCCCGACGGAACGGCAACCACCTCATCTCCGTCGGCAAAGATTTCACCCAAAAGCGCAGACGCGAGTTCGGTTTCGCGAGCTTTGTGCTCGATCACCGATCGATCTAGTTTGAATTCCACACTTGCCGACGGTTCGATTTCACCGTCATTCCGTCCGCGGACGGAATTTGCTGGAGCATGCGTGCCAACCGCCCCTGCAGTGTCGGCCGAATGAAGATGCGCGAAAAGATCCTCAGTCGGCACTCCAAAGGCCTCGTAGATCTTGGTCAGCGCCGCGACCTCAGACGGAGCAATGTTTCCATCCGCGAACGCGACGGCAAGGATCGAACTCAAGACGGAAGAGCGATCCTTGGCGTCGAGCTTCTTTGTACGCGCTTTCAGCTGCGTCGCGGACGGCGGCCGTCTGCGATAGCTCTCCAGCCGTTTTATGAGCCGAGCGACCTCGGAATCTGCTGCCACTCCATATTCGTTGATCGATTCGCTCAGATGTTCGAATTCCGAATCGTCGATCACGCCATCCGCCCCAGCGACGCCGGCCGCGAGATGCAAAAATGCCGCGGCGACCAGAAACTCGGCGGTCGGGGTGTTAATGCGGTCCTCGGGCAGCTCGAACAGGAGCAACTGATCATCGATGCGCGGGACATGGGCATCAAAGCGCGGATCTGGCTCAAATCCAACTCCAAATTTCTCAAGCATTCTTGACGGAGCAGTGAAATCGCTCTTCTTCGACCCGTTGCTCCCGGTCACCCCAGCAGCTTCAAGCACCTCGGCGACCGAGCAGGTCGAGTCCCCGATGGAAACGCGATCCGCCAATTTTTGAAACCTGCGCGCCACGTCATTCTCAGAATCCTCAAGTAGTTCGACAGGCGTGAGTTCGATCGCCTCCAAAGTCCCGCGAGACTCTGGCCTCCGGCCAAGCAAACGACTTAGCGAGTCCAGAGAATCCGTGCAATCGGCAACGAGGGCTCCGATTGGGTTGGCCAACTGTGCGGAGTCAATGATGTCCGAGTAACGCGTCGTGTATTCAACGCTACCGACGATTCCCGGACTCGACGGGTAGTAGGAGACCTTGAGCTTCGCCTTCAGAGGCTTGACGGTCAAGCCGTTCTGGTGTCGCACGGCGAACCGAGTTACGAAAAGCTGATCAAACTCCGCTTCGCATCGAGTCGCGGCAGTCCGAAGACTCACCGCCGGGTTCGTCCTCGCCCAAGCCAGCGCCCACCGAGCGTCGACTTTTTCGCCGCTCTCCGCGCGCGCTCCGAGCCCAATCTGAAGCTCCAGTGGAACTCGCCAGCCAATCGATCGCGACGGAGGTTCGACGTTCGCTCCCAGTGCTTCAAGTTCCCGGACCCTGATTATCTTCACGAGTTCATCGATTTGATTCTCGAGCGCGCGATGAACAGACGCTTCATCCCGCATTCGAAGCAACTCGTCAAGGATGGCCGGGATTTCTTGCTTTGCGATCTCGCTCTTTTGAGCATCAACAAGGGTGCGCCGTTCAAGCCCCCAAAGAAAGAGTCGGACGAAGTATGGGTCGAGCTCGCCGATCCGGCGACCCGCCGCAAGCCAATCCAAGTAGACGCCCCGCTGTTGCGGCGTCAAATCTGCAAAGGTCGTGCGCCAATACTCCTCAGGAGGAGTAGCGAGCCCGCCAGGCGGACCGATTGCGAGTGTTGTGTCGACCAGCGCGGGCTCAATCTGAACCCAGTACGAGTCGTGAGCAGCCGGAGCGAGATTGTGTCCGACGTATAGAGGGCCGTGGATGATCCTTCCAGCCACCTCAACCTGCTGTCCAGGCGGAACCCAACAGCTCTCTACGTCGTGGTGAGTTTGAGGGGGGCTCTTGGGCCGACGCGAATCTGGGTAGGTACCGATGCGCTGGACCACATCGCCGATCCGAAATTCGATCACCATGGTCGGCTCGGAACTCTTGCTCTTGAATAGCCCGAACGCCATTCAATAGTCCTGCGTCGATCTGAGACTCGCTGCACGCATGCAAAGAATTTACTACCGAATTCTTGTCTCCGGGCGGCAGCCTGGGCTAACTAAGTATGGGTTCACGCATAAATCGGAATGCAGCAGCGTCCGTCACGTAGACCAGTCTGTCGCGAAGAAGTCAGCTTTCCCCGCCTGCGCCCACGGGAGAAATGAGTTATGTGTTCGGCCTAGACACAGCGTCAGCGACATTGCTTGTCGAGATTGCAAGCCTCGCCGCGACGCTCGCGATTACCGTGGTTCTCTTCTATGTCGCGAGGCAAGGCGAAAAAGCAACGCAGGAAATTCTCGAAGGTCAGCGCCAATTGCTTGAAGCGATGCGCATCGATGAGCTCGTCGCCCAGGCGGAGAGCGTTGAGAGCTCAGCTGACCTCGATCTCCTACTCGAGGAGGCGAGCGACCTCAAAGACGCGCGAAGAGCGGCGAGAGTTCGAGAGGCATACTGGAAGAATCCAGCGGTACCACTCAATGGCTTAGGCCCGGGTATTGACGAGCGCGCCATCGCCGTAGCAAGGCACCGCCTAGAACCGAAGCTGGCTCGAATGAATCGTTCGGAAGCGTTGGGTCAACTTGCTGGTTTCATCGCTGACGCGGAACGGCTTGAGTGCGAATGCGTTGGTCTCGAAGTCAGCGAATGGGTGTTCGGTCGCTTTGACGGAGGGGTCGCCGTCAGTGACATCGAGATTCGACAGTTGCTTCGCGGAGTCGACAGCCCCGGAACATTTTCGGCCCTTCTCGATCCTCTCGACGAGATCCATCGCCGGCTTCCTGAAGCTGCGGTCGTAAACGTGCTCACGGGCGTGTGCCTCGCATTTCTCGACCGAATCGACTATTTCAGCGACAACTCTCCGGCGCGACTCGACGGACGCGACTACTCCCTATCCGCGTCTGAAGTCATGTGGACACGTGAAAAGCACGAACGGGAGCTATCCGAAGCGATTCTGTCCCAGCTCGCCTCACTGCTTCATCGCGACCGCCTGCTGGGTTTTGCTGAATTCGATCCGAGGGATTGCGCTGTCGAGCCTGAAGTCGCATACGGGCCGTTGGTAGCCGCGGCCGGAGCAGCATCCTTCGCCAGCGATTGGGAGGCATACCGCTCGCTTCAAGGAATTCAGCGATTGCGAATCGATCGAAACGCGCTCGGTACGTTTGATCGCGAGTGGTGCTTCGGGCGTGCGAAGTTCGAGAGTCATCAGCCCGGCCTGCTTCGCGACTACCCAATCTAAGCGCTCGCTCCCGACCGGACGGATGCCACACATGCCCGCCGACCACCACTTAACCGACGCGGCTAGATCCAGCCAGAAGCATTGGATGCGCTGCAAACCGCTTGGCGACACCGCCAGTCTTGATGCCGCGACATTCAAAGGCTTGGTCCACGACCTCCCTCAATGCGAAATCGGCGACGAACGACTCAGCAACCGGTCAGTAGAGATTCGGGTTGTCTTGCCAAGACTCCGGATCCCAAACCGGCTCGGTCTTTGACCGTCGCTTTCGGGGCCTCACAACGATTTCCGCGTCCAGGGCGTCGGCGACCTGGAGAAGCGTGAAGAGCTCAGGGTTTCCGTCTTCGCGGAAGAACCTCCGGAGGGCGGCCGGCTGCTTTTTGACGCTGCGGGCGACTGCCGCTTTTGAAAGACCCTTGCGCTCACGTCTGGCATCCAACGCCAGGATGATCTTGGCGGCAGCGCGCCGAGTCTTAGGCTTCATTTCCCCGCGGCGAACGCGCTCTGATGCGGCCAGTTTTTCATCGCGAAGCTCGATCTCATCGAGGTCGATTTCCGCACCCTCGTCCTCCGCCCACGGCGGTTCAAGTCCACTCATTCGGGCTCCTACTTTCGCGTCGCATACCGCCCGAGCGGCGTTTCGCTTGCGTAACTTACTCGTTACGCACCGAATTTGCAAATTCAAAGCAAGAAACCCGCATGACCATGCGCCTTTTCAGGACTTTGAAGCGTCAACACGCGGAGGGTGCATCCGTGTAAGCATGCTTTCGCTCGATTTTCGGTCAATATCGATGTTGAGACTCGGATTGGATTTCGTCGTTCCTCATCGTCCTCGAATTCGCACACTTTTCGCATAGGTGAGATCGCCGTCTGAGATGCGCTCCTCGATGCTGCCTGCCCCTCTTCAATTCGTGCGTGCGACGGAATCTGAGTAGGCACGCCTCGACCCTCATGGAGCGAACGAGTTCACCACCCGGCAGAGTGGGCGATCGGATGGAGAATGAGCCCAGGACTCGCAAGCGAGCACTGCACCGGAGAAAGAAAAAACGACCCGGGACTTGGATCGGACCAAGCCCCGGATCGCATACGCACCGTCGGGCAAACGCCGGCGCTCGAAAAGAACCGATCGAAGCGATCGGCGTGGAAACATTCTACAGCCGACACTCGATGCTCGCTTTGATTTCGCCGACGCCAAATCCCCTACGATGAGTCAAGCGATGTACGCCATCGATGCCACCACGGACCGCGCTCACGAAGAGTCGCTCAACACGCCGATCGCGTCGGTGCTCGATCAACTGCGATCGTCTCTCGGCGAGAAGCTCATGTCGTTCGTTCTGGACGATGAGCTTGGCCAGAATGAAGACCACGCTCGCGGCGTCTTCGAGGTACTCCTGCTCCTCACGGCTCGCGATGTCGACGCTGTAGCTCGAGCCTGGCTCGTTGGAATGAATCCAATGCTCGATGAAATGGCACCGGCTGAACTTCTCGCACACGGTGACGTTGAGTCGGTACGGATAGCGGCGCGCTCGTTCCTGATCACCGGCTGAAGCCGGTCATCCCCCTCGTCCGAAGGGCGGCATATTCTGCCCTCGCGCGAAGCGCGGTGCATACTCGCGGTAGCTGGCAGTCGACCAAATAGCCTCTCCCCAATGGAGTCGCAGGAGCGCCAACAGCACTGGGATCTCGCGTACGCGGACGGCGACGCGCAAGTGAGCTGGCGACAGGCCGAGGCGAGCAAATCGCTCGAGCTGATCTCTCACATTGCGCCGCGTGCGGACGCCTCTGTGATCGACGTCGGTGGCGGATCCTCCACGCTTGTCGACGGGCTTATCGGCAGGCGATTTCAGGACATCACCGTGATGGACGTCTCGCCTCGCGGACTTGAACTGGCGCAGACACGCCTCGGGCCTCAGGCAGTTGCAGTGCAATGGCTCGTCGCCGATTTGTTCACATGGAAGCCGGCGAGGCAATACGGAATCTGGCACGACCGGGCCGTATTGCATTTCCTCACGGAGGCGGCACAGCAGCAGGGTTACGTTGGCGCGTTGCTGAGGGCGGTCGAGCCGGGCGGCCATGCGATCATCGGCGTTTTCGCGGAAGACGGACCAGAGCAGTGCTCCGGTCTTGAGGTCCGGCGCTATGGGGCGGCCGATCTGCGGTCGTTGCTCGGAGATCAATTTAGGGTTGTTTCAATCGAACGCGAAGAGCATCGCACCCCCTCGGGCAAGATCCAGCCGTTCAACTGGATAGTCGCGAAGCGTCCATAAATCGGTCGGCCTCCGCTGCCGCCGAAGGATACGAGGGCCCGCCCCACATGGCTTGGCTAGCGCGAAGCGCCAGACATCAGAGCCATCATCGCTCCCATCATCACGATGCACCCGAGGGCGATGAGCACGAAGACTCCGCTGACGATTCCAGTCGCGACCAGCACGATGACCGCAACAGCCACGGGAACACAGCAGATCATCATCCAGAGCTTGCGTCCGCCATGCTGATGCGAATCGATTTCATCGGCCGGGTTGACGCCCGACGGCTGTTCAATGTCTCTATTTTCCATGCTGGGCACTCCTTAATGACTCCGGGGCGTATCCAAGCCGCTTGTAGCGCGGGTAGTGGCCCAGTGCTCCCGTGACGAGCAAATCGAGGCCACGATCTCCGAAAGCCCGATGAGCTAGTGGTCCATACCGCCGCTCATCATCGACCCGTCGGACATCTCGTGGGTCGCTCCGGAATTCATGTTGCCTTGCATCTGCTGGCCGTTTTGCATCGTGTGCGCCGTCGAGCCGCCGCCCGACGTGAGCACGGCCGCAACGGCAACCGTCGCGCCTGCCACCAGCACGACGGCGATCAGCAGGATCGTGATTGATTTCTTGGACATTTGAGTCAGCTCCTTGATGTTGGTTTTGGTCACGTACGCGTGGCTTTCGAGTTCACGAGCATCAGAAGGCCGCCCGGACCTTCACCGTCATTGGTCAGGTGATGGCCGATGTGGCAGTGGAGAATCCATTTGCCGGGCGGTTCCGTGAACTCGATGTCGGCCCGCTCGCCGCTCTCGAGCGTGATCGTGTCCCGACGCTCCACCGCGCCGGATGGGACGGCATGACCGTCACGCGCGACCACACGAAAACTCGTGCCGTGAAGGTGAATCGGATGCGCGAACTGGCCCGCATTTACAAGCCGGAACAGCACACGCTGCCCTGCAGCCACATTCACCGGATCGGTGTCGGGGTAGCTCTTTCCGTTGATCGTGAAGAAATTCGGAAACATTCCTTCCATCTGCATGACGCCGCGAGATCTGCCGCTGGTCGGATCGGAGGCCCATTCCGAGAAGACCAGCGTCTTGTCGACCGCATACTTCTTGGCGCCGCCCGGGGGATCGATGATCAGCGTGCCGTAGAGCCCCATCGGCATCTGGCGGTCCTCGTCCGTGTGCGTGTGGTACATGAACGTGCCGCTGCCGTTTGGATCGCCGGCGGGCTTCGCCGTGAACTCGTACGTGTAAGACGCTCCGGGTTCAATGTTCTTCTGGGTGACGCCCGGCACGCCGTCCTGTGAGTTGGGAACCCCGACGCCGTGCCAGTGGACGGTCGTTGCGACAGGAAGGTTGTTCTTGAATTCGATGCGCACCCGCTGGCCGTTCTTGACCCGGATCTGTGGCCCGGGAACGATGCCGTTGTATGCATACGCACTCACGCGTTGCCCCCCGAAGATCGTCCACCACACCGGGCGGGCGTCCAGCCGGTAGACGTTGACGCCGTTCTCCAGCTTCGGCTTGAGTGGAACGCCGCCGCGACTAGACGGCGGGTCCTGGATCCCGGCGATCGACAACGGCGCCATGTGCTCCATCGAGCCGCCGCCCATCGAGCCCATAGACATTGAGCCGCTCATGCTCCCGTCGTCTCCAGACCTCGCGATCGCGACAACCGCGACCGCAACTGCGACCACTGCGATCAGCAGCGCCGCCGTCGCGATGACCGGCAAACCATTGAATTGATCTTCTTCGTTGCGCATTCTCTGAACCGTGATGCTCCCTGTGGTTCGCCGGTCTTGACGCCGGCACACGACTAGCTTCGAGCAGCGCGGTGAAGATCCGATGAAGGACAACCACGGATCCGATGAACGCCCGGAATACGCGCCGGCGAAGGATTAGGGTGGACCCAGATGAACGAACGAGTACTCATCATCGACGACGAGGAATCGATCCACGACGTCGTACGCGCGTACCTCGAGCGCGAAGGTTTCATCGTTTACTCGGCCACGACCGGTGCGGATGGGCTGGCGACGGCGCTCGCCAAGCGCCCGAACCTGGTGATACTCGACCTGATGCTGCCGGACATACCCGGGGAAGAGCTGTGCCGCCAGCTTCGAGAACGCTCCGATGTGGCGATCATCATGCTCACGGCGAAATCTGCTGAAGAGCAGCGCATCGCCGGACTCGGCTTCGGCGCCGACGACTATGTCGTCAAGCCGTTCAGTCCTCGCGAACTCGTCGCGCGGATCAAGGCCGTCATCCGCCGTAGCGCGGGCGCCGAGATGCCTCTGGTCGAGGTCAGGCAGTTTGACGGCGGACGACTGGTGATCGACAGCCTGCAACACGAGGTGCGCGTGAACGACGAACCCGTGTCGCTGACCCCCACGGAATACAAGCTTCTTACGGCGATCGCTCAATATCCGGGTCGCGCATACTCGAGGATCGAACTCGTCAACCGCGTGCAGGGCCACGAATTCGAGGGCTACGAGCGAACGATCGATGCGCACGTGAAGAACCTCCGGCGCAAGATCGAGCCCGATCCATCCGCCCCAAGTTACGTCCTGACGGTCCCCGGGGTCGGCTATCGACTGGGTGTGAAAGGCTAGTGAGAGTCTGGAGGCGTGCCGGACTCACTGCTCGAATCGCCGTCGCGCTCGCGGTGGTCGCGGTCAGCTCCGTCGGCATTTCGACGGTGCTCGCAAACCTTGGGCTGCGCAATCGCGTTGAGCAGGCGGAGCAGTCCAGAACCGCGAGCGCAGCCGAACACGCATCTGAAGTGGCCGCGGAACTTTACGCGCGAAATGGCGGCTGGACGTCTGGCACGAGGTCGGAATTGAGCCACGCCGGGTCGATCGGCGGCTACCAGTTGGCGGTCGCCGCAGACGGAGCGAAGGCTCCGTCGGTTGGCGTCGCGCGTGCCGTAACGGTCGACGGACGCGAAGTCGGCACGATCGTCCTCGTCCCGTCACCTGAAGGCTTCCCCGCGCGGGAGAACGACTCGTTGACGAATCGGCTCGACCGTCTCCACCTGCTGGCCGCGAGCTTGGCTCTGCTCCTCGGGGTGCTGACCGCGCCGCTCATCGCAAGTGCGCTGACGCGACCGCTGAGACGAATCGCCGTGGCCGCCGAACGCCTGCGTGGCGGGGAACTCGGTGTGCGCGTGACCGAATCCGGGCCGAGCGAAATCACCGCAGTCGGCGCGGCGCTGAACGAACTCGCCGCCTCGCTGGAGCGCGAGGAGACACTGCGCCGAGAAGCCGCGGCCGACGTCGCGCACGAATTCCGAACTCCGCTTTCCGGAGTGATCGCGAGAATCGAGGCGGCGCAGGACCACGTCGTCGATGACGACGCCGAAAACCTCGCGGCGATGCGGCTGGAGGCGCAGCGCCTGGCCGAGCTGATCGACGACCTCGAGCTACTTGCCGACGCACAGCGCCCCGGGCTCACCATGAATCGATCACCCCTGGATCTGAGCGCCCTTGCACGCGAACGGCTTGACGTCAGGCGCAACGAATTCGCGAGCAAAGGGGTCGCAACCAGCGAAGATCTCGCGCCGCAGGCAATCGTGTTTGCGGACCGGGCCAGGCTGACCCAGGTGATCGACAATCTCCTGACGAATGCGTTGCGCTACACCGACGCAGGTGAAGTGCGAGTCGACGTTCGCAGATCCGGTGACAAGGTCATTCTTGCCGTGGCCGACACCGGCATCGGGATGGACGAACACGAGACCGCGCACGTGTTTGAGCGGTTTTGGCGTGCCGACCCTTCGCGATCGCGTGGAACCGGAGGCACGGGGATAGGCCTCGCGATCGCGAAGGAACTCACAGAAGCGCAGAACGGCGCAATCTCCGTCGAAAGCAGCCCGGATGCGGGTTCGACGTTCACGATCACGCTGCCCGCCGCGAGCCGCCACTAGATCAACTGGGCATTTCATTCGATCGTTCACAAAATGCGCAGTGACTCTTCACATGAATTTCACTCCGCCGCCGTACAACTAGTTCGCGGCACTGGCCGTTCGCAGTCCACAGCCCTGAACGATTTCTGTCTTGAGAGGCAATATCCATGCGATCAACCGCGGGTGAGAATCTGAAAACAAGCTCCAGCTACAGACGAGACCGGGAAGCTCACGCCGCAGGACTCGCGTTGAAAGGCCTCTGCGTCGTCATGGCGTTCATCGGCTACGAGTGGTTCATGTCCGGACTCACGAAGCTGGCGCGCGGAGGCTTTCCATCTGGTCTCGCAGGAGAACTTGCCGAAAAGTCTGAGGGCACGGTGGGCTGGTACGAGTCACTCCTGAACGGCACGATCATTCCGAACGCACGGGCTTTCGGAATGCTGATCGAGATCGGCGAAGTGGCGATCGGACTCGCACTCATCGGGGCCGCGGTAGCGCTGCTTTTTCGATGGCATCGCCTCGGCTATCGCGAGGAGCTGGTCGTCTGGTCAGCGATCGCAGCAGCTTCGCTCGGCGCCATCTTCATGAACATCAACTTTCACCTTGCCAACGGCTCACCGCACCCGTGGCTGATCCCGAGCGACGGCTTTGACGAGGGCGTTGACATGGACAGCTTGCTCCCACTCATCGAGATTGTCTTCGTCGTCATCGCGATCAAGTTGATATCCCGGCTCCGCTCCGACCACGCGTCGGCGATTGAAGAATCGATTCACGCAGCCTGAGTCACCCCGCGCCCCGCGTCGACCTGCGCGCACATGCGGATTGCGTAGCTAACCGCCAACGGCCACCTTCTACGACAGGAAGTAGGATCACGCAATGGAGCAGACGCGCGAAGAAGGATCATCGACGTACGCCGCCGTGCTCGACGTGAGGCCGATCTTGCGGGCTTCCGAGCAGGCAGTCGTCGACAACGTGCTCGGATCACTAGATGGAGTCAGCTCGGTCGACGTGAATCCGGTCGCCCAGACCGCGGTAGTGCGCTTCGACCCCGACCGGCTTTCGATCAGCGAATTGCGCGCAACGATTGACGAATGCGGGTTTCACTGCGCGGGCCAGTCAGTTCCAAACCACCTCTGCGATCCGAGCGCCGAGGTCAGCGAGTCGTCCCGGCACGTGCCAATCGATCACCACGAGACTCACGACCTCTCACCTGACGAGACGATGGGCCATGGCGGGCACGGCGGCATGTCGATGGCTGCGATGGTCGCCGAAATGCGCAACCGCTTCCTCGTTGCCGCAATCTTCTCGATCCCGATCGTGCTTTGGTCACCAATCGGCAGCGACGTGCTCGGGTTCAGCGCGCCGCCGCCCTTGGGACTTAGGAATGACGTCTGGCAGCTCCTGTTGAGCCTGCCGGTGATCTTCTATTCCTGCCAGATCTTCTTCAGCGGCGCGATAAGGGCATTGCGGGCCCGAACGCTGGACATGATGGTGCTGGTTGCGGTGGCGGTCGGCTCCGGGTGGCTCTACTCCCTGGTCGTGACGCTGACCGGTGGCGGCGAAGTGTTCTACGAAGCCGCCTCGGTTCTCGCCTCGTTCGTACTCCTCGGACATTGGTTTGAGATGCGTGCGCGTGGTGGTGCCAACGACGCGATCCGCACGTTGCTGAATCTGTCGCCTGCGAAAGCCCTGGTGGAACGCGACGGCGTCACATTTGAAGTCGCAACGGCGGACGTGCAAGTCGGCGACATTCTTGTCATCCGACCTGGCGCGAAGATCGCGGTGGATGCCACGGTCGAAGAAGGCGATAGCGAGGTCGACGAGTCAATGGTGACCGGCGAGTCCCTCCCGGTCCACAAAACCGTCGGATCGGAATTGACCGGCGCGACGATCAACATCAATGGTGCCCTGCGGGCGAGAGCGACCAGAGTCGGCAGCGACACTGCGCTGGCGCAGATCGTGAAGCTGGTGCAAGAAGCGCAAAGTTCGAAGGCCCCCGGGCAGCGCCTGGCGGACCGCGCTGCCTTTTGGCTCGTGCTCGTCGCGCTGGTCGGCGGCGCCGTAACGCTCACCGCTTGGCTGATATTCGGCGACGTGCCCTTCAGCGAGGCGATGCTGTTTGCGATCACTGTCGTTGTCATCACCTGCCCGGATGCGCTCGGTCTGGCGACACCGACGGCGATCATGGTTGGCACTGGCCTGGGAGCCGAGCGCGGGATCCTGTTCAAAAACGCGACCGCACTCGAAACATCTGCGCGTATTCAGACGGTTGTGATGGACAAGACCGGAACATTGACCAAAGGCGAACCGGAAGTCGCCGAGATTCATGTCGATTCGATCGAGGAATCCGAGATGCTGCGACTGGTGGCCGCCGTGGAACGCTCTTCCGAGCATCCACTCGCGAAGGCGATCGTCCGCCGGGCGGACGAGCAGGCGCAGGCTAATGCGACGGCGTCGGATTTCAAGAACATCCCTGGCCACGGCGCGTCGGCCGTTGTTGACGGAAAGAGGATTCTTGTGGGTAACAAGCGCTTGATGGACCGCGAAGCCGTGGAAATGGGCGCGCTCGGTACAAAGCGCGGAGCAATCGCCGGCGCCGGCCAGACGGTGGTCCAGATTGCCGTCGACGGGCGGGCGGTCGGCTTGATCGCCATCGCGGACGCGGTGAGGCCAACCTCTGCCGCGGCCGTAGCCGCATTGCATGAATCCGGCGTGAGCGTCGTGATGCTGAGCGGCGACAACGTCGAGACCGCACAGCGCATCGGTGCCCAGCTCGGGATCGACAAGGTGTTGGCGGACGTGCTTCCCGGGGATAAGGCAGCAAAGATCGCCGAGCTACAGGCCGACGGAACGAAGGTGGCGATGGTTGGCGACGGGGTGAACGACGCGCCGGCCCTGGCCCAAGCAGACCTGGGCCTTGCGATCGGCACCGGAACAGACGTCGCCATCGAAACGGCAGGGCTGGTCCTGATGCGGTCCGATCCTCTTGATGTTCCAGTTGGATTGACGATCGGCCGGGGCACCCTGCGCAAGATGCGTCAGAACCTCGGGTGGGCCATCGGTTACAACTCGGTAGCGCTGCCAATCGCTGCGGGAGTCTTTGAGCCGTCGACCGGTCTCGTGCTCAGGCCCGAGATCGCGGCATTGACGATGGCTGGTTCGAGTTTGATCGTCGCCGTCAACGCTTTGACGCTCAAGCGACTGCGCCTCCCGTCGCCCCCAGCTGAGTGACTGGCGAACTCTCAACGACCACGTGAATTGAACGCCGGCGCCGCTTCCCGGAGTTCGTCGGACGGCTGGGCCTCAAAGGCCTCCAGGGCGCCCCATGCCGTCCGCCATCGACCAAACACGACCGGATCTTCGAATCCATTCTCGGACGCGATTTGCGGAATCAATCCCAATGCATTTTCTCGCGTGGTGTGAAATCCGTCGAGCGTCCGCACAAGTAGAAACAGCGCCTTGAACAAGGCGCCTTGCGGGCGGCCCCAGTCAACCACGATGAGCTTGCCGCCGGGCCGCAGCACGCGGGCCGTCTCGCGGAAAGCCGAGCGTTTTGTCTGTGGATCAAGATGGTGAAGCAAGAGCGACATCGTCACCACGTCGCAAGAATCGTCATCCAGGGGTAGCGCATCGGCCAGGCCTGTCATCAGGTTGACTACCGCTCCCTCCCTCTCCAGCTTGCGCCTCGCGATCTCAAGAGCTTCTGGATCGCCGTCGACGCCGGTCAGCTGAAATCCCTCCGAGCTGCGAGCAAGCGCTGCCAACAGAGTGCCGGTGCCGCAGCCGACGTCCGCGATCCGCTGCGGCGACGGTCCATTTGCGATGCGCGCGACAACCGCGTCGCGCCACACGGTCTCACGCATCGTCGCTGCCATCACCGGGTCGTAGGCTGAGGTCAACCAGTCTCGACCTGCCGCGGGAACGTACCGCGTGTCGACCGAGTCAGCCACCGGGAACGGGCACCGGACGGGCGCGTTGCGAAACCAGCCATGTCAGTAGACCGGCCCCGGCTGCGGCGAGCGCGACGCTCGTCAACTGGGCAACGGTGAGACCGGCGAAAGCGTCATCGTTCCGACGAATGAACTCGATCGCGAAGCGCTCGATACCGGCTCCGATCAAGTAGATGGCGAACAAGACTCCCGGGCGCCACCGATCACGCTGGCGCCAGAGAAACAGGGCGAACAACGCCATCACGACCGTCTCGATTATTGGCGTGGGATAGACAGTTACCCCGGGCGGGGTCGGCACTGTGCCGTGCGGGTAGCCCATCGCCCACCAAGCATGCGACGGCTTCCCGTAGTCGCCATCGCCCGAAATCTGACAGCCGATGCGCCCGACCGCATAGCCAATCGCGAGCGCCGGTGCCGCCGCATCAAGCATTCTCATATTCAGGATCCCGCGCCACTTTGAATACAGGGCCACCGTCGCAGCGCCTCCGAGCGCGCCGCCGTACCAGACCAAGCCCGTACCGCTGAAGATCTGCCCGAGTGACCATTCGCCCTGCTGGACGGAGAACCAAAGTTTCGCGCCGAACAATCCACCGACCGCGCCGGCGAGCACAAGCTCGTACGCCCACTCGCCTGGCCAGCCGTACTCTCCGAGCCGCTTGGCAACAACCCAACCCGAGACCAAGAACGCCAGCGCGAACATCAGTCCGAAAGTCTGGAGCGTCAGTGGTCCGAAATGCAGTTCGGGATACACGGGCCAATTGTATTCCGACAGGTCGTAGTAGTTGCTGCCACAACCGAGTGGCAACTCGAAGCCGGCGGTTCTAACCCACGTACGTTTCTGGCCGAGACGCGAACTTTTGCGCGCATTGGAGCGAGCAGAAGTGGAACACAGCGCCATTCCAGGTGAGTCGGCCGGCCGAATGCTCGGGATCAACTGCCATACGGCAAACTGGGTCGACCGGCAAATGAGTGGGCGCACCTGCTCCGGTGCGCGCCGCGGCGAAAAGCAACACTGGTTCTGCGACGTTCTTGAGAATGCGACGACCCCGCGGGAGCAACTCGAGGCCCTCAATCGAACCCGCCGCCTGACGGGTTGCGTCGGAGAGCAAGACTTCGGCACCCGCGGCTTCCCCGGACACCCGCGCAGCGATGTTCACCGTGGCGCCGAACCAGTCGCCCTCGCGCGAGACCGCAGGGCCGCTATGAAGCCCGGCGCGAATCACCGGGAATGAGTGGCGCCCACCAATGTCGAAGACAATCTTGGTTGCGAGCTCAATCGCGCAGGCTGCATCACGGGATCTGAGCATCGCCGCGTCGCCAATGAGCTTCACCGCTTCGCAGTCCGTGCCTTTGGCGAGTTCCTGAACGGCGGCGTAAAAGTCGCTTGCGAGATCGGCTGCATCCGCGTCTCCCATAGCCTCGGTCAGCGCGGTGAACCCGGCGAGATCAGCAAAGACAAAAGTGTGTTCTGGCATGTCCGCTGACGAAGCCGGAAGGCCGCTCGGGTCGGGTTTCATGGAGCCGTTAGAGCTTAATTTGAAAGCGGCTCAGAGGTACCCCATCGGATCGACCGGCGTTCCGCTCACGCGAACCTCGAAATGAAGGTGCGGGCCGAAGGAGTGCCCTGTGCTGCCGACCGCGCCGATGACTTTGCCTTGATTGACGGACTGCCCGACGCTCACGCCAATTGACGACTGGTGGGCGTAACAAGTGCTGAGCGAGGAGGAGTGCTGGACACACGTGTAGTTGCCGTAGCCATCCATCCATCCGGCGTAGCGAACTGTGCCGCCGTCAGCTGCACGAATCGGCGTCCCCGTCGGTGCCGCGAGATCGATTCCGGCGTGCAGCCTGCCCCAACGCATGCCAAACGGCGATATGAACTGGCCGTTGATCGGGTAGATGAATCGCCCTGTGCCGCGCTTGACCGGGCCGGGAGAATTGCCGAGGACGCCCTGAACGGCGCTGCTGCTGCGATTCATCGCAGCCAGAGCCGACTCGTCGTCGCGCCGACTTCTGGATACACGAGCGAGCACGGACTTTTGCGAGCCGACCGCGGATGCGAGCCGGGATTTCTGCGAATCGAGCAAGTCTCTTGCGCTCGCAATTCGGTCTCTGCGAGAACGGACGGCCGCCACGATGCGAGCCGCTTCTGTCTCGAGTCCGGCAAGCTTTACGGTCTCCCGCTTGGTGGAGCTCTTCAGCGTCGCAACCCGCGTGATGATTCGGTGATCTTGTTCGGCGATCTGGCGGAGGTAGGTCGCTCGATCGACCATCTGGGCAAAGCCGTCGGCCTCTAGGACCACCGTCAAGATGTCTGGTTCGCCGGCTTTGTAGACGGCGACAATGCGAGCGGCAAGGACCGCTTTGGAGCGCGCCAGTCGACGCTTCAGCGACGCGAGCCGCGAACGCGATTTATTGAGATCGGCCGCAATCGTCCGCTGCCTCGCCACCTTTGCGCCCAGATCGGCCTCGATCGAACTTTGTTGAGACTGCAGTTTGTTGATGCGGCCACGCAATCCACCGACCCTCGAGGAAAGCTTCTGAATGTCGGTGGTCAGCGACCCTTCCCTCGCGCGCTTATTGGCGATATCTCGCTGCAGGTCCGCGGCTGATTTCGCGCTCGAACCCATCGGCAGTGCCAGATAGAGCACCGCCATGGCCGACAGCAGTAGAGCGCCGCAAACAATGGAGCTGGTCCTGCCCCGTACCGGGCGGCAAAGCTCCATCCGACGATTTGTAGGAGTTCGCATTGGACCGCGAAGGTTATGGTGAAAGTTGCTCATCGAGCGTGAATCTCTCTCGCAAGCTCCCTGCTGCAAGCCAATATGCAGCGAGCACTTTTGGCTTCGGCCCGCCGGTATGCCGTGCGGTCGAATTGCCTGTTTGCCGGCTTCGCTTGCGGGGTTAGCTGTCGGGCTCGCGCACTCAAGACTCAGATCTTGTTCGCGCTACGCCGTTCTAACAACGGCGATTCGCCCCGATTGGAACCGCGTTCGATGGGTCCCCCGTCGTCTCGATTTGGCGCTCGAGACGTTCAGCGATCGGTCGAAGATAGCAGGAAATGTCGTCTGCGCGCTTTCAAGTTCCTGCAAATAGGCGGTTTTACAACCTGTAGGCGAGAGGCTCCAGACCGCGGTCCTGAATTCTCAGAGAGGGCAGGGAGTTGACGACGAATGCGATTCGAGGTGTTTGACGCCCGCCGCCGTCGCAGTCGGCACCGCCGAGGCAAACGAAATCGCCACGACGACGAGGAGCATTGAGGTCACCGTCGCGAGCTTCTGGGCCCGAGCGTTGATGCGGGACTCTCCCGGGGCGATGAGTTCGTCAACACGGCCAACCGCATTGCTGCCGTCCAGGGCGAAACTCAAGTTGTCAAACGTGCCGGAACCGACCTTGCAGATCGCGCTGGCCAAGGCCAGGCGGCTATGCGAGCGGTCAACCGCCCACTGATCGGCATCGCGCTCGAGGTGAAATCGAAACTGTTCCATCGCAACCCGAGTCCCCGGGATCAGACGTCCGACCGAGCGGCAGACGTCCGCCAGAGCCAGCCACCATCGATGTCGACGGACGATGTGACCCTGCTCGTGAGCGATGCCGGCGGCGAGTTCTTCGTCGTCGAGTTCCGTGAGCGCACGAGCCGAGAGAATCACGTCCGGGCGCAGCAGCCCCGCGGCAGCGACGATGACGCTGGATCCGCCAACAATCAGGCTGCCCGCCGGACCTGTGCCGAGCGTGGCCTCGCGCAGCATTTTTTTCGTCGAACGATGTGAGCGCGTGATCTGCGCGACCCGAAGTCCTCCCCATGCCACGAGTAGAACCAGTGGCATGAGGGTCACCGCCTGTCCAAGCCGGGCGCCACTGATTCCAAGATGAGTGGCCAGGAACGGCAACGTCGTGTTCCAGCACCAACCAGACAGTGCGTTGAACGGCGAACTCCCCGGGAGGAGCGCAAGCAGGGAGACCGCGGCAAGAGTCGCGAGAAGCGCGCGAAGCAGCAACGCCGAAAGCCAGATCGAGGCCGCGACGCTCGGCACCGCTCGATCCAATCTCAACACATGTGGAATCACGATCGCGATCCCAAGTACCAGGGCCGCCGTCACTTGGTTCCACTCTCGCGCCGCTGCTTGTCGATCAGCGCGGCCCGTTTCGTGAGCGCGGCCATCGATTCTTCACTCAAGTCTCCGATCAGCTGTGCGAGCACGGCGTCCCTGGCCTCCGCAGATGCCGACGCCAGCGTCCGCTCGACGGTCTTGGCCAGATACTCGGCCTCCGAGAACGCGGGGGCATAGACGATCGCGTTGCCCGACTTTTCACGCGTGAGCAGTCCGCGCGTCGCGAGTCGATTGAGCACCGTTTGGACGGTCGTGTAGGCGCTCTGGTAGCGAGGCGGCAGGGCCTTCCGCACCTGCTCGACACTGCCACGGTCGATCCGCCAGAGAACCGCCATGATCTGCGACTGAAGCTCACCTTGAATCTGAGTTCCGCTTTCCATGAGCAATCGATGCTATCCGTGCGCAACGGCGGCCGGGGGGAACTCCTCTACGTTGCACTCGCTGATGTGCCGGTACACGCGGTCGGCCTCGAGCGGTCGGGTGCACGCCGCGACACCACCTTCGTGAGCCAGCGGCTGCACCTCGATGTCAGTAAACCCCGCCTCGCGTAGCGCCGCTTCCCACCAATCGCTTCTTGCCGGCTTCTCCCACCTCCCGCTTGCGAAAAGAGCCACGTTCTTGAAGATCCGGAGCAATCCCGGCAAGCCACGGGAAGCGATTGCACGGACCTTTGAGGCCACGAGTTGACGGTCACGAACATTGGCGACGCTCACCTTGAACATCATGTCGCCGAACACGAATCGGCCGCCAGGTCGGAGCACGCGGAACGCTTCCGCGATGGCGCGATGCTTGTCGGCGTCGGAAAGATGGTGGAAGCAGTAGTTGGAAACGACGACGTCGACGCCGTCGTCAACCAGCGGCAGGCTCACTGCGGTGGCAACAACGGTCTCAACATTTTCGAGCCCGGCGCTCCCAGCTTTGGCCTTCAGGTAGTCACACATGCGCTCAGAGATATCGATCGCCCAGACTCGTTGTGCGTCCGGGGCCACGGCAAGCGTGAGCAAGCCAGTGCCGGACCCGACGTCAGCAACAACGAGTTGGTCGGAGTCGCCGACGAGTTCCAATATCTGATCCTTCAGTGCGAGAAATCCGTCTGATCGCGCGATTTCCTCGGCGTGAGATACGTATCGATCCCAGTTTTTGGTCGAGCTTGCCATTCGAAGCTTGCCTCCTTATTCCTACATATCGTAGGACTAAATCCTAGCGAACGCCCTTTACGGAAGTAGACGAACGCGCGATCTCCCACACGTTGTAGGATTTCGCCATCGCGCTTTCGCTGACATTTCGACGCAGGCTTGCCGTGGTGCTCGCGCTCGTGCTCGGCGCGTCGATCATCATGCACACCGCGCGCACCGCCAACACCAGCGGCAAGGCCCAGCCTCATCAGGCAGCGATCGTGTTCTCGGCGCGTGGGAAGACCGTCGCAAGCGTCGACTCGAGTCTTTTCGACCTCAATCTGCCGGGCGAAAAGGCTCGCTTTCGCCGCGTCGCCCTCAACTCAATTCCGAGGACGATGATCGTGCGAACGAGGAGCGCGGTTTACGCCGTTGATCTGGATCGCGGTGCCGCCGTCAAGACGGCGCTGATTTCGGCAACACACGGCGGCCCGGTGAACGTTGCCACGACCACTCGAAGTGTGCGCGTCAACGCGCCCGTTCTGAAGCAGGCGCTTCGTAACAACTGCGAGTCAGCAGCTCTTCAAGTCCTCCTCGCCACAGTCGGCGTGCGCGTTCCACAACTGCAGCTTCAAAAGGAAGTTGCGAAGAGCGGGTCGCTCGATCCCGTCGGCAGTGGGCCAAACAAAACTTGGGGCGATCCCGACGTCGGGTTCGTTGGCCGCGCCGACGGCGGGGGAATCGCCGGCGGCTTCGGTGTGTATCCCGGTCCGATCCGGCGGCTGGCGAGTAGTCATTCAGTCACCTTGAACACACTGACGGGCGCGCCTGCCTCGAAGGTGTATGCGACCTTGCTTGCCGGCCGCGCTGTGATGGTGTGGGTCGGATTGGCGGACGGTCCTTTCGAGCAGTGGCGCTCTCCAGCGGGCCGAAAGATTCGCGTGAACCTCAACGAGCACACCGTCGTACTCGCCGGGATTGACAGCGCAGGAATGCTCACCGTTGTCAACCCACTCAGCGGCAAGCGTGAGACGTGGTCGAAATCGGAGTTCGAATCGGGTTGGCAACTTCTCGGACGTCGTGCACTTACGACATGAGCGACACCGGCCCCGATCCCGAGCTCGCGCCTCCACCTGCGAAATACGTGGACCTCTTCGCTGCGCTCGGCTGGCCATTCTTCATCCGGGCGCTTGCGCTGTCGGCGTCTATTGCGGTGTTGATCGGCGTGCCTACCGATGTGTTGCCGAATCCGTGGTTCACCCGCATGACGCCTGTTCCCGCGACGGCCTACGTCTTTTGGATCGCCAGCAGCGCGCTCACCGGCGCGGTACTCGCCACCGGCTCCATCTCGAGCTGGTTTGGCAGCACAAAGACTCGCGGTGCAGGCGCGACCGGCGGCATTCTTGCGTGGCTGGCCATCGGCTGCCCAATCTGCAACAAGCTGGTGGTTGGGCTGCTCGGGATCTCGGGAGCCCTTACGTATTTCGGCCCGCTCCAGCCGCTGATCGGAACCGTTTCGATCGCACTAGGTCTGGGCGCACTGCTGCTCCGACTCCGTGCCCTCCGGGGCCGCTGCCTGCCCGTTCCGGGTTCCACGAGCAGGTGCGCAATCGCGCCAGAGGCGCCGCCTCAACCAGATTTCACGACATGACTATCAATTCAGAACTGCACTGGGAGATGCCTTGAACAGACGCATAACGACAATCATCCTTACCGTGTTGGCGATATCCGTGTTCGCGACGCTGGCCATCAGCAGCAGCATGAAGAGCGACCCGAAATCAGGTTCTCACATGATGCAGAACGGCCAGTCCATGAGCGGCAGCAGCATGAGCGGGCAGGGTAGTAGCGGCGGCGGTGAGATGAAGATGGGCAAATAGGGCCCAACTCGCGCTACCGCGTCGCTGACGCGCCGCGAACGAACTTCTGTTTCTGCCTCACGTTCAAAATCTTCGCCAAGATAAGTCGCGTGGCCGGGGCTGCCGCCGCTGCGCCGAATCCGCCCTGCTCGACTGTGGTCGCGACGACGTATTTTGGATTCGGGTATGGCGCTAGCGCGACGTACCAGGACTGATCCTGTTTGCCGGGAACCTGGGCAGTTCCGGTCTTGCCGGCGATCTTGACTGGGAAGCCCGCAAACACGTCGGCAGACGTTCCGCCGGGCGAGTTCGCGGCATCAAACAAGCCCTCGAGAATCGCGCGGCGGTATTCGTCGTTCATCGGTATTCGTCGACGTATCCGCGCATTGATCTGCTGCACGACCCGCCCTTGGTCTTCAATCTGAGATCCGAGATGCGGCTGCACCAGATAGCCACCATTGCCAAACGCCGCATAGACGACGGCCATTTGGAGTGGCGACACCTGGAGATCGCCTTGTCCAATCGCGACGTTGACCGTATTCCCGAGCGTCCAAGGGTCGGTCGCGTACTTCGTGCCCTTGTACTTCTCGTAGATCCGATTTCGCCATTTTGGCGTCGGCACGAGACCGGGCGTCGCGCCGGGGATATCTACGGGCGGTGACTTGCCCAGTCCAAGTCTGGTCGCCCATCGCTGAATCAGATCTCCGCCCTTCCGGTCGGCATCCATGCCGAGTTTGTAGAAGTAGACATCGGAGGAGACTTTGAGCGCCTTACGCAGGTTGACCGGCCCGTTCGCGACGCCACCGGCGTTCTGCCGATAAGCCTCGCCGACCTTGATGCGACCGCCGTCGTCGATGGTCGTGGACTTAGTCATCAGGCCAGACTGGAGTCCAGCGAGCGACGTGATTGGCTTGAAGGTCGAGGCCGCGGGGTACGCGCTCGCGATCGCCCGGTTGGTAAGCGGAGCGCCGTAAGCAGCCCCGGTCAACCGCTTGTAGGCGGCCGGACTCAACATGCCTGTGTAGATATCGGGGTTGAACGACGGGAAGCTCGCCATCCCGAGGATGGCGCCAGACTCGATGTTCATCGCAACGAATGCGCCGCCGTGAGTTGGGTCGTTGTTGGCCGCTAGGCGCAGTGCCTCTTCCCCCGCCTGTTGGACGCCGAGGTCGAGTGTCAGTCGAAGCTCGTTTCCGACGCGGGCAGGGGAACCCTTGAGAGACCCCGCAAGCTGATCGGCAGCGTCAACTTCGATGCGCTGCTTACCATCGCGGCCACGCAGGAACCGGTCGTACTTCTGCTCAAGTCCTTCCTGCCCGACGCGCGATCCAGCGGCGACGTTCTCAAACTCTCTGCTTTTCAATTGCTCGGCGTCAATCTCTCGCACGTAGCCAAAGAGATGTGCGGCAAGCCGGCCGTACGGATAGGACCGTTCGAACATCTGTTCCACGGTCACGCCGGGAAACTGGTTCTGGATTTCTTCGATCCGCACGACCGCGCGAAAAGGGACGTCAGACGCGGCTACCACTCCACCGGCCGCTTGGTGGACTAGCGACCGACGCATGTTTTCGCGAAGTCTTCTCGTCGGCACCTTTAGCACCGCGGCGACCTTGCGAATGACCGGATCAAACCCCTGCTCGGTCTCCAGCTTGGCCTTCTCATCCAACCGGACGCCCCACCGTCGCGGATCCACGCTCACTAGCCAGGATTCCCGATTGACAACGAGCCGCCTGCCGTTGCGATCGACGATCTCACCGCGAGGGGCCTCGACCTTGATATTCCGGACGCGGTTCGCGTTGGCCTCCGCTAGGTATCGATCGCCGGAGAGAACCTGCAGGTACCACAGCCTGAAAAACACGAGGGCGAACAGCGCAAGCATAAGTGCGCCGAGGAGCGCAACGCGAGCCGGGGAATTGGACGGCACGCGGGCATGCGATGCCGGCCTGGTGTAGCTCGGCTGACGGCTCATCGCGAACTCCTACGCACGGTCGTATTCAGCGAGCACAAATCTCCGCAACCGTCAATCATCCTACAGATTGTAGGAGATCGCTACGATGAGACAACCGGCCGAGCGCCTACCTGGATACAGACGCTCGGCCGGTCAACCTCCTATTCGCGCGGCGGCTCTACAGCCCGGCGACGCGACGCGCTTTGAATCCGCTGCTCGATCGTTTCACTGACCGCCAGTTCGGTCCTTTCGGGCCTGGACCCGACGTGTCGAAGCGAAGCCCGGCGATGATCACGTACATGTGCCCAGGGTTTGTGTACACCGTGATCCACTTGCTACGGCCGGCCACGCCCCAACGCATGAATCCTCCCGACGCAAGCGGGCTCTCGAGCAGACCGGCGCCGTGGAGCGCGTAGCTGACGGCACCGGAACAGTCGTATCCCGATGCAGTGAACGACTGGTGTCCGCCACCCCAGAGATACGGCTTGCCCACGATCTTGTTCGCGGCCGCGATGGCGTCAACCACCTCTTTCGGCGCGTCTTCCGGCGCCAGGGCAGTCTTGCCATCCTTCGAGATCTTCGCTCGACTGCCTGGCGCAAGCGGTGCCGCAGCCGGTGCTGGTGCTGCAGGATCAAAAGTCGCCCCGCCGCTGTCTGCCGGCTCGGCAACGGCCGGCGCCGCAACAAGGGCCGTGAACGCGATCGAGAGGGCGACCGAAACAGCAAATGGTCGCAAGCGAACGAGTGATTTGTGGAACGGCAAGGCAAGCCTCCTTCGAGTGCCTGCGGGGTTAGCTGACGGGCTAGCGCTAAAGGAGCTTGCGCTCTTGCCATTAGGCAAGTTCGCCCCAAAAAACTGGTTCCCCCGCTCTCCGCACTGGTGCGGAGATTCGGCGTTGCTTTTTGATTCGCGCGGAGTGTACAACGTCCTTCCGACGGACCGTCGGAGCGCGATGTTCATAGCGTCGCAGTTTCTGGACTACTACAGTCTGTCGTTGTAACCGAGATGCGAACTCGACTCCCAACCATTCTCGTAGCGGCTTGCGGTTTCCCGCTCGTCGCTCTTCTCACGTATGGAGTCCTCGCGAAAGGCGTGGACGGTGGCGTCGACGACTCTCTCTCAAAGCGCACCGCGCCGCAAGCCCCGCCGTTTCGAATTGCGCTTCTTGAGCGCGGCACCGTCCCGTCGGCGCTGCGTCACACGACCGACCGAGCGTTTAGAGACTCGTTCGTGACAGATCGCGAGCTGCGAAGTGAACCGGTTGTGTTGAATCTTTGGGCCTCGTGGTGCGTGCCATGCAAAAGAGAAGCTCCAGTTCTGGCCAGGGGATGGCAGTGGTTCGGCCCTCGAGGGGTCCTGTTCGTTGGTCTTGATATCGAAGACCTGTCGGCCAACGCCCGGCGCTTCATGCGGAAATACGACCTGACATACCCGACGCTTCGCCAACAAAACCGAGAGCTCGCGAATCGCTATGGCGCCACAGGTATTCCGGAGACATACTTCATCTCCGCTCGAGGATTCATCCGAGGGCACGTCATCGGAGCGCTCTCCGACGCTCAACTCGCCACCGGCATTGCCTCAGCCCGTGGTGGTCCAATCCTTGGAACTCAACGCGGCGGAGCGCGCGAAACGAGCCAATGAGCGCGCGGATCCAATCCAGATTCGTGCTCGCCCGCAGCAACAATTGGGGCGCCACGTGATCGATTCGCCGAGCCTGACGCTCGCATTGGCGGCCGGGGTTGTGTCGTTTCTTTCCCAATGTTGTTTGCCGCTCGTACCGGGCTACCTCGCGGTGGTGAGCGGCGAAGCGCCAACCGAATTCGGCATGGCGATGAGCAGGCCGCGTGTCGCCGCCAGGGCGCTGATGTTTGTCGCCACCTTTTCCTCCATCTTCATCCTCCTGGGACTCAGCGCGACGGCCGCAGGAACGTTCCTCGCGGGCAATCAGGCGACGCTGACGCGTGTTGCCGGCTTCACGCTCATCGTCATGGGCACGGTGTTCGTGGCGTCGACGGTCGCGAATCGAGTCAATGTTTCCTGGCGATCGAGCTGGCTTGTGGACCGTGCCGCAGGAAGCCGTGCGGCTCCTGTGTTGGCGGGCGCCGCCTTCGCAATCGCGTGGACACCCTGCGTCGGCCCGACTCTCGGTGCAATTCTCGGTCTCGCCGCAATTCACGGAACGGTCGCGCAGGGCGCGCTGCTACTCGCGGCGTACTCGGCTGGTCTCGCAGTGCCGTTTCTGCTTTCGGCGCTAGGAGTCAGCGTGCTGCAAAATTCGCTCGGTCTGGTGCGTCGTCACTACGGAGCCATTCAATTTGCATCGGGTGTGATCCTCATTTTGATCGGTGTTCTGGTGACCTCGGGGGAGTTCTTTCGAATGAACATCTTGGCTCGCAACGCCATCGATGCGTCGGGGCTCGATTTTCTCGACTTCCTCTGGCGCATTTAGCGGCACATATGGCACCGACGCCGCAAACTTGTCACAACTCCTACAGGGCGTAGTATCCTTGCGAATCGTCTCGTGGCCAGTAGAAAAGAACAGAAAGAGCGCGCCCGTCAGGCGCGCCTGGACGCCGAGCGAGAAGCGCAACTCGCGAGCAAGCGCGCAGCGCGTCGACGGCTTATCGGGGGTGTAAGCCTCGTCTTGGTCGCGGCTGTCGCCGGCGGGGCGGCCATCGGACTTAGCCAGAAGACCAAGCGTGATAAGGCCGAAGCTCGCACGGCCGCGATCGCGAACGACACTCTCCCAGGGATCCAGGCAACGCCGCCGCCATGGGATCCGGAATACAGCGAAATGGCCGCGCGGATTGAAAAGCTTGACTTCCCACCCGGTGGCGACGAGTCGTACCACGTCCACTCGCTCTTGACTGTGTACGTCGATGGCAAAAAGGTCGACGTGCCGACCGACATTGGCGTCGACTCGTCGAGCTCAACCATGGCCTCACTGCACACGCACGATACGAGCGGAGTCATTCACATCGAATCGTCGCGGCCGTTTCCGTTTCGACTGGGCGATCTATTCGGTGTTTGGGGGGTGCAGTTCACGGCCGATTCACTCGGCGCCTACGTGCCGTACAAAGAAGAGCGAGTTTGGGTGTACGTCAACGGCAAGCGGGTCACTCAGGGGCCGAACTACAAAATCAAGGCGAAAGACAACGTAGTTGTCGCGTACGGAGCGGCGGATTCCTTCCCCAAGCTTCCGCCCGCGAGCGCGCTGGACGACCTTTGACCCGAGCGCTCGCGTGTGTCCCCGAGCACAAGTAGGAATGGCCGATCGAGCGCTTCGCCGGCAGCCACACCGGGCTCACGCTCAACGAGAGCTAGAACGGTCCGAGGCTCGGCCGAGGGTCGACCAGTCCAAGTATCCCGGCGAAGAGAGTGATCGAAGCTGGGTCCAGTTCGACCACCGTCCCGCAGCCGAAGCGCCGCGTCGCCTCCAAGACGTCGCTGAAAATCTCTGGAGCGTTCGCCGGGAGATTCCGGGGCAGATCCTCTTCGGAGGGGAACGCATCAACCTCGTCGAGAAACAACGAAATGAGCTGTCGGTAGTTCCCACCGACACACGTGATATCGCACGTTGGCTGTTCGAGGTGGGTGAGCGACGGCATCTTTTCCCAACCCTTGGTGGTCTCCGATCGTGACCGTGCGCGGAGCTTTAGCCGGACCGCAGGTACTGGGACCTCCCGTGCGAAATACGCAATCTCGGAAAGCTCGTCAGGAAGGCCGTCAAGCCATTCATCGACGGCCTGCACCAACTCCGCGTGGCTGCCCAGAGCTCAAGCTCGCCGATAAGAAGTTCTTCTCCGTACCGCGCAAGCGCTAGAAACGTCAGGACGGCCTCACGCTTTTCGTAGTCGAGAACAAAACCGCTTCCGCGGTGGCGCGAGTTCGTGAGCGCTTTCTCCAAAGCCTCCGGATCGCGAGCTCGGCTCGGACCAATCCGACGGGAGGCGCGAAGGTCAAGTTGCGAAGAATTTTTCTTCACAACCGGATGACGTGTCGCTCCAAACCTCCCTCTTTAGGACTGAATGGAACTTCAGTCGAACGGAGGGGCCATGTACGGCCAATCAGAACCAGACCACCTACTCGCAGTCTCAGAGGCAGCCGCCTACGCCGGCGTCTCAACGAAAACGATCTACCGAGCCCTCGAGGCCCGACGCCTAAAGCACGCGCGCATCGGCCAGTCCAAGTGCTACCGAATCCGCCGCGAGTGGCTCGACGCCTGGATCGACCAGAGCGCCGTCGAAGTCGACCCCGCATTTAGCGATGTCGAGTTCAAGAGCCCTCCTCGGCCGCCCCGGACGGCACGCCGCGGCCCATATGCTCAAGAACAGACACCCAGGCGCGGATTCCTCAAATAGGAGAAGCGCTATGAGCGTTCACAAGAAAGTGAAAGCAAACGGCGACATCAGCTACATGGTTCGGTTCCGCGCAGGCGGCCACAACCGGCAGCAGACGTTTCCGACGAAGAAGCTGGCCGAAGCGTTCGATGGCTCTCTTCGGATGAAGAAACTCACCGGAGACATGGCCAAGATCGACGCGGGCAAGAAGACGCTCGCGGAGTTCGGCGAGGAGTGGTGGGACATCTCCAAGTTGGAGTGGGCCACTGCAACTCGGGCGAACTACTCGAACAGCTGGAATAAGCACATCATGCCGTTCCTCGGCGAGGTGCCGCTGCGGGAGATCACTCCTCGCGTGGTCGAAGAGTGGAAGGCCGACCTCACCAGGAACGGCCGGACCAACCCGACGATCAAGAAGACGATGAACGTCCTTCAGCTCTGCCTCAACAAGGCGGTGAACTGGGGTGAGATTCAGTACAACCCGGTGAGCGGAGTCAAGAAGCCCTCGGGCAAACGTCGGAAGGCCATCCGGCCGGCGACGCCGCAGACCATCGAACTGATTCGAAGCCACCTGCTCGCCGAAGGCAAGGATCGCGACGCGACCCTCGTGTCGGTGCTCGCCTACGCCGGCCTGCGTCCCGGAGAAGCGCTCGCGCTTCGCTGGGATCACGTCCGCGCGAAGACGTTGCTGATCGAGGACGCCGTCGCATACGGCGAAGTCAAGGAGACCAAGACCAGCTCGATCCGTTCGGTGCCGATCATGCCGGCGCTAAGAGAAGACCTCGAGTACTGGCGCCTGATCGGCCCCAAGTACCCCGGCGGCCTGATCTTCCCGAGCGACGAGCACGACGGGGACCCCTGGCACCGCGAGGCCTACAAGAGCTGGGGGCAGAAGGCCTTCAAGCGTGCGGCGATCAAAGCCGGACGCGAGGACCTCTCTCCCTACGGCCTGCGGCACTCTTGCGCAAGCCTCTTGCTGCGCCAGGGCATGTCCGTCGTCGAGGTCGCGCAGATCATGGGCCACGCGCCCACGATGTGCCTCTCGACGTACGCGCACGTCATCGCCGAGCTCGATCCCGACGATCGCAGGCCAGCCAGCGAGCTGGTCGACGAGGCAAGAAGAGAAGTCGCGATCCATCAAAAAAGCGAACAATCTGAGCCAGATTCGCGCTCAAATGTTCGCCATTTGTTCGCCGGTAGACCCCTTCCACAGAGGTTCGCCGGCTGAATACCGCATAAAACCTAAGCCCTCTTCCGGACTCGAACCGGAGACCCCTTCCTTACCATGGAAGTGCTCTACCAACTGAGCTAAGAGGGCGTGAAGGGACTCATCTTAGTCGCCGGTTCGAGCCATCGGCAACGAATCTTCCGGAAAAAGTTCCGGCGCCTCGCCGGGGAAGGCAAGGCGCCGGAATCAGCGCGGACCGTCCTATGTCAACGCGTTAGTGGTGCTTGCCACCGGAGGTGTGACGCGCTCCACCAAGACCGAAGCCACAACCACGCCAGTGCGAGGCGTACTTGCCGAAGCGGTAGAGCTTTCCGCAGAGCACGGTCGCTCCGCTCGAATCAGCAACCTTCACGTAGTACTTGGTCGCCTTGTCAAGCGAGGCATCAGCGACCGCGCCGCTGACCTTCGTCTTGCCCTTGCCGCGCGTGTCGGTCGTCAACGGCGGTACCGTCGGCGCACTCAGCGCCGTGTTGGTCGTGCTGGCGCAGCCCTGCCCGTCCGTTTCCCCGTAGATCGCGACGTTGTAGGTCGTCGACGGGGCGAGGTTCTTCACGCCCACCTTGAAGCTGAACCGCGTGGAGTTCTGCACCCACTGCGCGCCGCCGATCGGACCACTCGCCCAGGCGCGCTGGCCGTGACGTGAGCGGTGCTTGCCGGCGTGGCGTGATACCCGCGGCTTCACCGTGCGCGAAGTCGCGCCCGTTGCTCCCGTCGCGCCCGTGGGAGGCAGCAGCACCCCGCGATAGACCTGCGCGTGCTTCTTGCCGTGCCACCCATGCTGACCATGGCCGCGCGCACCCCCATGCGCGAAGGCTTGCGCCGAGAAGACGCCGATGATCAGCGCCAGCGAGCCGACGATTGTCAATGCTTTCTTCATGGTTCAAATCCTCACTGCGCCCAAACACCCGAGGGGCGCGTCTGGTTTGAGCCGGAAAGGCCCTTGACTCTCCCTCACGTTTCCGATACTCGCGAGATCAAAACGTCCCATTCGGGTTGCCCTGTTCAGGCAATTTCAGTAGGTTGATTCATTCCACAGCGCCGCAGGCGAAGCCCCGCCTGCGTTGAAGGGGTCGGGATTGGAAATCCAGCCGCGTGACGATCTCGTCGACGACGAGATCGATGTACAAAAACTGACCGGCACCGCGCGAGCGCGGGCGCCTATCTCGCCCGAAAAGCGCGAGCTACCTCCACCTGCGATCCGCCGGCGACTGGCCCTCAGGCGCCCGAAACTGGTGATCGGCATCTGGCTCGCCATCGCCCTGATCCTCGGCGTCATCGGCCTCTTCGCCAAGCAGGTCCTCCACGCCGAAGACTTGATCATCCGCGGCACGCCGAGCGCCCAGGCCCTGGCGATCGACGAGGCCGCCTTCGGCAAATCCACACCCGTGACCGTGATGCTCGAGGGACCGCAGATCGCCCTCGACACAGCAGGCCCGCCACTGGTCAAGAAGCTCAACAAGATCGAGGGCGTCTCTGCCGCCTCCCCTTGGTCTGCCGGAGCGCCGGACCTGATGCGTCAGACCCCCGAGCGCGCGCTGCTGATCATCACCATCAACAAAGAAGTCGTCGACGCCGGGCGCGACACGCTGCCCAAGATCAACGCCGCGCTCAACTTCGCGCTGCCCGACGACATCCAGGCCACCGTCGCAGGCCAAGCTCGCTTCTCCACCGAACTGGTCGACCGCGTCTTTGAAGGCGCGCTCAAAGCCGAAATCCTTGCCTTCCCCTTCCTGCTGCTGATCCTGCTGCTGATCTTCCGCGCGCCGATCGCCGCTGCCATCCCGCTCGTGCAGGGCCTCGCTGTGATCGGCGTCACCACCGGCACCGTCACGCTGCTTGGCCTGATCACCCCGGTCAACATCCTCGCCCAGGCCAGCGGCTCGATCATTGGCCTCGCGCTGGGGGTGGACTATTCGCTGCTCTTTGTCCAAAGATTCAGAGATGAGCTGAAGCTCGGAAAAACCGTCGATCAGGCCGTCAATGCTTCGCTCGCCACGGCAGGCAGGACCGTCGTCTTCGCCGGCGGCATCCTCGTGCTGGCCGGGCTGATCGTGATCGGCGTCTGCTTTGGCTGGGCCTCGATGACCACCGGCACGATCGGCGTGATCCTCGCCGGGCTCTTCAGCATCCTTGCCGCCCTTACTCTGCTGCCCGCCTGCCTGAAGCTCGTCGGCCCGAACATCGACCGCTGGGCGCTGGGACGCACCGAGAGCGGCGCGCGCCTTGCCCCGGCAATCAACGCGATCACCCGTCACCCGATCGCCGCCACCGCCGCCGCGCTGATCCCGCTGCTGCTGCTCTGCGGTTACGCGCTGGGCCTGAAGACCGGCGGGCCGGACCTGAAGATGTTCCGCTCCGACAACCCGATGCGCGTTGCCACCGAGGCCGTATCCGAGCAGTACGGCGGCGGCGTGATGGCGCCCTACGAGGTGATCGCGACTTCGAAGGATCTGCCGATCACCTCGCCCAAGGATGTGCGCGCCCTCAACGCCTTCCAGGCTGACGTCGCCAAGGATCCGGCGACGAAGTACATCGTTGGCCTTGGCACCACCCGCGCGCGCAACTTCTCCAAGTCGACCGAGTCCGCCCCGACCAACCTCGCGCGGGTCTCGACCGGGCTGGGCGCCGCATCCACCGGCGCGGCCAAGCTCGACAGCAAACTAAAGACCGCCGGCAAGGGAGCAAGCCAGCTCGCCGCCGCCAACGGCGCGGCGCTCGCCGGCGCGCAGCAGCTGGCAAGCGGGCTCTCGCAGGCTCGGTCGGGCTCGAGCGCGCTGAACGCCGGCCTTGGCAAAGCGGCGAGCGGCGCCGGCAGCCTCGACTCTGCGCTCGCCAAGCTCCGCGCAGGATCCGCGGAGCTAAAGCTCGGCACCCGCACGGCCCGAAACAGCGCGCGCAGCTTCGCCAGCGGCCTGCAGTTGCTCTCAAACTTTGCGGCCTCAACTGGCAGCGCGATCTCCGCGATCGCCTCACCCCAGCAGCAGGCAGTAGCCGCGATCGACCAGGCGATCGGCGCGATCGACTCGCTTCCGGCCGATCAGCAGAACGAGCCTTCGGTTCAGGCAGCGCGCAGTTCGCTCACTTCCGCGCGCAGCAGCGCGAACTCTTCGGGCAGTGGCATCTCCGAGGCCAAGGCCCGCAACGACCGGGTCAGGAACGCGATCTCCTACTCGCAGATCTGGGCCGATCGCGCGCGGAGCGGCGCGAACGAGCTCGACTCGGGCGCGGCCAAGCTCACCGCCGGCGTCGGGCAGATCGCCGCCAGCAGCGGTCAGCTCTCGAGCGGCCTAAGTCAGCTCAAGTCCGGATCGGGCCAGCTCACAAACGGACTCTTTCCGCTCTCGTCGGGCAGCCAGCAACTGGCCAATGGCTTGTCGGGCGCAGCCAGCGGCAGCAGCAGCCTCGCCGATGGGCTCAGCTCCGGCACCAAGAACACCAGCAAGCTCAGCAAGGGCCTCTCCGACGGCGAGCAGCGACTCGCCAAGTTGCGCCGCGAGGCCGACGCGCAGGGCGAGGTCTCGCTCAAAAAGGTCGGCAGCTCGCCATACCTCACCATGGCCCTGCTCGCGGCCGCGCCCGCCGATCAGAAGCGCAACCTCGCCCTGGTGCTCAATGAGGCCAGCGGCGGCACCGCCACGCGCTCCTACATCTTCACCAAGGAAGAGCCGACCGACAAGTCGCTCGCCGCCTTCAACGACCGCCTGGTCGAGCAGTCGGCGCCGCTGGCCAAGCAGCTCGATGCAGACGTGCACGTCGGAGGCCCGGGACGCACGTTCCTGGATTACGACATCTTCACCAAGAGCCGCATCCCGCTGCTGCTTGCCGCGCTCTCGCTGATGTCATTCCTCTTCCTGCTGGTCGCTTTCCGCTCGCCGCTTCTGGCGATCAAGGCGGTGATCCTCAACCTGATCACCGTCGGCGCGGCGATGGGCCTGATCGCTCTGCTCTTCCAGGGCGAGTCGCCGCTCCTGGGCGGCCCCGGCTGGATGGAGGCGACGAGCTTCTTCGTCGTCTACTCGGTCACCTTCGCGCTCTCGATGGACTACGAGATCTTCATGATCAACCGCATGCGCGAGAGCTACATGGACCACGGATCAAACGAGCGCGCGATCTCTGACGGCGTCACCAAGACTGCCGGCATCGTCACTGGATCTGCCCTGGTGATGTGCGTGCTCTTCACCGCGATGGCCTTCACCACTGAGCTGATCAGCAGCGCGCAGCTGGGGCTTGGACTGGCCTTCGCAATCGCGATCGACGCGACGCTGGTGCGACTGATTCTGCTCCCCGCGACGATGCGGCTCTTTGGCGACGCCAACTGGTGGATGCCCGCCTGGCTTGACCGCGTGACGCCCAAAGTCGCCGTTCATTAGCCGAAAAACCCTGCAAGTACCAGTAGTTTTGAGGTCAACTCGGGGTTAGCGCCAGCCGATGGGTATAGGGTGCTGTGAGTTCTCACCAGCCGGTGCAGAACATCCGCACGGCCTGATCTACTAGGGCGTAAGGGACGCAGATCGCCAGCATGGCAACCACAACAAAGGCAAAGACTTCGGCCGCCTACCAGCAACTCGCCAAGACGCTGGGGGCCAAACCGCCAAGAACACTGGACAAGCTTCCGGCGCGTGACCTGCAACGACTGGACGCGCAGATCAACGGCGCTCTGGTGACGCATCAAGAGACGGTCGCCCAGGCCGAGGAGTCGATCGTCAATCAGGCACCCCGCCCGCTACGCGGCACCGTCAGAAAAATCCTCGGGGTCTAGCGGCAGGAGACTTTGGGGCGATGAGCGCACAGCTGGCAACGCACGCGGAAATCGTCAAGATTGCGCACCTCCTGCAGGTCGACCCGGAAGAGGTCGAGTACCTCGCGGCAAGCGACGCCGACACCCTGCGCGAGCTGCGCGCGCAGCTGGTCGAACTCTTCTACGGCGACGAGAGCTCCAACCTCAAGCGCTTTGCCAAGCTGGGGAACATTCTCCCCTCGTCGGTGATCGCGAGCCTCACGCGTGAGGCCGTCGGCCCTGTGCTCGCCGCGCGCATCGCCGGCTTTGTCGATCCCAAGCAGGCGGCGAATGTCGTCTCCAAACTTCCGACCGGATTTGTCGTGGACATCGCCACCGCGATCGACCCGCGCCGCGTCGCCCCGGTGCTCAGCCGGCTTGACAACGGCACGGTCGAGCGCCTGGCGCTCGAGCTGATCAAGCGGCACGAGTACGTGACGATGGGCCAGTTCGTTGGCTTTGCCTCCGAGGACATCCTGCGCGCAGCGTTCAGCTTCTCCTCAGATGAGGCCCTGCTGCGCACGGCGTTTGTCGCCGAGGACAAGGACCGCATCTCGGTAGCGCTTGCGCCGCAGTCCGATGAGCGCATTGCCTCGATCATCAAGACGGCGCTCAAGGACAATCTCTGGCCCGAGGCGATGGATCTCCTTAGCCAGCTCTCGGATGAGCAGTACATCCGCGTGATCAACATTGCCGGTCACATGCCGCCGGCGACGATGGACAAGATGATCGCCGCGACAACCCGCCACGACTGCTGGCAGGTTCTGGTGCCCGCGGTCGCACAGATGGAAGAGCCAAATCGCGCCTGCGAAGCGCTCCTGCGCGGCAGCGCCGCCGACATCAAGGCCTTCGCCAGCGTGGTGATCGCCGACGAGGCCTGGCAGGACGCTGAAGAACTGCTGGCCAAGCTCTCGATCAAAAACCGCGACGAGCTGATCAAGCGCCTCTCGCGCCTGAAGCTCGCCGAGGGTTTTATCGAAGTTTTGCCGGTGCTTGCCGCGTGATCGCGGCTAGCGCTTCTTCTTCACGGTCCAGCTGACCGTCTTCGACGCGCCGACGTTGCCGGCCGTGTCGGTCGCGCGGATGCGCAGCTTGTGCTTGCCGACCTTCACCGTCTTCTTCCACGGCGAGCTGCAGCTCTTCCAGGTGCGCGCCTTGTCGAGCTTGCACTGGAAAGTCGCCGGCTCGTTGGCGTTGAAGCTCACGCGGGCCTTCTTGCTGGTGCCGCTCTTGGGGCGCTTGGTGATCGTGACGATCGGGGCTGTTGTGTCGACCGGCGGATTCACGATCGGCGAGGCGAACTCGCTTGCCCCGATGTCGATCGCCGCGCCTTGGTTGCGCTGCGCGCCGAGTAGGTCTTTGAGGCCCACGCCGACGTAAGTCTGCCCAGCGTCGATTGTCGGCGAATTCGACGCCTGCGTGTAGAAGCTGGTCTCGGCAAACACCGGCTCGGCCGTCTGGTTGGTTGCAGTTCCAGGCGCGGGGAATCCGGTCGGATCACCGACGTCGGTGAACGTCGAGTAGTTGGAGTGATCGATCGAGAGCGCAATCGACGAGGACGCCGAGGCGAATTGCGTCACCACGTCGTACGACTGCCCGGACATGATCGTGTTGCTTACCGTGAGGTTGATCGGACCAGTGCTCGGGGCCGCGAGCAGGGCGAACGCCCAGCTGCCATCGCCGCCGATCACGGTCGAATTACGCACCACGATCGTCGCGGCGCCTGAAGCTTCGAGTCCGGCGATCAGCCCGCCGCCGCTGCCGGCGCTCGAGCGGCCACAAATTGAGTTGGAGATGGTCGCTTGGCCGATCGATCCGACCGCCTGGCAGCCGACCGTACCGGTCTGCGCCGATGTGTTCCAGGCGGCGACGCGGTCCATCGTGCCGGCCGAAACGCGGATTGTAGGTCCGGCGTTGACGGCGGTGATCGAGAAGTCCGAAGCGACCACGGTCGCTTCGGCAAGGGTCAGCGGGACTCCGCTCGAAGCTGTCGAGGAGAGGTAAGTCTTGTCTGCGCCGGCACCGACGAGTGTCACGCCCGCGGTACCGATCGTGATGTCGGTCGAGAAGACGTAGCTGCCCGCGGCCAGAGAGATTGTGTCACCGGGGTTGAGCTCGTCGGCGTCTGTAGCCGACTCGAGCGAGCACGGGTTTGCGACTAGGCACCCTGAGCCGGAACCCGCAGATCCAGTCGGTGTCACCTAGCGAGTCGCCGCTCCGGCTGCCGCCGCGCTCATTGCGAACACGCAGCTCGCGATCGTCACTGCGAATAGAAACTTGCGCATCCCTGCTCCTTGAGGTCGTGAGGCGGCTTGGCCCGGATCGAAGTCGATCAGAATACCCGTCGATGGCAAGACCTCAACGCAAGAAGGGGCGCAAATCGCTGGGCGAGCGCTCAGCGCCCAAGCCCGTCACCGAAGAAGAACGCCTGGCGATCGAGACCAAGATGTGCGGCGAGAAGCGGCGCTTCAAGTTCAAAGGCGACGCCGAGCGCCTGGCCAAGGAGTACGACCTCGGTGTTTACAAGTGCCTTATCTGCGGTGGGTGGCACTTCACGTCGAAGACGTGAAGTGAAAGCACAGCACGTCGAAGAAGCCGGCCTGGAAGTTTGATGTAGCGCGCGCTACTTGACCTTGACCGAGAAGCTGCCCAGGTCGATCTTCGCCGAAGCGTGTTTGTTGCCCATCGGCGTGCCCGCGGCGTTCATCAGGTTGGTCAGCGCGGAGTTGAAGGTGATGTCCTTCGATGAGAACGTGTAGGCGTACTTGCCCGACTTCGACTTCTTGACCTTGCCGCCGCCGATGTTGAAGACGCGGATTTCGCCGGACTTGACAGTGACGCCTGGCACCGTCGAGCTGCCGGAGACGTTGCCGATCATGAACGAGCTCTTCTTGCCGACCGTGAGGCTGAGGCGCTTGATCGTGAAGGTCGTGACGCCGCCCTTCTTGCCGTCGGCACCGCGCGTGTCGTACTTGACGACGATCTTGGTGGCGGACGTGAAGTCCGCGGTGAGCGAATTGCTCGAGTGGTAGACCGATCCGCCGCGCTTTAGCTTGAGCGGACCGACTACGCGATCAATGTCGATGCCGTAGTCGTTGCCCAGCATCTTGGCCGCGGATACGTCAGCGCTGGCGCTGCCGCCCTTGATCTTGTAGTACGTGTTGTGCCCAGCGAAGGCCGGAACAGCGAGCAGAAGTGAAAGCGCCGCGGAGGCGAGCAGGATCGTCTTGCGCATAGTGATTGAGGTATCGGCAGGTTGCCGAATCCCTCAACCACCGATGATCGATTTGTAGGACCTTCTGGCCAGCCCGGTGTAAGCGCGCGGCGAAATTCGCATCAGCCACCAGCCGGGAGAGACCTGCCACGACGGTGTCGGCTTGATCACTTGCTTGCGCAAGATCGCCGTGACGGCGTCGCGGGCGACAACGTCCGGCGAGGCGCCGCGCTTCTTGTAGAAGTTCGTGAGCTTGTCGTGGCGGTTCTCGATCGCGCCGCGCATCGTCGACTCTTTGACGATGGCTGTGTTGATGATGCCCGGGCAGAGCGCGGTGACGCGGATGCCCTTGGACTTGAGCTCGGCGTCGAGTGCGATGCTCATCCCGACGACGCCGAACTTGCTTGTGCAGTACGGGGCCATGCCGGCGCTGGCCTGCAGGCCGGCCATCGAGGCGGTGTTGACGACGTGCGCGCTGCCACCCTGCTCGATCATCTTCGGGACGAAGGCGTTGAGGCCGTTGATCACGCCGAAGAGGTTTACGTCCAGGACCTTCTGCCAGTCCTCCAGCGGGGTCTCTTCGATCGGACCGGCGTGGCCGATGCCTGCGTTGTTATGCAGGATGTCGACGCGGCCGTCCTCTGTGAAGACTTCTTCGGCGAGCTTGGCGACGGCCGCTGCGTCGGTGACATCGAGGGTGTGCGCGACGGCTTCGCCGCCAGCGTCGTTGATCTTCCCGGCGGTGTCGATCGCCGAGGCGCCGTTGAGGTCGGCGGCGTGCACCTTGGCGCCGAGCTTGCCGAGCAGCAGCGCCATGCTGCGCCCAATCCCCGATCCCGCGCCGGTGACGACAGCGATCTGCCCCTTGAACTGGTCTGGTTCTGGCTTGGCTTTGAGTCCCATGGGCCGAATTGTCACACGTTCGATTGAGAGTTGGTGCAAAGCGAACGCACATTTTGCACTTCGATAGTCAGAGTGGTGGCGCGGCCACTCCGCGTCCATTCCGTCCCTCCGGCGGATCGCCGGCTGGACCACGTGGCTTCAGGCGATTGTGCCTGGAGTACGGAATGGGAAGGAGGTGGAGCATTGGAGCTAGTAGCAGCCTTGCTAGCGCTAATAGTGCTCTTGCTCGTCGTCAAGACTGAGTGAGACCGCAATGAAAAGGGGCCCCGAACGGGGCCCCTTTTTGTTATCGGTGGAGCATGGAGCTCGCAGCGACCTTGCTAGCTATTTGAAGAATTCTACCGAAATCAAGCAGTCACGGCCGCAAGATGCTCGCCGAGGTTGTCCGCCGCACTGTGGGTCCCGATCGTTGCTCCCCGGCGGAACTCATCGTTCCCGTCGAAGTCGACCAATGTGGTCCAGGTCAGCAGCGTCTTGCCGCTGCCCAGATCCTCGAGTTCGATCGTGCCATCGATTCCTCCGGCGGTCTTGAAGCCGAGCTTGGTGGGTGGGTCGAGCACGGTGTACTCGGCCTGCATCGGGTACTCCTCGCCGTTAACGCCGTTGATCATCGTCAGGCTGAACTCGCCGCCAACGCGGACATCCATCGTCACGGTCTCGAGCGGCACGCTCGACCCGGCCGGGGCGAAGAACTTATGCAGATGTGCGGGCTCGGTCCAGACTTCCCAGATCTGCTCGGGTGTGGCGTCATAGACGCGAGTGACGACGAGTGCTTCTCGCTCGCTCATTTTCTCTTGCCTTTCTGAGTCTTGAGGTGAGCATCGAGGCGATCGAGCGTTTGATCGAAGAAGCTGCTGTAGCCGAGCAACCAGTCGGCGGCGTCTTTGAGCGGCGCACCCTTGATGCTCGATACGCGCAGCTGCGCGCGACGGTCCTTGTGGATCAGGCCGGCGTCTTCGAGCACCTTGACGTGCTTGCTGACCGCCTGGATGGAGAGGTCGAACGGCTCGGCGAGTTCTTTGACGGTCGCCTCGCCTCGGCTCAAGCGCGCAAGGATCGCGCGGCGGGTCGGGTCGGCCAGCGCCTGAAACGTATTGCTGAGTTGATCGGCCATGTATTCATCTTATCAGTTGATCAACTATTTGGTTGAATTTGGTGAAGGGGGCGCCGCCAGCTTGCTCGATCTCTTCTGGCGGGGTCTCGCGGGCGAGGCCGAAGACGGTCATGCCGGCGGCGACGCCGGCCGTGACGCCGAGCGCGGTGTCTTCGATCACGGCGCAGCGGTCCGGCTCGTGCCCCCGTTGCGCGGCCGCGTGGAGATAGAGGTCCGGGTGCGGCTTGCCGCGCGGGACTCCGTATGACGTGAAGATCGCGTCCTCGTCGAAGAGGTCGATCAGGCCGGTCAGTCCGAGCGTCAGGGAGACCTTTTCGGGCTTGCCCTGGGTGCCGACCGCGACATCGATCCCGGCGGCCTTGACCGCCTCGACGGCCGCTCGCGCGCCGGAGATCTCTTCGAGCTCCTCTTTGAAGTAGAGCGCGCGTAGTGCCTCGAACTCGGGGATCCAGCCGTCGGGAAGCGGGCCTCCGTTGCGCTGCTCCATGATCTTGACGACATCGGCGAGGATCCGGCCTTTGCAGGCCTCGAGCGCTTCCTCGGGCGTGGTCGGCAGGCCGACGGCAGTCAGCGTCTCAGCCAGCGCGCGATTGCCGAGCGCCTCAGAGTCGACGAGAACTCCGTCGCAGTCGAAAATCACGAGCTCGTAGGTAGCCACGGCGCGGAGCCTATTCAAGCCGGATTTGCTCCACGGTCTGCGCTCGAGGCGCAGACCGTGGAAGACTTGCCGCTTGGATTGGGGGGCCCGGCGCGCGCCTGGCGGGCGCCCGGCGCGCGACCGACCTGCGGCCGACGCCTGCGCGCGATGCCTCCGGCGCTCCGCCTTATTCAAGCCCGATTTGCTCCATGCCCTCTGCCTCAAGCAGAGGGCATGGAAGATTTGCCGCTTGAAGTCGGGGGGCTGATGCTGGCCGCGGGCAGCGAGAGGCGGCGACTAAACTCCGGGGCCTACGCGGCGGGATGTCCGAGTGGTTAAAGGAGACAGGCTGTAAACCTGTTGGCTCTGCCTACGTTGGTTCGAATCCAACTCCCGCCATGGGTCGCTGACTCGCACGAGCTCGCCGATGCTCGGGCTCGGGTCGTTCGGTCACGATCGAGAGATCGCTCCCGCTCGACCGTCGCCCTGCGCGTCGACGATCTCGCACGACTCAGCGCCCCATGGAACGCTTGCCGCAAACGCAGCCACTCCCGCACGATCTTCTTGAGTCTGGCGAGCGGCTGATCTGGTCCGGCGCGCCCTCAGCTGATCGCCTGCTTATGCGGATCGACTACTGGCTGATCCCGCTGGGGATCGTCCTCGGGATCGTCTCCTTCGCCGGATTCTTTGTCGCTCTCAAGGGCGTCACCGGCGGCACAGGTTCATGGATCTGGCCGATCCTTGCCGCCGTCGGCCTCTGGGTCGCCTGGCGCATGGTGATCGGCCACATCATCCGCCGACGTCGCCTGGCCCTCTCGACCGTCTACGCGCTCACCGACAAGCGAGTGATTCGCGCTCGCGCGCGCAACGGCACCGCTCGCGACATCCGTATCGCCGCCTTCGCCGACTCCCCCCGCCTGCGCGTCCGGCCCGAATACGAAGGCCGCGGCACAATCGTCATCGGCTCAGTCGTCCTATTCAACATCGAGGGCGCAGCCCGCGTCGAAACCCTGATCCGCCAGCAACTGCCGGCAGACGCCTAGCTGGTTACAACTCAGGCTACGGCTGCAACCGCCGCCAGCTCCAACCCTCTTCGCTCAGCGTGTACTCGAGCCGGCGGTGCAGCCGGCTCTCGCCGCCCTGCCAGAACTCAAATCGCTCCGGGCTGATCCGGTAGCCGGTCCAGCGGTCTGGGCGCTCGAGCCGCGGGCCGCGCGAGATCAGGTCGCTGATCTCCTTGTTCAGGACGTTCTCGTCCAGCAGTTCCTGCCCCTGTCGCGAGACAGACGACACCGCGCGGCTCGAGATCGGCCGCGCCGCGAAGATCTCATCGGACTCCTCCGGCGGGATCGCCGCGACGCTCCCCGCGATGTGCAGCTGCAGGCGCAGCTCCTGCCAGTAGAAGCTCGCGCTCGCCTGCGGATTGGAAGCGATGTCCTGGCCCTTGCGACTTGTGGTCTGACTCACGAACAACAGCCCGCGCGAGTCGAATCCCTTGAGCAGCACGAAGCGCGTCGACGGCCGCCCGGATGAATCCGCGGTCGCAAGCGCCACGCTGCCCGGCTCGCGCACGCCTATGTCGATCGCCCGCGCGATCCACTCGGCGGCCAGCGAAAACGGATCTGCCGGCGGGACCTGGAACTCGGGCAGGTCCAGCTGGGTAGTGCTGGTCAGCGAGGCGAGCGAGACGCGTGAGACGTCCATCGCCAGCCCCTAACCGTTGCGCAGCGCGATCGCCTCAGGCAGGCGCTTTAGCTGCTTGAGCGAGCTGTGCTCGATCTGGCGCACGCGCTCTCGGGTTAGCCCCAGCTCCTGCGCGACCTCGTCCAGCGTCGCCGGCTTGCGGCCATCGAGTCCGTAACGCATCTCGATCACCTTGCGATCGCGGTCAGAAAGCATTGAAAGCGCGCGCCAGACGGTCTCGCGCTGGATCGACTCCGCGGCGGCTTCATCCGGCGACTCCGCGGTCTTGTCTTCAACCAAGTCGATCAACTCTGAATCCTCTTGGTCGCCGACCGACTTCTCGAGGCTCACCGGCTGCTGCGAGAAGCGCATCAGCTCGCGCACCTCAGCGACCGGCCACTTGAGCTCAGAGGCGATCTCATGCGGCTCGGGCTCGCGGCCCAGTTTCTGCACCAACTGGCGCTCCATGTTGGTGATCGTGTTGAGCCGCTCGACCATGTGCACAGGAATCCTGATCGTGCGGGCCTTGTCGGCGACCGCGCGGCTGACCGCTTGGCGGATCCACCAGGTCGCGTAAGTAGAGAACTTGTAGCCGCGGCGGTAGTCGAACTTCTCGACCGCGCGGATCAGGCCCAGCGAGCCCTCCTGGATCAGATCCAGCAGCGTGAGCCCGCGGCCAACGTGGTTCTTGGCGATACTGACAACAAGCCGCAAGTTGGCCTCGACCATGTGCTGCTTGGCCGCATCGTCGCCGCGCTCGATGCGCTTGGCCAGCTCGACCTCCTGCTCGGCCGTCAGCAAGTCGACACGGCCGATCGAGCGCAGGTAAAGGCGCAAGCTGTCAACAGAAGCATCGGTAGCGACCTCTTCCACCGCCGCCGACGATTTCTTGGCACGTGGTACGGCTGCCTTCTTCTCGGCTTCGGTCTCGGTCGGGCCTTCGTCGGCGCTGCCGACCAGGTCGATGCCCTGCTCGGTCAGATCGGTGCGCAGCTCTTGGATCTGCTCGGGCGTGAGATCGGCGTCGATCTGCTGCTCGATCTCCTCGATCGAGACAAAGCCGCGGTCGCGGCCGGCGGTGATCAGGTCGTCGATGCCGGCGATCGACGAGCTCGACTCTGCTGAATCGTCCTCTGGCGCCGTGAATTCGGGCGTGTCGGCACCCTTGGCTTCGGGAGCCACGTCCGACACCTTGTCCTTCTCCGAATCCGTCATCGCGTCCCGCCTTGAAGAGTTGTTCTGGCTATCGGCTTCCTCCCCGGAAACCTTTTGCCGCCGGGCAGGGCAGAAGCCTGCCGGAGATCGAAACGTAGCACTTGAAATCGCCACCGAATCTGGGCTCCAAAGGGTGCTGGAAATCGGCACATTTGTCGCTACAGTCGGCCCATGGGCACGAGCACCGAGACCCCATTCGACAAGACCGCGCCGCGGCGCGACGTGCAGTCCGAACAGCCCCGCGTGACGGCCACGCTTTCGCGCGTCGGCGTCACCAACGTGGAGAAGATCGTCCGCATCGGCGAGGGCGCCGATCAGAACTTCTTCCACGCCAAGCTCGACTGCTTCGTCGACCTTGCCGCCGCCCAGAAGGGCGTGCACATGTCGCGCTTTGAAGAGGTCGTAAATGAGGCGATCGGCGAAGTCGTGGTCGGCGGCGCTTCGCTGCGCGCCGAGGTGCTGGCCGGGCAGATCGCCGAGATCATCCGCGAGCGTCAGGGCGGCGCCCGCGCCGAGGTCTCGATCGAGGCCCGCTACCCCGAGTACAAGCCGGCCCCCGTCAGCGGCGTTCAGACGCAGGAGATCTACACGATGTTCGGCACTGCCGTCGCCTCCTCGCGCGGCACCCGGCAGCTGGTCGGCGTGCAGGCCCAAGGCATGACCGCCTGCCCCTGCGCGCAGGACCTGGTGGCAGAGCGCTCGCACGCGCGACTTTCCGAGAAGGGCTTTGACGAGGAGCAGATCGGCGAGATCTTTGAGGCCGTGCCGGTGGCGACGCACAATCAGCGCGGCCTGGCCACCCTGCACGTTGGCTGCCCGGAGGACTGGGAAGGCGCGATCGAGGCAGCCAAGCTGCTGGAGATCGCCGAGAGCTCGATGAGCTCAGAGATCTACGAGCTGATGAAGCGCTCAGACGAGGTCGAGGTCGTCGAGAAGGCCCACCGCCGCCCGCGCTTTGTCGAAGACTGCGTGCGCGAAATGATCGCCGGCGTCGCCGCCGAGTTCGGCGACGCGCTCGGGCCAGAGGCCTTCGTCTTCGCGCGACAGGAGAACCTTGAGACGATCCACCAGCACAACGTGGTCGCCGAGCGCTACGGCTTGATCGCCGAGGTCGCCGCGGAGCTGCGCGGTGAGACGCCAGACGCCGCCCGCCACCTCACGCTGCGTGAGTGGCTCGACCCGCGCTGAGGCACCATCCCCCCAGCGTCGCCCCCGCGACAGCCGCCAAAGCGCCGGCGCGCCGACAGCTCCCGCCTAGCCCGCTAACGCGCGAGCGCGGTTCCAAGCCCGATTTACTCCATGCCCTCTGCCTGAAGCAGAGGGCATGGACGATTTACCGCTTACCTACGCGGTGGCCCTCCAAGCCCTATCTCTCCGGCTCGTCGAGGTGGCGACTGGTGTTCACGAAGTAGTCAGCGCCGGTGATCAGCGTCACCGCAACCATGATCCACACCAGCACGTCCACCGCAGTCGACGGCTGCGCGACGATCACGATCAGCAGCACGAAGCTCTGGATCACCGTTTTGAGCTTGCCGTACTGCGAGGCGCTGATCACGCCGTCTTCCTTGCGTAGGTAGCGCAGCGCGGTCACCGCAAATTCGCGTCCCAGCACCAGCCCGGTCGCCCACCAGCTCATTCGGTCCAAAGCGCTCAGCGTCACCAGCGTGCCGACGATCAGCAGCTTGTCGGCGACCGGGTCCATCACCTTGCCGAACGTCGTGATCAGGTTGCGCGAGCGCGCGTAGTAGCCGTCAAACCAGTCGGTCGCCGCGGCGGCGGCAAAGGCCACGCCCGCGATCACATCGCCCGAGGGCGACTCAGCCAGCAGGCCGGCGACCACCACCGGAACCAGCAGGATCCGCAGAACGGTCAAAACGTTTGGGAGGTTGACCTCGCCCATCGCGCCGGATGCTAACGGCGGGGCGGCGCCGGCTTCAGCGCGCGAGCTTGATGCTGAAGGTCAGCGGCTCGCTGGAAATCCCCGCACTGTCAGTCACGACGATCGAAATCTTCAGGCGCACCGCGGTCCGCGCGGCCAGCAGCGCGCGCACCTTGCGCGCCGTCGCGCTCGAGAGCTTGACCGACACCGTGCGCGTACCGGGCGCGCCGCGCCCCAGGGCCGCCTTGGTCTTCTTCAAGGCAACACGCTTGGCCACGGCCTGCGCGGTGAGCGCCGCCGAGCACACCTCATCGCAGCGCAGCTTGAACTTGACGATGCGCTTTCTGGTCAGCTTCGCGGCAGTCGGGCGGATGATCTGAAAGCGCAGGGTGCTGTTCTTCGGCGGCTGCGCCGGAGGCGTGATCGGGTTACCGCCCCCGCCGGAGTCCCCGCCATCGCCGCCGGGATCGGTCGGCTGGGTCGGTGGCGTCGGCCAGTCGGTGCCATCGGATTTCGCCGGGCAGGGCGAGACCGCCGCGGTCGCATTGCCGACGTCCAGGCGCCCGCCGTAGGCAACCTTTGTGCTCGCGGCGGCCAGCGGGTCGACCGTGGTCAACACCGCCGATTTGACCTGCGAGGGCATCAACTGCGGACACTTCTCCCAGATCAGCGAGACAGCACCCGCGACGGCCGGCGCCGACATCGAGGTGCCCGAGAGCAGCTGGAAGGCGAAGGGCCCGCCGCCCAGTCCAACTGGGGCAGTCGGGTCATCGGGGTTGTACGGGCACTCGCCCTGATCCTCGGCGCTTGTCGCCGGGGTCGTGCAGGGCTTGGCTGCGTAGATGCTCGCGCCGGGTGCCAGCAAGTCGACCGAGTTCACGCCGAAGTCTGAAAAGCCAGTCATCGAGTCGCGCCAGTCGGAAGCCCCCACACAGATCACGTTCTGCAGACCGATGTCGCATGGGTAGCGATGCGAGGTGCCGGCGGCCGCATCGTGGTTGTCGCCCACGCCGTCGCTGCCGCCATTGCCGGCCGAGAAAACAAACAGCGCTTCGGGGTGCTCGCGGATGATCTCCTCAAAGGCCGGATCGTTGTCGGCGCCGCCGAAGCTCCCGTTGAAGACCCGCACGCCCGCGTCGAGTCCGTAAACCACCGCCTGCTCAATCGCCGCCCAGGAGAAGTTGCCGTAGCGATCGGCCGCGCGCAGCGGCATCACGCGCCCCCACGGGTCGACGCCGGCCGTGCCGATCCCGTTGCCGGCGACACCGGCGGCGATCGAAGCGACGTGCGTTCCGTGGCCGTTGGGATCGCGCGGATCGCGGTCGCCGTCGTAGAAGTCCTGGCCCTCGACCATGTTGTCCTCAAGGTCCGGGTGCTCGTAGGCGACGCCGGTGTCGATCACGCCGATCCGCTCGCGGGCGAGCGCGCCCTGGTCGATCGCGGCCCAGCCCGCCGGCGCCCCGATATCGGCGCCGGGCGTCCCGCTGACCTGCTCAAACTGCCCGGAGACAAACCGCGTCATGAACACCTGTCCGGTGTTGCTGAGCGCCCACTGCTTGACGAGAAATGGATCGTTGAAGAACGGTTCGGGCGCGTCGTCAGGAGTCCAGGTGCCGGAGGGCACCGCGTACTCGACGTCCGCGTTGGCGCCCAGCACCTCGGCAGCAGCGGCGCTCGAATGACCCTGCGGCAGCGAGACCTGTTGCAGCCGCGGGCCGAGCAAGGTTGTTTCGATCTGAGCACCCACCTCCTCGCGCGCGGCCGAGCGATCGGATGCGCTCGCCGACGAGTCGAACTTGATCGTCACGAAGCGGCGAAAGTCCGGGCTGCCCGCGGCATCAGCGCGGCAGGCCGCAACCAACAGCGAAAAAACGGCGCAGCAGAGCGCAAGCACCGCTATCGCGCTTAGCCTTGCCGAGGCCCGAGTCCCCAATCTCTGCGTCAATTCATTCATCCGTTTGCGGGCGCACCTACACAGTTCATCGTCGCCGAAATCTTTAGCCTTGAGGCGCAAAAATCAACTTTCGTTCGACCCTCGGACACCTCGCGCAACGATCACACTCTTTAACCCGTCGCCAGCGCGAAGCATTCGCCCCCCTGTTTTCCCTATTCCGACCCGTCTTGTCGGCTACCCTTGCGCGCTGACTTTTCCGTTCCACCCCATCCACCACGCATTCCGACGAGGTATTCGATGAGAATCGCGGTTCCAAGGGAGGCGGCCGACGGCGAAACGCGCGTCGCGGCAACCCCTGACACCATTCAAAAGCTCGTAAGTACGGGCAATACGGTGACTGTCCAGAGCGGCGCGGGCGAACTTGCCGGCCACCCGGACGCTCAGTACACCGAAGCCGGTGCGCAGCTGGCCCAGGACTTCGCGGCGACCGTTTCCGGCGCCGACGCGGTCGTCAAGGTCCAAAAGCCCACCAGCGAAGAGCTCGCCCAACTGCCTGAAGGCTCGATCCTGATCGGGTATCTCGACCCGCTCACCGACGAGGCGCTCGCGAGCGCCCTGGCGGCCAAAAAGATCTCCGCCTTCGCGATGGAGTCGATCCCGCGCACCACGCGTGCGCAGAGCATGGACTCGCTCTCCTCGCAGGCCACTGTCGCCGGCTACGAAGCGGTGCTGATCGCCGCCAGCCAGTCGCCCAAGTTCCTGCCGATGCTGACCACAGCGGCCGGCACCGTCCGCCCGGCGAAGGTCTTCGTGATCGGCGCCGGAGTCGCGGGCCTGCAGGCCATCGCGACCGCCAAGCGCCTGGGCGCGATCGTCCATGGCTTTGACGTGCGTCCGGCCGTCAAGGAGCAGGTCGAATCGCTCGGTGCGAAGTTCGTCGAGATCGACCTTGGCACCGAAGACGCCGAGACATCGGGCGGCTACGCCAAGGAGCTGACCGACGAGCAGAAGGCCAAGCAGACCGAACTGATGAGCGCAACGGTGATCGAGTCCGACATCGTGATCACCACCGCGGCAATCCCCGGTCGCCCGGCGCCCAAGCTGATCCCGCGCGACGTGGTGGCCCAGATGGCGCCCGGCAGCGTGATCGTCGACCTCGCCGCCGAGACCGGCGGCAACTGCGAAGTCACGCAGGCCGGCGAGACCGTGATCGAGAGCGGCGTCAAGGTGATCGGTCCGAAGAACCTGGCCGCGGCGATGCCGCTGCACGCCAGCCAGCTCTACGCCAAGAACGTCTCCAACCTGCTCGAGCTGATGATTGCCGAGGAGGGCGCCAAGAACATCGACTTCTCCGACGAGATCCTCGACGGCGCGTGCCTGACGCACGACGGCAAGCTCAAGAAGGACGTCGAGTCCTTCGCGCCGCCGGCTCCGGCCGAGGAACCCACCACCGAAGTGGAGGCATAACGATGGATTACGCAAACCTGCTTCAGCAACTCACGATCCTCGTGCTCGGAGGCTTCCTCGGAGTCGAGCTGATCTCAAAGGTGCCGCAGACGCTGCACACGCCGCTGATGTCGGCGACCAACGCGATCCACGGCATCGTCGTGGTCGGCGCGTTCGTGGTCGCCGGCGCGGCCGCGCAGGGCACGCTGCAGATCGTGCTCGGCACGCTCGCCGTGTTCTTCGGCTCGCTGAACGTCGTCGGCGGCTTTGTGGTCACTGACCGCATGCTCGAGATGTTCAAGACCAAGCCCAAGGCCAAGAAGGAGGGCGATTCCTGATGTCGCTCACCTTCGCAACCACAGCCGTCGAGGCAATCGCCGGCGACACGACGCGTGATCACCTGATCAACCTCGCGTATCTCGTCGCGATCATCCTCTTCATCGTCGGCATCAAGAAGCTGACGAACCCCAACACGGCCCGCCGCGGCAACCAGATCGCCGGCATCGGCATGATGATCGCGCTGGTCGCGACGCTCTTCCTCAAGGAGATCGTCACCTACGAGTGGATCATCATCGGCTTTGTGCTCGGCGCTCCGATCGGCTACATCTCGGCGCGGAAGGTCAAGATGACCGCGATGCCCGAGATGGTCGCGCTGTTCAACGGCGTCGGCGGTGGCGCGGTCGCCCTGATCGCGCTCTCCGAGTACTTCCACTGGACCGAGCACCCGCTGCTTGCTTCAGTCACGGTGACGACCGACGTTGAGGTCGCCTCGCTGTTCTCGCTGATCATCGGTTCGGTTTCCTTCTGGGGATCGGTCGTCGCCTACCTCAAGCTCAGTGAGCGCATCTCCGGTTCGCCGAAGTCGCTGCCGGGCCAGCAGGTGATCAACGGAATCCTCGCCCTGACCGCGATCGGCCTCGCCGGCTACCTGCTGGCAAGCTCGGGAATGCAGTCCTACGGACTGGTCGTCGCGATCGCCGGCGTCGCCGCCGTGCTCGGCCTCTTCTTCGTGCTGCCGATCGGCGGCGCGGACATGCCGGTCGTGATCTCGACACTCAACGCGATGACCGGTCTTGCCGCCGCGGCAGCCGGATTCGCGCTCGGCAACAACGCGCTGATCGTTGCCGGAATCATCGTCGGTGCTTCGGGAACGATCCTCACCAACCTGATGGCGGTGGCGATGAACCGCACGATCGCCGGAGTGCTCTTCGGTTCGTTCGGCGCCAGCGGCGGTGGCGGTGGCGGAGGCAGCTCTGAAGGTCCGCAGGGCACCGTCAAGTCGACCGACGCGGCCTCCGCGGCGATCCTGATGGCCTACGCGCAGAACGTGATCGTCGTCCCCGGTTACGGCCTCGCCGTCGCCCAGGCGCAGCACGTCGTCAAGGAGATGGCCGACGAGCTGGAGGAGAAGGGCGTCTCAGTCAAGTACGCGATCCACCCGGTCGCCGGCCGCATGCCCGGGCACATGAACGTGTTGCTGGCGGAGTCGGACGTCCCTTACGAGCAGCTCGTCGAGATGGACGACATCAACCCCGAGTTCGAGCGCACCGATGTTGCGATCGTCGTCGGCGCCAACGACGTCACCAACCCGGCGGCCGAGACCAACCCGGACTCGCCGATCTACGGCATGCCGATCCTCAAGGTCGCCGATGCCCACAACGTGATCGTCCTCAAGCGCGGTATGGCCAGCGGCTACGCCGGCATCGAGAACGAGCTCTTCTACCTCGACCAGACGCAGATGCTCTTCGGCGACGCGAAGGCCTCGCTCTCCGACATCGTCACTGAGCTGAAGAACGTTTGATCGACCCGACGGCGGCTGCGGCGATTGTCAATCGTCGTGGTCGCCGTCGTGGTCGTCGTCCTCGCCGGAGTGGTGATCCTCGCCGGAGCTCTCGTCGCGGCCTGACGAATCGTCACCGCCGCTGGCTCTGTCATCCGGCTGCGTCGGGGCCGGCGTGGCCGGCGCGGGAGCGGCCGGCGCCGAAGATGAGTCGTCCGAGCGCGGTTTGGCGCGGTGCTTGACCGCCGCCCGTGGCCTGCGCGGGGTCGCAACCAGGCGATCCCCAGTCGTCGCCGAAACAGTCGAGAGTCCGACCGGCTGAGTGATCAGCTGAAGAGCGAAGTACGAGAGTGCCGCCGCAAGTACGAGGCCGGCAAGACCGGCGGTGATCGCGCCGACTGTGCGCATTCTGTCCCTATTGCCGCTCATTGCTCGTCCTCGAAGCGCACGGTCGCGATTGCGCCGCCGCCTTCGGCATTTTCGATTTTCACGTCCGCGCCCCACCGCCGCGCCAGCTCGCGCGCGATCGCAAGCCCAAGACCAGTGCCGCCGGCCCTGCTCGCGCCGGCACTGCCGCGGTGGAAACGCTCGAAGACCACTTGCTCTTCATAGGGCGAGAGTCCGACGCCGTGATCGCGGACCGTGAGCTCGCGGCCGGCCAGAGCAATCTCGATCGAGCCGCCGTCGGCTGAGTAGTCCACGGCGTTCTCGATCAGCGCATCGAGTACTCGATCGAGGTCCGAGTGCGAGGCCGTCACCGCCGCCGAGCCCTCGGTCGATGCCGCAAGCTCGATCCCGCGTGCTCGCGCGATCGGCGTCCAGCGCGCCTGCAGTTGTTCGACAAACTCCGGAAGATCGATCCGTTGCGAGTGCGAATCCCGCTCACCGCTCTGACTCAGCACAAGCAGCTCCTCGACCGTCTTCGCAAGGCGATCGACCTCATCGATCCCGCGGTCAAGCTCAACACCGACCGACTCATCGTCGGCTCGCGCGCGTGCCTCTTCGAGCCGTAGCCGCAATCCGGTCAGCGGCGTGCGGAGCTGGTGCGAGGCGTCGGCGACGAAGCGGCTCTGCGCCTCGATCGATCCGGCCAGGCGATCTGTCATCTCGTTGAACGCACGGGCGAGTTCGCGCTGCTCGCTGCTCCCCTCGACCGGTGCGCGCGCAGAGAGATCGCCCTCGGTGACGGCGCGCGCGGCGTCCTCGAAGTGCCGCAGCGGGCGCGCAATCTGCCGTGCGATGAACGCTCCGGCAAGCAAACCCACGGCCAGCACCGCGAGACCGATCAGCGCAAGACCCGCGACGGTCCGGCGAAAGGCATCGGACACGTCGGCGACGTCTTGAGTGATGCGCACGGCGCCCTCGGTGCGACCCTCCTCGAAGATCGGCACCGCTGTCGCCAGGAGCTCGCGATTGAGCGAGTCGCTCTGCCTTCGGATCTGCACGGTGCGGCCTGCCAGCGCCGCCTTGATCTCCGGTCTGCCGGAGATGTTTGTGCTCGTGTTTGCGGCACTCGCGCTGTCTGCCAGCACGTCGCCCTGATCGTCGACAACCACGACCCGGCCTCGTACGTCCCGGCTCGTCAGCTTGACCACGCTCTCGAGCGCGACGTCGTTGCCCTGCTCGATCGCGCTCGCCGCGAGTACCGAGACGACGTTCGCACTCGTGCGCGCCTGCTGCTTGACCTCGTCGTCGAGCCGCTGCCGCAGGCTCAGCGCAAGCGGCACCTCGAGCGCGACGATGGCGAGGATCAACACGTACGCCATCGCCAGCATCATCCGTGTGCTCAGCTTGCCGACGTGAACTCCTCGGGCGAGGTGAAGCGGAATCCGACACCACGCACCGTGTGCAGATAGCGCGGATCGTTGGGGTCATCGCCGAGCTTCTTGCGCAGCCAGCCGATGTGGACGTCGAGCGTCTTCGTCGATCCGAACCAGTTCTCGTCCCAGACCGTCGACATCAGCTCCTCGCGCGAGACCACCGCACCGGCATTGCGCACCAGCTCGAGCAATAGGTCAAACTCCTTGCGGGAGAGTTCCAGCGCGACGCCGTCGAGGCTCGCGCGGCGGGACGTCTCCTCGACTTCCAGGCCGCCGATGGCGAACGACTCGGGCGCGCGCGTGCCGGTCCCGGTCCGACGCAGCAGCGCGCGGATGCGGGCGATCAACTCGCCGCTGCTGAATGGTTTGACGACGTAGTCGTCGGCCCCGATCTCGAGCCCAACGATCCGATCGACCTCCGTTCCGCGCGCGGTGAGCATGATGATCGGCACGTCGCTGAAGGCACGGATCTCGCGGCAGACGTCGCGGCCGTCGCCGTCGGGCAACATCAGATCGAGCAGGATCAACTCCGGGTCGGTGCTGCGCGCGAGAGACAGGGCCTCGGCGGCGGTTTTCGCGATTGCCGGCGCAAACCCCTCACGCTCCAGCGCGCTCGCCAGCGGTTCCGAGATCGATGCTTCATCCTCGACCAGGAGGATCCGTGTCTCGGCCTTCATCTGGCCATCTTAGACCGGGTTTTGGCCTGCAAGTCGCCGGTTTTGCCAAAGCTTTGCCAAGGATTGGACGTCGCTTTGCAGGGACTTTTCGGATCCTTTCACGCAGGTGGTCGATGGTTGCAAGAAGCAATTTGCAGCAGCCATCAGGAGGCCACGCATGACACGAAAGACGTTCACAATCATCTTGATCGCGGGGCTTGCCGCCCTTGCGGGGCTGGCCGCCGGCTTCAGGCCCGCGAGCGGACCGGCCAACACCGCGGCCAAGCAGGTCGCCGCCGGCCCGTCGGTCGAGACGACGGTGGTCGAGCGCACGACCGTCGTGCGACGCCACGTCCGGCGCAAGCAGCGGGGTCGCTCGCGCGCATCCGCCGCGTCTGCCGCAGCTGGCGGGCGTTCCTACTCGGGCAGCTCCGGCGCCAACGCCGGATCCGGATCTGGCAGCGGATCGGGCTCTGGCCCGCGGCCGAGCTCACCCGGACCGAAGTCGGGCTCTGAGCAGCACTCAAACCAGCCGACGACGGCCCCGAGCGCTACCGGCGGCGAGCGTGGCGACGACCACGAAGAAGGTCACGAGGACGAGGACCACGGCGAGCATGAAGACGACGGCGAAGACGACTGACGCGGCCGCCCTGCGCCGCGGACACGCCCTGACGGTCACGTTTGCGAGCGGCGCGATCTTCGTGGTGATGATGGCGCTGATGGTGTTTCGGCTTGAGGCCGGGCGCGATCCCGCGATCGGCACCGCGGCGAAGCTGCCGCCGGTGGCGCAGCACCGAGTTGTGGTTGTCCACCGCAAGGTGATCGAGACAATCGAGGATCCGCCAGCGGCTGCGGCCGGTTCGCCGGCGGCCGTCGGTGTCCAAGCAGTCGGTGGCGGTGGCGGCTATTCGGGAGGCGGCGGGGGCTCGTCCTATTCACAGCAACAGAGCGCACCGGCGCCCGCAGCCGCCCCCGCGCCGGCACCGGCTCCAGCGCCCGCCCCGACGACCCGGGCCTCATGAGCATGCACACGCGCGAATACGAAGAACACGGGTTTGACGCGATGGGCACGCAGATCCACTTCTGGATCGACCGGGCGGCTCGCAGCCGTGCGGGTGCCGCATTCCGCACCGGCGAGACATTCATGCGGGACTTCGACCGGCGGTTGTCGCGCTTCATCCCGGAGAGCGAGCTCTGCGCGCTGAACGCCGCGGAGACCGAGACGGTCGAGGTCTCGACCCTGATGGTGCGACTGGTCGAAGCGGCGCTTGAAGCGGCGCGTGTGAGCGACGGGATTGTCGATCCGACACTCGTCACGCAGCTGGAAGACGCCGGCTACCGCAGTTCGCGCGCCGGTCAGCCGGCAGATTCGATCCGCGACGCGCTGGCCAGGCGGGCGGCGCCGGTGCCGGCCGCCGCGAGTCCCCAGTCGCGCTGGCGGGAGATCTCGGTCGACGGCAATGCGCGCACGGTGACGCGGCCGGTCGGAGTTCGGATCGACAGCGGCGGATCGGGCAAGGGTCTTGCCGCCGACATGCTGGCGGCGCTCTGGTCACAGCTGCTGCCGACCGGGACCGCCTTCATCGTCGACTGCGGCGGGGACATGCGGCTCGGCGAGCTCGCGGGGTCTGACGATCCGTATGAGATCCGCGTCGATTCGCGCCCGGCGCTCGCCGAGCAATTGACACTTGAGCTGCGCGGCGGTGGGGTCGCCACTTCGGGAATCGGCAGCAGGCTCTGGGGCACCGATGAGGGCTGGGCACACCACCTGATCGATCCCGCTACTGGCCGACCGGCGTGGACGGGTGTGGCATCGGCGACTGCGACTGGGCCAACCGCACTCGCGGCCGAGACGACAGCGAAGATCGCGCTGCTTCGAGGGATGCGCGCCGGCGACTTGCCGGGGCTTTCGGGCCTGCAAGTGACAGTCGGATTCGACGGCGCCGTCGAGCGCCGAGACGGCGTGCGTGAGGTGGCAGCAGCATGAACGCGTCTGGAAACATCGTCGACCCCGGGCCGCACCTCTGGTGGCTTGCGAGCCGTGCATCAGGGATCGTCGCGATTCTGCTCTTGACCTACACGGTGTTGGTCGGGCTGATGATGGGCGGCAAGCTGGTTCAGCGCGTCGCGGGTCGGCCGGGCCGCGGCGGACTCGCTGTCAAGCGCCTGCTCGAATCGCACGAGTACGCGTCGATCGCGGCGCTCGTCGCGATCGTCGTGCACGCTGTGACGCTGCTCGGTGACGCCTACTTGCACCCATCCCTGGGCGAGGTCGCGGTCCCGTTCACGATGGCCTACCGCAGCTTCTACACGGGACTCGGCGTGATCGGCGCGTACCTGGCGATTCTCCTCGGTCTGTCGTTCTACGCGCGCGCTCGGATCGGGACGGCGCGCTGGAAGAAGCTTCACCGCTGGACGCTCGGCGCCTACGGACTTGCCGTTGTGCACGCGCTGGGCGCCGGGACGGACGCGGCCAGCAGTTGGTTTGAGATCCCCTTGCTGGCCTCGGCCGGGCTTGTGGTGGTGACCTTTCTGGCTCGGGCGAGCTCCGTTGGCCGCAGCCGGGCGCAGGTCCGCCGTGCGCCGTCGCCGCCACAGCGAGAGGCCGCCGCCGCGGCGCCGGCGCGGAACGCGGCTTAGGACTGCCGGCCTGCGGGTCGGTTGCCGCAAACATGCGGGAAATCTTCCAAGAGGCCACCCCGCGGGGTCGCCTCATGGAGTGAATCCCGCATGAATACGTTATGTAGCAGTTAGATATATCTTTCTGCTATATTGGACGGCATGGGCAGCACCGGCCTCTCCAATGTCGCGTATGTGATTCTCGGGTTCCTCTCGAGCAAGGGCGTCGAGCCCAAGAGCGGCTATGACATCAAGCAACTGATCGACATCTCGGTCCGCTTCTTCTTCGCCGCCAGCTTCGGGCAGATCTATCCGGAGCTGAAGAAACTCTCGGCGGCCGGCCTGATCGAGGGCACCGACGAGCCGACCGGCGGCCGCGCTCGCACCACCTACACGATCACCGACGCGGGCCGCGAGGAGCTGCGCGAATGGCTGCTCCAGAGCGAATCGCAGATCGAGATGCGCGATCAGGGCATTCTGCGGATCTTCTTCTCCGGGCCGCTGACCAAAGAGGAACGCCTGGCGAAGATTCGCCAGCTGCGCGAAGAGCGGGCCGCCAACCTCGCCGTGCTCAAAGCGATCCAGGTTCCGCCGGAAGCCGTGACCGAGCAAATGCCAGACCTCGTCCTGAACTACGGCCTCGGCCTGCACCAGTACGTGATCGACTGGTGCGACTGGGCGACCGAACAACTCGAGAACACCTGAGGAGAACCCCATGCTCGCCGCCCTCGCAAACCTCACTTCCCGCCGTCCCGGCCGCGTGCTGCTGATCGCCGCAGTCGTCTCCCTGGTCTCGCTGACACTCAGCAGCGGACTTCCCGAGCGGCTGGCGACCCAAGGCTTCGCCGACGAGGGCGCCGAATCTCAGCAGGCCCTCGACTCAATCGCCCGCGCCACCGGCTTCGACCCGACCGAGGACATCGTCGCGATCGTCACCGCCCCGGACGGCAAGCAGATCGACTCCGCCGCGGGCAAGGCGGAGGTCGCAAGCGCCCAGAAGCAGCTCGCCGCGCTCGACGGGGTGATCAGCACCGAGACAAGCCCGGCCCAGTCCAAGGACGGCCGCAAAGCGATCGTCTTCGCCCAAACCGAGCCAGGCTCCGAAGAAACCAACCTCGCAGAGGAAGCGATCGACACCTTTGCGGGCGACCCCAACGTGAAGGTCGGCGGCGCGTTGATCGCCCAGCACTACGTCAGCTCGACCGTCAGCGAGGACCTCGAGCGATCGGAATTGATCGCCTTCCCCCTGCTCTTCCTGATCTCGCTGTTCGTCTTCCGAAGCCTCTTCGCGGCCGCGCTGCCGCTGTTGATCGGCGCGATCACGATCCCGCTGACGATGATGATGCTCAGCTTTTACAACGAGATGACGAGCCTCTCGGTCTTCGCGCTGAACCTCACGACCGGCCTCGGGCTCGGCCTTGCGATCGACTACTCGCTGCTGATGATCACGCGATACCGCGAGGAACTCGCGGCCGGCAAGCAACCACCGAACGCTCTGCTGACGACGATGAACACCGCCGGGCGCACGATCGTCTTCTCGGCGCTCACCGTCGCCGGAGCGATCATGGTGCTGGGGATCTTCCCGCTGAAGTTCCTCTACTCGATGGCGTTTGCGGGCTCCACCGTGGCGATCGCTTCGGCGCTCGTCGCGCTGACCGTGCTGCCCGCGGCACTGATGCTGCTCGGCCCGCGGATCGACCGCTTCTCGATCGCGCGCAAGCCGATCGACGCCAGCACGGCGCGTTGGTACGCGCTGGCCAAGGGCGTGATGCGCCGGCCGCTGATCGTTGCATTGGCGGTCACCGCGCTCGTGGTCGTGCTGACGCTGCCGATACGCGGGCTCTCGTTCACCTCAGTCGATGCGACGGTGCTGCCGCTGAGCAATCAAGCCCATCAAGTGCAGATCGAGCAGGCACGCGACTTCCCCGACGCCGACACCTCAACGGTGCTCGTAGCCGTCCACGCCGAGGGCGGCCAGCCCGAGGTGCCCGCGAATCTGCGCAGGAGTGCGCAGGAGCTCGACGGGGTCACCGCGGCATCAAAGCCCGTCTACCTGGGCAACGCGACTTGGAGCTTCAACGTCGAGACCAAGGAACTCTTCTATGCCAAGCCGGCGCTTGAGACCGTGAGCGAACTTCGCGAGGTGCAAGCAGGAGCCGACTTTGAAGTCGGCGGCATCTCGGCGGTGTTCGTCGACCAGCGCGACGCGATCTTCGATCGGGTGCCTATCGCGCTGCTGCTGATCCTCGCGATCACATTCGTGGTCCTCTTCCTGATGACCGGCAGCGTCGTGCTGCCGATCAAGACGTTCATCATGAACCTCTTGACGCTCGCCGCCACATTCGGCATCCTCACCTGGATCTTCGGCGAGGGCCACCTCGAAGGCCTGCTCGGATACACATCGCAGAACGCGCTAGAGATGACTCAGCCGATCTTCCTGTTCGTGATCGCATTTGCGCTCGCCACCGATTACGGCGTCTTCCTGCTCGGTCGGATCAAGGAGCTGCGTGACGCCGGCCTCGACAACACCGAAGCCGTCGCCCAGGGCGTCGCGCGCACCGGCCGCGTGATCACCTCTGCGGCGCTGCTCTTCTGCGTGGCGATCGGCGCGTTCAGCCTGTCTGGGATCGTCTTCATCAAGCAGCTCGGCATCGGAACCGCGCTCGCCGTGGCGATCGATGCCACGCTGATCCGCGCGCTTCTCGTGCCGGCGCTGATGGCGTTGCTCGGCGAGTACAACTGGTGGTCGCCGCGCTGGATGAAGCGTTTGCACGCGCGCATCGGATTCAGCGAGGGTCCCAGCGCACCGCAGCCCGCAGCCGGTTGATCGTGCTCAGGAAACTCTCAGGCCGTTCTTAGGTGCCTGCAAGCCGCCGGGGCGATTATCCGGGCATGCGATCAAGTAAGAGCATCCACCCGGCGGCCGCGAAAGTCAAAGCCGAGCAGGCCCGCGCCCGCCGCCGCACAGCGAAAAAGACGATGCTCGGCGCGATCGCGCTCTTCCTCGCGGTCTTCTCGCTGTTGTCCTATCGATTGGCATTTGGACTGGACCCGTCCACCGTGAGCGCGGTGCAGACGGCGGGAGTCGCCGCCGGCAGTCAGCCCACCGGCGACGACAGCGATGAAGGCGACGAAGAGCACTACGAGTCGGATGATGACGAAGGCGAAGGTTGGTTCGGATCGTCCGACTCGTCCACTTCAGCGCCGGCCCCGCAGCAGCAGACGCAGCAGCAGGTGCCGCAGACGAGGGCCTCGTGAGCGCAGTCGCCTTCAATGCAATGGGCACCTCGGTGCGGCTTGAGATCGGTGGTGTCCCGCGCACGCGAGCAGCGGGAATGCTCGCTGCCGGTCGCAAGTTCATCGAGGGATTCGACGCAGCGCTCTCGCGCTTTCGCCCCGAGAGCGAACTGACGCTGATGAACGCGGATCCGTCCGCGACGGTCGAAGTCTCGTGGCTGATGAGCGAGTTGATCGACGCCGCTCTCTGGGCCGCGCAGGCCAGCGGCGGTCTCGTCGACCCGACACTCACTCCCGCCCTTGAGCGCGCCGGCTACGCGAAGTCTCGCGTGGGCGTCGAGCCGGTCGATCTCGCCGCGGCGCTGGCAGACGCGCCGGAGCGGCGACCAGCAACGGCCGATCCGAGCAGCCGTTGGCGCGAGATCACGTTCGACCGCGGCGGGCGGCTACTGAGCCGACCGCCAGGCGTCACCTTTGACAGCGGCGGCAGCGGCAAAGGTCTTGCGGCCGACCTGCTGGCCCGAACCTGGGCCGTTTCGCTAGGTCCGCGCGCGCACTTCATGATCGACTGCGGCGGCGACATCCGCTTTGGTCCGCGTGGGAACCGCTGGGGCCGCGTGCGGGTCGAGAATCCCTTCGGCGGCGAACCGCTGGAGCTTGCCTGCGCGTCAGGAGCTGTCGCCACCTCGAGCATCCGCAGCCGGATCTGGCGCGACGGCGATGGCGCTCCGGCGCACCACCTGATTGACCCATCGACGGGCACTCCGGCATGGACCGGCGTCGTCGCCGTCACGGCGCTTGCGCCGACCGCGCTGGTCGCCGAGACGCTGGCCAAAGTCGGCTTCCTGCGCGGACCTGTGGGCGCGCGCGAAACGCTCGCAAGCGCCGATGGCGGGCTGATCGTGCTCGACGACGGGACAACCGAAGCGATCGAGCCCGGGATGCTGGCGGCGGCATGAACCTCGCCGCCGCAACAAGCACGAACGTCCCCGAGCACGTCTTCTGGTTGGCCAGCCGCGCCGCGGGAGTGGTCGCCGTCGCGATGATGACGCTCAGCGTGATCCTCGGACTGATCCAGGGCGGCCGCCTGCCGCTCGGGATCAAGGCGCGCGACCTCACGCGCATCCACGAATTCGCCTCGCTGGCGACGATCGTCGCGATTCTCGCCCACGGCGCGCTGCTGCTGGCGGACCCGTGGCTAAAGCCCACATTCGGCCAGATCCTCGTGCCGTTCACGCTCGACTTCAAGAGTTTCTACACCGGCCTGGGAATCGTCGGCGCCTGGGTCGCCGTGATACTCGGCCTCTCCTACTACGCGCGCGACCACATCGGGATCAAGCGCTGGAAGACGCTGCACCGCTTCACGATCGTCGCTTACGCGCTTTCGGTCGTGCACGTCTTCGGCGCAGGGACAGACGCGCAGGCGACCTGGCTGAAGGCACCGTTGCTTGCGTCAGTCGGAGTGGTGACAGCGTTGTTCGTGCTGCGCGTCAGCAGCACGAGGAAGCTCAGCCGGCCAGCGCCTCGTCCTGCTCAGCCTGCGGCTCCGGTTCAGTCTCGTGCCACGCCGCCTGTCCCACGCCCTCCGGCACACCCTGCTCGTCGATCAGCGCAAGCAGCGCCTTGACGACTCGTGGGTCGAACTGGCTGCCCGAGTGGGCGATCAGTTCTTCGCGTGCGCGGCGCATGCCGATCGCCTTTCGGTAGGGCCGGTCCGTGATCATCGCGTGGAAGGCGTCGCAGACGAGCACGATGCGGCTCTGCAGCGGAATGTCCTCGCCCATCAAACCGTCTGGGTAGCCGGCGCCGTCCCAACGCTCGTGCTCGTGACGGATCGCCTTGGCGACCTCGCCAAAGCCCGGCACCGGCGCGACGATGCGCTCGCCGATCTCGGGATGGCGCTTCATGAACTCCCACTCGTGGTCGTCCAGCCCCTCGGTCTTGTTGAGAATCTCGTTGGGGATTCCGATCTTGCCGATGTCGTGCAGCAGCGCGACGTCGGCCAGCACCGTGCGCTGGTCGCTGCTGATGCGCAAGCGGTCGCCGACCGCCATCGCGAGCTCGACGGTTTCTTCAGAGTGGTCGGCCGTGTAGCCGTCGCGCTCCTGGAGCGCAACGAGCAGCGAGGAAATCGTCGATTCAAAGCGGCCGCGATTGCGGTTCATCTGAGCCGCTTCGTGACCCAAGTAGCCAGTCGTGATCACGAGCCCGAGGAAGATCGGCGTCGTCGTCACGACGCGCGCGATCACGGCGTCGCCGCCGACCAGCAGCGGCTCTGCGATGAACGCCGCCGTGATCACGACAGTCCCGCCGATCGCCACGAGCTTGTCGTTCCAGAAGAAGATCACGCAATAGATCGCCGGCAGCAGCAGGAAGAATCCGGCAGTCGGCTGCTGGTAGTGGATCACCAGCACGACCTGCAGGGCAACCCCGAAGAGGATCGGCGCGATGAAGGCGCGCTTGGGCAGGCTGTAGCTGGCCATCAGAAGGCCGGCGCAACCGACCACGAGGCAGATCATCGCGGTGGCGTAGGCGTAGACGTCGAACTTCCCGAGCAGAGCGGCCCAGAGCGCGATGAAGCCGATTCCGGTGAAGTAGATCATCGACATCGCCCGGCACATCAGGACGTACTCGGCGCGCGCGTCCTGCGCCTCGCGGCGCTGGGTCGAGGGCAGGCCGGTGTAGGAGACGCTCACAGCGAGGCCGCCCCGCGGTCGCTGCCGTCGGCGTGCAGCGTTCGAAGATTGTTCATCACACCCTCGCCGAGTGTCTCGCGCCAGCCCGGGCGCTGTTCGTGGGCGACGCCGTCGCGCGCCTCAAGCGCCGCCAGCAGCGACTTGACCACCTGCGGATCAAACTGTGTGCCCGAGCAGAGCTCAAGCTGCTGGCGCGCCTGCGCCTCGGAGAGCGCCTCGCGGTAGGGACGCTCGGAAATCATCGCGTGGTAGGCGTCGCAGGCGAGCACGATTCGGCTGGCGACCGGAATCTCCTCGGCGGCGAGGCCATCGGGATAGCCGGTTCCGTCCCAGCGCTCGTGCTCGTGCCGCACTGCATTGGCGACCGATTCAAATCCGGGTACCTCGTTGAGAATGCGCTCGCCGATCTCGGGGTGGCGGCGCATCACCTCCCACTCGCGGTCGTCCAGCGCGGCGGGCTTGCTGAGAATCTCGTTCGGGATTCCGATCTTGCCGATGTCGTGAAGTAGCGCAACGTCGGCTGTGTGCAGCGTCTGCTTGGAGTCGAGCCCGAGGTCCTCGGAGACCGCCATCACCAGCGAGAGGACTTCCGAGGAGTGCTCGGCGGTGAAGTCGTCGCGCGCATCGAGCGCCATCAGCAGCGCGGTGATCGTCCCCCGGAAGCGCGCCTGCTCGACAGACGCGTTGCGGAAGCGGTGAAACACCCACCCGAGCACCATGCTGCTGCCGAGCAGCAAGGGCAGGGTGGTCAGCGCTTCGATCACCGCGGTCTCGTCTCCCCAGATCGCCGGCACCGCGACATAGACGATCGACAGCGGGAGCATCACCGCGAGTTTGACGATCAGGTCATCCCAGAAGAACACCATGACCACGGCAGCCGGCAAGAAGAGGAAGGACATTCCGACCTTCACGCCGTCGCCGATCACTATGAACGCGACGGCCGCGACCCCCATCAGCACCGGCGGGATGATCAGCCGCGGATCGGCGTTGTCCCAGCGGATCACCAGCACCCAGGCGGTCGCGAGCGCGGTCAGTCCGATCGCCGCGGCGTCAGTCCAGTCGGGTGCGTTGAAGGCGACCGAATACATCACCTCGAGAGCCCCGCCGAAGGCCAGCATCGCGATCGCCACACGACGGACGAGTTCGCGATCGGCGATCAGTCCGAAGTCTTCAAGGCGCGATGAGCTGCTGTCTGTTTCTGCTGGCAATTGTGTGGCCGATGGGAAGGCGAGTTACCCAACGGTTATCGGGACCTTGCGCCCCCAGCTTGCGTGCCGAGAAACGGGGTGGACGGACGTACTACGCAATAACACGCATTACCTACCGTGTTATTGGTAGTTCCGCCACGATCCGGCGCTTTTGATCCCTTCCCGGGTTGTCAATAAATTCGGTCTTCGACAGCGATCTTGCAGCCCCTGCGGCGATAGAGTTGGCCGCGATGCCGACCGAAGTCCTGCAGTACGTCGTCGACGGGAACGTCGCCACGATCGTCCACGACGACGATGGCGCAAACACTTTGCGCACCGACGTCTTCGAGGCGTACGCCGAGTACCTCGACCGCGCCGAAGCCGACGAGTCGGTCGGTGCGGTGGTGCTGCGCGGGCGCGACGACTTCTTCTCGGCCGGGATGGACCTCAAGTGGATGCAGCGGATCGACCGCGAGGAGCTCGGGACGATCGGCCCGAACCTGGCGATGCTCGCGCACCGGCTGTTCATCTTCCCCAAGCCCGTGATCGCCGCCGTGACCGGCCACGCGATCGCCGGGGGCGCGATCATCCTGCTCGCCTGCGACCGCTCGATCGGCGTCGAGGGCGAGTACAAGATCGGCTTGAACGAAGTGGCTCTGGGCATCCCGTTCGGCGGATTTGCGATGAAGCTCGCGCAGTCGCACCTGGTGCCGTCGGCCTTTGGAGCCGGCCTGCTGCATGGCGAGGTCTATCGGCCGGCCCGCGCGCTCGAGGTCGGCTACCTCGACGAAATCGCGCCGGCGTCGGAGTTCGATGCGCGCGTGGCGGCGGTCGCCGAGCGCGCGGCCGGCCTCTCGCCCTTCGCCTACCAGATGACCAAGCAGGCGATGCGCGCGGAACTTGCCGCCGAAATCGACGAGCAGGTACAAAGCGGCGCTCTTGTGCCGCTCTTCCAGGCCTTCGCCGACCTGCAGTCTGCGTAGACTGGCGCGCATGACGCAGACGAATTCGCTCCCCGTGGAGCCCGCAGCCGAGCCCGCAGAGATCCTCAAGGTCGCCGAGGAGCGACTGCTGGGAGCCGAGCGCGGGAGCATCACTTTCGAAGAGGCGCTGGAGATCCAGGCGCTGCCCGACGACCAGCTCGGTCACCTGGCGGACCTCGCCCACCGCGTGCGCCTCGAGTACTGCGGCGACGGCGTGGAGGTCGAATCGATCATCTCCGGCAAGACCGGCGGGTGTCCCGAGGACTGCAACTTCTGCTCGCAGTCGTCGGTGTTCGGCAGCGAGGTCGCGCCGACTGGCTTTATTCCGCCCGAGCAGCTGCTCGCAGCTGCGGAGGCAACGGCGGAGACCGGTGCCACGGAGTTCTGCATCGTCTACGCCGTGCGCGGGCCGGACCGCCGCCTGATGGACCACGTGATCGAGTGCACCAAGCTCGTCCATGAGAACGTGCCCGGCCTTGAGGTCGCTGCGTCGTTGGGGATTCTCACCGAGGAGCAGGCCAAGGAGCTTGCAGACAACGGCGTCCACCGCTACAACCACAATCTCGAGGCGGCCAAGAGCTACTTCCCGGAGGTCTGCACGACCCACACCTGGGAGGACCGCATGAAGACCTGCGAGCTGGTGCGCGAGACCGGCATGGAGCTCTGCAGCGGCGGGATCATCGGACTTGGTGAGACGCGCGAGCAGCGCATCGAATTCGCCTTCCAGCTGGCTGCGCTTGAACCGCACGAGGTGCCGATGAACTTCTTGAACCCGCGTCCGGGCACGCCGATGGAGGATCGCGAGCTGGTCTCTCCGATGGAAGCGATCCGCACTATCGCGTTGTTCCGATTGATCATGCCCTCGACGATGCTGCGCTACGCCGGCGGCCGCGAGGTCACGCTCGGCGACCTGCAGGCGATGGGCATGCAGTCGGGCATCAACGCGCTGATCACCGGCAACTACCTGACCACGCTTGGCCAGAATGTAGGGAACGACCTCGTAATGCTCGAAGACCTCAGCATGCCGATCAAGGCAGTCTCGAAGGTCATCTAGCCCCGATCATCTAGCCCCAAAGTTCGAAGGATCGATCTCCCCCAATGTTTGAGCCAGGCCAACTCACCCGCGAAGCCGAAGCGCTGGACGTGCGCCGCCTTGAAGAGGCACGCGCCGAACTCGATGCAGAGCGCGATTACGACGTAAACCGCCGCTGCTCCGAATGCGGAGCCAAGCTGACGGTGCAGATCTTCCCGCATGGCTACGAGGCGCACTGCACGCCTTGTGAGCGGCGGGCGCGCATCTCCGGCTAGTCGCGAGTCGTCAGGACCGGACTGCGGTCCGACTATGCGGCCGGTGGCTGCGATAATCAGTCCATGACTGACGCATCCCCCATGCCAACAGAAGAAGAGATCCGCGAGTCGCTGCGCACGGTGATCGATCCCGAATTGCGCCGCTCGATCGTCGATCTGGGGATGGTGCGTTCGGTCGATATCAAGGGCGACGGTGTCGTCGACATCGTGATCTCGCTGACCACGCCCGGCTGTCCCGTGCGCTCGCACTTCCAGCAGGGCGTCTCGAGCAGCGCGGCTTCGCTGCCGGGCGTTGAAGTTGTGAATGTCGGGTTTGACGTTTTGAGCGACTCCGAGAAGGCCGATCTGCGGGCAAAGCTTGGTCGCGGAGCGTTGCCTGAGGGCGCTTTGGCGCAGGTGCACAACGTGATCTGCGTCGGATCTGGCAAAGGAGGCGTTGGCAAGTCGACGATGACCGCCAACCTCGCGGCTGCCTTGGCGCTTGAGGGCAAGAAGGTCGCGGTTGTCGACTGCGACGTCTACGGCTACTCGATCCCGCGCATGCTCGGCGTGCACGAGCGTCCGAAGGTCAACGACAAGCAGAAGATCATGCCGGTCGATGCCGCCGGCGGCCTCAAAGTGATGTCGATCGGCTTCTTCATCGAGGAGAACGCGGCCGTGGTCTGGCGCGGCGCGATGCTGCACAAGGCGATCCAGCAGTTCTTGGAAGACGTTGAGTGGGGCGAGCTGGACTACTTGCTGCTTGACCTCCCGCCCGGCACCGGAGACGTCTCGATGACGCTGGCGCAGCTGCTGCCGCAGAGCAAGTTTGTGATCGTCACCACGCCGCAGCCGGCGGCCCAGACAGTCGCCAAGCGCAGCGCCGACATGTCGGCGAAGGTGAACATCGAGGTGATCGGCGTGATCGAGAACATGAGCGGCTTCACCACTCCTTCCGGTGAGCGCTTCACGATCTTTGGCGAGGGCGGCGGCCAGGAGCTGGCCGACGAGCTCGACGTGCCGCTGCTGGCAAAGGCGCCCTTGAGCGAGCCGCTGCGCGAGCAGGCCGACGCCGGCGTGCCGCTGGTGGTGTCAGACCCCGACGATCCGGCAGCACAAGCGATCCGCAGCGCCGCGCGCGGGTTGATCGCCCTGACCCCGGTCGAGCTGCCGATCTTCCAGGAAGCCGCCGAGCCACTGGGCTTCGAGCTGCCGATGGTCGCGCAGCACGCCCCGGTGATCCAAACGCGCGGCTGACAACCTTTGGCACCTGGTGCCAGAGGTTGGAGGCGGTTAGAGCGCGCTTTTTAGGTCTGTGTGTGCGAAGTCGTCGCCCTTGTAGAGCAGGGGTTCATCCGCGATGTAGGCGGTGGCGTAGGTCATGCAGTCGCCGAAGTTGAGCTTGGCGGGGTGACCGGAGCCCTTGCCGTAGCGTCGACGAGCGTCGCGAGCGATTGCCGCATGCTCAGCCTCGAATGCGACTATCTCCATGCCGGTGTCGCGAACAAAGCTGTCAAAGATCCGCGCTGCCGATTGCGCGCCCGAGCGCTCGGTCTTCAAGGATGCCTCGAAGATTGAAACCGACGAGATGCGCACGTTGTCTGCTGCACCGATCGCCTCGGCAAGACGCTGCGCGCCTGGCTCACCGTGGAGGATCGCAATCACCGCCGAGGCGTCAACGATCACCAGGGCAGCCCCGTCTCCGGGTCATAGATCTCGGCATCCATCTCTTCCTGCGTCATGGCGAGCCATTCAGGATCAGCGTCAGCACGAAGCTCCTCTGCGAGCGCCATCAGGCGAGCGGGCAGCCCTTCTCGCCGCCGTTTGCGCAGAGACTCCGCGATCAGTTCTGAAGCGACGGCAGTCATGCTCTTCCCGTCAAGCTTCGCGAGCTCGCGAAGGTCTTCGACTGCCTGCTCGTCTTTGAGATTGAACGCCATCGGTACCAATATTACGGCAACAGGTACCAGAAGCGTTAGACCATCGTCATACCGCCAGAAACGCTGATCGTCTGCCCCGTGACAAAGCCTGCGCCCTCAGAAGCCAGAAACGCGACCACAGGCGCGATGTCGCTCGGCTGGCCCAGGCGGCCCATCGGCACAGCTCCGCGCAGCGAGGCGACCATCTCGGCAGCGTCGTCGGCCCACTGGATCATCTGATCGAGCATCGGCGTGGCAGTAGGCCCGGGTGAGAGGCAGTTGACGGTGACGCCTTTGTCGAGCACCTCGCGGGCCATCGCCTTCACAAACGCGATCGTTCCGCCGTTGGCGGCGCTCATCAGCGACTGGTCAGCGACCCCTGCGCGACCTGCCTCACCGGCGATGTGCACGATCCGGCCGTAGCCGCGGTCGATCATCCCGCCGAGCACCGCTTGGGTCAGGCGGATGCCGCCGATCAGATTGGTGTCGATCATCTGCTTCCAGTAGGCCTCGTCGGTCTTCAGGAGCGGAAGCGCGTGGTTCCAGCCGGCCGAGTTGATCAGCGCGTCGATCGGCCCGAGGCGCTGCTGCACCTCACCCACGGCGCGCGAGACCGACGAGTGCTCGGTGACGTTCAGCTCAACCCAGATCACTTCGCTGCCGGCCACCTCTTGGGTCAGCTGGCCCGCGGCCGCGGCCGCCTTCTGGGGATCTAGGTCGCCGATCGCCACGGCCATGCCGCCGATCAACAGCTCCTTGGCGACCTCGACACCGATCCCACCGGCACCGCCGGCGACGAACGCGACGCGCCGGTCCTTGTGTTGAACCGGGGGCTGCGCGGATCCGATCGAGGTCACGTTCATCAGCCGGAAGCCTATCGGCGGTATCCGCGGGCAATCGCGAGGGTAAAATCATGCCCCATGTCGCACTCTCCGTCATCGGTGATCCTCGATATCGAGCAGCTCTCGATGCTGCTCGAGCTGGAGGCCCCGTTCGGCTTGGAGGATGTCCAGCTGGCCAGAAAGAAGATGGCCAAGCGGTGGCACCCGGACATCGCGCCGCCGGGCAAGCGACAGGCCCACGAGGACCACCTGAAGGTTCTCAACAAGGCGGCCGACGATCTCGAATCGCTGCTCGAGACGATGCCCAAGGGGTCGATCACCGCCAACGCCTTGCGCGCCAGCGCCGAGGCCGCGCGAAAACGCCGCGCCGAGGAGGGCCGCCGCGCCTACGAAGAGCAGCAGCGCCAACGCGAGCACGAGGCAGACCGGGCCCAGAACGATCCCTTCCACTCCCAGGTCCCAGACCACTCAGTCGTCTACCGCTACGCCCGCTGCAACGCCTACCCCGAGTGGGGCGTCGGCAGCATCCTCGGCATCTACTTCACCGGAGAGGGCGACAACGTCCAGCAATGGGCGCGCGTCGACTTCGAGGTAGGGGTGCGGACGGTTCCCGCCGGCACGCTCGACTTCGTCGAGTTCAGCAAACCCGACGACGCGAAGGATCGCGCGCGCCGCTTCCTGCTTTCTGCCGAGCACGCGATGGCCGAAGGCGACTACGCGCTGGCGGCCGAGCGCCTGATCTACGCGCGCGACGCAGATGAGTACGACCCGACGATCCACCGGCTGATGACGGTCGCCTTCTGGCAGGCCGGCGACATGGCGGCCGCTGCGCGCAGCGTGCGCAGCTGGGTGCGCGTCGAGCCGGGCCGCCCCGCGCCCCACCGCTACGCGGCGCGTCTATATGAGGCGATGGGCCTCTACGAGCTTGCGGCCGAGTCCGCCGAGCGCGAGTGCGCGACCAACCCGCGCGACGGGAGCGCGTGGGCACGTCTTGGCGGTCTGAGGCTGAGACTGCTCCAGCCGGAGGCGGCGCGTGAGGCGCTGACCAGAGCCCGCCGCGCCGAGGGCTCTGACGCCGACACCTTGCTCGACCTCGCGCTCGCAAACCACCTGCTCGGCGACAACACCGCCGCGCTCGAGTCGGCCCGGGCCGCCCAGAGAATCGACGAGTCAGACCCGCTCGTCTGGACCGCGATCGCCCACGGGCTCGATCGCACCGGCAACATCGCCGACTGCATTGCTGCCTGCGAGCACGCGATCGCGATCGGCGGCGACCCGGTCGAGCTAGGCGACCTGCGTCAGCGCAAGCTGCACGAGCAGCCGGGCGAGATCGAGGGTGTGAGCGCGGCCTGAGGGCTGCGCGCCAAGCGATACCGGTTGGTAGCGTCTTCTCCATGAATACTCGGCTCATCATCGCTCTGACTCTCGCCCTCGCCCTGCTCACGCCGGTCGCCATTTCTGCCGCCGCTTCGAGCCCCAAACAGGCGACAGTCGCCAAGAAGAAGCTCAGCTACTGCCAGAAGAAGGGCAAGGCCGCCAAGGGCACGCTCTTCTCCAAGGTCAAGGCCGCGAAGTTCTTTCTCTACATCCAAAAGGGCAAGCGCGACTACTTCTTCTGCAGCGAGTCGCCCAAGTACACGGGGCAGATCGCCGAGTGGGCCGGGATCAAGAAGACCAGCCACCTGCGCGCAGTCAAGAACAACTGCGCGATCTTCTTCTCTGAGAGCAAGCAGGGTCCGGGTTATGACGATGGCGCCAAGTATCTGAAGATCGTCTCGGCGCAGTACTTCCGCAAGGGCTCAAAGCTGCCCAAGCAGACCTCCGCTTCGCGCCTTGGCACAAAGGACCAGACAGTCACGCTGCAGAGCCTCACGGTGGCCAAGAACTGCGTCTACGCCGCGGGCTACACACTCAACGGCGTCTCGACGATCCTGATGGCCGGCACCGGCGACTTCGGTTACACCGGACGCATCGAGCGCTCGATCCCGGCAGCCAGCGCCGCTGAGCTCAAGGCGATCAAGGTCACCTACAACTCCGCGACTTCTTCGACGATCAGCTGGACCGAGGCCGGCGTGCCCAAGAGCTTCGAGTACGTCAAGAAGTAAGCCGATGTCACTCGAAGCGAAAATGCTGGAGAACATCGTCCTGGGGCTAAAGCACCACGACGCCTCCTGCCCGATGCCGGCGCAGGCAGTGCTGATCAGCCACTTCGATCGCGAGCGCTTTGACTGGGAGGACGTCAATGGCGTCCCAGTGGTGGCCGCCGACGACATCCAGCCCGAGCGCTTTCGCATCCAGTGCGAGGGCTCGGCCAACGGAATCGAAGAAGCGGTTCAGGACTTCATCGAGGCGCCCGAACAGATCCCGCTCGAGCAGCCCGAGGAGGCGCCGCTGGTGGCACCGGTGACACCCGAGCGGAGCCCTTTCGCGTCTTGATCGAGTTCCTCTTCTGGGAGGGATGCCCGTCGCACGAGCGCGCGCTGAGCCAGCTGCGCGAGCAAATGCGCGAGCTTCGTCTCCCAGAGTCGGATCTCACGGTGATCGAAGTGAAAGACGCCGCCGACGCGCAGCGCGAGCGCTTCGTCGGCTCACCGACGATCCGGATCGAAGGCGTCGATGTGAGCGACCCAGAAGACCAGCCGTATGGGCTTGAATGCAGGCTCTACTACCACCGCGACGGCCGCCCGTCGCCCCTCCCCGACCAAGACGACCTAAGAGAGGCCCTGACCAGATATGCGGCAAGCAGCAAGTGAGATCGAGAACACCCTCCAGCTCGGAGACTCCGCGCCGGCGTTCATGCTTCCCGGCGTCGACGGACACCAGCACGTCTACGGCGGGGAGGATGAGAACGCGAAGGTCGTGATCTTCACCTGCAACCACTGTCCCTACGCCCTGGCCTGGGAGGACCGCTTGCTCGCTGTCGCAAGCGAGTACCAGCACCACGGCGTGCGCTTCTTGGCGATCAACAGCAACGACGCCGAACAAAAGCCGGCAGATTCATTCGAGAACATGAAGGCGCGCGTCGCCGAAAGGCCTTGGCCGATGCCTTATCTACGTGACGAGTCGCAAGAGGTCGCCAAGGCATATGGCGCGCTGACCACGCCAGACGTGTTTGTCTTCAACGCCGACGACCGCCTTGTCTACCGCGGCGCCCCCGACGCCGACTACGAGGACGAGTCGCAGAACGCCCAGTGGCTGCGCGACGCGCTCGATGCGGTGATCGCGGGCCGCGCGCCGCAGCCGGCCGAGACTGAGTCGGTTGGTTGCAGCGTCAAGTGGAAGCCGGCGTAGGGAGCGTCCGCTCCCATGGCCGCGCGGCCTTCAGTGCGCTCAGAATCGCGCTCGTGGCCGGTGACTTGTTCAGCGTGTAGAAGTGAATGCCCGGCGCGCCGCGGGCCAGCAGGTCGGCGCACTGCAGTGTTGCGTAGGCGACGCCGAGATCTGCGACCGCCTCCGCGTCGTCCTTGCGTGCGTCGAGCTGAGCCATCAGCCCCGCAGGAATACTCGCGCCGCACAGGCTTGTGAATCGCTTGATCTGCGCGTACCCGGCGATCGGCATGATCCCCGGGATGATCGGGACATCGATCCCGGCAGCGCGCGCCCGATCGACGAACTCAAAGTAGGCGTCGTTGTCGAAGAAGAGCTGCGTCACAAGGAACCGCGCGCCGTTCTTGACCTTGTCGACGGCATGCGCGATGTCGTCCTCGGCGCTGATCGCCTCGGGGTGGACCTCCGGATAGCAGGCACCGGCGATGCAGAAATCGAACTCCTCGTCGATCAGCTTGACCAGTTCGTCGGCGTTGCCAAGCCCGCCCTCGGTCTTGACGAACTTCTCCTCGCCGGCCGGCGGGTCGCCGCGCAGGGCGATGATGTTCTCAACGCCGCTCTCCTGGATCTCGCCGAGCACTTCGCGCAGTTGGTCGACGGTCGAGCCCACACACGTGAAGTGGGCCATCGCCTCGATGCCCAGTTCGTTCTTGATGCGTCCGACGATCCCGATCGTGCGGTCGCGGGTGGATCCGCCGGCGCCGTAGGTCACTGACACGAACGCCGGGTCCAGCTCGCGCAGCGCGGAGACGGCCGTGAACAGGTTGGTCATGCCCTCGTCGGTCTTGGGCGGGAAGAATTCGAATGAGAAGAACGGCTCGCTGGCCTGCGAGATGATCTGGTCGATTCTGGCCATGCTCAGCCTCCTGGCGAGTAGGAGCCGGTGAGCATGCCCTTCTGCTCTTCGGTCGGCTCAACGAGAACGTCGATCGGCAGGTTGACGTGGTGCTTCATCTGCCCTTGCGTGTGACAGACGACGTCGACCGAGTCGTTCTGCTTGTAGCTACCGGCCACACCGATGAACAGCCAGAACCAACGCCACCAGCCGAGCTTCTCTTCCTTGCGGATCGGCTTGAAGAAATAGATCGTGCGGTCAGCGGCGCTGACCTCGAAGTCTTCTCCGGAGTTCTGCTTGATGCCGTTGAGATAGATCTCAATCGACTCAGCGGCGTTGGGGTCGGCATCGGCCGGAAAATCGACCTTCGACCAGCGCGTCTTGGCTTCGCTCATTGCGCTGAGTCTATTTCGCGGCGCAGCGCGGCCGTCAGGCCCTCGCCCGGGCGCGGCTCGATCAGCTGCTTGGCCGATCCGCCCACGTAGGCCTCGGTCTCGCCGTTTCTGCGCACATCGATCCCGCCGCGGCGCTTCTTGAGGAAGCCATCGGAGATCACCAGTTCGAGCCGCGAATGCACGATCTCGATCGCCTCGTAGTTCCTCAGCGGGCTGCCCACTCCGCCGAGGCCCTCGGTGTCCTTGATCTGGCCCGCCAGTTCGTCATCGAGCTTGGCGAAAAGCTCATCCTCGCTGGCGCACTCGAACTTCGCGACCTTGCCGGTCACCCGAACCTTGAGCAGGTACTTGGCCACCGCTCAGCGACCGACAGCTTTGCGACCCTCAATCAGGTCGCGGTCCCGGTAGCCGGTGTAGATCTGGCGCGGGCGCGCGATCTTGGTCTCCGGGTCGTCGAGCATCTCGAGCCACTGGGCGATCCAGCCGGACGTGCGCGGGATCGCGAACATCACCGTGAACATGCTGCGCGGGATCTGCAGCGCCTCGTAGATCAGGCCCGAATAGAAGTCGACGTTCGGGTAGAGCTTGCGCGAGGTGAAGTAGTCGTCGTCCAGCGCCTGCTTCTCGAGCTCGACGGCGATCTTCAGCAGCGGGTTCTCGGTGCCGGTCGCCTCAAGCACCTCGTCGACGTGCTTCTTGATGATCCGCGCGCGCGGGTCGTAGTTCTTGTAAACACGGTGGCCAAAGCCCATCAGGCGCTCATTGCCGGCCTTCACGCTGGCCAGGAAGTCGGGGATGTTCTCAACCGACTTGACGCGGGTGAGCATGCGCAGCACCGCCTCGTTGGCCCCTCCGTGCAGCGGTCCGTAGAGCGCGGCAACGCCGGCCGCCACGGCCGAGTAGGGGTCGACCTGGCTCGATCCGACCGCGCGCACCGCCGAGGTCGAACAGTTCTGCTCGTGATCGGCGTGCAGAATGAAGAGCGTGTCCAGCGCCTTCGAGAGGCGCGGGTCGGGCTCGTACTTGAGCTCGGTCATCTTGAACATCATCCCGAGGAAGTTGCCCGCGTAGTCGAGGTCGTTGTCGGGGTATACGTACGGCATGCCCTGGGTATGGCGGTAGGCAAACCCTGCCAGCGTCGGCATCTTCGCGATCAGGCGGATCGCCGCCATCCGGCGCTCCTCGGGGTCGCCGATGTTCTTCGAGTCGGGATAGAAGGTCGAGAGCGCGCCGACCGTCGCCAGCAGCATCCCCATCGGGTGGGCGTCGTAGCGGAAGCCCTGCACGAACACCTTGAGGTTCTCGTGGACGAACGTGTGCATCGTGATCTCGTGCACCCAGTCGGCCAGCTGGTCCTCGGTCGGCAGCTCGCCGTGGATCAGCAGGTAGGCGACCTCGAGGTAAGTGCAGTGCTCGCAGAGCTGCTCGATCGAGTAGCCGCGGTGCTGGAGGATGCCCTTGTCGCCATCGATGTAGGTGATCGAACTGCGGCACGACGCCGTGTTGGTGAACGCCGGGTCGTAGGTCATCAGGCCGAAATCTTCCTCGTCGGCCTTGAACTGACGCAGGTCCATCGCGCGGACGGTTCCGTCCGTGATCGTGAGCTGTTCGGTCTTGCCGGTGCGACCGTCGGTGACGGTGGCTTCGCCCTGCTCGCCCGCGCCGGCGGCGGGCGCGTCGACTACTTGAACCTGATCATCCGACATCTTCTCTGCGGCTCCTGGAACGCGATTTCTCTGAATGCTTCAGATTATGTAGCAGGCGGGGAAAGAAACGCGTCGACAATGGTCGAAAGTTGGCGCGTTTGGGTAGTACGGGTTTGAGACTATGCAGAGCCAAGCCAACGAAAATGTCACGCAGACCGGGAGCAGCCGCGCAGCGGCGATCGAGCGCATCCTCACTGTCACCGGCGAAGAGGCCCAGCGGGTCGGACCCGAGCGGATTCGGATGGGCGAGATCGCCAAGCGGGCCGAGGTGTCGCGCGCCAGCCTCTACCGCTACTTCGCAAGCAAGGACGACTTGATTCGGGCGTGGACGACGCGCGAGCTGGACGCCATTTTCACGGCAGCCGACGCGGTTGCCGTGGCGACCGATGGCGACTTCGCCGAACGCATGGCCGCGTCACTGGCCGCCGCGATTGAAGCGATGCGCCGGCATCCGGTCTTTCGGGCGCTCGTGGCGATCAACAACACGCAGATGATGCGCTCGACGCTTGAGTCCGGCGACGCCGTCGCCCACGCCGGCCAACTGGTGCAGCAGCGCCTGACCGACGCGGTTCGCCAGGGCGAACTCGAGATCGGGCAGTTCGATTCGGCCGTCAGCGCTGAGCTGCTTGCGCGGCTGGCGATCTCGCTCGTCGTGGCGCCGGAGAGCCTGAGCAGGCTCGACAGCGAGGACGACGTGCGCGAGTTCGCAAAGCGTTATCTGATCCCGCTCACGACGGCGCCGCGGGACTGACTCGGCGGTTCGACTAGTTCGACTAGGAGGCGGCTTTGATGCCGGCCGGAAGCTCGGCTGCCGATGCCGCTTCGTGCGACTCAGCGGCTTGCTCGTGCTCGCGATGCTCGACTTCCTTCTCGCCGCCGCGCCAGACGAAAGCCACGGTGGCAACGCCGAGTACGACGCCGATCAGAATGATCGGGCCGTAGAAGCGACCGGGGAATGAATCCTCTGAAGGATTCTTCAGGCCGATCAGCGAGACGATCACGGCGAAGGCGCCGAAACCGACAGCGAGGAAGTAGTACGGGGTGAACATCTGGGGCGAGAGGTTACTACGTGATCACTCGCCTGCCCGGCTCGGCGCTTTGCGCCTTGGGGGCTTGCTCTCGTCGTGACCCTTGTCCTTGCGCCGCTCGGCTGAAAGCGCCGGGCCGCTGCCGTGCGGTCCGCGCCTGCGGGGCCCCTGCTCGAACTCGGCGCGCACAAAGTCTCCGCCCTCGCCGCGGATTTCCGGCTCGGGGACATCGTGGATCGCCCGGTAGATGAACCAGCAGCAACAGAGCACCGGCAGCTTGACTGCCAGGGCGAAGAGCGCAATCAGCAGAAAATCCACGCCCGGATTCTAGCGCCGCGGCGGGTCAGCGGATGCTGGCCGCGACCTCTTCGAAATGGGTGATCGCGCGAAAACCGCCGAAGCGCTCGGCGATCTCTTCGGCGGTCAGCGCACGTACGCGCTCCGTGCCGAAATTCTCGACGTTGAAGGAGGCCATCGTCGAGCCGTAGGTCATCGCGTGGCGGAAAGCGTCGTCGTCGAGCTCGCCGCCGGTGCCGATGTGCTGGGCGACGTAGCCGAGAAATCCGCCGGCGAATGAGTCGCCTGCGCCGGTCGGGTCGATCACGTCCTCGAGCGGGTAGGCGGGCAGCGAGAAGAAGCCGTTTTCGGAGATCAGCGCCGCGCCGTACTCGCCCTGCTTGGCGACCACGAGATTAGGTCCCCAGGAGAGGATTTCGCGGGCGGCCTTGATCAGATTGCTCTGGCCGGTGAGTTGGCGGATCTCGGCGTCGTTCATGAAGACGGCGTCGACCAGCTTGATCGTCTCGATCAACGAGTCGCGCGCGATGTCGATCCAGAGATTCATCGAGTCGAGCGCGACAAACTTGGCGTCCTCGCACTGCTGGCGCACTGCGCGCTGCAGGCCGGGCTCGATGTTGGCGAGGAAGAGCACATCTGCCCCGGTCGCGTGATCGTTGAGCTTGGGCTCGAAGGTCTCGAAGACGTTGAGCTGCGTGTCGTCGGTGTGCGCGGTGTTCAGGTCGAACTCGTAGTGGCCCTTCCAGAAGAAGGTCTTGCCGCCGGCGATCTGCTCGATTCCGTCGGTGTTTACGCCGCGATCCTGGAGGATCGTGTATTCGTCCTCACCGAAGTCGTCTCCCACCGGTCCGTACACGTGTACGTCGGTGAAAAAGCTCGATGCGAGCGAGAAATGCACGGCCGAGCCGCCGAGCATGCGCTCGCGCTCTCCGAACGGGGTCTTTACGGCGTCAAATGCGATGGATCCAACTACTGCGAGGCTCATAGGCGGGGCAGCCTAGATGATCCTTGGTGATACAGAAGCCCCCGCCCCACTGCGCACCATTGGTGCGCAGTTGAGCTTTCTGCACGGATTTGGCTTGTTCAAGCGGTGTCTAGCTGCGCACCTTTGGTGCGCAGTTGCGCTGGGCCGAGTGAGATTCACTGCGCACAAAAGGTGCGCAGCTAACGATCCCTCAGACAAGCCGTTTTTCGGCGCGAGAACGGACTGCGCACCGATGGTGCGCAGCTGGGGAGGGTGAATTTGGCGGGTAGTCTCTTGGGCAATGACGAAATTCAAAGAACTGGGACTCAAAGACGAGTTCGCTGAAGCACTTGAAAAGGTCGGATACACCGACCCCACTCCGATTCAGGAACAGGCGATTCCCGAGCTGCTCAAGGGCTCCGACGTGATCGGCCAGGCTCAGACCGGCACCGGCAAGACCGCCGCCTTCGGGCTGCCGATGCTGCAGTCGATCATCCCCGAGCGGCGCGAGGTCCAGGCACTTGTGCTCACCCCGACGCGCGAGCTCTGCATCCAGGTTGCGCAGTCGCTGCGCGCCTACGGTGCGATCGCCGGGGTTGACGTGCTTGCGACCTTTGGCGGCGCGCCGATCCGCCAGCAGATGGATCGCTTGAAGAACGGCCCCCAAGTAGTCGTCGGAACTGTCGGGCGCGTGCTCGACCTGCACTCGCGCCACTCGCTGATGTTTCACGACGCGCGCTTCGTTGTGCTCGACGAGGCCGACGAGATGCTCGACCTCGGGTTCCTCGAAGACGTCGAGACGATCCTCAACAAGTGCCCGCGCGGCAGGCAGACCGCGCTCTTCAGCGCGACAATGCCGCCGGCGATCGCCAAGCTCGCCGCCGAGCAGCTGCACGATCCTGTGACTATCAAGGTCAAGGCGCCGACGCTGACGATCGACACCGTCGAGCACTTCCAGTTCTCGACCTCGCGCAACTCCAAGGTCGACGACATCATCAAGATTCTCGAGGCCGAGCGGCCGACGCAGGCGATCATCTTCGCCCGCACGAAGATCGGTGTCGACCGGCTCGCCCGCGACCTCGACCGCCGCAAGCCGAACCTGCGCGTGCGCGCCCTGCACGGCGACATGTCGCAGGGCTCGCGCGATGGCGTGATGATCGCCTTCAAGGACAACCGCGTCCCGGTGCTGGTCGCCACCGACATCGCCGCCCGCGGGCTCGACGTCCAGAACGTCACCCACGTGATCAACTACGACC
>JAEYBE010000045.1 GCA_023404495.1 Actinomycetes bacterium | reverse complement strand
GTTCTTCACGACGTACGGGTGGGTCTTCAGCAACCCGCGCGCCCGCAACGCCGACAAGTTCCCCTCGCCGGCCTCCTGCAGAGCAACGATGTCCGCGCGCGAGGCGCGGATCTGCTCGAGCAGCGGGCCGGCCTGGGCGCCGCCCTTCTTCAGGTTGGCGGTGAATAGCCGCACGGTCTTCCCCTCGGCGACCGGCTGATCGTGACTGATCGTCCGCGGCGCGATGATCACCGCCAGCCAGAGCATCACCACCACGATCCCGATCGATGCCCAGCGAGCGCGAAGCAGCAGCGCCGCAACCAGCGGGATCAGCATCGTCAGCAGCGTCTGCGGCGTGAAGGAAACCAGCGGAATCATCGGCCAGCCGGAATCCAGCGCGAGGATCCTCACAAACGCGACAAACAGCCACGGCCACGCGATGATCACGGCCAGCACGTTGCGCCGGCGCGAGTTCTTCGCTCCGAGAAACATCTAGGCCGCCAGCATCCCGCGCGCCACAGCCTTGTCGGCCATCCGCCGCACACCTACGTCGACGCCGATCGCGGCGATTTCCGAGCGCGTCATCCAGCGGGCTTCAGCCGCGTCAGTCGAGGGCGACAGCTCGACCGGCTCGATCACGGCCAGGTGTCGGAAGTCGTAATGCAGATGGCTCGGCGCGTCGCCGCGAGCCGCGATTCGGTGCACGTCAAGATCAAATAGCTCGGGCCGCGCACCCTCGCCCAAAGAAACTCCGAGCTCCTCGGAGGCCTCGCGCGCCGCAACCACCTCAGAGTCGGTCTCGCCCGGCTCAGCGTGACCGCCCGGCTGCACCCACAACTTCAGATTGCGGTGGAAGATCATCGCCGCGCGCCCGTCGGTCGAGACGACGAAGCAGCTCCCGGTCGCGTGACCGGGTTCAAACACTTCCCGGTCAAACGGATCGGGTCCGGCAGACGAGAGCCAGTCGACCATCGCCAACTGGTGGCGCTCCTCCGCCAAGTCCGAAGGCCGGTGTGCACGAGCGCTCGAAAGCAGCGCCTGGCGGGTAGGGTGAGTTGAGTCAGACACGCGACGCAGAGCCTATGAGCAAGGCCAGAAGATGACCACGCAGACCCCCGCCTACACGCACAAGCCGATCGACCAGATGGAGACGATCTGGCGCGGCAGCTACTACCGCGCGCGTGGTGAGCTGGGGGTTGAGGCCTTTGGCCTCGGCGTCATGCAGCTACCGCCGGATTTCGATCGCATCCCGCGCCACATGCATACCTTCGACGGCCAGGAAGAGGTCTACCTCCCGCTCAAGGGCACCGGCTGGCTCGACGTCGGCGACCACCGCGTGCCGGTCGACGACGGGACAGCCGTGCGCGTCGGTCCGACCGCCAGCCGTACGGTGATCTCCGGCCCTGACGGCCTCACGGTCTTGATCGCCGGCGGCACGCCGGGCAAGCCCTACCAAACCTTCACCCCGCTGGAAGTCGGCGCCCCCGAACCGCACCCGAGCGAGCTGCCCGGTATCAAGGCCGAGGCCGAGAACGAATCCAGCGATGATTTTGCCGCCGTGCCGATCGAGGGCAGCGGCGCCTTTCGCGGCGTGCTCGACGGCGTCACGCTCTATCCGCTGGGCGGCGCACTCGGCGTCACCGCCTTCGGCATGGCCGTGATTGATCTCGCCGACCGCAACGGCGAGAGTTCATATCCCAAGCACAAGCACGACCGCGACGAGCAGACAGAGGTCTATGTGGTCGCCGCCGGGTCTGGTTGGGTCGAGATCGACGGCGAGAAGGTCGATGCGAGCGAGGGCGAGATGGTCGCAATCGCCCCGCATGCGACACGTCAGTGGTTTGCCGGCAAAGGCGGCTTGCGGTTGATTGCGCTGGGCGCGCCGACCGGCGCCGTCTACAGCGGCAACTCCCCGACGCAGCTCTAGACGCCGACCCCGCCGCGGCCTTCGCCGCCGGCGAACTTCCCCGCGCCGGTTGCTGCTACGACCGCGGTCGCCGGCCCGTTCTCGGCCTCGATCTTCAGGCCCTCTTCAAGCGACCGGCCGATCCCCGCGAGCATCGCTGTGCGATCGGCCAACATCGTCTCGCGCGGGAATGCTGCGAGCTGCTCGGCCAGCTCCAGCGCCGCATTCAGGTGTTCGCCGGCCGGCACGCGACGGGTCACAAGTCCGATCTCCTCGGCCTCGTCGAGCTCGACCATCCGCCCGGTCAGCAGCAGATCCATCGCGCGCCCAAGACCCACGACACGCGCGATCCTTTGCGTGCCGCCGTCGATCAACGGCACCCCCCAGCGTCGCTCGGCAAAACCGAACGTCGACCCTTCAGCGCAGATCCGCAGGTCGCACCAGAGCGCGAGCTCAAGTCCGCCCGCCAGTGCCCAGCCGGAGATCGCCGCGATCGTCGGCTTGGGCGAGATCATCCGCGAGAAACCCATTGGTCCGGATTCCGACATCAGCCGGTCGGCAAACGACGGGATGTTCTTCAGATCCGCGCCCGCGCAGAATGCCTCGCCGCCGGCGCCGGTCAGCACCATGCAGAGCGCTCCGTCGTCCGCGACGAACTGCTCATATGCTGATTGGAGCTGATCGGCCGTCGGGCCGTCAACCGCGTTGCGGCGTTCGGGCCGATTGATCGTCACGACGCTTGCCGCGCCGACGCGCTCGTATGTGACCTCGCTCATGGGGCAACCCTAACGCCGAGCGGGTAGCAGAGTGCGAGCGACCTAGTCCGTGACGAACGCCATTCGTTGCGCAGCTGTACAAGGCTCTGTTAGCGGCGTGCTCCACTTGTACATTGCGTTTCTCGCGGAATTGCCGTACATTGCTGTTCATGCGAGGCACTCTCGGCAGCTTCGTGCGGCAATTTTTCGCGCCCACACTCACACGCGTGCACTCCCGACTTCTGACGGTAGTCGGCGCCGCCCTGCTCGCAATCGCGGCCTTGGCGCTCCCGGCTTCCGCCGGCGCAAGCGTGTTTTCCAGCACGGGCCAACTCAACACGTCGTCCTTTGAGGGCACTGGACTCGTCCTTGCTGAAGGCACCGCGGGCCAAGGCAAGTACGTCTGGGTGGTCGACCGGAGGGCCGGCGGCGACCAGCTGCGCGGGTTTGACCAACTGCTCGGCGGTTCGCCGATCGCGACAGCGACAGGACTGAACACGGTCGTCGGCATGGGGTTTGACCCGGTCGGCAACAAGCTGTTTGTCGCCGACCGCGGACTTGACCGCATATTTGTCTACCCGCGCCCGAAGCTCGATCCGAACGGCCATCCAGTAAACGTCCAGCCTGAATTCTCGATCGACACTTTCAAGACCGGCGCCCGAATCGAGCAAATCAAAGGTCTGGCGGTCGATCCGACCGCCGCACGGGTCGGGTATGCCTCGATCTACATGAGCTCGGTCGGCAGGCGCGTGCTCCTCCAGTTCAAAACGAAAACCGGAAAGAGTTCGATCGACTGGATCAGGCAGATATCGCCCGCCTCGCTTTGGACGAACACGGTCGGACCCGGCGCGCTCGCCGTCGATCCAGTGAATGGCAGGCTCTACGCGGCAATCGACGGCACGGACAAGATCCAGGGCTACGGGCGCGACTTCACGGACGTCGGGGTGCCGACTGCCCATTCGCCCACTGCCGGCGGCTTCATCGCTCTCCACGTCGACCATGGCTCTGGCCGACTCTTTGGCGTCAAGAGCGACGTGGTCGAGGTCTTCGGCCTCGGTACTGGTCGCTACCTGGGCAGCGCCGGTGACGACGACTTCGGCAATGCCAACGCCGGCTTCTCAGGCGCCCCCGGGCTCTCGGACTTCTTCGGCACCAGCACCGGCATACGGGCCGACAGGCTCGCCGCCGGCGATGCGCCGACTTGCGACACGAGCGCTCCGATCACCGTGGTGAGCGAAGCGGCAACCACGCTTCCGCTCGAATGCGCGGACTCCGACGGATCGACGATCAAGGAGTTCACAATCGTCACGGAACCCGAGCATGGAAGTGCCGATCTGGTCGACAACGACGGTGCGATCAGCTACCGGTCGCACAACGACTATGGGGGCGCGGATGCGGTCTCGTTCAAAGTGATGACGCGCAACGGTCCGAGTGCTGTCTACACCCAGTCGATCGAGGTTGGACCGCCGGACACGTCGCCGCCCACGGTGACGATCGAAGACCCGGACGATGGGATCTCGACGACAAGTCCGACTGTTCCGGTCGTCTTCAGCGTCAACGACGACCGTGATCCCAGCCCCGACTGCGACTTCGTTTCCGGTGCCGACTACGTGCTGATGCCGGGCGAGAACGAAGTCACCGTCTCATGTACCGACGCGAGCAACAATGTCGGCCAGGCAACGATCTTGGTCTACTACGACGTCGAAGACCCACTCGTGCAGATCACCTCGCCGGGAGATCTGTCCGTGACCAACGAGTCGAGTGCGATCTTGAGCTTCAGTGTCTCGGACGCGTTCGATACGTCCCCGAGCTGTGACCACACGGACGGAGAAACAGTCAGCTTGACCCCCGGCGAGAACACGATCACCGTGAACTGTCAGGACGACGCCGGCAATACGGCCAGTGCGTCGGTCAGCGTCTACTACGACGATGAAGACCCGCTCGTGCAGATCACCGCGCCGGACGATCAGTCTGTCACCAGCGACTCGAGCGTGACCCTCAGCTTCAGCGTCTCCGACGGTCACGATACGTCCCCGAGCTGTGACCAGACTGACGGCGAGACAGTCAACCTGGTCCCGGGCGAGAACACGATCACCGTGAACTGCCTGGACAACGCCGGAAACGCGGCCAGCGCATCGGTCAGCGTCTACTACGACGGCGAGGCCCCCGAGATTGCGATTGACTCGCCGGCAGACGGCGCGCTGCTGACCGACCCCAACCCGGACATTCAGTACACGGCGACCGACAACTATCCGGTGGAGCCCACGTGCACCAGCGTCATCATTCCGGATGGTTACGCGGGCGACCCGGACACGGGCGCCAGCGAACTGGCTCCGGGCACCAATGAGATATTCGTCGGATGTCGCGACGCCGCGGGCACTCTCTCCCAGGCTCAGGTCACAGTCACCTATGACGCCGCGGCGCCGGATGTGGAGATCACTGATCCGACCGATGGCTACGTCAGCTCGCTTGATTCGGCAATCGTCAACTACACCGTCTCTGACGACACAGACGCCGAGCCAAGCTGCTCTCTGCAGAGCGGCGCCCACGTGAGCCTGAAAGAAGGTGCCAACACGATCACCGTGACGTGCACCGATGAGGCCGGCCGCGCGGGCGCTGCCAGCGTGAGCGTCACCTACTCGCCGCCCGTCACCGCGTTCGTTGAGCCAGTCGTTCGTCAATCGACAAACCTCGAACCAAAGACTGGCGACGTCTTGATCAAGCTTCCCGGCTCAGACGAGTGGATCCCGGTCCAGGAGGCTGTGAACGTCCCGATCGGCACGGTGATCGACACTCGCACCGGCAAGGCACAGGTCACGCTGGCGAACAAGGACGGGTCGACCTACACCTCGGAGTTCTGGGGCGGCATCTTCCAGGTCTTCCAGCTACCCGGCGACAACCCGATTTCGCTGGTCAAACTGCGCGACGACTTGGTGCCGGGTGCCAACGCAGCCGCGGCGAGTATCCCGCGGGCAGGGGTCAATCCGTTCCGTGGTGCCCAGATTGCGCGGCGTGGAAAGAAGCGGAATGGCCTCTGGGGAAGCGGGCGCGGCCGCTTCCGCACGTCTGGCAAAGGCGGCTCGGCGACCGTCCGCGGAACCGTTTGGTACGTCGCCAACTACGACGGCGGCACTCTCTTCAAGGTCGCGCGCGGAGTCGTAGAGGTGCGCCCAATCCACGGCAATTGCTTCGACTTGCGCGCCGGCCAATCGCGGTTCATCGAAACCAAGCCTCCGAAGAAGTCGAGCGGCGGCAAGCCCAACAAGAACAAGAAGAAGAAAAAGAAGAAGGGCTGCAAGCTCTCCTAATTGCGCGGCGCGCTCAGGGCACCACAACCGCCGAACCGTTGAAAGCGCCGGCGCGCAGGTCGTTTAATGCCACGTTCACGTCTTCCAGCGGATACGCCACGGCCTTAGTACTAACCGGCACCTCAGGCGCAAGCCGCAGGAACTCCTTCGCGTCGCGCCGCGTGAGGTTTGCGACCGAACGCAGCTCGCGCTCGTGCCAGAGCAGCGCATAGTCGAACGCCGGGATCTCGCTCATGTGGATCCCGCCGCAGACGACGGTGCCGCCGGGCGCGATTGCGCTGAGCGCGCGGGGCACCAGCTCGCCGACTGGCGCGAAGATGATCGCTGCGTCGAGCTCCTCAGGTGGCGCTTGATCTGAGGACCCGGCCCAAGCCGCACCAAGCCCCAGCGCAGACTTCTGTGCGGACTCATCGCCCGCGCGCGTGAAGGCGTAGACGCCCCGGCCCTGGTGCTCGGCGACCTGGATGACCAGGTGGGCCGCTGCGCCAAAGCCGTAGATCCCGATCCGTTCGGCGCTCTCGCCGCACATTGTCAGGCAGCGGTATCCAATCAACCCCGCGCAGAGCAACGGGGCAAGGTCGATCGCCCCGCGGGCCTCGGGCAGCGGGAAGGCGTAGCGCGCGTCGGCAACGACGTACTCGGCGAAGCCCCCGTCGATATCGCAGCCGGTGAACTTCGCAACCGGGCAGAGATTCTCGCGGCCGCTGGTGCAGTACTTGCAGCTCCCGCAAGTCCAGCCGAGCCACGGCACGCCAAAGCGCTCGTCGTGCTCATCGCGGCCGACGATCTGGTGGCCGAGGATGCGCGGCGGCTGGGCGATCGGCACTTCGCCGTCGATCAAATGCAGGTCGGTGCGGCAGACCGCGCAGGCCTCAACCTTCAGCTTGATCTGGCCGAGCTCCGCGACCGGCTCCGCTCGATCGACTAGCTCAAGAGGCTGACCGACTGCCGTGAACTGCGCGGCGCGCATCGAATGTTCAGGCCTTCGCCTCGGCCGCGGCGATGTTGGCGCGTGTCGAGGGCACCGCGTCGATGCTGACCGAGATCGCGTCGATCCCCGCTGCGACGAGCACTTCGGCGTACTCGGGATAGTCGGACGGGGCCTGGCCGCAGATCGACGTGGAAAGCCCCAGCTCGCGGGCCTTCGGAATCAGCTGCTGTAGGTATGCGACAACCGCCGGGTCGCGCGCGTCGAAGGTTTCGGCCAGCGTCGCCGAGTCGCGGTCGGCGCCAAGCAGCAGCTGCGTCAGGTCGTTGGTTCCGATCGAGATCCCGGCGACTCCCAGCCGTGCGACGTCCTCCAGGAAGAAGAGCATCGACGGCACCTCCGCCATCACCCACAGCTCGAACTCCGGCAGGGAGGAAAGTCCGGCGCGCGCGACGAGGTCCCGGCAGCGCTCAAGTTCGGCAGCGCTGCGCACGAACGGAAGCATCACGTGGAGGTTCTTGAAGCCGCGCTCGTAGACGCGGTGGATCGCCTCAAGTTCGAGCGCGAAGAATTTCGGGTCGCGCAGATAGCGCTGCACACCGCGCATGCCGAGCATCGGGTTGTCCTCGACCGGCTCGAACTTCTCGCCGCCTTCGAGGTCGCGGAACTCGTTGGTGCGAAAGTCGATCGTTCGGTATGTGACCGGTCGCGGATCGAACGCCGCGGTGAAGCGCATCAGCTGCTCGGCCATGCGATCGACAAACTCAGCGCCTCGGCCTTCTTCAACGAGCAACTGCGGGTGCTGTCCGCCGAGCGCATGCACGACGAGCACCTCAGCGCGCAGCAACCCGACGCCGTCCACTTCGAGCGACGCGGCGTGGTCGGCCTGCTCGGGGTCAGAGAGGTTGACCAGCAGCTTGGTCCTGGTCTCGATCGCCGGCGCGTTCGGGTTGGCCGGCGGCGAGGTCGTCGCAATAGGCACCGCGCGCTGACCGTCCGGCAAGGGCATCTCGGAAGCTCTGCGCGCGCCGGAGAAGACCTGGCCAGTGGCGGCATCGATCGTCACGATCTCGCCGTCGGTCAGGACCTCAGTTGCGCGCCCGGTCCCGACGACTGTCGGGATCGCAAGTTCGCGCGCGATGATCGCCGCGTGCGAGGTGATCCCGCCGCTGTCGGTGATGATCCCGGAAGCGCGACGCATCAGCGGAACCCAGTCGGGACGCGTGGTGTGCGCGACCAGCAGCTCGCCCTCGCGCAGCTGACCGGCCTGCTTCGGCGAGTCGATGAGCCGCACGGGCCCGGTCGCGCTCCCGAGGCCAGCGCCAACGCCGTGCAAGAGCACGCCGCCACGCTCGCCGCTCGGCACGGGGGCGGCGGAAGCCCCGCCGGTTGCCGTCACCGGCCGCGACTGCACGATCCAGAGCGTGCCGGCGTTGTCCAACGCCCATTCGATGTCTTGTGCGACGCCGTAATGGCGCTCGATCTGCAACCCGACGTGAGCGATCTGGGCGGCCTCAGACTCCAGGATCGCGGCGCGCGTCGAAGCGAAGTGATCGAGCGAGCGCTCTGCCGTGCCGCCACCGGCCTGCGGCTCGATCGCGATCTCCTTGCGTGAAACGCGCTTCTCGACCAGCATCGGTGAGTACTCGTTCTCCGGGCCCTTGGCGAAGACGAACTGGTCAGGCGTGACGGCACCGGAGACGATCGATTCGCCCAGCCCGAGCGATGCCTCGATCACCAGGCGGTCTTCGCGCCCACTGGTGGGATCGACAGTGAACATCACGCCCGACCGTTTGGCCATCAGCTGCTTCTGGACGACGACGGCGATGTCCATCTCAGCAAGCGGCAGTCCGCGGGTGGCGCGGTAGTAGAGCGTGCGGGCAGAGAAGAGGGAGGCCCAGCAGCGCTTGACCGCCTCAAGTAATTCCTGTTCGCCACGCACGTTCAAGTAGGACGAGTGCATCCCGGCGAATGACTCGCCCGAGGCGTCCTCGCCGATCGCCGAAGAGCGAACCGCAACCGGCAGGTCCGGGTCGCCCGCACGCAGCCGCCCGTACGCCGCTCCGATCTGGGAGGCGATCGCGTGGGGAAGCGGCGTGTGGCCAGCGAGTTGGTGTGTGGCGTCGGCCCTGGCGGCGAGGTCTTCAGAGTCTTCGGGGTCCAGGCCGTCGAGCACTTCTGCCAAACGCTCGCGCAGTCCGGTGCGGTCGCAAAAGGCTGCGTAGGCCGGTGCGCCGATCACAAACCCTGAGGGCACCGCGATGCCTAGCCCGGTCAGCTCGCCGAGATTTGCGCCCTTCCCGCCGGCCCAATCTGCGTCGGCCAGCGAGATCTCATGGAAGCCGCGGCAGGCGATCAGTTCGGCCGGCGGCGTCTGCTGTTGCGCGCTCACGATCACACACTAATTGCGCGGACGCAAGCGTGCTCAACGCCCACGACTCATGCGCCGCGAAATCCTTCTCCGCTACGCCGCGTTCACCGGATCGACTTGGTCCGCTGAGTCACCTTCAGCACGCGCCCACCGATCATCGGTCTTGCCGCGACAGAGAGCTGCTTTGCGCCGGCGGGAATCGAGAAGGTGACCGACTTGCCGGGCTTGCCGCGGCGGGCTGCGATCGGCCTGCCCTTTGAGCGCAGGATGTAGACCCAGGCGCCCGGCTTGAGCTTCCCCTTTCTCAACGTGGCGGAAACCTTCAGCCTCGAGCCGCTTCGCTTGGCTTTGATTCCGCTGGCGGCACCTGGAAGCTTCGAGGTGAAGGATCCGAGCGTGCGCATACGGCTGGGGTTGGGGATTCCGTCGCGCAGCGGGATCACAACGATCTGACGCGCGCCGGAAACCGTGTCGGCAAAGTTGGCCGTCAGATCCTTGCCGCCACTCTCGCCGAGTGGGACGATGCCTGCGGGTGTGCGTACACCGATCACAGCGCGTTCGCCACCGGCGAGGTTCTTCAGCTTGGCGATGCGGATCTTGCGTTGCCCGGGCGTACCGGTTTCAGACACCGAGACGTCCGCGTCGATCGGAGCCTTCGAGCGAGCGATCCGGACGCCGGTGACATTCGCGCTCGCGTCCGGCCATGCGACCTTCCAGATGCCGGCCTTGGGCTTGTTCACGGCGAAGATCTGCTGGCTCTGTCCTGGCATCGCGATCACCGATGCGTTGTTGCCGACCTTGCGCCGGCCGAGCACGGCGGAACTTGCGACCGGTGTGCCGCCAGGCGCGATCAGCGCGACCTTCGGCTCCGGACCGTCTGCAGTGACTTCGATGTTGATTCGGTCCACATCCGGACCCACGACGAACGATCGCTGTCCGGCGACGGCGGCGGAAGTGCTGATCGGCACCTGGTACTCGGAGAGATCGCAGCCGGTGAAGACTTTGATGCCGTCTCCCCAGTGCTGACCGATTCCGCCCTTGATGAACTCGACGAGCTGGGCGCATGTGCCCCAGCCTTCGCTGCTGATGACGGCGTCGATGCGCGCCACAGTGAAGTCGCCGAGGAAGCCGAGGAAGAGCTCGCCGCTGACCGAAGCTTCGATGTTGAAGCGAGCGTTCTTGGTCGAGAATGCGCCTGAGCCGCGCGCGTTGGCCTCGGCGCCGATGCCACCGCCGATATCGACGCTCACATTGGCGTCGGCCGAAACCGCGAGCAGGCCGCGGGAGTCGAAGATCAGCTCGGAGCTACCGCGCGCGAGCTGGCTCGTGGGGCTGGTAGCGAGCAGCCGCGCCGCGCCTCCGGTCTCCAGCCGGAAATTCGGCTCGAGCTGGATCGAGAGCGTTCCAGTGATCTCGACGAGGTAGTACGAGCCGAGCTTGGGGCCGTAGGTGGCGCCGACACCGCCGCCGAATACGAGCGGGTTCGGCTGGAAGAATCCGGATATCTCGCGCAGGGTCGCCCCGGTGTTTCCGATCGGGATGCGCAGGCCGGTAACGTCGGCCTCGATACGCAGGATCGCCCCGGTGGTTCCGTCGACGTTGACCTGGAAGTGGATCTCGACGAAATCCTCGCCGAGATCAAGGTCCACCGAGCCGACCCATTCGTCGCGCGCTGCGTTGTAGGTGATCGAGAAGTCGTTGAACCCGCCGATGCCCGGGATCACGACCGCATCGAGTTCGAACTTGATGTTGTCGACCTGCAGGCCTTCGCCGTCAACGAGCTTGAACTTTGAGGGCGACGTCCAATCGCGCAGCAACGAGGAAACCGATGAGGCAAAGGAGAGCTTGCCGCGGAACTCGATCGTGCCGTCGGAGGTCTGCACGGTCGCGGCGGAGTTCCCCTGCTTGCGCGGGCGCAGGTCGTCGGGACTGAGGGTCTGCTCGGCGCCGCCGCGTTTCAAGGTGGCGCCGGTGATCGCCTCGCGCAGGCGCATCCCGTTGATCTTCGCGCTGGAGGATGTCGGGATATCGAGCGTGAAGGCCGTGCCATCTTTGACCTTCTTGTTGGTCTCGAGCGTGAGATCGATCTTCCCGCGGTAGATCTCATCCCGCTTGGCAGGACGACCAGCTTGGTCGATGACGATCGTTGAACCCGAGCCGCGCTTGATGCCGTAGGTGGTGAACTGGCCGCTGGTCAGTGAAACGCGTGATGCGTTGGCCACGTCACTTGAGCTGTAGGCGATCAGATCGTTGCTTCCCTCGATCAGCATTCCGTTCACCTCGACGGTGCCGCTGAAGACGGTGCGCTTGAGCTCCGATCCGCGCGGATCGGCGCCCTTCGCGCAACCTTCCACGCGCCAGGGGCCGTTGAGTATTTCGCCGTAGGTGAACCCGGCTGGGCAGGTGGATTCGAGATGCGGGCTGCGCAGCTTCGACTCTGCGTCGTCGGCGGCGAACACGAGCAAGGTGAGCAATGCGACCAGCGGGACGAGCGCGAGCCGCAGAGTCGATGGGAGTGGCCGAGAGCTGAGCATTCTTGTTGTGCCTTTCCTTCGGGCAGTGGTGGCGGATCCAACGCGCACGAGCGATCATCCGGCCGAGTCCCCGCAATCCTACCGGCGAGTACCCGTTATTGGGGGCCGGGGTCGCTGCCCCGGGGGCGCGTCCTGCCCCGCGCGTTGCGCGAGAATGGGCTGATCGTGGAGAGCGTGCGAATCGACAAATGGCTTGCCGCAGTGCGGGTGTTCAAGACACGCACGCTCGCCGCGGACGCGTGCACCGGCGGAAAGGTCCGGATGGGCGGGCGAAGCCTCAAGCCATCTTCCGTGGTGCGCTCCGGCGATCGCCTGACGGTGGCGGTGGCCCCGGACTGGACGCGCGAGCTTGAAGTGGTGCGCCCGATCGAGAAACGCGTGGGCGCCACGGTCGCGGCAGAGTGCTTCGTCGATCACAGTGGGCCACGTCCGGCGCGACGGCGCGAGCTCGATCCGACGGTGTTTGAACGTGCAGCCGGTGCCGGACGACCGACGAAGCGGGATCGGCGGAAGATGGATCGACTGCGCGGGCGCTGAGCTTGGCCAGGCCCCGCGCGGACGATACGATTTGCATTCGCTGCTTGGGGCGCAGTAGTCAAGCGCAGAGCCCCAAGACTGCGCCGACGTAGCTCAGTTGGTAGAGCACTTCACTCGTAATGAAGGGGTACAAACCCTCATGAGTGGCGTGTTTATTAGCTCTTCTGACCATGTTGGCCGGTCTCGCATCAGTTTTTGGGGCACAAATGGGTCAAAGTTCTTGTCCGTTGTGTCCGATACTCAATCTGAAGGGCTGTCGCCAATGATTGAAAAGCGCGAGCGGACAAAAAACGGAAAGGTCGTAGGGCATTCGTATCGGGTGCGCTGGATCGACCAGCAGGGGAAGAAGCATTCTGAAACGTGCAGCTCGTGGAGAGAGGCGAACCGCCGCGACAAGGAGATTGCTCTCGCTAGGAGTGGCGGCGAAGAGTGGAGACTGACGGCTTCAAAGACGACTTTCGGGCAATTCATGCTCCACGAGTATCAGCCCAATCGGTGGGGCGAGCTTGCGAGAAATACGCAGGTCGTTCATCGGCGTCAGTTCAAGCGCATCGTTAACCGTTTCGGGGAAATGCAGCTTCGCGCAATTCGTCCGAAGACTGTTTCTGATTTCAAGCAAGAAATGATCCGAGACGGCGTCGGTGACCCGACCATCCGACGGACGTTGTCAATTCTTCAGGGCGTGTTGGAACACGCTGTTGAACTGGAATACATTTCAGTTAATCCCGCCCGCGCTGTGCGAAAGCCGGCCGCGGCGAAGCGCGTAATTGCTCCGCCCGTCCCGGGTCCACTTCTAGTTGAGGGCGTCAGGGCAAAACTGTTGGCGCAGAACCGCGAAATGGATGCGGTCTTGGTTGGGGTGCTGGGATACGCCGGACTTCGTCCTATGGAAGCACTTGCATTGCGGTGGAACGATGTGCTGCCGGACGGCATACGAGTGGACAAGGCGCTGGCGAACGGGGTCCCGAAAGAACCGAAAACAAAAAGGGGGACGCGAAAGGTCTCGCTGCTTCCCTCCTTGAGCGCGGATCTTCTTGATTGGCGTTCACGGTCATCGTTCCCCGGTGCCGATGATCTGGTTTTTTACACTCGCGGCGGCGGTGCCTGGATGGACAGCTCCTATCGGAATTGGCGGCGTCGGTACTACCAGCCGGCAGCAAAGGCGGTTGGGCTGAATAGCCTGCGCCCTTATGACCTTCGGCATAGTTTTGCGAGCCTTCTAATTCAGGAGCAGCGGCTCAGCAACCTTGAGATCGCTTACCAAATGGGGCATGAACTCACCATGACCGAGACGACCTACGCGAAGGTGATTGACCAGTTCGTGGGTCAAGGTGCAATAGATCCGGACGCCGAAATAATCAGCGCCCGGAAGAAAGTGAACTCCGCGGGCACGAAGCCCGCGAAGTTGGGTCATCAACTAGTTGGTGGGAAGAAACGCTCCCCTCGGAAGCGAACCGGGAACGTAGGGCGTTCCGCGTGAACCCTTCCGAGACCTAGCCTTGGATGCGGCGTATTCAATGCGCCGATCAACCCATGCTGCGAAGTCGCTCGCGAGGATGCGGTAGCACCGCTCCTCGCCGAACAACGCCGCCGGCAGTTCGCCATTTCCGATTGCACGCATGACGGTGCGTGGACTGATTTTGCAGAGTTCAGCTACCTCCTGTGACGTATAAAACGTCGTTGTTTTTGAGTATTTACTATCCATATTTCGAAAATATCACATCTAAGAAAAACGGCCGGAAGTTCCCCGAACCTTTTTTCTAGGCTCCGAAAATCGCATACCTATGCGGTTTTGTGCGTCGAACATTTGGCTAAGAGAGATCACTTGACAACAAAGAAAAGTAGGTAATAATTAGATAGCAATGGAAATGTGGGTCAAAGGCGAAGTCATCAGGGCACAGCGGTTGCTACCGCGCACGCAAGCAGAGGGTCACTATTTGCTGCTCACTATCCGAGACCGCGTGACGGATGAACGGATGAAGCTCGTTGCTCCCGACGAGACGCAAGTCCTAAACGCAATTCGTGAGGCGAATGCAAGCGTCCCCACGAAAGAAATCAAGTTCTACCTGACGTCTAGTTTTGCCTCGCTCGCGGACTTGACCGGCGGGCGATACATCGGCAATGTTTATCGCCTGACCGTGAGCAACGTGGAGGTGGTTGCGGAGAGCGCGAATGCGACGCCGCTAGGCGGCGCGACGGGCGAAACCGCTCCGTCCGAACACGATGGAGAGGGGGTGGTTTCGTTTGAAGTGCGGAGGCGCCCGCGATGAGATCAGTTGATGGGCGTCGTCCAGGGGTCAGTAAGGAAAAACAACCGCTTCTAACAGGTTGTTCTCAAAACGATTTCGTCGAACTCCCTGCGGGCGTGCATCTCGCGGGATGGGGGGTCGACACGGTGTCGTTCTGCTGGCGTCCGAAGGATTGGAAGCTTTGGATGCACCTTGGCCGTCCGCTCGAGAAGGGAACGCTCTTGCAGGGCTGGGATGAGCGCGATCGCGAACTGCTCGGATCGTCGGAAGTTTTCCCGGGAACTCGCGGGTCCGCCCACATCAAGGAGCGCTTCGGCGGTGCCCACTGGGGCTACTTCCCTAAATATGAGTTGATCTACTGCGAAGGTCACCTCGCCTCAATCGTCGGCGGGTCCGACAAAACCACCGGGCTTGCCCCAACGGGGAAACTTGACAACGGATCGGTGCTTGCCTCCTTGCGAGCGTCTGAGTTTCTTCATCCGCATGGATTGTTCGGTGAAACTCCATATGTCCGCCGACTGGATCTGGCGTGCGACCTTGAATTTGACGATCCGCGTCAGGGGCAAGTCTTTATGAGGGGGCTAGCGGCTATGGACTTGCCACGGCTAAAGCGCAACGTCTGGCACGAACACGGCGAAATTCAAACTGTCTATTTCCGGACGCCCGCAAGGAAGCAGGTCAAGCTCCGCGCCTATGACAAGTCCATAGAGAGCGGGACCGGTCCAGCTGGTTCGTGGGTTCGGATTGAGCAACAGTTCAGGTTTTCGGGAAATCAGCAGCCTGAACCGTCGGTTATGTCAGACGCAACGATTGCCGCGATGTGGGCGAAGCCACTGAATGCCTGGAGCGGTGCGGATGACTTCCTCGCGGCGGACGCCACTGCGCTTCAGGCAAAGGTGATTCGCGAGGTTGAAGCCGGTCGCGTAGAGCCGTACAAGGCGGAGCGGATAATCGGTCATCTCGCTATGCGCGCAGCCGGCATCGGTCGAGACTGGTGGAAGTGCAACGGAAAGCCTCATCTCTGGTCGCGCCGTGAAGCGGAACTCCGAGACCTGGGCATCGCAATTGACGAAATCCATGTGGCGGATGCAGCCGGCTTTCCGATGGGGGACATTCTTCGCGCAGTTCGCGGGCTTTGGGGATCGCCGGAGGAGAGCGAATGAGCGCGGTTTCGTGCCGTCTCGCGGTCGTGCGATACTCGCCGATCATGTCGGACCACCTACTCGGCGAGGTTTTTGGATATCCAGCGGATGACAATTCCGAGGACGCCATGCGGCATCGTCGGGATCGGCTTTGCCCCTACGGAAACATCACGCCGAACTGCACCAAAGACAGCGTGGAGGACCCGCTCGGAGTTTGCTCTGTTTGGGCTGGCGGGGAACTCAACATCATATGTCCCGTTCGCTTTCGCGAGCAGTCGCGAGCGGTGAGTGACGCGGCTGAATTCTTCTTCGGGTTGGACGCTAAATGGACATCATTCCCAGAGATCCGGTTGAAGGGCGGCGACGGCCGAGCGGCTGGGAATGTGGACTATGTGCTCGTTGAATACGACGACCGCGGGCGCGTGACTGACTTTGGTTCGCTGGAAATCCAGGCGGTCTATATCTCCGGAAACATCCGAAACCCGTTTCGCATATACATGGATCAGCTCGCGCACCGTGCCGAGTTCGTGGGGGTGGACTACGGCGATCTAGTGAACCGGCCGCGTCCCGACTTCCTTTCATCAACCCGCAAGCGGCTTGCCCCCCAACTGATGTTCAAGGGCGCGATTTTTCAAAGCTGGGGAAAGAAGCAGGCGGTTGCTGTGAACAAGGGTCTCTGGGACACCTTGCCCCCTATGACAAGAACCGCGAGGGAAGAAAGCGACCTTGCGTGGTTTGTCTACGACTTGGTTGAAACTGGCGACGGTCGCAGGTCGCTAGAGCTTTGCGAGGTCGCCTACTCCACATATGAGAACGCCATGCTTGAAGTCACGAAGCCGGTAGCGACGGGTCCGGAAGGCTTCGTTGCCACACTTCAGGCACGGTTGGACGCGCAGCTTGCCGCAGGACCGACGCGACCGGAGGAAAGATTGGTATGAGCATTTCCAGGGCTACGCAGCTTCAACTTCTTGAGGACACGGAAAAGCCGATGAAGATCGTGAATGTGGCATCAGTCCCGCAGCGGAGCTTGTTTCGGTATCCAGGGGGAAAGACTTGGCTAATTCCGTGGGTGCGCGAATGGCTGGGAAGTGCATCGCCACGCCATGACGCCATCCTTGAACCGTTCGTCGGCGGTGGCATCGTCAGTCTTACCGCCGTTGCCGAACGGCTCGTTGAACGAGCGGTGATAGTTGAGCTAGACCCAGAGATTGCTGCGGTTTGGAAAACGGTGGTCAGTGGTGACGGCAGCAAGCTCGCGTCAATGATTGAAGCTTTCGAACCGAGCGTTGAAACCGTGAACGAGCTTCTCGCATCCGATACGGACGCAGAGCTTGACGTCGCCTTCCGGACGATCGTGAAGAACCGGACGTTTCACGGCGGGATTATCGCCCGCGGTTCGTCGCCTATGAAGAACGGTGAGAATGGAAAGGGCATCGGGTCGCGTTGGTATGCGCGAACTCTGGTCAAAAGGATTGAAGGAATAGACGCAATCCGTGATCGTTTGGAGTTCATCCAGGGCGACGGCATTGCGGAGATTGAAAAACATGCAGACGAAATCAATACCGCGCTCTTTGTTGATCCGCCTTACACCGCGGCTGGGAAGAAAGCCGGTCGCCGGCTATACAACTGCCATGAGCTTGATCACGACCAGCTCTTTGACGTTTGCGCTGCGTCCTCCAATGACCTTCTCATGACCTATGACAACGCTCAGGACATTGAAGAAATGGCAATCTCGCGAGGATTGGAGTGCGAGGCAGTAGCGATGAAAAACACTCACAATGCACGCATGACCGAACTCCTGATCGGGCGAGATGTGTCATGGGCACGCCCAGTGGGCGCTGAATCTGGAACCGCGGCGATAAGCGGGTAAACTTCGGAGTCCGCTTGGGGTGGCGATCCTGACCGATTTTCTTGGGTCAATATTGGGTCACACTCCGTCGACCGTCCGGGAAACGTAGGACTGTCTAGACCGTCCGAAATCCCTTAGTCAAGCGGGCGCAAGACTGCGCCGACGTAGCTCAGTTGGTAGAGCACTTCACTCGTAATGAAGGGGTCCCCGGTTCGAATCCGGGCGTCGGCTTATTTGTCCGGCAGTTTTCTCGAGCATGCTCGCCTGCCCGGTCCGCGCTGAAACGACGGCTCGGCCATCACGGCAGTGACTAGCGAAGTGAGCAGTCAGTTGCAGCTGGAGTAGCGCGGGCGCCGAGCACAGACTGTTACATATCGTGTAGATTGCTCCGAATGAGCGCGCGACCCAAACGGATCAACGTTTCGCTCGATCCGGAGCAAGCCGAAAAACTCAGCCGCATGGCTGAACGGAGCCATCTCCAGGAGGGCACGCTTGCGCGGTCGCTGCTCAGCGTCGCGATTGATGCGGCCGACCCGGACGCAGGTCACGTTCACCTGATTCTCGACTCGATTCCCGGCGCCCTGGCGCGAGCTCAGTCCGGCTCCCGTGAGGTACGGGCGGGCAAGGGTGTACGGATCGAGAAGATCTGAAGTTGCCACGCATCGAGTTCTCGCCCAGCGCGTTGGCGCAACTTGATCGAATGACTGAAGTCTACGAACTGCCCGCCGATACCCGGAAGCGTGTCGCTCGCTGCGTCGCACACCTCGCGCGGTTTCCGGATTCCGGGGCGAAACTGACGGGCGACTGGGATGGATTTCGGTTCGTTCTGGGACCTTGGTCCTGGATGCTGATCGTCTACGAACTCGTCGACGAAGCACTTGTTGCAGTCGTCTCGGTTGAAGACGCGCGCAGTGGCGGTGCAGCAACAGCCGATCGCTGAAGCCACCGTTGCCTTTCAACCTAACCTCCCCCAGATGCCAGAACAAGATCCCCCATGCCCAGCCTGCCAATCCGAATACACCTACGAGCAAAACGGCCAACAGGTCTGCTCAATGTGCCAGCACGAGTGGACTCCCGGCGCCGAGACTGAAGCAACATCGGAACCCGAGCGCGTCATCCGCGACTCAGCCGGCAACGTTCTCCAGGACGGCGACGACGTCACCGTCATCACCGACCTCAAAGTCAAAGGCGCCTCCGGCCCGATCAAACGCGGCACGAAGGTGCGCGGCATACGGCTGGTCGACGGAGTCGGCGATCACGACATCGATTGCCGGGTCGACGGCTTTGGGCCGATGCAGCTCAAGTCGAGCGTTGTGAAGAAGGCCTGAGCAGTACGCGAACGGCGCGCGGATCGCTATCGACGATCCTGCAGTCTGTGGTCCGACGGACTAGAAAGTTTTCTGTCGAGATCCGACCCGGCTGGCCTCAAACCCGTGACCGCTCGATGTGTTCCGGCATGACACCCCGCTGGCCTGAGACTCTGGCGGGATCGAGCACGTGAAGTCTCCGACCGAGACCGAAGTTCCATACGCCTGCCTGCTTCCAGAAGCTCGTCCGAGAATCGCTCCGTCCTCGGTCATTCCTCGCGAGCCGCCTTCGACTACGAACGTGATCCCGTTGCTCGCCACAGAACATTTGGCGCTGGCCGCGCTGACGCTGCAGCTGATGTTCCCCTGCCCGACGTAGAAAGTTCGCGTGGCATCGTCGCTTGAGGTCGCGCTGTCGCTGTTGCCGGACCCGCTTGAACCGCTTGAGGCCGGTGCCGACTTCTTTCGCGACTTCTTTAGTGAATGCACCAGCGCGCTGACGTCAATCGCAGTGAGCTGTTGGCCGGTGACCGAGTTGAGCGCAAGGGTGGCCTTGGCGGCGGCGAGTTCGATCTGAGAACTTGACGGGCGGCCCGCAGCGAGCGCCTGCGCAACCGCACGCTGAGCGACGAGCGCCTTGCGGTAGGACTCGATCTCGTCCGCGTTCTCACCATCCGCATCGAGGGAATCGACTTCTTCGATTCCGTTGGAGATCGTCTCCGCGCTTGCGGACGCAGCTGCCTGCAGGTTCACCATCGACGTTCGGTTCGTCGCGCGGGCCTCTCCGAGCGCAGTATTGAGCTGTTCAGTACTGGCCTGCACGTCAGAATTGATTGAGTCAAGTGAGGCAGAGTCGTTAGATCCTCCGCAGCCGGCCAGGCAGATACCAAGCGCCAGCAGGGCGACGATGCTGGCTCGCATGCTGAGCAGATTCAGATTCGCCATGCGCGGAAGTTATCGCAAAATTGATGATCCAAAAAAGGTGATGTGACTCGAACTCGCTAACCCGAACAGTTCCGCAATAATCTCTCGTGATGGCAATCAGAACCCTCATTCTGGCTGCGGTACTTGTGCTTGCCATGGCGGTTCCCACCACGGCCAGCGCCTCGCCACGCCTGAAGACCTCGAGCGGCAAGAAGTACAAGCCAAAGAAATTCCACGGCCTGAACCACTCTTACTTCACGAAGATGAAATGGTCCAAATGGAACGACGCGAAGGCGGTAGCTCGCGCGACGGTGCACACCCAGTACCCGGAGGCTGAGCCCTACACCGCTCGCGTGACGGTCAGGTTGTCGCGCCCGAAGCGAATCTGCGGCAGCTGGCTCTATACCCGGGTGACATGGCGCAATCCCGGAGATTCGACCTCCAATATGGCTTCGCTGATGTCAAAGCCCTGCGTTTGGACCGGCGCCTGAGTCGACTCCGGGGTATGCCGCTCGAGGTCGCTGTCTCCAGCCTTGCTACCGAATGCGGCTTACGGTCAGAGATCAATAGTCTGTATCCGATTTGCGTGCGCTCTCTACACCATCTGAGCTGAAGGGCAGCAAGTGACCTTGCGTCGCTCGTCGGCATCCCGTTGGTTTGCCTTGGCCATAGCGACCGTGGCTGGCTGCGGATGGGCGGCGTCGGCGCCTACCGCCGATGCTGCTCTGCTCCCCGCGTGCGGGGTGATCGGCGCATACGGCGACGAGGCCTCACCGGCAGAATGGAGCCGAGGCTGCGCCGGCGGGAGTCCCTACTTCACGAATCTGGCCTGGACCGGCTGGGGCGGTGCGACGGCAGTGGCCAGCGGCAACGTCTTGCTAAACAACTGCGAACCGAGCTGCGCCGATGGCTTCACGGCGAGCTATCCGGCAACGCTTGTGGTGAGCGGACTCCGAATGTGTTCGTCTCCAACTGGCGCCGACAGCTACTACACGCGCGTCGATTGGACCGCGGAGCTCACCGACGGAAATCCGTATGGGGAACCCGCCGGCACATATTCGCCAGGCGGCTACGACTTGGACTGCACGACGCCGAGCTCGAAGCCGAAGATCTTCAACGCACTGGGCGGTTCGGACATGGGCGGAGTGCCGAAGCTCAGGCCGCGTGAGATCTTCGTCGGCGGAGTGGGCAGCGACCAGGGCTTTCGCAAGCTCAAGTGGCAGAAGTGGAACAAGTCATCAGCGCGAGGCCGAGGCCGCTACCTGGTGCGGGCGAAGCCCGGTTCACCGCAGGCCAATCGTCGCTTGTCATGGCCAGTGAAGGTCAGACTCAGTCGCGTTCGAGCGTGCGGCGGACAGCGTTACTTCACGCGCATAAACGCCACGTTCACCAGTGGCCGTCCAAATGGATTCCCGAAGAAGCAATTCAAATTGAAAGTTGCGTGTAGTTGAGATGAGCATTCGAAACCTCGCAGTCGCAAGCATCTGCGGCATCGCCTTCTTGGCGGTTCTCCCTGGATCAGCAGGCGCGGTGGTGCTCGGGTCGCCAAACCTGTTTCCGATGGGTGCGGGATTCGGTGCCGAAGCACCCGCGGTCGTGACCAGCGGCGGCCCTCCAAGCACGGTCTTCTACGACCTGAAGTGGAAGAACTGGGGCTCGGCAACCGCCACAGCTCGCGGATACAACTCGATCTATCGGCCCGGCGGCGGGTACTGGAACAAACGCGGGCGAGCACACCTGCGCGCGACTCAGATCGGCACATGCTCCGATGGCACTAGTCCGGCGTACACACAGATTGAACTCCGCATAGCCCACTGGCCCGGCGGACCGCTTGGCGATTGGAATCGCTGGGGTTCACTCACGAGCATCTGCGCGGACGAGTACGGCGAGTACACGAGTAACGGCTTCTGCGGCGACACGCACGATCCACCGCGCACAGTCTGGATCGGCTCGGATGTCCGTTCGTACAAGTACAGCTGCAGTCGGGCTCTGAAGCTCGCTCGACAGGTCAACAACCGGATCACCAGCCGATGCGCCCGCAGCGGTTGCAAGATTCGGCGAAACCGATTCAAATGCAAGGTCTACCGAAATACCGGGGATCTCTTTGTCGGTGTTGGCAGCGGGAATCCAGCCCAACGCGTCGCGTGCGCGCGCGGAGTTCGTACGGTGAGCTGGTTCCACGTGATGCCTTGGGACGACAATTAGTGCGCCGGGTTAGGCGAACCACAACCGTCGCGATCCTCGCCGCAAGTCTCATTGCGGCCGCAGCACCGCAAGCACAGGCCGGCACCGTCGCGTCGGTCTACCCGATCGCCGAGTACGGACCCCTGTCCTATCGTCCGACAGCAATCAAGTTCGGCTCCGGTTCAACGTTCCGGGTGAGCAAGTGGAAGGACTGGGGCCGCACCAAGGCGGTCGGCACCGGGTACCTCTGCGATCACTGTTACAACCGCGGCGGAATCCGCGCATCCGGCAAGATCATCCTGGGGTCAAAGAAGGTCTGCGGGGCCGACCGCGTCTACACGACCTTCCGGCTGTCGTTCAAGGGGCGCCAGAAGCGCAAGGCCGGTTTCTGGAAGAGGATGCGGGCGAGGTCCAAGTACGCGGTTCTCGGCTGCGGATCCGGGGGATCCAACGCTCGTGTCCACCTTCCCGCCGAGTGGAGCTCTTCAGCCGAGTATCCGACAATGCAGGATTTTCTCCCGCGTTTCAAGCCTTTCACTGTCGTTGCCAACAATTGGTTGAGCGTGAATCTGGTCGGCCAGTGGTCGGGCTGGGGGACCGCCACGGCATCGGCGACCGCGACGGCCGAGGCGTACGGTACCTGGCCCGAGTGCGAAGACGGCGGTGAATGCGAGCGTTCGTTCTCGGTCAACTTGCTCGCGACCGACCCCGGCCACTGCGGCGCTTATCTCACCTACCGCAGGCTCTCAATCGCGGCTACCAACCCAGCCGACAGTTTTTCTGGCTGGCTTGGTCAGCTCCAGAATCGCTCGGTTACCTGCCAGGACTAGGGCCAAGCGGCGCGAAAGCCCGGGACCTCCAAGAGGGGGAGATGAAGATCCCGGGCGATCGTGCCTAGCTAGCTACCCGACAGGGGCAGGCAGGCCCTAGCTCTTCGGCAACAGCACTCCATCAATCACGTGCACGACCCCGTTCGACGTCATCACGTCTGCCTTCACCACCGTCGCGGTGTTGCCGTTGGCGTCCTTGAGCGTCACCGTCTCACCGTCAACCTCGGGGGTGAGGTCCTCGCCCTGGACGGTCTTGAGCTTCTTGCCCTCACCGGCCAGCTTGACGATGTCCTCTGCGGTGTATTCGCCAGCGACGACGTGGTAGGTCAGGACGGCCTTGAGCTGTTCCTTGTTGGCCGGGTCCTGCAGGTCCTTCAGCGTCTGAGCGTCGACCTTGTCAAACGCGGCGTTGTCCGGCGCGAAGACCGTGAAGGGTCCTTCGCCCTGCAGCGTTTCGACGAGTCCGGCCGCGGTCACCAGCTTTACGAGCGTCGAAAGATCCGCGGTGTCAGACGCGGTTGCGACGATGTCCATGCTGTCGGTCATCGTGCCGGTCTCGGCCGTGGTGGCCGCGGTCGATGACTCGTTGTCGTCGCCGCAGCCGGCAGCAGTGAATGCGGCCAGACAGAGGACGACTACCGCCATCAACATCGTGAGTGGTTTGCGTGCGTTCATTGTGAGCGTCTCCTGATCGAAGTTCCTTGCGGCCGGTCGTGAGGTTCGGCCTTCGATAGGGGATTACGCAGCCACCGGCAAAACGGTTGGCGAATCTGTCAAAACGAGGACGCGCCCACTCGCCAATCTGGCGAATGGGCGCGTCCCAACCCAGCGATTGCCCGGGGAGTTACTCGCGAACGAGCTGTCCGTACACGTTCAAGCTCTTGAAGGACTTGATCGTGAAGATCGGCTTGCCGCGCTTGCTCTTCGGCTTGGGCGCCGTGAGCTTGAGGTCGAGGCTCGTCATCGAGACCTCACCTGCCGGAATCGTGGCGTCGAGGTTGGTCGGGATCTCCGAACGCCTGGGTACGTCCGCCCGCAAGATGCCGCTCTTGCTCACGCCAACGTAGAGGTACTGGTTGGCCGGCACCGGGCTGTCCACGTGCAGGCGCACGACGGAGCCCATCGTGTCGCCCGATCTCGGCTGGTAGTTGTAGGCGATCACCGTTCCGGCGAGTGCGCCAGCCTGCGACGGGTCGTATGGCTGACCTGGCGTGCCGACTACGGCGGTGAAGTTCCCCTTGCCCAGCACGCTCGTCTTGGGGCAGGCCTTGCTCACCGAGCTCGAGTTCTTCTCGCCCGGGACGTAGGTCAGTTCTTCCGCGCCCGTGATGCCGTCGGCGCGCGTCGGGATCTTGTTCTGCCCGTTGTAGATCACCTTGCAGTAGGGCAGCGCCTTGCGGTTGTACTTCGCCGAACTCGACTGCACGATCAGCCGGCTGATGCGCTGGGGCACGAGGCCTCCGTCGTACAACCGTGCGTTGATTGACGATTTCGACAACGGCTTGCCCTCGGGCAGCGGCACATCGTCCATATTGATCAGTTGAACCGAGAGCGATCCCGGCCCTCCAGCCTTCTTGAAGTTCACCTTCACCGAGACGGCATTCTGCAGCGCGGCGTGTGATGCGGTCGCGCCGAATGCGAGTACCGCCACGACGGCGATTCCGAGTATCAGTCTCTTGCCCATTGTTTCCTCCCCATCAGTTTGCTCGCCCGCGCTTACGAAGTGCGCCGGGCTGAACTGTCTCTTAAACACCGCGATCGGAGCTCGAGTTGCGAAGACAAAGTGCGCGGTTCGTTGCGCTTGTCTCGATCGCGGCGCAGCGCCATACTTATGCCCGAACCTGCCGAGTAACCAACGCGTCATCTGCGCGTAAGAAAAACCGACCACCATGCCCGAAGCTGCCGCCACCGAGACCGAGCCGCCCGTCAAGGGCGTAAAGCCCAAGCAGCGCGGCGTGCTCCACCAGCAGGCCTTCTTTGTTTCGCTGGCATGCGGAATCGTGCTGCTTTGGGCGGCCACCGGCGCGCGCGCGATCGTCGCTGCGGCGGTCTTTGCAGTCAGCGTCTCGGCGCTGCTTGGCGTTTCGGCGCTCTACCACCGAGGCGACTGGTCGCACTCGGTGCGCATGAAGCTGCGCCGGCTCGACCACTCGATGATTTTCCTGCTGATCGCCGGGACCTACACACCGTTCGCGTTGCTGGTACTCGAAGGCACGTTTTCCACCGTGCTGCTGATCGTCGTGTGGGCAGTCGCGGTCGCCGGCAGCATCATGGAGCTCGCGCTGGCCGACGCCTCCAAATGGATCATGGCGATCATCTGCATCGGTCTTGGCTGGGTGAGCCTGATTGCGATCCCGAAGATCGTCGGCGAGATCGGCGCCGTCGGAACGGCCCTGTTGGCTTTGGGCGGCGTGGCCTATACAGCGGGCGCGATCATCTACGCGCTGCAAAAGCCCAACCCGGTGCCGGGCGTCTATGGATACCACGAGGTCTTCCATCTCTTGGTGGTGATTGCGATCGCGCTGCAGTACTCGGTGATCGCGTTCTTCGTTGTCTCCTGAATTAGGCTCGGCGCATGAAGACCTTCAACGACAAGGTCTGCGTTGTGACCGGCGCGGGCTCAGGGATGGGCCGCTCTTACGCGAAGCTGCTGGCTGATCGTGGTGCGGTGCTGGCGCTCAACGACTACGCGGAGGCCGAGTTGCAGGAGACTGTCGATCTTCTCCCGGCAGGCACCAAAGTTCTGGCGCAGGCGTATGACGTCTCAGACAAGACGGCGACCTATGCCTTCGCCGCCCGAGTCTCAGAGGAACTCGGCGACGCGCACCTGGTGATCAACAACGCCGGAATCGAGGGCAGCACGCGCCCGGTCTGGGCCACCGGCGATGAGTTCTACGAGCGCGTGATGGACGTCAATTTCTACGGCGTGGTGCACGGCACCCGCGCGTTCCTGCCGCAACTGATCCGCAACGACGAGGGCGCGATCGTCAACGTCTCGAGCATCTTCGGTCTCGTCGGCGCGCCCGGCGCCTCTGACTACTGCGCGAGCAAGTTCGCCGTGCGCGGCTTCACCGAGTCGCTCGCGGTCGAGCTGCTGGAGACGAAGATCGGCGTGCACTTGGTGCACCCGGGCGGGATCGACACGAACATCGCGCGCGTCGAGGGCAGCCAGGAATTCCGCAAGAAGTACCTGCGCACCTCGCCCGACGACATAGCGCAGGTGGTTCTGAATGCTGTGATCAGCGGCAAGTCGCGAATCGTCTACGGCCATAACGCAAAGCTCACCTGGTTCGGCTCGCGGGTGCTCTCGATGAAGCAGATGGCCAAAGCGATCCGCCGTGATGTCGACAAGGTGATGGACAAGAGCGACTACCCGCCCCGCGGATAGGTCGCGCGCAGCTCTTTGTCGTTTCTCTGCGCCGAGCTTCGGGTAGTTGCGGAATGTCCGGCTCGGCCAATTGGCTGACCAATCTCAACTCCGCAGAGAGAGGTGACCCATGTCAAATCTCAACGAGCGCGACGCGAAGATCGTGCAGTACCTAAACGAAGCTCATGGCAAAGAACGCGAACTTGAATCGTCGCTGCAATCGCACATCGAGATGACCGACAAGATGTCCTACAAGAAGCGGCTCCGCCAGCATCTGACCGAGACGCGGCACCATGCCAAGGAAATCGAGAAGCGGCTCAGGCAGCTGGGCGCGGGAAACTCGATCCTTGCTGAGGGCGCGCAAGTCGTGCAAGATGCAGTGGGCGTGGGCAAGGCGATCGCCAAGGCCCCCGTGGAAGTACTGCGCGGCGGCAGCGATCAGGAGACGATGCTCACGAACGCGCGCAATGAGTTCATGAAAGAGAACGAGGAGATCGCGATGTATCGCTCGCTGGAAGCGTTTGCAGAGAAGGCAGGCGACGCAGAGACAGCAAAGCTTGCGCGGTCGATTGTGCGCGACGAAGAGCGCATGGCGAAGTTCCTGGAACGCGAGGTGCAGACGCTGGCCAAGGCAGTGGCGACCGAACAGGTGCCGGCCGATCAGCGTCGTCGTGCCGGCACTCGAGCGCGTTCTCGGGGCGCGACCAACGGGCGATCGCGTCGCACCGCGGCCGCTGCGCGCTGACGGATTGCAAGCGCGCAAGCCTCGCGCATAACTGAATTAGAGTCAGAAGCCGGTGCGCACACTGCTCAACATCATCTGGCTGATCTTCTCCGGCTTCTGGCTCTTCCTCGGCTGGATGCTCGCCGGGATCGTCATGTGCATCTTGATCATCACGATTCCGTTCGGACTTCAGGCCTTCAAGATCGCGATGTACAGCCTCTGGCCATTTGGTCGCACGGTGATCAAAAAGGAGACGGCCGGCGGCTGGTCTGTGATCGGAAACGTCATCTGGCTGATCCTCGCCGGCTGGTGGCTGGCGATCGGCTACATCGTCACTGCGGCGGCACTCGCGATCACGATCATTGGCATTCCGCTGGCGATCGGCAACATCAAACTGGTGCCAGTCGCCCTCTGGCCGTTTGGCCGCGAGATCGTTGAGACCGACGAGATCGTCGGTGCACTGACCAGTCGACCGTAGGCGTTGCACCGTCCGCGCCGACGGTAGGGTGGAGTTGCTCGTCGTTATTCGTTAGTGGTTGGGGAGAAGGGCGGTGCTGCTTTGCCAGCTGAGCCAGGCCTCGGGGAGTCTGCGGACTTGCGCGCGAATGACGGACGCGCAGCACGCGTGCCGGCGGTGATCGTTGAAGGATTTTCGCTCGGAACCGAAGTGCCACTCGCTGCGGATTGGAACTTCAACCGTCGGCTTTATGAACTGTGGGCGATCTACGAGCACTGGCCCGAGGGCTATTTGCTGAGCCTCTCGGGGCCGGACGCCGACGGCGTGATGATCCAGGCGGTCTGGCGCAGCCAGGACTACGAGCGCGACTACATGACGACGATCGGTGTGGAGCGCTTCACCGAAGCGGTTCGAGTGCTCTCCGAAGAGGGTTTCCGGCCGGTCGACGTGCTGCCGCAGAACCGGCTACTGACAACGTTGACCTTTGGGCCGCTCGCCAAAGAGTTCGTCGACATCGGGGCCGACCTAGACGAGGCAGCGGCCCGGCGACTCGGTATGACCTTGACGGCAGTCGATCTCGTTGTCGACGGCTTCTCCGATGCTGACGATCACGCGCTCTGGCTACAGCTCGATTTGGTCGAGAACTGCGACCCGGGAATAGTGATGCGGCTCGCCGTCAGTTACGACGAGTCGATCAAGAACACACTCGTTTGGTCCTCCGAGCAGGCGGCGCGGGAGTTTGTCGATCAGCAACTGCTCCCCGCGGTGGCCGAGATTTCCCCGGGGTCTGAGCAGTCTGCGCGGGTCGAGCTTCGAGAAGTCAAGCGTCTGGCGATCGGCTCCTCCGAGCTCACACCGGAGATCCTCAAGGCATTCGGTCTCTAGCCTGCCAGCGCCGGGAAGCCGGCCCTTGGCAGATCCCAGATCCCGCAATAAACTCGATTCATGGCATTTGTGCGCGCGATACCCCTGCGGCGCGGTGCTGCAATCTCGGCACTCGGCATAGCGATCCTGATGATCGTGAGTGCGAACGCGATTGCCGCATCCCCCCGTCCGGATCTGATCTCGTCCAAGCCGACCCTCACTCCTTCGAGTGTTCCGGCTGGCGAGTCGGTGCTTGCCAAGAGCACGATCAGCAACGTCGGCAAACGGCGGGCTGCCAGGTCGACCACTGTGTTCAGCATCTCCTACGACAGCAAACTCAGCAGCGGCGATGTCTTGATCGGCGGCTTCAACACAGCGAAGACGCGACCAGGAGTGAGCCGCAAGGGGAAGTTCAGCTTCCTGGTGCCCAAAGATTTTCCGCAGGGGAAGTACTGGGTGATTTCCTGCGCTGACGGTTTGAAGACGGTGAAAGAACGTCGCGAGAAGAACAACTGCCTGGCCGCGAAGTTCAGGATCCTTGCGCCGTTGCCCGATCCGCCTGGCACAAACGGGCCGACCGGGCCGACCGGCCCCACAGGTCCAACTGGCGAGACTGGGCCAACTGGGCCGACGGGATCGACGGGCGAGATCTAGCCGACTGACGGCGCGCCTGTAGTGTGCGCCGCATGAAACGTGCAACCGCATATCTCGCCCTGGCGATCGTCGGCTTCATCGTGCCGCCGACGCTGATCACGCTCTACGTCATCGACTACGGATCGCTCGACTTCGGTGCGATTCTCGATGCTGCTTTTGACAACAAGATCGCGATCGCGGTCTTCATGGACATCACAATTTCTTCAATCGTCTTCTGGTTCTGGGCCCAGCACGAAGCGGTGCTGCATGGCCTCAAGCATTGGTGGTGGGTGATTCCTGCCAACACGCTGATCGGTTTGTGCTTCGCGCTCCCACTGTTCCTCTACTTCCGCGAGCGCGCGATCGAGGCTGGGAGCTGATGGCCGGTCGCGTTGTCGTCGAGCGCGGCGATGGACTCGCGCACGTACGGCTGGCCCGCGCCGAGAAGCTCAACGGTCTGGATCTGCCGATGCTGCGCGGTCTGGTCGACGCCGCCAGGGAGATCCGCCGCGACAAGTCGGTGCGCGCCGTCTTGCTCTCGGGCGAGGGGGATGCATTTTCGGCCGGGCTCGACTTCGCATCGGTCGCCAAGCAGCCGGCAGCCGTTGCGCGGGCGTTTGCGAAGGTGCCGCGCCTGCAGAAGCTCAATCTGTTTCAGCGCTGCTGTTGGGTCTGGCGCGATCTCCCGGTGCCGGTCGTCGCCGCGCTGCACGGCCGTTGTTATGGCGGGGGATTGCAGCTGGCGCTTGCCTGTGACTTTCGCGTTGCCTCGCCCGACTGCGAGCTCTCGGTGATGGAGGCCAAGTGGGGCTTGATCCCCGACATGACTGGCAGCGTCACGTTGCGCGAGCTGGTGCCGATCGATGTCGCAAAGCGGCTGACGATGACGGCGGAAGTCTTCTCCGGGGCGCGTGCTTTGGAGCTGGGGCTGGTCACCGAGGTCGCGGACGACCCGCTTGCCGGCGCCGAGGAGCTTGCGCGTGAAGTCAGCGCTCGCTCGCCGGACGCAGCTGGGTCGGCGAAGCGGCTATTTCATCGCAGCTGGACGGCGTCCGAGCGCAAGGCCTTTTGGGTCGAGTCACGCGAGCAGGCGCGACTGCTGCGCACGGACAACCACCGCCGCGCGCGCAAGTCAGGCGGAGCGCCGGATGGCTGGCGCGACCGTAAGTAAGCGGGAAATCTTCCATCAGGCGACCCCGAGGGGTCGCCTCATGGAGTAAAAACCGCATAAACAAGCCACAGCGGCATTCTTCACAAAACACCGACAAATCTGATCGGCATTAGGGGTATTGTGTTTACAACGTCAGATTTCGACCGCCGGCAGGCGGTCAGCAAGCAATACCCCAGGAGAACATCACCATGTCAAACCTCACCATCGGCTCTGAAGCCCCGAACTTCAAAGCACAGACCACCCAGGGCGAGATCGACTTTCACGAGTGGATCGGCGACGGCTGGGCCGTCCTCTTCTCGCACCCGCGCGACTTCACGCCGGTCTGCACGACCGAGCTCGGCTACCTCGCCAGCATCGAACCCGAATTCACCAGCCGCGGCGTCAAGGTGATCGGCATCTCGACCGACCCAGTCGACAACCACGAGAAGTGGGCCGACGACATCGAGGAGACGCAGGGCACGCGCCCGCAGTACCCGATCATCGGCGACACCGACCACTCGATCGCCAACGCCTACGGCATGCTCGAGTTGATCGACACCGACCCGACGCTGCGCACCCCGGCTCAGAACGCCGCCCTGCGCAACGTCTTCGTGATCGGCCCGGACAAGAAGATCAAGCTGATCCTGATCTACCCGATGACCACCGGACGCAACTTCGACGAGATCCTCCGCGTGATCGACTCGCTGCAGCTGACCGCCAAGGAGGCCGTCGCAACTCCGGCCCAGTGGAACAAGGGCGACGACGTGATCATTGCCGGCAGCGTCACCGACGAGGCCGCCAAGGAGAAGTACCCGGAAGGCTGGGAGAGCCCCAAGCCGTACATCCGCATCGTGCCGGACCCGTCGACCAAGACGCCGGCCTAGCGCACTCGAACTGAATCGGACACCTCCGCCTCTCTGCGTGGTTTACTGAATCCACCAGAGAGAGGAGGTGGTCCGTATCAGTCATATGTTTTGCGGGACTCTGGAGGTGCGGGAGCGCTGACGCGTTCGTGCTTCGCGAGAGCGAAATCCAGACCTTGCACCGGTGAGGTGAGGCGGCCGGATCACTAGTCCCACCGGCCAGGGGCGGCAGCCGACAAGGTGTGCGCGCACCGAGCCGAGCTTCACTTCAATTGCACGGAAATCAGAACCACGAAGGGCCGCCAACCAGGGCGGCCCTTCGTGTCTTACGTAGTCCTCGCGCTCCTGCCGGGACGCGCGTGACTTATCGCGCGGGGGACATTGCGGGGGATAGATCGCGCACCACCTCGAAGGAGCTGTCGATCAGGACCTCCTCGACCATTGGTGCGATCTGGTCGAGCTGCTCGGCGCGCTCGTCGCCCGACTGCAGCTCGCGGAACTCCTCGAGCGTTCCGTCAAACAGACCAAACGTGAGAATCACGTTGGGGTCTTCGGAGTCGCGACAGGCGTAGACGCCTTTGAACTTGCTCGCGATCTCCTCTGGGATCTTCTCCGGCGCCTCGCCGAACTTCTCGATGAACTCGTCCACGCGACCGTCGGTGATACGGCGCGCGGTCATTGCGCAAATCATGACTTCCTCCAAAGATTGGGACTGCGGCGTCCGCCGGGGCCGGCGGACTTACCTCACTGATACCACTGGAGGTCTGGCCGCGTTGCTTCGCCTGCGAAGCAACGCGGCGCACGCGAATCAGCTCGCCGGGCCGTTAGGCGGTGCGTACGGCCCGAAGTGCTTCTGAAACTCGTCGCGCGGGATGCCGTCGCGCCCGCGCGGGGTGTCGTACATTCGGACCGACTCGCCGACCAGCGCAAGGGTCAGATCCATGATCTGCTGCTCCACCTCGACCCCGCGCTCCTCGCGGAACATGAACTCAAACGCTCGGTCGCAGGTCCAGACGATCAGTTCTGGGCCGAATGGGGGAGTCTCGGGAACGGCCATCTCGGAACTCATCGCCCCGTTCTTGAGCCAGTCGCCGAGGTACTTGTATCGGCGTTCGACGCGGCCGAGCACCTCGTTGCTCTTGCGCGCGCCAAACCACAGCACGATCGAGCGGCGACTGGCTTGGAAGTGCTCAAGGTGCGCCTGCATGATCGTCTCAAGCAGGATCGAAAAGCTGATCGTCTCAAGCCTGGCGAGCCGCTCGATAACGACCTCGTCAATCTCGGCCGTCTCGCGGTCGATCAAGGCAGAGATGATCGCCGAGCGGTCGGCGAAGTAGCGGTAGATCGTCGCCACGGGAACACCGGAGCGCTTGGAGACCGATGTCGTCGTGAGCGCATCGGCGTCAGCCGTTTTTGCCAGTAGGTCGCCGGCCGCCAGCATGATCTTCTCTACGCGCTCGCGGCTGCGTTTCTGGCGTGGTTCCTTGGTCGCCAATGCCCCTCCCGCAGGCGAGGGTACCGCGCGCCGCGCCGCTCAAACCGAAACAAAAACCGAATCAGTTTCGGATTATCTGTTATCTTTGGCCGACTGGCCAGCCCTTGGGGGGTCCTGCGCCGGAAGTCTCAATCAAGATCAAGTCCTTTGGGGGATTCATGCAAAAGCATCTACTGAAGATGCGGCTGGCTGCATTTGCGCTGCCGGTCCTCATCGCGTTGGCGCTGGCCGGATCGGCTTCGGCCGCGACGTCCACGACGACGACCGACGTCTACAACGTTCCGGGCTCACTGCCCAGCGGCAACGGCACGCTGATCAAGTACGCGAGCTCATCCGCCAACCTCGGCTCCGGCGCGCCTGGCCTGAACGCCTGGCGCACGCAGTACACGACCACGAAGATCGACGGTACGCGCGTGGCGGCAACCGCGACGGTGCTCGTGCCGACCACCAGCTGGGACGCCGGATTCCTCGGTCTGAACCCACGTCCGGTCGTCGCCTACGCAGTCGGCACCCACGGCCTCGGCTCGCAGTGCGCACCGAGCAAGCAGATTGCTGCCGGCAGTGACTACGAGATCGCCAACATCGTCGCCGCCCTGAAGAAGGGCTACGCGGTTGTGATCACCGACAACGACGGCTACACCAACGGCGCAAACCCGACCTACATCGTCGGTCAGAACGCGGCCCGCGCGCTGCTTGACGCGGTTCGCTCGGCGTTCACGGTGCCGAACGTCGGCCTCAAGAGCTCGACCAAAGTCGCGATCTGGGGTTACTCGCAGGGCGGCCAGACGGCTGCCGAAGCCGGTGAGATCGAGGCCTCATACGCCTCCGCTCTGAACGTTGTCGGCGTCGCTGCCGGTGGCGTTCCCGCGGACCTGCGCAGCACCGCCGCCAACCTCGACGGCCGCAACGGTGAGGCTTTCATGCTGATGGCGATTTACGGCCTGGCGCAGCAGTACCCGTCGGCCATCAACCTGAACACGCTTGCAAATGCAAACGGACAGGCGACGATCGCTGCAGCCAAGCAGATGTGCGTGTTTGAGGCGCTCTTCACCTACCTCAACCACAGCCTCTCCGAGTACACGGTCGGCAACCAGACGCTCAGCCAGCTGCTGGCCAACCCGGCGATCGGCGCTGCGGTCGACGCGCAGAAGCTCGGCACGGCGAAGATCCCGGTGCCGCTGTACCTCTACCACGGCACCGCCGATGAGTTCATCCCGCTGCAGCCGTCGATCGACCTGAAGAAGGCCTACTGCGACAAGGGCACCAATGTGACGTACGAGGCCTATCCGTCAGAGCACATTGCGACCCAGTTCCAGGGTGCTTCGGGCGCGCTCTCCTTCCTGGAGGCCCGCATCAATGGCAACTACACGCTTGGCACGTGCCTCACGCTGCGCGCCAAGCCGACCTCCAACGCCAACAACAACGCCGGCAACTTCGTCATCTCGATGAAGAACTGGAAGCTTGGCGGCAAGGTACACCTGAAGACGCTCGACCAGGACGTCACGCTGCCGAGCAACGCGACGTTCACGACTGACGCGAACGTGACCGCCGGCCAGCTGAACAACTCGGCGCTGAACATCCCGACGTTCAACCAGAACCTCACCCTGGTCGGCATCCCGATCACCGTGAAGCTCTCGATCACGCAGAGCGGTCCACTCACCGGCACAGTTGCCGTGAGCAACGGCGGCCAGCTCTCGATCAACGGCCAGGTGAAGGTGAACATCGCGCTCGAGTCGGTCGGGTCTGGACCGTTCCAGATTCCGTCGGGCTGCAGCACGACCTCGCCGTCGACGCTGCCGCTCTCCTACAGCGGCCCGGTCTCGGACCTTGGCGCCGGCAAGATCGGCTTCTCGGGCACGACGACCTTTGCGTCGCTCTCCGGATGCGGGCTCCAGGGTCCGCTACTGAGCAGCCTGATGTCTGGCTCCGGCCAGACCTACAGCTTCACCGTGTCTCCTCCGGATCCGGTGTTGTACTAGTCACCTCCCCAGGATGACGAATGCGAGCGGCCACCTTCGGGTGGCCGTTCGTGTTTCTGCGGTTCTCTCAGCGGAACAGCTGGCAACACGCTTCCGGACAATCTGGCAGAGTTGCCGCATGCACGCACTCAACGATTCCACGCAGGGAGCTCTCGACAAGATCAACCTCGAGAAGTTGCCGACGGACCGGCTCCACGACAACGGCATCGGCGCTGAAGAGGCGCGAATGTTGATCGAGGCGGAGCTCTTTCTTGACAGCGAACCGATGCGAAATCTCGCGACGTTCGTAACCACTTGGATGGAGCCCTCGGCGCAGAAGCTGATCGCCGACAACCTGCACCGAAATTTCATCGACCACGCCGAGTATCCGCAGACGGCGGAGATCGAGCAGCGCTGCATCCGGATCCTCGCCGAGCTCTTCAACGCGCCGGGAGAGACGACCGGAGCGCGCACCCAGGGGTCGTCCGAGGCGATCATGCTCGGCGCGCTGAACCTCAAGTGGAACTGGCGCAAGCGTCGCGAGGCCGAGGGGAAGGACGCGACCAAGCCCAACCTGATCTTCGGCGGCGACGTGCATGTCGTCTGGGACAAGTTCTGCCGCTACTTCGATGTCGAGCCGCGGATCGTTCCGCTCGCGGCCGACAAGTACACGATCGACGCGGAGGACGTTCGGCCTTTCATTGACGAGAACACGATCGGTGTTGCTGCCGTCGTGGGCACGACCTTCACCGGCCACTCCGATGACGTCTCCGGGATCAACGACATGCTCGTCGAGCTGAAGGAGAAGGAAGGGCTCGACGTGCCGATTCACGTCGACGGCGCGTCGGGCGCGTTCGTGTGGCCGTTTCTCTATCCGGACGTCAAGTGGGACTTCCGGCTTGAGCAGGTGCGATCGATCAATGCGTCGGGGCACAAGTTCGGACTCGTCTACCCGGGCATCGGCTGGGTGATCTTCCGCGAGAAGGCAGATCTCTGTCAGGACCTCGTGTTCATGGAGAACTACCTGGGCAAAGAGGACGCGACCTTCACGCTGAACTTTTCGACCGGCTCGTCGATGCTGCTGGCGCAGTACTACCAATTCGTTCGACTGGGGCGCGCTGGGTACGAGGCAGTGATCAAGCTGATGATGCAGAACGCGATCGAACTTGGCCGGCGGATCAAGGAGAGCGGCTACTTCGATCTGATTCTCGAGGGCGAGCCGCAGTTGCCGCTGGTCGCGTTCAAGCTCAACAAGGACTGGGGCTTCGACGAGTTCGACGTGGCCGGCGCGCTTTCGGCGCGGCGCGGATGGATGGTTCCGGCGTACACCCTGCCGCCCGACGCCGAAGAGGTCACGCTGCTGCGCGCCCTGGTCAAGGAGACCTTCACCTACACGATGGTCGAAACCCTGGCGAATGACATCGAGCAGGAGTGCAAGAGTCTCGAAGTCACGGGCGGCCTCCACGAGCTCCAGCGCAAGCATCTGGTCAAGACGAATCCGCACATCTAAGTCGCGACGAACCCCGCGCACCTACGGGCGTCGCCGAAACAGTCGCAAGTGATCCTTAGCAACCACATACGTCCTATGGAACGCCATAGGACGTATGTGGTTGGGAGATTCCGCTTAGAAGCGTGAGTGGGTCGGGACACGAGGGGAAGAGATCGGGCGGTACGGATGGAGCGTCGGATCGATGTTCCAGCTGCGCAGCTTCGAAGAGACTCGGCGTGGTCCGGTTCGATTCATGTAGTCGCAATAGCCCTTCACGCCATCGAATACGCCCAGCGCAAGGTCTCGGCGCAACCAGGATGAAGTCTGATCGCCGAGCATGATCGCGTTGCTACAGAATTCGTTCTCCAGCTGGGCGATCGGGTCATTGAGGATCGTGTATGCGATCGATTCACGCAGGTGATCTGGATGGATCAGCGGATTGGCCGCGTATCTGCCATCAAAGACGGGTCCGTGCCAATCGCTTCGCGCATTGAACGATCTCCCGAACCCGCAGAGAACTCTTCGCATCAATCGCTCCATTCCGTTGTCCGTGAACTGGTGGAGGATCAGGTGGAAATGGTTGTCGAGGATGCAGAACGCGAGCACGGCGACCTCATCGAACAGCTTGTCGTAGGGTCGGCCGGAAGCGGCCACGTAGCGCTTCTCGCTGAGGTACCACGCGAACCGCGCCAGGAAGTCGTGTTTGTCGGCGATTCGACGAAACGGTCGCAAGTTGCCGACTCCGCGAGCAGTCACATGGAAACTCGTGTTGGCGGCGTTCTTCGGTTTGAGTTGGATCCCAGATGCCAAGCGGCACCCCTCTCCGGTCGCGAATTGAACTTGCGAGGGGTTAATGAGAAAGCCCCCGCCAATTCACCCCCCAAATCCGAAATTCTTTTCGCCACACCGCGTAGATAAGCCAGATCCACCAATCACATACGTCTTGTGGAGCTCCATAGGACGTATGTGATGGTGAAAAACCCGCTTGCCACCGTGCGCGCCGAGTAGATTCAGCGCATGAGCGAGCGGGTTCGGATTCTTGTTGCTGGCAGTGGACCGGGCGCGCTTGAGGCGACGCTTGCGCTCAGCCGCAGCACGCACCTGGCCGCCGACATCGAGCTGATCTCTCCGCAGACCGAGTTTCACTACCGCCCGAACATCGTGATGGAGCCGTTCGGCGTCTCCGAGACCGCGCGCTATTCGGTCGGGGAGATCATCGCCCACCCGAATGTGCGCCAGTGGCAGGGGGTGATCGATCGTGTCGATCACGAAGCCGGCAAGGCTCACTCGCCGGAGGGCGACGAATTCGTCTTCGACGCGATGGTGATCGCGACCGGCACGACGCCGCGCGCGCCGCTGCCCGAGCCGGCGATCACGCTCGGGCTGCCTGGCTCGATCGAGGAGGTCACCGCGGTGATCGGCGAGGTCGATCGCGGTGAGCTGCGCACGGTCTTCTTCGCGGTTCCCGAAGGCCCGACGCACCGGCTGCCGCTGTATGAGCTCGCGCTGATGACCGCCGATCGCGCCGAGCGCCAATCCGGTCAGCAGGTGGAGGTCGCCCTCGCCACCCCCGAACCCAGCCCACTGAGCGTCTACGGCGACGATCACAGCGCGCACGTCGCGGATTTCTGCCGCCGACTCGGCGTGCACGTTCACGCCAACGCCACCGTCAGCCACTACGACGGACACGCAGTCACGCTCGACGATTCGACCACATACCCCGCCGAGCGCCTGATTTCGATGCCGCGACTCGAGCCGCGCGCCCCCCAAGGCGTGCCGACCGACGAGGGCGGATTCATCCCGGTCGACGAGCTCCAACGCGTCAAGGGGACCGAGAATCTCTTCGCCGTTGGCGACGTCACGGACGCGCGCGTGAAGCAAGGTGGACTTGCAACGCAGGAGGCCGACGCCGCCTGCCAGGCGATCGAGGCCGCGCTGGGCACTCGCGAAGCCGCCGTCGGCATGAACGGCGAGATCGAAGCCCTCCTGCTCACTACCACCGAACGCGTTCCGCTGAAGGCTCGCCTGACGGAATCCGGCAGCGTCTCGCTTGAGACTGCCCAGCCCGAGGGCCCGGTTCAGAAGATCTACAGCCGCCTGCTGGCCGAGCGCCTGCGCGAGATTCCGAAGCTCTGACCGCGTTCACAACCGCTTTGCAGGGTTGCCCGCCGCGTATGGTGAGATAGACGCATGGCGACAAACCCGATCAGCAAGGAGCAGCGAGGCAAGGCGGCCAACGGCAAGCACCCGGCTGCCGTGATCGACATCGGTTCAAACACCACCCGCCTGCTGGTCGCCGAGAGGCGCGGCGATGGATTCCGCCAGCTGCTCAGCCAGCGCGCCTACACCCGCCTTGGACGCGGTCTTGAAGAGGACGGATCGATTCCCGACAAAAAGATCCACGACCTCGCCGGGACGATCGCGACCCAGGTCAAACTCGCCAAGGTGATGGGTGCGAAGGACGTCTACGCGATGGCGACCGCCGCTACACGGGACGCAACCAACGGCGAGGAGCTGGTCGAGACCATTGAGGGCGAGAGCGGTGTTCGCATCGACGTGCTCGACGAGCACGAAGAGGCGCGCCTGGCATTCCTTGGCGCAACCCACCACCTGCCGCAGGATCCGGCCGAGTCGATCGCGGTGATCGACGTCGGCGGCGGGTCCACAGAGGTGGCTGTTGGCACGCTCGCCGATGGCGTCAAATGGTCGACTTCGTTTCGCATCGGCTCGGGGCTCGTCTCGGACATGCACATCCACAACGACCCGCCCAGCCCCGCCGATCTTTCCGCCGCGCGCGAAGAGGTCGCCGAGATGTTCGATCAATTCCCCTTCCCGACGGTCGATCAAGCGATCGCGATCGGCGGCACGGCCTCGTCGCTTCGGCGCATGGTCGGCAACGTGCTCGAACACGAAACGATGGAGCGGGCGATCCGCCTGATCACCCGCCACGCTGCCGACGAGGTCTCCGAAGAATTCGGCCTGGACATCGAGCGCGTGCAGGTTCTTCCGGCCGGCGTGATGATCCTCGAGGACATCGGCGACCGCCTCGCTCGTCCCCTGAAGATCGGCAAGGGAGGACTTCGTGAAGGAAAGCTGCTGGAATTGCTGTCATGACCGACCCTGACAGCGCGACAACACGCTCACACGAGGTCATCCCGCGCGACGCCTTCGAGTCGACGCCGGTGCCGGCTGCTGCCCGTTCCACGGCCGAATCGGCCGCACGGGAGTTGCAGGCAGACGAGGTCGATCTACGCGACCGCGACCATTTCTTCAACCGCGAACTCTCGTGGATGGACTTCAACGACCGCGTGCTGCAGCTGGCCGAAGACCCAGCCACCCCGCTGCTTGAGCGCGTCAAGTTCACGGCGATCTTCTCCAGCAACTTCGACGAGTTCGTGATGATCCGCGTGGCCGGCATGCACGACCTGATCGACGCCGGCATCGAAAAGCGCGGCGCCGACGGCCTCACGCCCGAGCAGACCGTCAGCGGGATCCGCGAGCGCGCGGTGGACCAGATCGACCGCCAATCGCGCCTGCTGCACGAGACGCTGATCCCGCAGCTGGCTGAGCACGAGATTCACATCCGCCGTGCTCAGGAGCTAGATCCCGAAGAGCGCGCGGAGCTGACGCGCGTCTTTGAGTCGCAGATCTTCCCGGTGCTCACTCCACTGGCGGTCGGGCCGGGCCGGCCGTTTCCGTACATCTCGAACCTCTCGTTGAGCCTCGCGGTGCTACTGCGCGACCCGCAGCTCGACCAGACGATCTTCGCGCGCGTCAAGGTCCCCAAAGAGATCCTCCCGCGGTTCGTGACCTTGGGCGACGTGCTTGTGCCGCTTGAGGACGTGATCGCGGACAACCTCGAGATGCTCTTCCCCGGTACGGAGCTTCTCGACCACGCGACTTTCCGGGTCACGCGCGACGCTGACTTCACTGTCTCCGACGAAGCTGACGACCTGCTGCGCGCGGTCGAGGACGAGCTGCGCCGCCGCCGATTCGGCGAAGTCGTGCGGCTCGAAGTCGGCAAGGGCATCGCGCGCGAACTGCGCGAAGAGCTGGTCGAGTCACTTGAGATCGAGGAGCGCGACGTCTTCGAGGTCGACGGCCTGCTCGACCTCAACGACCTCTGGCAGGTTGTGAAGCTCTCGGGCCACGACGATCTGCGCGACGTCAAGTGGTCGCCGGTGATCCCGGCAAAGCTGCGCGATGCCGACGGCGAACAGCTCTCTGTGCTCGGCGCGATGCGCGAGGGCGACATCCTCGTCCACCACCCGTACGAGTCGTTTTCGGCGTCGGTCGAGCGGTTTGTCGCCGAGGCGGTCAACGATCCCGACGTTTTGGCGATCAAGCTCACGGTGTATCGCACCTCCGACGACTCGCCGCTGGTGCCGGCCCTGATCCGCGCATCCGAGCGCGGCAAGCAGGCGGTGGCGCTGGTGGAGCTGAAGGCGCGATTCGATGAGCGAGCGAACATCGCCTGGGCGCGCGAGTTGGAACAGTCGGGCGTGCACGTCGTCTATGGGCCGCCGGCGTTGAAGGTGCACACCAAGTGCGTGCTTGTCGTGCGGCGCGAGGGCAACGGGGTGCGCAACTACGTTCACATCGGCACCGGCAACTACCACTCGGCCACCGCCCGGCTGTACACCGACTTCGGACTCTTCACGACCGATCCGCAGATCGGCGCCGATGTGACCGACATGTTCAACTTCCTGACGGGATTTGCGCGACCGAGCCAGATGCGCAAGGTGCTGATCGCGCCGAACCAGATGCGCAGCGGGATTCTCGAGGAGATCGACAAGACGATCGCCGCGCACCGCGCCGGTGTGCCGTCGCAGATCAAGATGAAGATGAATTCGCTGGTCGATGTGGCTTGCATCGAGGCGCTGTTTCGTGCCTCGCGCGCCGGCGTGCCGGTCGAGCTCAATGTGCGCGGAATCTGCTGCCTGCGGCCGGGCATCCCCGGGGTCTCCGAGAACATTCGGGTCAACTCAGTGGTCGGGCGCTTCCTTGAGCACTCGCGCATCTACGCCTTCATCCGCGGAGACGAGCGGCGCGTGTTGATTGGTTCGGCGGACCTGATGCGCCGCAATCTCGACAACCGCGTCGAGCTCGTCACCCCAGTCGAGGATGAGTCGCTCAAGGACGAACTGTTTGACACACTCGAGCGCTGCCTTGTTGACAACTCAAACGCCTGGGAGCTGACGCGCGACGCGGGCTGGGAGCGGCTTGCGCCGCCGAGCCGCGAGCAGCGCCGCAATGTTCAGGACGAGTTGATGGAGCGCTACCGCGCTTCTGACGCCGCGTTCGTCAACTGACTTGGTCGGTCAGTGCTGCGCTTCGGCGGCGCGGATGCGAGCGCGCACCTCTCGATAGCGCCAGCTCTCAAAGAGGATCAGCAGCAACAGGATCGTGAAAGCCGCCGCGAGCGTGTACATCGACTCAAGTTCTCGGGCCGCGGGGTAGAGCGCGACAAGCGCGGCGGCCGCAAAGAGCCGCGGGATGTTGAACGATCCGATGTTCCGACGCCGGATCGCTGAGAGCGTGGCGACGTATAGCGCCAGCCCGATACATAGCGTGAACGCCGGGATCTCCTTGAGTGGGTCGTGGTAGTGCCCGAGCGTCTTCTTGATGCCGAGGGCCGCGAAGATGATGCCGAGTATCAGGAACAGGTGCATCACCGAGTAGCTGTCGCGGGCGAGCTTCACACGTTCGGCCGGCGCGGCAGACTCCAGGCGCATGCGGGCGGCCGTGATCACGACGTCGAAGTAGATCCACCAGAGCGCGCAGACCACTCCGATTCCAAAGGTCGCCACGATCGCGAGTTCGGCGGTGATCTCGACTTCCCCCGTACCCGCTCCGATCGCGACGATCGACTCTCCTAGCGCGATGATCACAATCAGGCCGAAGCGTTCGGCGAAATGGTGGGGCATCACGGCCCATCCGTCATCCGAGCGAATGTACGGCCCGGCATAGTCGAGCGCCAGCGCCGCCGCGAATATTGCTGCTTGGACCCAGCCGTCAAAGGCCGTCGAGAGGACGATCAGAGCCGGCGCAATCAGCATCGTCGGTGTCAGCTTGAGTATCGCGCGACGCACATCGGGCTCGTCGGAGGAGTTCCAGTAGAAGATCAGGACGTGCACCGCGCGCACGACGAAGTAGGCGAGCGCAAACTGCAACGCGTTCTCGCCGAACGCTTGAGGCACTGCAAGCGCCACGATCAACAGGGCCGCCATCGACAAGAAGATCGGCAGCCGCATCAGCCGCTCGTTCGGATCGAAGGCATTCGTCAGCCAGGCGTAGCCAGACCACGCCCACCAGAGAGCGCCGAGCACCAGGACCGATCGGCCGACTCCGGACCAAGTCAGGTCCTCGGCGAGTTTGGCGGTCACCTGGGTGAAAGCGAGGACGAAGACCAGATCGAAGAACAGCTCAAGCGGAGTGACCGCGTGGTCTTTGATCCGCGACGAGCTTTCAACGGGAGATGCCGATGCTTCCAAGTCTGAAACCTCCGAGATGGCGGCAAACGAGCAAACCAGCGAACGAAAAACGGGAATGACGAGACTCGAACTCGCGACCTCCGCCTTGACAGGGCGGCGCTCTAACCAACTGAGCTACATCCCCAAGATGCCGGAGCATTGTGGCAGATAGATCGCGCGTGACACAAACTCAGGATGGCGGGGCCTTGACCCGGCATCCTGAGGCCAAGCTGCGTGCAACGCGTCGCCGCGAAGGCGGCGACAATCAAACGGCCGGCGACAATCAGACATGGGCACGGCAAGACTCGAACTTGCGACTTCCTGCTTGTAAGGCAGGCGCTCTAACCAACTGAGCTACGCGCCCGTGAGGGACTCCGAAGATTATCCGTCCAGATCCGCAGTCAGGCCGCGCTTGAGACCGTCCGATAATCCCGGTGCATGCATGCAGTCGCCTCCGCCCGACTAGCGCGATCTGCCCTCGCGCTGCTGTCCGCATTCGCGGTCCTGCTCGTCTTCGCCTCAGCGCTGCCCGCGAAGGGCGCCAAGCCACCCAAAACACGCGGCGGGGCGCAGGGGATATTCACCGAGACATTGCTCTCCAACGAGCGCGACACCTCGCGCTGGGCGTTCGTCGGTCGACGCACCTCGGCCTGGAGCGAGCCCGGCCAGCGCGGGATCAAGCTGCGCAAACTCACCACGCGCACGCCGGACAAGACCAGCGAGCTCGTGCTCGCTCTGCGCGAGCGCGTCTACGACGACGGCACGATCTGGACTGAGGTTCGCCTGCCGATGCGCGGGTCGGATGCACGGGGCTGGGTCGCGCGGAGCGCCCTCGAGAAGTATCGCGTGATCCACACAAGGATCGAAATCGACCGCACGGCACTCACGCTGACGCTCCTCAAGTACGAGAAGCCGATCTTCAACGCGGCCATTGGCGTCGGCAACAGCAAGGCGTCGACTCCCGCCGGGAGCTTTTACGTGCGCAATCGATTTGAATCGGTCAATCCCAAGGGCCGATTTGGACCTTTTGCGCTGGGCCTCTCCGCCCAGGTCGCCGGCGGATCGGACTGGCCGGGCGGCCGCACTATCGGCATCCATGGAACCAACCGGCCGGGGCGCATTCCCGGGCGCGGCAAGGAGCGCAGCGTTCGGATGCGCAACGGCGACGTGCGCAAGCTCTTCTCGCTCACGCCGCCGGGCACGCCGGTCTCGATCCGTTAGCTAGTTGCGGCTGGCCAGGAAGAAGTAGACGAGCTGACCGAGCGCGGCGACGAAGCCCGCGACGTAGGTCAGTGCGGCGGCGCGCAGCACCGCGCGTGCGCCGTCGATCTCGCCGGACGCGAGCAGGTGGTTCTCTTCCAGCGCCACCAGCGCACGGTTCGAGGCGTCGAACTCGACCGGCAACGTCACCAACTGGAAGAGCACGACGGCCGCAAAGAACACGAGTCCGATCGTCACCAGTCCGGTCGACTGCAGGATGAAGCCGATGAAGACCGGCAGGATCCAGAGCTGCGATCCGATCGTCGCGGCCGGCACCAGCGTCTGCCGCACCGTCATCGGCCAATAGCCCTTGGCGTCTTGGATTGCATGGCCGGCCTCGTGGGCAGCCACACCGATCGCGGCGACGCTGCTCGCTTGGCCGACATCGGCCGAAAGGTTGAGCGTCTTGTTGCGTGGGTCGTAGTGGTCGGTCAGGTGACCTTCCACGGGGTTGATCGTCAGTCCGGGCAGGCCAGATGAACGAAGCACAGCGGCCGCCGCGTCAGCTCCTGTCATGCCATTTACCGGCCTGATCTCGCTGTACTTGGCGAACGTGCGCTTGACCGACATCTGAGCGAAGAGGCCGAACAGCAGGGGGATTCCCGCCAGGATCAGCCAGAGAGTCCAGTCACTTGAGGTGTCCATGGGTCAAATGTACGACAGCCCAATTGACCGGCCAACAAAGCGATGTTCAGGGCGCGTTAAGCCGCAGCGTCGCGCAGAATCGTGTCGATCGCATCCATCTGCCGGCGTACTCCCCCGCAGACCAATTCGCAGAGCTCGAACACACCGGGATCGGCGATGCTGTAGCGCGTCTGGTTGCCGACTTTCTCGCGATCGACCATGCCGGCCTGGTGCAGGATGCCGAGGTGTTTGGAGACGTTCTGCTGCGAGGCGCCGGTTGCAGCGCGCAGCTCGCCGACGCTGAGGTCTCGCTCGCGCAACTCGTTGAGCAGCCGGATTCGCATCGGCTCCCCGAGAACGCGGAAGCGCTCGGCGACGAGCTCGATCAGCGGCTCGGTCATCTCGATCTTCTGGGCTCTTTTGCTCGGCATTGCTTGATCGTAAAGGAGGGGTAGGTGGTTACTTGAACAATGATATCGCATATACAACTATAAAGTTGTATAGTGTTGTAAAGCAAAGCAAAGCTCACCCCTCAGGAGCCATGAGGAAACGCCCATGAACGCCAAACGCACAGTCATCCTCGGATCGAGCTTCGCCGGCCTCACCGCCGCGCTGGAGCTGCGCAAGCGAGTCGGCGACGAGCACGAGATCGTCGTGCTTGACCCGCGCGAGGACTTCACATTCATTCCCTCTCTGATCTGGGTTCCGTTCGGCGTACGCAAGGCCGAGGACGTCACCTTCCCGCTCGCGCCGCTGTACGCGAAGAAGGGGATCCGCTTCGTCAACGACGCAGCGAGCAAGATCGACCTCGATGCGCGCGTGGTCACGACCGTTGGCGGCGAGGAGCTGACGTACGACTACCTCTTCATCGGCACCGGACCCCGCCTGGCCTTTGAGAAGATCGAGGGTCTCGGGCTCGAGGCCGGCCACACGCAGTCGGTCTGCAATCTCGAGCACGCGCAGGGCGCGGGCAAAGCGTGGAGCGAGTTCCTCAACGACCCGGGTCCCGTGGTGGTCGGAACCGCGCAGGGCGGATCGTGCTTTGGCGCTTCCTACGAGTTCCTTTTCAACGTCAAGCATCAAATCAAGAAGGCCGGCCTTGCGGACGAGGCGCCGGTGACCTTCATCAGCGCCGAGCCAGAGCTCGGCCACTTCGGTCTCGGGGGCGTCGGCAACTCACACAAGCTGGTTGAGAAGTTCTTCGATCGGCTCGACATCGAGGGTCTGCCGAACACTGAGATCACGCGCGTGACAGCAGACGAGTTCGAACTCGCTTCGGGTCGCAAGCTGCCGCACAAGTACTCGATGATCGTGCCGCCGTTCACCGGAGTCGACGTGATCGCGAACACGGAAGGCTTGGCCAACCCGATGGGCTTCGTGCCGGTAGATGAGCACTACCGCCACGCCGAGCACCCGGAGGTCTACGCCGCCGGTGTCGCAATCGCGATCGCTCCACCCGACCCGACGCCCGTCCCGGCCGGCGTGCCCAAAACCGGGCAGATGACCGAGACGATGGCCAAGGTTGCGGCGCGCAACATCGCCGCCGAGATCAACTCCGGCAAGAGCGAATCGCTCCCGCTGGACGAACTCTCCGCGATCTGCGTGCTCGACGCCGGAAACAACGGCGTGATCTTCAAGGCCGACAACGTGCTCGCCCGCGGCGAGCGCGGCCTGACTCCAAAAGCGCACACAATGGCCGGGCCCCAGGCGCACCTGGCAAAGCTTGCGTTCGAGAAGATCTTTCTCGGGTCGCGCAAGCGCGGGAAGGTGATCCTATGAACAAGTGTCGAACGACATGGCGCGGCGTCTGGCCGCTTGAGCGCGTGCTCTTCGTGCTCGCCGGAAGCCTGGTGCTGATCGGCTCGATCCTCGTGGCGGTCGTATCGCCGTGGTTCTTGCTGCTGACCGGATTTGTGGCGCTCAACCAACTGCTCTACGCGACGGCCGGCTTCTGCGGCGCTTCGCTGATCCTTGAGCGCTTCGCGGGTCTTCGGCCCGGTAGCGGCGCGCCTCCCGAGGAGGTCACCCAGTGACCGCCTCGGCAACCAAAGACAAGCTGGGTCCGATCGGCCGCTTCGGCGGTCTGATGGCTCGGAACTTCAAGGCGGTGATGATCTCGTGGACCCTGCTGATCCTCGTGCTCGGCTTCTTCGCGCCGCGAGTGGAACACGCGCTCTCCGGCGCGGGCTGGGAGGCTTCTGGCTCTGAGTCGGTCGCCGCACGCGCGATCGTCGACCGTGACTTCGCCGGATTTGGCGGCTACGGCCTGATGGTTGTTGTCAGCTCCGAGAGTCAAACCGTCTCGGCCGCGCCGTTCAAGCAGACGCTGGCCGACGTGACGAAGATCCTCGAATCCGATCCGGCGGTCACCTCGGTGGCGCAGCCGCAGATGGGGATGACGATCAGCCGCGACGGCAGGACCGCCGTGCTTCAGGCCGGCGCTGCCGAGGGCTCGAACGAAATGGTTCGCGCCGCCGATCGCATCAAAGAGGATGTGGCGGCAGCGTCGGGACAGGGCGTGACGGCGAATCTCACCGGTGCTCCGGGCATGTGGTCGGACTTCAACGTCGCCAATCGTGACGCGATGATGAAGTCAGAGCTGATCTCGTGGCCGGTGACTCTGTTCATCCTGCTGATCGCGTTCGGGTCGTTGGTTGCCGCGGGATTGCCGCTGATGTTGACGATCGTCTCGTTGGTTGCGGCGGCCGGATCCCTCTTCCTGGCGACGAAGGTCACGCCAGTATCGATCTGGGCGATGAATTTCGCATTGATGTTCGCGCTGGCGTTGGGCATCGACTACGCGCTGTTCATAGTGCACCGCTTCCGCGGGGCGCTCTTCGGCTCGGAGATGTCGCCGAGCGACGCGACGGCGGTGACGATGGACACCGCCGGAAAGGCGGTGCTCTTCTCGGGCGCCACCGTTCTGATCTCGCTTTCCGCGGTGATGCTGGTGCCAAGTCCAGCGTTTCGTTCGATGAGCCTCGGGATCATGCTGTCGGTCGTCTTCATCCTGCTTGCCACGATGACCCTGCTTCCTGCCGTGCTGGCGAAGCTCGGGCCGCGCGTCGACAAGCTCGGTCTGCCGTGGGCGCACAGCGGCGAGCACCGCTCTGCCGCGTTCGCTGCTTGGGCGGAGCGCCTCTGGCGTCACCCTTGGGCCTTCGGCGGCGCCGCGCTGGCAATCCTGGTCGCCTTGACGATTCCGGTCTTCTCACTCCAGACGGCGATGCCGTCGATCAAGGTCGTCCCGGAGGGCGACCAGTCGCGAGTCGGCTATGAGAAGGTCGCCCAGGCGCTGGGTCCGGGTGCTGCTGGAGCGATGCAGGTCGTCGCGCCCGCGGACAAATCGCAGGATGTCAAGGCGGTACTTGTCTCAGACGAGGGGATTGCCGCAACGACACCGCCACAGACAACTAGCGATTGGGTGATGTTCAACGCCGTCCCCGCAAACGACCCGTCTTCGCCGGCAGTCGGACAGACGATCGACCGGCTGCGCGAATCGCTGCCGAGCGGTGCGATGGTCGGCGGGGTCGTGGCCGAAAACCACGATCTGAAGTCGGCGCTCGACGGAAAGACGTGGGAAGTGATCGGCGTCGTGCTGGTGCTCGGCTTCGCGCTCTTGCTGCTGGCGCTGCAGGCACCGCTGGTTGCCGCGGCGGGGGTGCTCACCAACCTGCTTGCGGCCGGTGCCGCATTCGGCGTGGCGAAGTGGATCTTTCAGGACGGCGCGCTGCACTCTCTGCTCGGCTTCGAGCCGCAGGGCTTCCTCGACGCTTGGGGGCCGGTGTTCTTCTTCGCGATGATGTTCGCGATCTCGATGGACTACACCGTGTTCCTGCTCTCGAGCGCAAAGGAGCACTGGGACCACAGTCACGACGCAAAGGAGGCGATGATCGGTGGGGTTGCCCACTCGGGTCGCGTGATCTTCGCCGCCGGCGCCGTGATGGTCGCCGTGTTCTTCACGTTCGCGCTCTCAGGGCCGCTCCCGCCCAAGGAGATGGGAGTGATTCTCGGGGTCGCCGTGCTGCTGGACACGATGCTGATCCGCCTGCTGCTGATGCCGGTGCTGCTGCGACTGATGGGCAAGTGGGCGTGGTATCTGCCGCGCTGGGCAGATCGCGTCCTGCCGGATGTGCGGTTCGGGCACGGCTGATTCCCAACACCAGGGCCAATGCCGTTTTCACCAACCACATACGTCCTATGGAGCGCCATAAGACGTATGTGGTTGCCAACTATCGCGAGCTTGCGTTGTCGGGTTATCCCCCGGCCGTTCGCCAGCCCGCGGTATTGGCTTGCCGGGGCGAATCGGCGATTATGCACGCATGGCTGATGACATCAAGAGCCGGCTCGCAGCGCTCGAGTTCGACAACGAGTTGATGGAGCAGATCGCCGCGCGGCCATTCGAGCGGCAGACGCGGCGTGAGCTGCTCTACGTGCTCTCGACGATTCCGGCGGGAATCGCCGCGTCGATTGTCTGGAGCGTCGGACTCTCGCTCGCGCTGAGCTTCTCGTTGATCATCGTCGGGCTGCCGGTGGCGCTCTTGATCTTCTGGGGCTTTCGCCGCTGCGCCGATCTCGAGCGTCGGCGGATCGCGATCGTCGATGACCGGCCGGCCCTGGTTGAGTACGCCCCGGCCGTGAGCGGCAACGCGCTCAAGCGCGCCGCCGCGATGCTTGTCGACAAGCAGAGCTGGAAGGACGTCGGCTGGTTCGTTTTCGTCTCGACGCTCGGACTTGCGGGCGCCGTACTTGCGATCTGCCCGTGGTTGATCGCGCTCTCCTGGATTCTCTATCCGCTCTTCGGCTGGTCGCTCCCCGGTGATTTCACGCCGCTGGGCGTCGTCTTCGGCTCGGATGTCAGCTTCGCCGAGTCGTTCTTCATGATCCCGGTCGGGATCGCGATGATCGTCGTCGCAACGTGGGTGACCGCCGGGGCGAGCTACGCGCTGACGCAAGTTGCGCGCGTTTGCCTGACCAGCAGCGAAGAAGATCTCCTGCGCGGTCGCGTCACCGAGCTCGAGCGCACGCGCGAAGAGACGATCGTGCAGCAGTCGACGGAGATGTCGCGGATCGAGCGCGACTTGCACGATGGCGCGCAGGCTCGCCTGGTGGCGCTGGCAATGGATCTCGGGATGGCCGAGCAGAAGATCGATGACGACCCGGTCGCCGCGCGCGAGCTGGTCGCCCAAGCACGCGACGAAGCGCAGCGCACGCTCGCCGAACTGCGCGATCTGGTGCGCGGGATCGGTCCCCAGATCCTGCGTGACCGCGGCCTTGAGGCGGCACTCGTGCCGCTGGCCGCACGCAGCCCGATCCCGGTAGAGATCAAGATCGATCTCGGCGAGCGCCCGGGCGAGCGCGTCGAACAGGTCGCCTACTTCGTGATCAGCGAAGCGTTGGCCAACGCGATCAAACACAGCGGCGCCGAAAAGATCAACATCAATGCCTGGCGCAACGGCGAGTGGTTCTACCTGCGCGTTTCAGACAACGGCAGCGGACGGGCGGATCCGGAGGGCGCCGGCCTGCGCGGACTGCGCGCCCGGGTTGAGTCGGTCGACGGCCGACTGCTTGTGGACAGCCCCGCCGGTGGGCCGACGATCATCGACGCATGGCTGCCGTTCCAGTAGACGCGAAGCTCACGGCGATCATCGTCGAGGACCTCGCCCTGCTGCGCGATGGTCTGACGCGAATGCTCGAGGACAATGGCGTTGAGGTTGCGGCCGCGGTCGACAACCCAGAGGATTTCCTCGCAGCGATTGAGCGCGCGCGACCTGACGTTGCGATCGTCGATGTGCGGCTGCCGCCGAGCTTCACCGACGAGGGCGTGCGGGCCGCGATCGAGGCGCGCGAGCGATTCGACGGGCTACCGGTGCTGATCCTCTCGCAGTACGTCGAGCAGACCTACGCAGCGGAGCTGCTCGCCGACGGCGAGGGCGGGGTTGGCTATCTGCTGAAGGATCGAGTGGCAAACGTCTCGGACTTCATCGACGCGGTGCGTCGCGTTGCAGCGGGAGGCATGGCGCTCGACCCGGAGGCCGTCAGCCAGTTGATGAGTCCCGCGCGCGGAGTCGACGGACCATTCGCCGAGCTGACGGTTCGCGAGCGCGAGGTTCTCGACCTGATGGCTCAGGGACGCAGCAACAAGGCGATCGCCGGCGAACTGTTCGTCACCGAAGGCGCAGTCGAGAAGCACATCAGCAAGATCTTCGACAAGCTGGATCTAGCCCCGTCGGGCGAAGACCACCGCCGCGTCCTGGCAGTAGTCGACTACCTCCAACAGCGCTGAAGAGTCCTACAAAGATGCAGCTTTGTCGTACGACAAAGCTGCATCTTCGACGTTCACTGGCCGAGGTACTTGAGTACCGCTAGTACGCGGCGGTGGCCCTCGGTCGGCGAGTCGAGATCGAACTTGTCGAAGATTGCCGTCACATGCTTTTCCACCGTGCTCGAGGTGACGTAAAGCTCGTCGGCAATCGCGGCGTTTGAGCGTCCTTGGGCCATCAGTTCGAGTACCTCGCGTTCGCGGTCGGTCAGCAGTTCCACCGGAGAGTCTGTCTGCTTGCGGCCGAGCAACTCAGATACGACAAGGGGATCGAGCGCGGTACCGCCGCCCGCCACGCGGTCGATTGCGTCGATGAAGACGTCAACGTCAGCTACGCGGTCTTTGAGCAAATAGCCCACGCCGCCGCTGTCGTCCGCGAGCAGCTCGACCGCGTACTCACGCTCGACGTACTGCGAAAGCACGAGTACCGCCGTCTCGGGCAGTTCCTGGCGGATCGCCTGCGCGGCGACGAGTCCTTCGGTCGTGTTGGTCGGCGGCATGCGCACGTCGACGATCGCAACGTCGGGTTTGTGCGCGCGCGTCTTGCGCAGCAGCTCCTCACCGTCGCCGGCCTGGCCCACCACCTCGTGCCCGCGGTCATCGAGAATGCGCGCGATGCCTTCGCGCAGCAGCACCGAGTCCTCTGCGATCACGACCCGCACGGAAACACCGCCTTTACGCGAGTGCCTTCGCCACGCGGGCTGACAACGGTCAGCACGCCTCCGAGCGCGGCGACGCGATCTTGCAGTCCGCTCAGTCCGCTGCCGCTGCCAATGTCTGCGCCGCCGATTCCGTCGTCCACGATCTCGATCGTCGCAGATTCCTCCGAGCGGCTGACGCTCACGCTCGCGCGCTCGGCCTCGGCGTAGCGGGCTGTATTGGTCAAGGCCTCGGCTGCGACGAAATAGGCCGCCGACTCGACGGCCTGCGGCAGTCGGCCTGAGTCGTCGATGTCGAGCGCGACCGGCACCGAAGCGCGTCCCGCGAGCGCGTCGAGCGCGGGTCCAAGCCCGCGATCAGTGAGAATCGCGGGATGAATACCGCGCGCCAACTCGCGCAGCTCGCGGGTGGCAGAGTCAAGGTCGATCGATGCGCGCTCGAGCAATTCTCGCGCCGCCTCGGGGTCGGCGTCGAGCTTTTCGCGTGCCAAGCGAAGCGTGACCGCCATCGAGACGAGATGCTGCTGGGCGCCATCGTGGAGATTGCGCTCAAGTGTGCGCCGCGCGCTGTCCGACGACTGTACGATCCGCGCTCGCGAGGCGCGAAGTTCCTCGACGCTCGCGCGCAGCTCCACCGCGAGCCGGCGGTTGCGCAGCGCCAGCGCTGCCGCCGAACCTGCGGCGCCCACGAGGCGTTCATCCTCAACGATCGCCTCGTCGCAGACCACGGCTGCGATCAGTTCGCCGTTGTGTTCGATCGGCGTCACGCGAAGACCGCCGTTGGCTGGCAGTTCGACGGGCGACCCCGCGGCATCGGCGTAGATCGCCCGTTCGGGCAACCAGTAGAGAAGGCGCAGGCCAGGATCGCCGAGCGCTTGGGCGAGCGCGGCCTCGACATCCAGCTCCGCCTCACCGCCTTCGCCAAGTGTTTCGACCAGCCGACCGACCGCCTCGGCACCGGTAATCCGGCTGCGCAACAGGCCCACCAGGAAAGCGACCGGGACCGTCGCCAATGCCAGTCCAGTGGCGAGAAAGAAGGCCTGGCTGACCGATTGCGGAGCGCCGAGGTTGTCGGAGAGCAGCGTCACCGCGAGCAGCGCGATCGTCGCGCTGCCGGCAGCCAGAAGCGGTCGAATCGCAACGCGGTTTGCTGTCTCAAAGCCTCGAAAACGGCGCGCGACGATGAAGATCACGAGTCCGATCAACAGCACACCGCCAAATGCTGAGATTGGGCTGAGCACATCGCACACCCCGGGATAGTCGGCGATCGCTAGGGGGTTGCGCGGGCACTCGGGGCAACTGTCGGCCTTGATCTGGGGCCCTCCCAGCAGGACTTGGGCGACAGAGAGCACGACTGCATCGAGCACCAGCACCGCCAGGACCCAGCGATGCCAGCGTGCCTCCAAGCGGCCAGTCGGGAAGACCAGCAGGAGCGCTGCGAGCAGAATCCAAACGGTGTTCGAGAAGCTCAGACCGAGCACGTAGAGCCAGGGCGAGTTGGCCAGAGCGAGCGGGACCAGAAACCAGGCGAAGCCGGTCGCGGTCATCAGCGGTCCGCAGCGGTTCTCCGGCCGGCGATACCAGGCGAACAGACCGGTGGCGATGAACGAGAGCGATGGAAGGACCGTCAACACGACGGCGTTGGTCTGGCTGTAGTCCTGCTTGGTGTGGGCGACCACCGACACCAGCAGAAGTGCGCACACCAGTCCCGCAACGCCGATGAAAGCGAGCGCCCAGCGAAGCGACCTCATCCGAGCAGCTCCGCGAGCGCCTCTGCACTCAGATCCGATTTGTCCAAAAAGCCGCGAACCGGCGCGGCCTCGATCAACGGTCCGAAGTCGTGTCGGTCACGGCTGGAGACGAGCACGACCTTCGGCGCGTACTCGCCGGCCGCGAGCCGTTCCGCAACTTCGAAGCCGTCGATGTCTGGGAGTTGAACGTCGAGCAGGACGGCATGTGGACGCAGCCGCGCGACCGCAGCCAGCGCGGAAGCACCATCGCCGACTTCGCCCACGACCGTGAACCCCTGCGATTCGAGCAGTAGGCGCGCACTCGTCCGGAAACCGGCGTGGTCGTCGACCACGAGTATCGAGTGCTGTTCCGAGCTGCTCTGTGAACGTTCGAGCATCTGCCGATTCTCGCCGAACTGGCGGCGCCGCGGGGTGTGGATAACCCCACCTTCCGGGTGGGAGTGGCCGCGCGCAAGACTGCTGACAGCCGCGAGTGGATTTGCCGGAAAGCCGCATTGGAATGCGATCCCCGCCGAGTGAGACTGCGCCCATCAGTCATTTCTCGTTCCCAAAAGGGGGAAAACCATGTTGTTCCACGGCAAGAAGAAGCAGGTTCGAAGGAATTACGTTCCAAACCCGGCCAACGATCGCAACATCGCGGCGCGCGCCGGGCGTTGGAGCGCTACTCACCCCAAGACTGCGATCCTCGGGTGGTTCGTGTTCGTCGCTTTGGCGCTGGTGATCGGTGGCAAGGTCGGCACGCACAACATTCCCGACTACCAGAACTACTCCGGCGAAAGCGCCAAGGCAGAGCTTGCCGTTCACGATCACTTCAAGGCAGCTCCTGCCGGCGAGAACGTCATTCTGGAGGCCGAGGGAGCGAAGTTCGGCGACCCGCGGTTTGACGCCGGGATAAGACAAGTCGCCGAAGATCTGGCCGCCGCGAAGAACGTTGAGAACGTTCAGTCGCCGTTTAGCCGTGCCGGCCCCGATGGCTTTGTCAGCGAGGACGGACGGACGGTCCGCATCGCCTTCACCGTCGCCGGCGATCCGGAGCAGGCGATCGACAAGATCGCCGCGATCGAGAAGGTCGTCCAGTCGAGCGCCAAGCAGTCCGCCGTCACCGCGAGCCATTTCGGCGACGCCTCGGCTGAGCACGAGTTCGAGGAGATGTTCAGCGACGACCTCGAGCGCGCGCGGAACCTTTCGGTTCCGATCACGCTGCTGATCCTGGCGTTCGCCTTCGGGGCTCTGATCGCGGCGGGCATTCCGGTGTTGCTCGCGCTGACTGCGGTTGTCGCGACAATCGGCTTGATCGCGATTCCCAGCAGGATCGCTCCGATGGACCCGTCGGTCGGAGAGGTGATCGTGCTGATCGGGATGGCGGTCGGCGTCGATTATTCGCTGTTCTATCTCAAGCGCGAGCGCGAGGAGCGCGCGGCGGGGCGCAGCGATCTGGCCGCGATCGAAGCGGCCGCCGCGACATCGGGTCGCGCAGTGCTGATCAGCGGCATCACCGTGATCGCAGCGATGGGCGGGATGCTGATGGCCGGCGACAAGGTCTACATCTCATTCGGGATCGCCACGATGATGGTCGTCGCGGTCGCGATGATCGGCTCGCTGACGGTCCTTCCGGCGCTCCTTTCAGCCTGGGGCGCAAAGGTCGATCGGCCGCGGATTCCGTTCATCGGCAAGCGTCGCGAGCGGCGTGCTGCAGCCGGCGAGACCAGCGGCATGTGGGCGACGATCGTCGATCTGGTCCTCAAGCGGCCTGCGGTCTCCGCGGTGCTCGCCACGGCTGTCCTGCTCGCGATGGCCTATCCCGCCCTGCAGATGAAGACCCAGGACATCGGCATCGCCGACATGCCGAAGGACCTCGCCGTGCTCTCTGCCTACAACAAGCTCGAGAAGGCATTCCCGAGTCAGGGCACGACGGCGACTGTTGTGTACGAGGCCGAGAACACCCGCGCTACCGACTCACGCGCGGCGATCGACGCGTTCGACACACGCGTCGCAAACACAGACGGGTACCTGGCTCCGGTCGAGCACAATTACAGCCGAGACGGCAAGGTTGTCCAGATCGTGGTCCCGACGCTCGGCGGTGACGACAAGGATGTCGGCATCGCCCGGCTCAAGGAGCTCCGGGAGACGATCATTCCGGAGACGCTCGGAACGGTTGCTGGATCGCAGGCCAACGTGACCGGCGACGCGGCCGCGTCGCTTGATTTCAGCGACAACCTCAAGCAGCGCGCGCCCTACGTGTTCGCGTTCGTGCTCAGTCTGGCGTTCATCCTGCTGCTGATCACCTTCCGATCGATCGTCATTCCGTTGACAGCGATCGTGCTCAATCTGCTCTCGGTTGCGGCGGCCTACGGCGTGCTCGTACTCGTGTTCCAGCACGGTTGGGGGCACGAACTGCTCGGCTTCACGCCCAACGGCGCGGTTTGGCCGTTCCTGCCGCTGTTTTTGTTCGTCGTCCTCTTCGGTCTCTCGATGGACTACCACGTGTTCATCCTCTCGAGGATGCGCGAAGCTCGTGAATCGGGCATGCCCAGCGACCAGGCGGTCAGGTTCGGCATCCGTTCGACCGCCGGTGTTGTCACCAGCGCCGCGATCGTGATGGTCGCTGTGTTCGGAATCTTCGCCTCGCTCGGCTTCCTCCCGATGAAGCAGATGGGCGTGGGCCTGGCCGCGGCGATTCTGCTCGACGCGACGATCATCCGCGCGGTCATGCTCCCGGCGACGATGAAGCTGCTCGGCGAAGCCAATTGGTACCTCCCGCGCTGGCTCGAATGGCTGCCGAAGGTTCGCGGCGAAGCATCTGCGCCGGTGGCGCCGCCACGCGCCGAACCCGCGCGGGTCGCAATTTAGATAGACATACTGTCCATCTATCTGTTATGGTGGCGGGTATGACGCCCGCCACCATCACAACAGACCTCGAAAACATCGACCTCTCCGACCACGCGCTCTGGCGCGAGTCGCCTCCGTACGAGATCTTCGCCAGGTTGCGCGCCGAGCGCCCGATGCACTTTTCGCCGATCTCGCAGTTCCCCGAGGAGGCCGGCTTCTGGTCCGTTGTGCGGCACGAGGACCTGCGCACGATCAGCCTCGACTGGGAGACCTTCTCGTCTGAGCGCGGCGGGATCATGCTCAACGACGACATGGGGGTGCCGCTCGACCTGATGCGGATGCAGCCGATCGCTCAGGATCCGCCAAGGCACGACCGGATGAAGGCACTCTTCCAGCAAGCCTTCACCCCGCGCCGGATCGCGGCGCACGCCGAGGCGATCCGCGCGATCGTCTCTCACGCGATCGACGGAGTCGCAGAGCGCGGCGAGTGCGACATCGTCCACGACATCGGCGCGAGCGTGACCGCGCGCGTGATCGGCTCTCTGCTCGGCACGCCGATCGAGGATGACCCGCGGCTGGTCGCCTGGTCGAACGGCGTTATCGGATACGAGGATCCCGACTATCGCCCTGACTTTGACGACATCATCAAGATCATCGGCGAAGCCTTCGAGTACGTGCTTCCGATGATCGCCGAACGGCGCGAGAACCCGACTGACGATCTCACGACCGCGCTGGCCGAGGCCGAGGTCGACGGCGAAAAGCTGACCGACGAGGAGCTGGTTGCGACCTTCGGCCTGTTGATGGCCGCGGGCAACGACAGCACACGTGCGGTCTACGGGCAGAGCATGCTTGCACTCATCGAGCACCCCGACCAGCGGCAGTATCTGATCGACAATCCGGAGAAGATCGAGGACGCGGTCGAGGAGTGCCTGCGCTGCTTCCCGGCGTTCGCGTACATGCGCCGGACCGCCACCCGCGACGTGGAGATGCACGGCCAGATGATCAAAGAGGGCGACAAGCTCGCCCTTTGGTACGTCTCGGGCAATCGCGACGAGACGGTGTTCGATCGCCCGGAGGAGTTTGATGTGACGCGGCCGCGTGTGCAGCATCAGGCGTTCGGGGCCGGCGGACGTCACTTCTGCCTCGGCGCGGCACTTGCGCGTCTTGAACTCAAGACGATGATCGAGGAGACGCTGCGCAGGCTGCCCGACATGGAGCTCGCCGGCGATCCCGTCCGCGCAGAGTCGCTTTTTCTGAACCAGCACAAGACGATTCCGGTGCGCTTTACTCCCGCCTGAAATTGAGCGCCAACGATCAACAACGGATCGACCGCCGCATGACCAGCGGCGAGACCGAGCAACGGATCCTCGACGCGACGATCACACTGCTCGATTCCGGCGCTTCGCTGGCGGGACTGTCGGTCAATCGGATCGTTGAGGCCGCAGGCGTTTCTCGCGCGACGTTCTATCTGCACTTCGGCGACAAGCGCGCACTGGTCTCGCGACTTGCCGCCACAGAACTGCGGGAATTCCAGCGGGTCACGGCGACATTCATTTCCGAGCCAGCCGCCGGACGCGAGAAGCTCGCGGCTTCTGCCGAGGAGATTGTCAGCCTCTGGCGAGCGCATGCCGGTGTGCTCTCGAGCCTGATCGAACTCGCCGAGTACGACGCCGAGACGCGCGAGGACTGGCAGTCCGTGATCAAGGCCGTCGGCGACGCAATCGCACCGGCGATTCGCGAGCGCGACCCGCGGCTCTCGGATCGGGAGGTGGCGACGATCGCCGAAGTTATGGCCTGGACCGGTGAACGTGCGCTGCACCAGATGGTCGGGCGCGATGCGACAGACGAGCAGGCCGCGCGCGTGGCGCAGGGCCTCACCGAGATCATGTGGCGTGTGCTGACACCTGCAACTTCGCTGCCAGAGTGAGCGCGCCGGCAGGTCAGCCACGGCCACGGGTGGAATCAGGATCTCACTTCGGTTGGCGCGGCTTTACCGAGCAGCCCGCGCGACTCCCCCCGAGTAGAAACCGAGCAGAGAAAGGGCGCCACCTGGGAGGGCGTCCTTTCTCGTTTACGGTTGTTATATGAGCATGGAGAAAATGAGCCAAGGAACGAAGCTGAGCGGGCTGCTGCTGATCGCCGTGCTGGCGATCACATTGGTCGGCTGCGGCGGCGACGACAAGCCCAAGGGCAAGACCGCGTACACCGGCGCGCCCGGGGCATCGGTCGAGGTGACGATCACCGACGCGGACGGCGCGGTGCCGCTTTCGACCAAGAAGTCGAAGGTCGGCGAAGTCATCGCCGGCCAGGAAGAGCGGACCCTCTACACCTTCCGGACAGACTCAGGCAAGACGCTCGACTGTCGCGGCGAGTGCGCCTGGAAGTGGCTGCCGGTGATCGTCGGGCGCGGCGTGAGCATCTCCGGCGCGATCGAACGCGAGAAGGTCGGCGCTGTCGAGTACGCGAAGGATTCCAACCAGCTGACCTACGGCGGACACCCGCTCTATTACTTCTCGGACGACCAGGGCGAGGACAGTGTGCTTGGCAACGACAAGGAGTCCTTCGGTGCGACCTGGTCTGCCGTGACTCCCACTGGAGAGCTGGCGAGCAAGTAGCCCCACGGGGAGTCGAACCCCGGTTTTCGGCTTGAAAAGCCGACGTCCTAACCATTAGACGATGGGGCCGTGGCTGGCCTGGAGATTACTAGGCGGTTCCTTCGGGGGCGCTTCGTTCCGCAGGGAACAAGCGTTGCGGGAAAAACGCCAGCAGGTACTTGGCGCGCGATGCAAGCAGCGGTCCGATGATCGCCAGCACGAAGACGTAGCCGGCGGTGAAGGACGAGATCCGCTGGTCCAGCCCGGCGGTCCCGGCGAGCGTGACCAGAATCAGCGCGAACTCCCCGCGGGCGAAGACCGTCAGCGCGATGCGAGCGGCTTCGAGCCGACCGAGCTCCGAGACTCGCGCGGCCAATACGCCGGCGATCCAGTTGAGCAGCATCGTCAGCAGAACGGCGATCGCGACCAGGGGGGCGAGATCGAGTACGTCGGCCGGCACGAGCAGCAGACCGAAATGAAAGAAGAAGAGAGCGCCGAAGAGGTCGCGCAGCGGAAGGATCTTGGTTTCGACGCGCTCGCGCAGCACGGTTTCGCCGATGATCAGCCCGACCATGAATGCGCCGATCGCGTCCGAGACGCCGAGCTCTTCGGCGATGCCGGAGACGAGCACAGTCAGTCCCACAACCGCGACGATCAACAACTCGTCTGAGTCGCTGTTGAGCAGCCGCGCGACGATCGCAGTTCCCCAGCGGGCGACGGCGGCCAGTGCCGCAAGGAAAACAAACCCGACGAGCACATCCTTGGCGATCTCGGTCGTGTCGCCGGCACCGGAGATCACTGGTGTTACGACCGCGAGGTAGAGCGCGAGGAAGAGATCCTCGATCACAATGATCCCAAGAATCAGCGGCGTCTCGGGGTAGTCCATTCGCTTTCGCTCGACGAGGATCTTCGTGGCGATCGCGCTCGAGGAGATGCCGAGCACCCCGGCCAGCACGAGCGCCTCTTCGAAGCCCCATCCGAGTGTCAGGCCAAAGACAAACCCGCCGCCGACGTTGATCGCGATGTATGCAGCGCCGATCCCCACGAGCTTGCCACCGCCTTCCACGAGCCGTTCCATCGAGAACTCGAGGCCCAGGTAGAAGAGCAGAAAAATCAGGCCGAGCGTCGCCAGTAGCTTCAGATCCGCCGGGTTCTCAAAGAGCACGATTCCCGGGGTGTTGGGACCGAGGAGGATTCCGGCGAGGATGAAGAGCGGGATCGTCGGTAGGTCGATCTGACGGCCGGCGCGCGCGAGCAGCGCGGCCACCAGAAAGGCTCCGCCCAGCGCGACGAGTTGATCAGCCAGATGCACCTGGGGGCAGACGCTAACAAGCAGGTAGTCTCCCCGGCGATGGTTCGCCGCGCGACACCGCTGCAGATCGCCACCGCGCTCACGTTCATGACGACGGGCTCGGCGCACTTCTGGCTTGAGAAGTTTTTCACCGCGATCGTTCCGCGCGGACTGCCCAATCCGAAGGCGCTCGTCTACGTTTCGGGAGTCGCTGAGTTCCTCGGCGGCGTGGGCGTGCTGATCCCGAGCGTCAGAAAGCACGCCGGTCGCGGCCTGATCGCACTACTGATCGCCGTGTTTCCGGCGAACATCAACATGGCGGTCAACCCGGAACGCTTCAAGCAGTTCCCGGCGTGGGCACTGTGGGCACGGCTGCCGCTTCAGTTCGCGATCATCGCCCAGGTCTGGGCGGCGACGCAGCGCGACGCTGCCTAGCCCGCGCCGCCTGCCAAAGTCGCGGACAACATTGCGTTAGTTCAAGCACGCGCGCCCTGCGGCCGACAGAAATGGCATGGATTGGCGCCGGCCGATTGATCAGCAGCAGCCCGTGGCGAGAGCCGCCGAACGGCAGACCACGCGAGGAGAGTCGTGGACCTCGGCCGCTGACGTCCTGCGCCGCGCCGGTCGCGATCCCGAGATGCTCGAGCGAGCGGTTGAGGCACGTGCCTACACCGAGCGCCTGCGCAACCAGGGCCACCGCATCCACTGAGCAACAAAAGTGAAACGGCCCCGGCGGATGAGGGGGAAACCTCGTGGCGCCGGAGCCGTCATGCACAGCGGTTTGAAACAACTGGCCCTCGCTCAAAGGCCGGATGCACACCCGAGACGCCAAGCTCGCTCAAACCGGCGAATCGGCTCCGTTGTGCTCACTGGTTCATTTAAGCGGATTGCGGTTAAGCGTGCATGTGCGGTTCCTGAGAGTTAGCTGAGAAATTAGATAGCAAAGGAATGGCGCCCCGACTTGCGCGTCAAAGAGGCGGATCGGCTAACATTCAACCAAATGGTTGAATCAATTGCAGCCCCAACCCCGCTCGACTCGATCTTCGGTTCCCTCGCAGACCCCGTGCGCAGGGACATCCTCACGCGCGTCGCGCGCAGGCCACTCTCAGTGAGCGAGCTGGCCGAGCCCTATGAGATGAGTCTCGCGGCGGTCTCGAAGCACCTCAAGGTGCTCGAGCGTTCGGGCCTGATCGCAAAGCGGCGGTCGGGAAAGCAGCAGATCGTCTCGCCGGTGGAGGGTTCGCTCGATGCCGCGATCGATCAACTGGAGACCTACAAGCAGCACTTCGTCCAGCGCATCGACTCGCTCGCGGAGTACCTGGCAAAGGAGCAGTGAGATGAGCGAATCAAAAGTGACCTACTACGAGCAGCACCTGCGGGTGGAACGCGAGCTGGCCGCGCCGCCCGAGAAGGTCTTCCGCGCCTACACCACGCCAGAACAGGTGGAGCAGTGGTGGGGCCCGGCCAGCTACACGACCCGCGCCGAGCAACTCGACGCCCGCACCGGCGGAGCTTGGCGATTCGTCCACGTCGGCCAGGACGGCGGCGAACCCGAGCACGCCTTCCGCGGCGTCTACCACGAAGTCAAAGAGAACGAGCGCATCGTCCAGACCTTCGAGTACTTGGGAGCCCCCGGCCACGTCAGCCTGGAGACGATGGAGTTCGAGCCAACAGAGCAGGGCACTCGCCTCACGGCAACAGCGGTCTTCGGCGCGCCCGAAGCGCTGGAAGCAATGAAGGACACCGGCATGGAAGAAGGCATGCTCGAGACGTACGACCGGCTGGCAGCCCTGGTCGAAGCCTGAACATCAACCAACCCACGAAACTTTGAGGCGCTGAATGGTGTGAGATCGTCGACGCGCAGCCCGACAGTTCGAGGGAGCGACCTTCCGGTCGTGACCGAGAATCTGACGGGCGAGCATCGACGAGATCGCGCCAGTCAGCGAATCAAAGTGGGTCCTCAGGGACTCGAACCCTGTCCGTCGGGTTAAAAGCCCGATGCTCTACCAGTTGAGCTAAGGACCCGGGGGAATCCTAGAACCTGAAAAGGCTCCCGCCCCCCGGGCCTTGTAGCTCTGGTATCAGGTGGTGCGCGGAGTGCCGCTGGGTTTGGGCCCGCTGCTGCGCACGGGTCCGAGGCTCGGCTCCTCAAGACCCCCGCCTGACTCCTGTTCGTCGGTCAGTGGCTTGCTGATGCGCTGGATTCCCCAAGCCAGCAGACCAAGCAGCAGCATTGCGACGGCGAACATCACGAGGTACCCCAGCATCGGCAGCCAGCCGCCCTCAAACTTCGCCTCGCGCTGGAGCACGACGCGGTCGGGCTTGAGCTCGCGAGTGACGAGCGGCAGGGCAGGCACCTCTGCCGCCGGGATCGCGGGGTCGTTGGGCTCGAAGACCGGCGCGCCCATCATCGAGCTGCCGCTGTGGAAGCGCACCATCGACTTCCACTTGCCAAACGCCGGGAGCGGCTCGCTCGTGCGGTACTCGCCGGGGCCGATCTGCTCGAGATCGGCGACCACAAAGCCTGGCCCCTGCCAAGCAATTTGCTTCGCCCACTTCTGGTCCTGGTCGAACTTGGTGGTGTTGAGCTTGACGGTCGTGTTCACCCAGGTGCCGGCCTTGTCGGTCTGCGCCGGCGTGTTGGTGAAGGTCGCGGTCAGGCCCTTGGGCGAATCCTGCACGAGGCCGTAGCCGGCGAGCACGATCACGACAAAGAATGACGCGATCGGCGCGTAACGCAGAGCGCCGGTCGGCCGTGCGCGCAACATCAGCGAGTTGGCCATCCAGGCCCCGATGCAACCTCCGGCGATCGCCGCAAGGAAGCCAATGATCGCGCCCTCCGGCAGGAGTGTCTCGGTCCAGGGGTAGATCATCCAGACGTGGCTCCAGCCCCATTCGGTGATCAGGCCGAGGGTTCCGATCGCGGCGCCCGATGCGATGCCGAACTGGACCGGATTCTTGGCGATGCGGCCGCTCATCGCGAGGCCCACCAGCTCCACCGCGATAGCGCAGCCGAGGAAGATCGGGAAGTGGGCAACCGGCTTGCCAAAACCCTCATGCACGATCAGCGTGAGCACGCCGCGCACGAGCAGGAAGAACAACGCCGCAAGCACCGCACCGCCCTTGCCGGCGGTCATGCGCGCATAGACGAGTGCCACGCCGGCGGCGACCATCGCCATCAGCGGGTGGAAGACGAGCTGGAACTGCGCAATTCCGTAGTCGAACTCGCCCATGTAGATCGACAGCGCCGCGAGCAATCCGCCGCCGGCCATCGCGCGCCTGCCCTTGCTGACGAAGCGCTCGCGCGAAGTCGGCTTGCGGTCCCCGCGGACGCGGTCGGTCGCAAGGCTGCCTTCGGTCAGCAGCACCGAGGCCCCGATCAAGCAGAGCCCGGCGCCGGTCAGCATCAAGAGGTGGGTCGGACCCCAGAGCGTCACGTCCTGGCCGAAGAGACGGTGCCAGAGGTCGTCAAGCGGGAAACCGACGAGTCCGAAGGCGGCGGACACGGCGATCAGAATGCCGCCGACCGGTGCGTACCAGCCTTCGGCCAGGCGCACGGCCCACGGGCTTGGTTTGGTGCCCGGCTTGGGCATCGTGATCGCGAGCACGCCGGCGGAGAAGACGCCGAGCAGACCGATCAGGATGAAGTAGTGCGAGGGGTTGGCCAGCGGGCCCTCGTCGCGACCGTTGTTCAGGTGCAGCGAGATGTCCCAATAGAGGCCGAAAACCGCAGCCAGCAACGAGCCGGTCAAGAGCGCCAGCGGCAGCGCGGCCCACGCCGGCAGGCCGGTCTGGCGTCCGGCGAAATCGCCGATTGTCTGCAGCCAGTGGATGCGGCCGCTGCGGTGACCCAGGGCAAGGAATACGACGCCACCGAAGGCGACGCCGCCCATGATCGTGGCGATAAAGACTTCTTTTAGCGCTGCACCGCCTGCTGGGGCGACGGTCTCGGCAGCAGCCAGAAAGGGGGAAAGTGAGGCAAGTGTCATGCGGCTATGTTACATGAAATCATGTTCCATGCAAGTGCGACTTGAATGTAGGATTTCTGCTCGATGGCGACCAAAACCACTGACCAACTGACGATTGACGAACTGGCGCAGCACACCGGAATGACTGTGCGCAACATTCGTGCGCACCAGTCGCGCGGGTTGCTCCCCGCACCCGACGTACAGGGTCGTATCGGCTTTTACGGCGAACGCCACATCGCCCGGCTTGAACTAATACAGCAGTTGCAGGCCGGCGGCTTCAATCTGACCGCGATTCAGCGGCTGGTCGAGCGCGCCGAAGAGACCGGCGACAACATCGGCGATCTGCGCAACCTGGTGCTGACGCCATTCGCCGAAGAGCAGTCGGAGGTCATGAGCCTCGCGGATCTGGCCAAGGAGATCGGCGACATCGATTCGCGAATGATCAAGCAGTCGGTCGAACTCGGCTTCGCGATCCCGCTCGGCGATGACCGCTACGAAGTTCTCAGCCCGACGCTGCTGCGCGCCGGCATCAAGGCGATCGAGCTCGGCGTACCTGTCGACGTGCTGTTTGACCTCTTCAAGAAAGTCAACGATCACTCGCGCGCGATTGCCGACGCGTTCACGAAGATGGTCGACGTCGGCGTCGTGCGCCCGCAGGAGAAGGCCGGCCTGCCGCCGGAGAGTTTTCCAAGCGTTGTTGAGGCAATCGAGGCCCTGCGCCCGCTGGCCACCGAGACCGTGCTCGCCTCGTTCCGCGTGAACATGGACCAGGCGGCAGAAGAGGCGTTCGGCAAGATCCTCCAGCGCATCGCCAAGGAAGATCTGCGTCTGAAGAAGGACTCCGAACGCGAGCCCCGCAAGCGCTCGCGAAAGCGCTAATCCCTCCGGCAGCATCAAAGGGGGGGGGAATAGATCGCCCCGTCCCGACATACAGATGTGGAACATGAGGTTCACATCAAGGATCCGGAGCGGTTTTCCGGACACGCAACTTCGCACGCGGAGGCTGATGCGGCTTTTAGCCCCCCAGTGTCAGTCGGATGTCCCGTGCGAAACGTGGCAGGGCAGGACAAGCCATCTATGCGCCGGGGGGCTCCGGCGCTGCTTTCGGCGATGGCGGACGTTCCGGTTTCGGGCAGATGCCGCGAACGTCATTCGAGTCCTTTGCTCGAGCGCTTGATCAAGGACGATCGGGACCAGTTGGGTCGGCACTCCGCAGCACCCTTGCCATGGGGACGCCGCTGCTGGTCGCATTCGGAAATCAGCTCACCGCGCGGTATTGTCGCGATCCGTGGGAATGAGCTACCGGATGCGGCCGGCAGTTAGATTTTCAGTAGACCACAACCATTCACTTTCAATGGGGTCTTTCTCACATAGAGATGCGAATTCATCCCGTGACACGCACCAGCCGGATCTTGATGGCAGTCAGTCTGCCGCTGACGCTGTTCGTGCTCGGGCTTTTCACGACTTCATCCGCGAGTGCTGCGACGTACAGCGTGTACGCGTGCGAGGGTCCCTCGGGCCAAGCGCTGCCGAATTCCGCGTGGCTGACGTCGGTGGAGAACTCGCCCCAGACGCCGCTCTTCAGTTTCGGATCGGTGTGCGGTGATCTCAGCGTGAGCGCTTCGACAACAGACGCATTTGAGAGTGGCGACGGCGGAGAGTACGTCTTCGACCCGCCGACCGGCACCACGATCGCCGCCTACCGGCTGACCCGGTCCGTGGATCTGGACTTCGCCGATTCCAGTGGCAACTCGGCCGTTTCGGCCGGCCTACGCGAGAGCAACGGATCCACGGTGGTCGATCGCGACTGTTCTGCTGTCGTAACCGACTGCGTCGTTCCCGAGGCGATTGTTCAACGCACCGGCATCTCGCTCACCCGCTTGGCGCTCGGCACCTACTGCATCGGTTCGCCCAGCAGCTGCCCGGCCAATCGCCTGACGAACTTCAGCAGCACGTTCGTCTCAGCCAGGGTCGACCTGGAAGACTCAACGATCCCGCAGATCGTGGCGATCGGCGGGACGTTGCCTGGCTCGACTGCGATCGCAGGCACCCAGAGTCTCGACGTCACGGCGACCGATGTCGGGGGCGGCGTCGCGCGCGTCGAGCTGACGATTGACGGCGGCTCGGCCCGCACTGTCAGTGCCGGCGGCAGCTGCGGCACTCCTTACACGCTGCGCCAGCCCTGCCCTTCGGGTGGCCTTGCGCCGTTCTCTGTCGACACCGGCGAGTTCATCAACGGTCTGCACCTGGGCAGCGTGCGTGCAATCGACGCGGCGGGCAATGTCAGCAGCATCGAAAACTTTCTCTTCACAGTCACTGCCGGCGGGCGTGACCAAGGTTCGCTCAATCCTGTCAACGGTTCTCCTGCCGTTGAGCGACCGATGGTCCGCGCCGACCGCAGCGTGATCTCTTCGGCACGGGGCAAGTCCGTGACCGTCGAAGGCACGCTCACCACAGAAACGGGCACCCCGATCAGTGGGGCCCAGCTCGAGGTCACTTCGGTCGACCTCGGAGTCTTCAACGCACCCGAGCGCTCACTCGGATCGATCACCACGACAGCTGCCGGACGCTTTTCGGTGAAGGTCTCGCCACGCGGCGCGCAGCGCGTCTCGGTCGTGTTCCGCCCGACACCGATCTCGCTTGGGACGGCGGTCACGACTGCGATCGTGCGCGAGGAACTCGATCTATCTGTCAAGCGCTCTCGTGCGCGCGTTAAACCGCGTGGTCTTTTGACCCTCACTGGCCGGCTCGCCGGCGCCGGCGCGGCGGCGGACGGCGCACCGGTTGAGATCGACGTCAAGATCGGCAACCGCTGGCGCGCTGTCGATGTCACCGACACCTCTGCATCCGGTGCCTACAAGTGGCGTTACCGCTTCACGCGAGTCACCAAACCGACTCGATTCACGTTCCGCGCGGTCGTTCGGGCGAACAAGAGCTGGCCGTGGAAGACGAAGGTCAGCAAGAGTGTGAATGTGCTGGTGGCGCCATGACGCCGTTCGAGCGCGCATTGGCAGAGTTTTCGGCGCAGGGTCGCCAGGTCGTCGCCGACGGGCACATCGCTGCGATCGCCGGCGGCGGAAACTTCACGGGCACCACCTATGAGACCGAGTGCACCTTCACGGCGCAGGACCTCCTGTGCCTGGCGGGCAACGCGGCGGTCGATGTGGCGATGATCGCCCAGATCTTCGAGGCCACTGAGGCCGGCGGCGAACACGCGCGGATGCTCAAGGACGCGTCCGCCGGGCTTGCCCGACTGTCTGCGCGTGCGCTCGAAGTGCACGCGCGTGACACCGGCTACGACCCGCAGATCTGGATCTCGAGCGCGATTGACGAGACCGAGATCATGATGATCGACGACCGCGATGAGCTCTTTGCGGGACTGCGTGCCGGCGGCGAGGGCGTTGCGCTTGCGCGCCGATCCGCTGCCTCTATCCACGCCGCCCTTGCCTGCGCGCCGGCGGATCGCATGGGCGTGCCCGGTCACATATCGGCTGCACTCGGCGCCGCCGTCGCGTTGTTCATGATCGCCGACGCCGCCGAGTTCGATGACTAGCGCCGGATTGCCGATCGATGCCGATCGCGTGATCGGCGAGGAGTACGAGGCTTTCAAGACCGACGTTGTTCGTGCGGTCTCGGGCAAACTGTCGGCCTCCAAGATCCGCTTCGCCGACCTCGACATGGACGGGTTCTACAACCAGGCTTGGTACGGGCTCTACACAAAGCTTCAAGACGGCCAGCAGGTGGACAACCGCAAGGGCCTGCTCGTGCAGATGACCTATCGCCGCGCGATCGACGAGTACCGCACGCTGCATCCGGATCGCCACGCAGACCCGGTCGTGCTTGAGACGCTTGGCGCTGAGAATCCGATCGAGGAGACGCTCGATCAGCAGCGTGAGTTCACACAGTTTGTCGAGGGAATGCGCGCCTCGCTGAGCCAGCGCGAGTTGCGCGCGGCGACGCTCTGTTATGTCTACGGTCTCTCGCGGCCGGAGGCCGCTGAGCAGGTCGGTGTGCGCCCCAAGCGCATGGAAAAGATCATGGACGAGGTCTCGCGCAAGATGCGCCCGGTGCTTGCCTCGATCAAGGAAGGCAACTGGTGTGAGGACCGCGCGACGCTGATCAATCAGTACGCGCTCGGCGCGCTTGAACCGGGCACGGAGGATTACGAGGAGGCGGTCAGCCACCTTGAGAACTGCTCAGGCTGCCGCCGCCACGTACTCGGTACGCGCGGGCTCGCGGCGGTGACGATTCCGAGTGGATTGCTGCTGATCGCGCTGACCGGGGCGGCGGTCGGTGCGGGTGCCGCAGGTGCGGCTGCCGCGGGCGGCGCGGGAGCTGGAGCCGGGGCCTCTGCCGGTGGATCCGGGGCGGCCGGAGGAGCGGCAGCCGGCGGAGCCGGAATGGGCGCGGCGGCTCAGGCGGCGGCTGTTGTCGCGGCGGTGGCCGCGGTTGCGGTGGGCGGCTACGCGGTCGCAAATCAGGTTTCTGGGGGAGACGAGAAGGCGGCCACGTCCGGCTCGAAGTCGGCCGCTTCGGCGGCTGGCGCCGGCGCGGCAAGCAAGTCGACCACCGCGAAGAAGTCTGCCAAGAAGAAGGCGGCGAAGAAGAAGGCCGCGAAGAAGAAGGCCAAGGCATCTGCGGCGCCGGCAGTCGCTCCGCAGACCGCGCCTGAAGTTGCTCAGCCGGCGCCTGGGCCGCAGGCGGCGCCGTCCGAACCCTCAGACGACAGCGGCGCGGAATTCGATCTGCAGTAACCCCGGCGCACCGCGCACCGCGCTTGCATGCCACAGGCATGCAACGGCGTGCGTGGGTTGCCGCGGGCGGTAATCTCAGTTAGCTTCAATCAGGCCTCGCCCGTAACTCGGATTGGGCGAGGCACCGATTATTCGGAGTTGGAAAGTTGCTCAAGGCTCGGCAGAACACAAGCGTTGCTGGCCGCTTCGCGATCACCGCGACAGCGGCGATCGCTGCTCTGTGCTTGATGGCTCTGAGTGCCGGCACGGCAAGTGCCGGCACTTACAGCGTCTACAGCTGTTCAGGACCTTCGGGCCAGTCGGTCGCCAACTCGGCTTGGGTGGAGCGTCGTTCTTCGGGCTCATTGCTCACGGCATTCACGCTCAGTGGGTCGTGTCCGTCGCTTTCGGTTTCGGCCGTCGGCACGTACCTCGGGGAGAACGAGAACGCCGGGTACGCGTTTGACGCACCAGCCGGCACAACGATTTCCGGCTACTCCGTGCGCCGTTCGATCTCGATCTCATATCTCAGCCTGTTGACGAGACCGAAGATGAGCGCCGGGCTTCGCCGCACGATCGGCGGCGTCAACACCTATTCCGGCGAGTGCAACGGCGTGACGTCCGGTTGCACCGTCTCGAACTCGTTGACTGAGGCATCGGGAATCAACGCCAGTAGTTTGCAGCTCGGGGTTCAATGCGTGCAGTCGCTTGGATGTTTGGCGCTTGGTGTCACTGTGGCCCAGAGCACTTTGGCTTCGGCGCGCGTTGATCTCAAAGACGACAGCGCGCCGACGTTGAGCGCATCGGCCGGCACTCTTTCAGGTGCGAACGCAGCGTCCGGGCAGCGCAGCCTGACCGCTTCGATTGGCGATATTGGCGGCGGCGTGAAGCGCTACTGGTTGAGCGTCGACGGGGTGCGCCGCAACGAAGTCAACCTCGGTGGTGGATGCGCGGGGGTGTTCGTTGTCGCGGTGCCGTGTCCGCTCTCGACGAGCGCGAGCTTCTCAGTCGAACTCGGCGATTTTGCCGTCGGATCGCACACCGCGACGGTCTACGCGGAGGACGCTGCTGGGAACATCGGCGCGAACCAGCCGGTGCCGTTCACGATCCCCAGCCCATCGGGCGGTGGATCAACGTCCGCCACAGGATCGACGGGCTCCACGGGATCGACGGGCTCCACCGGTTCCACAGGCTCCACGGGATCAACGGGTACCACCGGCTCCACCGGATCGACGGGCTCCACTGGAACATCCGGAGCGACTGGACCGACCGGGACCACAGAATCGACGGGTGAGACTGGCACGACTGGACCGACGGGAAGCACGGGGTCGACCGGATCGACCGGACCCACGGGAACCACCGAGCCAACCGGCACCACCGGACCGACGGGTTCTACCGAGGCGACGGGTGAGACGGGCACGGCTGGACCGACGGGAAGCACCGGTCCGACTGGAGCGACCGGACCGACCGGAAGCACCGAGCCGACTGGACCAACGGGATCCACCGAGCCGACCGGCGAGACGGGCACGAGCGGACCAACCGGCACTACTGGCCCGACGGGAAGCACGGAGCCAACGGGAGCTACCGGACCAACCGGCGGCGACGGCTCGCAATCGCCCACGGATCCGCCGGTCGAGCCGCTTTCGAGAACGGCGCCGACCGTCACCGTGAGCTCGGCGACGATCGACGGCGTTGGTGGCAAAGCCGTGACGATTCGCGGGCAAGTCCGCACAAGGGACAACTCTCCAGTCGGCGGAGCGGTGCTCGACGTGTCCGCCGTCGCCGTGGGTGGGCAGGCCTCCGGCGTCAGCTCGCTCGGCACGACCACGACAACTTCCGCCGGCGCATTCACGTTCAAGGTCAGGCCGAAGGGCGCGCGGAGAGTCGTATTCACGTACCGGCCGGGCTCGGGTTCTGATGACTCGGCGTCGGCTTCGATCCTGGTCCGCCAGAAACTGAAGCTTGTGGTGCGGCGCTCGAAGGCGCGCCTCGCGCGTGGGCAGAAGTTGACCCTCTCTGGCAAGCTGTCCGGTGCCGCTGCCGCGGCGGCCGGCGCGCGTGTTCAGATTGAGGTTTTGGACGGCCGCAGATGGCAAGAGGTCGGCAGCGTCACTGCGCGCCGCGGCGGCACCTTCGCCTGGAAGCACCGGTTTACGCGCGTCACGCGTCCGACTCTGTTCACCTTCCGGGCCGTCGTGCGCCCGACCGGCACCTGGCCCTGGGCGAGCAAGGCCAGTTCAAGAATCAAGGTGTTGGTGACCAGATGAACACCGCGCGGGCTGCGCGTGTCGACCGATCGCTCGCGGCCACATGCTCGAGCTCAAAGCCGCAGGTCGTCTCGTCCGTTTCGGACCGGCTGGGCGAAGCAGCCACCAGATCGCTGCCGCGCGAGGTTGAGCTCTTCTACCGCCAGGCTTGTCACGGCCTGTTCCTCTCGGAGCTCGACGGAGACGCACACCAAAACAGCGAAGAGTTCTTGGCCGAAGCCACCTTCCGATGCGCGCGCAACGCCTTGGATGCACAGACTTCGCTCGTCGCTGGGGCCGGAGAGCCAAGTGCGCTCGCCGCCGTCGCCGACGACCTTCGCGCGCGGTTCTCGCAGGCCGAGCTATTGCCGGAGACGCTGCGGGTCATCTACCGGCGGCCGGACGCCGAGTCGCTGTTTGTCGATCGCGTCGAGGCCGAACTGAACATCGCGGACGACGGCGCGTTGGCGGGCAGACCTTGCGCTGATCGAGCCTTGCTTGTCGGCCGCTTCACGCTTGGCGCCCTGACGCCGGACTCGGACGAGATTCGAGATGCTGCCGCGCACCTGCGCGGGTGCGAAAACTGCCGTCGTCACGCCAAACGGGTCTGGGTGCTCGCGGCGGCGTGCGAACCGAGTTCGGAACTGTTGGCCGCCGCAACGGATCGGACCGCGACGCGCCGCAAAGGTTCGGCCCTGCTCGCATCTCGCGGCGGGTCCAGGCCGGCCGGGAGGATCGTGCTCGGGGCTGCCGTTGCCGCGGCGCTACTTGTCGGAGCGTTCATCGTTTTCGGCACCGCGGGCGATCAGTCGCCGCCGAATGTTGCTGCCGCTTCGACTGCGGCGCAGTTGGCCACGACGTCCGAACTTCGTGCCGCAGAGTCCGAGCGCAAATCCAAGGTGGCGCGCGAGCGCCGCGCCGAGCGGATTCGCGCCAAGCGCGCGGCAGCCAAACGGCGCGCAGCCAAACGGCGTGCAGCCAAAAGGCGTGCTGCCAAGCGTCGCGCCGCCGAGCGCGCCGCCGCACTGGCCCGCGCGCGACAGACGACGACCCAGTCGGCTCCTCAGACTCAGGCGCCGAGCCAGACCAGCACGCCGAAGAGCACGCCCAAGAAGCAGCCCAAACCCAGCACCGATCCGAGCCAGGAATTCGGCACGTAGCCTGACGCGCGGCTGGGGCGCGCCGCGGTGATCAGTGGCGGAAGTGCCGCCGGCCGGTGAAGACCATCGCGATACCCGCGTCGTCGCAGGCCTGCACGACTTCGTTGTCGCGCTTTGAACCGCCGGGCTGGATGATCGCGGTGACGCCGGCCTTGATCGCGTACTCGGGGCCGTCGGAGAAGGGGAAGAAAGCGTCGCCCGCGAGTACCGACTCGGCAAGGTCGATCCGCGCCTTCTTGACCGCGAGCTTGACCGAGTCCACGCGACTCATCTGGCCCGCACCGATCCCGAGAGTGGCCAGATCGCGAGCGATGACGATCGAGTTGCTCTTGACGTGCTTGGCGACGCGCCACGCGAAGAGCATGTCGCCCCACTGCTTCTCGGTCGGCTGGGCTTGGGTGACTACCTGCATAGCGTCGCGCGGGTCAATATCGACGTCGCGGTCCTGCAGCAGCAGGCCGCCGCGCACGCCGCGGAGCTCCGGATCTGACACGGGCCAGATGCGGCGCTCGTTGTTGACCATCACGCGCAGGTTCTCCTTGGCCGAGAAGACCTCGAGTGCCTCGGCGGTGTAGCTGGGTGCGAAGACGAGCTCGATGAAGTTCTCGATCATCTTCTTCGCGAGCTCGCCGTCGACCTCGCGGTTGAAGACGTAGATGCCGCCGAAGGCTGAGAGTGGATCCGTGTGCAGCGCCGAGCTGTAGGCCTCTTCAATCGTGCTCGCCACGGCGATGCCACAAGGGTTGTTGTGCTTGAGGATCGCGCAACAGGGAAGCTCGAACTCCTCGATCAGGCGGCGGCCGGCGTCGAGATCGAGCAGGTTGTTGTAGGAGAGGTCCTTGCCCTGCTCCTGGCCGACCATGCTCAGCAGGTCGGTGCGTGAGCCGATCTCGGCGTAGTAGGCGGCGCGCTGATGCGGGTTCTCGCCGTAGGGCAGATCGATCTGCTTCTCGTAAGCGCGTACAAATTGATCAGGGACGTTGCCGGTGCGCTCGTTGAACCAGGTGCTGATCGCCGCTTCGTATTGCGCGGTGTAGTTGAAGGCGTCGACGGCGAGCGATTCGCGCGTTTCGAGTCCGAGCGTGCAGTCGTCTTCGCCGAGTTCTTCGAGTACCGCGTCGTAGCTCTCGGGGCTGACGACGATCGCGGTGAACTTGTAGTTCTTTGCGCTGGCGCGAACCATCGTCGGGCCG
>JAEYBE010000037.1 GCA_023404495.1 Actinomycetes bacterium | reverse complement strand
CCGGCGGACTTTACGTCGGGTACTTCGGCCGGGAGTAGCCGCTTACGCCAGCGCGGTGGTGTTTGGCCCCTTGCGCTCGCGGGTCTTCTCGTACTCGTCGATCTGGTGCTCTTCCTGGAGCGTGATCGAGATGTCGTCGAGACCGTGGATCAGGTTGTGGCGGATCGTCTCCTCGATGTGGAACGGGTACTCCTTGCCTCCCGCGCGCACAACCTTCGCGGCAAGATCGATCACCGCGTCGCCAGCTGCGCCGATCTCCTGAACCTGCTCCTCGGGCAGCGTGACGAGCACCATGCCGTTCTTTGAGCAGTTGTTGTAGAAGATGTCGGCAAAGCTCGGCGCGATGATCGCCTCGAAGCCGTAGTCGTTGAGCGCCCAGGGCGCGTGCTCGCGCGAGGAGCCGCAGCCGAAGTTTCGGCCGGTGGCGAGGATCGGGTTGACCGGCAACTCGAAGTCGGGCTCCTGGCGCCAGTCGTAGAAGAGAAACTCGCCAAAGCCCGTGCGCTCGACGCGCTTCAAGAACTGCTTGGGGATGATCTGGTCGGTGTCGACGTCGCTGCGGTCGAGCACAGTGACGCCGCCTTCGACGGTTGTGACGGGCTCCATTAGTTGTTCTCCCACTCTCGGATGTCTACGAAGTGTCCGGCGATCGCCGCGGCTGCGGCCATCTGCGGGCTGACCAGGTGCGTGCGACCTCCGCGGCCTTGACGGCCCTCGAAGTTGCGGTTGCTGGTGCTCGCGCAGCGCTCGCCAGGGTCGAGCGTGTCCGGGTTCATCCCCAGGCACATAGAGCAGCCGGCACTGCGCCAGTCAAAGCCCGCGTCCTTGAAGACCTGGTCAAGACCCTCTTCTTCGGCCTGAATCTTCACCTGGGCACTGCCCGGGACGACCATTGCGTTGACGGTGTCTGCCACCTTGCGGCCCTTGATCACCTCGGCCGCTGCGCGCAGGTCGCCGATGCGGCTGTTGGTGCAGCTGCCGATGAAGACGCGATCGAGCTTGATCTCCTGGATCGGGGTGCCTGCCGTGAGGCCCATGTACTCGAGCGCGCGCTCGGCGCCGTCGCGGTCCGTGTCGTTCTCGAACGTGTCTGGGTTTGGCACCTCGCTGGTGACCTGGGTGACCATGCTCGGCGTCGTGCCCCAGGAGACCTGCGGCGAGATCTTTGAGCAGTCGATCGTCACTTCTTTGTCAAAGACCGCGCCGTCGTCTGTGCGCAGGTCCTTCCATTGCGCGACGGCGTCGTCCCACTCTTCCGATGATGGGGCTGCCTTGCGCCCCTTGACCCACTCGAACGTGGTGTCGTCGGGAGCGATCAATCCGGCGCGACCGCCGCCCTCGATCGTCATGTTGCAGACCGTCATGCGGCCTTCCATGTTCATCTGCTCGATCGCCTCGCCGGCGTACTCGATCACGTAGCCGACGCCGCCGTCAACGCCCATCTCGCCGATCGTGTAGAGGATCAGGTCCTTGGGCGTGACGCCGAAGCCGAGCTCGCCGACGTAGTTGATGCGCATCGACTTGGGCTTCCTCTGCGGCAGCGTCTGGGTTGCGAGCACATGCTCGACCTCGCTGGTACCAATGCCAAACGCGAGCGCGCCGAAGGCCCCGTGGGTTGCCGTGTGGCTGTCGCCGCAGACGATGGTCATGCCGGGCTGGGTGATGCCCATCTCAGGTCCGATCACATGGACGATGCCCTGGTGTTCGGAGCCGATTGAGTGGACGGGTACGCCGAACTCGGCGCAGTTCTGCTCAAGGACCTCGATCTGCTTGCGGCTGAGCGCGTCCTTGATCTGCGCGAGGGTGGTCGCCCCATCGGTCGGGATGTTGTGGTCTGCGGTCGCCATCGTGCGGTCAGGGCGGCGGACCTTGCGGCCGGCCAGGCGCAGGCCGTCAAAGGCCTGCGGTGAAGTGACTTCATGCACGAGGTGCAGGTCGATGTAGAGCAGACCGTCGGCAACGTCGTGTTGCTCCCAGATCTTGTCGAACATCGTCTTTGGCATTGGTCTTGGCTCCTGTTGGGGTCGAATCAGCCGCGACGGAGGCCGGCGGCTGTAACTGCAAGGAAGGTGGTTGTGGATTTGCCCGGGTTCTCGAAGTGGTGCGGGAGATCGGCGTCGAAGGTGACCGAATCTCCCTCGGTAAGGGTGCGGCGCTCGTCGTCGATCAGCAGGTCGAGCTGTCCCTGCTGGACGAGCAGCGTCTCCCTCGATCCGGGTTCGTGAATCGACGCGTCTCCCTTGCCGCCAGTGCTTGCGCCGGGCTCCAGCGTGTGCTCTGAGAGCGCGACACGCTGACCTGGCAGCGGCGGGGTGATCATTTCGTAGCTGTGGCCCTGTGCGGCCGGGCCCTGGCGACGCTGGTCGCGAGTGACGATCACGACGTGTTGCGATTCGTCCAGGCGCAGCAGCTGACTGAGCGTGAGATCGAGTCCGCGGGCGATCCGTGCGGCGACCGACAGCGTCGGGCTGGTCTCCCCCCGCTCGACCTGGCTCAGCATCGGCGCCGATACGCCTGATCGCTCGGCGAGATCCCTGAGCGAGAGCTGCATTGCCTCTCTTAGCGCTTTGACGCGTTGGCCGACCACAACAGGATCAACCTCCCCGTGCAGGGGCGTCACATTGTCGTTTGCGAGCGTCATTACGTGCGTACGTTATCACATACAGGCCTATGATGTCCGGCGTGTCCGCCCTCTCTACACCGCTCTCTGGATCAATCGTCTCACTCGAGCCGATTGCGCCTGAGCATGAAGACGAACTGTGGGCGGCGCTTGACCACGACGAAATTTGGCGCTGGATCCCGATCGGGCGCCCCGATCGGGAGGAGTTCGCCCGCTTCTTCGGCTACCTGCTGGCCGAGAACGTCGCCGATCGCATGGCCACCTGGGTTACGCGGCAGAGCGAGTCGGGAGTTGTGATCGGCACATCCAGCTACCTCGCGATTCGTTTGCCAGACCGGGGCGTCGAGATCGGGATGACGATGTACTCGCCGTCCGCATGGCGGACCGGAGCCAATCGCGAGGCGAAGCTGCTGATGATGACCCACGGTTTTGAGACGCTCGGACTGCAGCGGATCGAGTTCAAGACCGACGCTCGCAACGAACGTTCGCGCAAAGGGCTTGAGACGCTTCCCGCCCAGTTTGAAGGGATCTTCCGTAAGCACATGGACACCGCGCAGGGCGTGCGAGATTCGGCGTACTACAGCGTGATCGATGATGATTGGCCCGCGATCAGGGACGGGCTGCGCGCAGGACTAGCGCGCTGACTCGATCAGCGAACGGATGTCCTCCTCCGTAGCCCCGCCCGGCGTGAGGTTGAGCTCGCGGCGTTCCGCCGCGGCCCCAACAACGCTGTCGATCCGCTCCGGCGCGACGCCGAGCTCAGTGAGCGTCGTCGGATTGCCGGCCTCGGCGCAGATCCGCGCAATCGCCATCGACGGATCAGGCACGCCCATCTCTTCGCTTACCAGCGACCAGACCAGATCGTCGCGAAGCTTGTAGAACTCAAGCGTGTAGGGAAGCATCACGCCGTAGGTCGGAGCATGAGGCACCTCGCCGAGTCGCACGATCGTTTGGCAGATCACATGGTGCAGGGCGTAGCCGGTGGCGCCGACCGCGTAGCCGGCCTCGATTGCACCCAACGACAGGCGCAACCGACGGGTCTCCTCGTTCAGGGAATCATCAATCAGCGAACGAAAGAGCAGCCGCACTGCTCGAGCTCCGGCCAGTCGGGGCACGGCGCTCCCGCCCTCGACAAACAGCGATTCCACCGCGTGCGAGAGGGCGTTCATAGCGCTCCCGACCCGCAGACCCTGCGGCTGCGAGGCCATAAGATCCGGATGGCCGATCACGATCGCCGGCCGCACTGTGCGCGCCTCGCCCGCAAACCCAGCGGGCAGACGGTGTACGCCGGTCATCGGCGCCCCGGAGAGCGTCGTGGGGATCGCGGCAACCTTCGACTTGTTTGCGCCAGCGATCGCCTTCGCAGTATCGATCACGCGGCCGCCGCCGACGGCGACGATCGGCAGGTCACCGACTTCCTCAAGCGCCTCACCAGCAAGCTCAGATACGCCACCTGGCCCAATAACCACCCGCCGCTGCGCGCCGAGCGCAATCTCGCCGCCACCGATCGCGATCGACGAGAACTGATCGAGCGCGCGGTCAGAGGTGACCAGCGCGTACTCCTCCATCTGCGCAGCGCGCAGAAACGCCGGCAGGCTCGCAAGCGAAGCACGACCAAACGCGATCAGCCGCTCCCCGTCTTTCCAGACGAAGTCCTCGCGGGCGGAGTCGATGGCATCCAACAAGCTCACGCGCGTCAGGCTATTTCATCAGCGATTCCCTCCATACCTCCGCCCGATCGGGCGGAGGTATGGCAAGAATCGCGCTTGCCTACGGGGCCACCGGATTGGAGGCTGCGGCGCTGGCCGCCGCGCTCTCGGCCTCGGAGACCACTCCGCGCCTGCGCTCGGCGTTGGTCAGCGCTCTTGCATACGCACGGCCCGATGCCCAAACGGTGTCAGTGGCGACGCCCTGACCGGCAGCCTCTCGGCCGTCGATCTCGATCACCACTGAGACTTCGCCGATCGAGTCCGGACCGGACGTCACCGACTGCACGCGGTACTCGTTGAGCACCGGCTTGATCCCGACGCAGCTGTTGATCGCATCAAACAACGCCTCAATTGTGCCGTTGCCGCTGCCCTTGCCGCTCACCTGCTCGCCGTCGGGACGCGTCATCGTGACGCTGGCGGTGGGAGTGCCCTCCGACGCGCTGGTCAGCTCGAACTCGTCGAAGCTCCAAGCCTTGGAGTCGTCGCGCATCTCGTCGCTCATCAGAGCTTCGAGGTCCATTGCGTTGACTTCCTTCTTGCGGTCGGCGACCTCCTTGAAGGCCTTGAACGCGCGGTTGAGCTTGTCGCCGTAGACGTCGTAGCCCAGATCACTCAGCGCCTCCTTCAGCGCGTGGCGCCCGGAGTGCTTGCCGAGCACCAGGCTGTTGCTGGCGAGGCCCACGGTCTCGGGCTCCATGATCTCGTAGGTCTGCGGATTCTTCAGGACGCCGTCCTGGTGGATCCCCGCCTCGTGGGCAAACGCGTTGCGCCCGATGATCGCCTTGTTTGGCTGCACGGCGTAGCCGGTCATGCGCGAGACGAGGCGGCTGGTGCGGGCGATCTCCTCGGTGCGGATCCCGGTCCAGAGCCCGCCGATCTTCTCCTGCCTGGTCCGGAGCAGCATGATGAACTCCTCCAGCGAAGTGTTGCCCGCCCGCTCGCCGATGCCGTTGATCGCGCCCTCGACCTGACGCGCCCCGGCCTGAACGCCAGCGAAAGAGTTGGCGACAGCCAGACCCAGGTCGTCGTGGCAGTGCACCGACACCGTGACCTTGTGCAGATCCGGTACGCGCTCGTAGAGCGCCGTGAACATCGCGGCGTACTCCTCGGGGATCGCGTAGCCGGTGGTGTCGGGCACGTTGATCGTGGTTGCGCCCTCGTCGATCGCGATCTGAATGACTTCCGCCATGAAGTCGATGTCTGAGCGCGAGCCGTCTTCGGGCGAGTACTCGACGTCCTCGCAGAGCGATCGCGCGTGGGCGACGGCTGCCTTGACCTGGCCCTTGACGTCCTCGCGTGTGGTCTGCAGCTTGTACTTGATGTGCAGATCGCTGGTGGCGAGGAAGGTGTGGATGCGCGGGCGCTCGGAGTCCTTTACGGCGTTCCATGCGGCGTCGATGTCCTGAGCCGATGCGCGAGCGAGGCCTGCGATCACCGGACCCTCGACATTGCGCGCGATGTGCTGCACGGCCTCAAAGTCGCCGGGCGAGGCGATCGGGAAGCCGGCCTCGATGACATCGACGCCAAGACGCGCGAGCTGCTGTGCGATCTCCAGCTTCTCGGCGGCGTTCAGCGAGATGCCGGGAGACTGTTCGCCGTCTCGCAGCGTGGTGTCAAAGATCTTGACGCGGTCTTCAGGTTTGCCCTCTTGGGCCTTGACTTCGGTTGCCATCAGAGCAACCTCCTTCTTCTCTCTGGAAATCTAAGTGTGGATTCGACGTGGTGTATGCCGGCCCTTGATCGCCAGGGCGGGCGCGCGTAATTAGCTCCCCGAAGGGAGAAGGAGAAGAAGAAGTCGTAGTTCGCGCGGTGAAGCCACGGAAATAACTCTAGCGAGTTCGCAGGCACATCCGACCCCGGACCTACCGTGAAAGATGTGAGTGACGGAAGCACCCTTCACCCAAAAGGCCGGCTGTTCGCTGACCCGGCGGCCATCCTAGAGCTCGATGACCAGTCACGCGAGTTTGAAGATGCTGCAAGAAGAATGGTGCGCACTGCGCGGACCCTGCCCGGATACTTGCGAGACGACGTTGTTCCAGCGTTTCGGAATCGGCTGTCCGTTGCGTTGGCGGCTTTCGACGACAAGTCACAGCCAAATCTCGAGGAAGGTGAAGTCGGTGACATTGTCAGCCGCTGGAATTGGATCTCTATTGTCGCCGCAGAGGAGGGCGACTACGCGACATCGATCGCCCTCGAAGAAGGACTCCTTGCGGAATTGCGGCGAGCCCAATCGCGTCTTGGCAGACTTCACAAGGGGACTCCGCTCCACCAGATTGGATGGGCACACGGGCGGGCGGGTCGGCCTGAGATTGCGGAAGAGTTCTTCGTCGCGGCAATGACCGAGGACATCCTTCGCGATGCGGACGGATTTCGCAATGCGCCCGCCGCTTCGACGCTTTCGAATGTGTTCAACAAGCGGGAATCCTTCTTTGCTGCGGCCGCGGCGGCTGTGAAGCAAGTTCAAGACGAGTCGCCTATCGGTGATTTCGCACTCACCGATCCAGCAATTCTCTCGATCGTCGAAAGCATGACCCGCCCAGTGGGAGCTGCGGCTGGGCTCCGAGTATCGCTCCCGTTCGATTACGAACTTGCCTCGCGTGTCCGTGAGTGGCAAGCCGGCGTCCCGGACGTCGAGAAAAACCTGAAAGGGGTGTCATACGAAGTACTGGTGGCGTACCTATTCAGAAGCCTTGGGAAATTTGATACTCGCGGGCGAGTCGCCGCTATCGACACCGAGCACGACTTGATCCTCCGAGACGAGCGCGCTGACACACGACCTCTCGGCGAATACGTCCTTGTGGAATGCAAGAACTGGGAAGCCCATGTTGGCGCGCCGACGGTGAGAGAGTTCACGCAGAAGGTGCGCTCAGCCTCCTGCCATAGCGGCGTCCTGGTAGCGAAATCCGGCGTCACAGGAAAAGGCGACGGCGCGGCCGCCACTTTCGCACTCAGGACCGCGTATCACCGCGACGGGATCGTCATCATCGTGCTCGAAGACGAAGATCTTCAATCACTGATCGACCAGGAACTCGAACTGTCTGAACTTCTTCGATCCCGTTACGAGTCGGTCCGTTTCGACGAACCCTCGAATTGATCCAATTGCTGGAAATCGGGGCTAGCCGGTCCTGTTCTCCCGTTTCCGCCCCGGCAACGTCTCCCGCACATGCCGCCAATAAAAGTCAAACCCAAGCATCCCAACTAGTCCACCAACAACCGCCGGCGGCGCCTCGCGCAGATCCGTCAGCCAGCCGATCGCCAGGCCAACAATCAACCCAACCCCACCAGCAGCAGTAGAAAGCGTGATCGGCGCTCCCTTCCGGTTCGTCCAATGCTCCCGGTCCGGGTC
>JAEYBE010000031.1 GCA_023404495.1 Actinomycetes bacterium | reverse complement strand
CCGCTATGGCGCGCGTGTTGGCGTGAGGCTGAAGATGCTGGTTGGCTTTGGCAATACTCCGTTCCCCAATGATCTCCGCACACGGCACCGTATGGACATTGAGGCAGCCTGGTCCGATCGCGTCGCTCAACTACCCTGAAAGGCATGGCGAAATACCACGTCACCACCTTCGGGTGCCAGATGAACGAGCACGACTCGGAGCGGATGAAGGGGATGCTCGAGTCGCTTGGTTATGACGAGGCGCCTGCCCAGGATCAGGCAGATCTGATCCTGTTCAATACCTGTTCGATCCGTGAAGCCGCGGACACGAAGTTTGCCGCGCACCTTGGGCATGCGAAGCGCATCAAGTCAGAAAAGCCCGGGACCGTGATCGGCGTCGGCGGTTGCTGGGCGCAGTCGGTCAAGGACGAGGTTTTCGAGCAGTTTCCCTTCGTGGACGTTGCCTTCGGCCCCGGTCAGGTGCACAAGCTCGCCGAGTTCCTCAACTCCGATTCGCTGACCGCTCAGGGCTACTTCGAGTTTGAGGGCTTCACCGGAGACCTGCCGGCACGACGGGAGCGAGAGTTCTTCGGCTGGACGCAGATCTCAATCGGCTGCCAGGAAGTCTGTTCGTACTGCATCGTTCCGTCAACGCGCGGGCGCGAGGTCTCTCGCAATCCAAACGACGTGATTGCTGACGTCGCCAAGATGGCCGAGGACGGCGTACGCGAAGTGACCCTGCTCGGCCAGAACGTCAATTCATACGGTCGCTCACTGCCCAAGGATCAGCGCATCACATTCGCCCAGCTGCTGCGCGAGGTTGATGCGATCGACGGGATCGATCGGATCAGATACACCTCGCCGCACCCGAAGGACATCAAGATTGACGTGATCGAGGCCCACGCTGAGCTTCCGAGTCTCTGCGAGCACATCCACCTTCCCTTGCAATCGGGCTCATCCAGAGTCCTCAAGCGCATGCGCCGCACGTACACCCGCGAGCGCTTCCTTGACCGTGTCGAGCTGATTCGGGAGCACGTGCCAGACATTTCGCTCTCGACCGACATCATCGTCGGTTTCCCGGGAGAGACCGACGCCGACTTCGAAGAGACCCTCGAAGTCGTCGACGCCGTCGGGTTCGATTCGGCTTTCACCTTCATCTACTCGCCCCGCCGCGGCACCGAGGCCGCTGAGTTCACGGACCAGATCGCGCACCCGGTCAAGCGTGAGCGCATGGAGCGGCTCGTTGACCTCGTCCAAAAGCACGCACTCGAGCGCGCGCAGCGCTTCGTCGGACGCGACCTTGAAGTACTCGTTGAAGGCCGCTCGCGCAAGGACCCGGACAAGATCCGCGGTCGCTCGCGCCACAACAAGGTCGTCAACTTCACCGGTCTCGCCGAGCCGGGTGAAATGACCACCGTGCACGTGGACTCAGCGACCTCGCAGACGCTCGCCGGCGAGGAGCTCTTGCTGGCGCGCGCGGTTGCCTGAGGCCGCGATGAGTCAGCCCGGCGTCGTTGCGCTCTTTGGGCCGACGGGTGTCGGTAAGACTGCGGTGGCGATCGCCCTCGCTGGGATACTGCGGGCGCGCGGGGAGGACCCCGTGGCCGTCTCGGTCGACTCGATGCAGGTCTATCGCGAGCTGCCGATCCTCACTGGCGCCGCCGACTACGCGGAGCAGCAGGCGCTCGAACATCGCCTGATCGGTCACGTGTCGGTGGCCGACTCCTACGACGTCGCAACACACGCGAGGCTCGCCCACGCTGAGATCGACCAGTTGCGCGCGGAGGGACGTCGGCCGATCGTCGTCGGCGGCACCGGGCTCTACTTGCGAGCGGCACTCACCGAACTGGATTTGATGCCGAAGCCTCAAGAGGGTGTGCGCGAGCGACTCACGGTGGAATTGGATCAGGACGGTCTTGAGGCGCTCTACGCCCGATTGCAGAGCGAGGCCCCTGATCTTGCGTCAGAGGTGGACCCGCACAACGCCAGGCGGGTGATTCGGGCGCTTGAGACACTGGAGCAGGGCCAGAACCCGGCCGAGCGCGCCGAGAATCGCCTCTGGACTGAGGACGTGCGCGTCCCGACCCAACTCTTCGCGTTGGTGATGGATCGCGATGCCCTCTACGCGCAGATCGAGGTGCGGATTGACGCGATGGTGGAGGCCGGCGCAGCCGCTGAGGTCCGCGGGGCAGAGCCGCTCGCGGGTCGCACGGCCCGCCAGGCGCTGGGATTTGAAGAGTTGCTCGAGGACGATGTGGAGCAGATGAAGACCAACACCCGGCGCTACGCGAAGCGACAGCTCACGTGGCTGAACAAGCTCGCCGGCGCCACGCAGATCGACATGACTGGACGCTCGCCCAGCGACATCGCGGGGGAGATCGCCGATCACGTCACCGATTAGACTGGCGCGCCGAATGCGAGGTCAGCGATGAAGTTCCAGAAGTGGCAGGCACTGGGCAACGACTACATGGTCGTTGAGCACGACGCGCCGTCGTTTGAGCTGACTCCGGCGCGCATCGAGCACATCTGTCGCTACCACTTCGGGGCCGGCGCGGACGGGATCTTGCTGATCTCGCCGTCCGACAATCCCGAAATCGTCGCCGATGTCAGGATCTTCAACCCGGACGGCTCCGAGGCCGAGCTATCCGGCAACGGCGTGCGCGAAGCGATCATGTATCTGCGCCGAAGCGGTGCAACCGACAAGGACGAGTTTGCGGTCAGCACCGCGGCGGGAATCATCCGGCCGAAAATCGTGTCCGAGACCGAGTGTGAGGTCGACATGGGACGCGCCGCCACCACCTCGAAGGACTTTCCGGAGGGTCCTGAGGACGGCCGCGGCGAGATCGAGGTCTACAACGTCATCACGGAGTTTCAGCACGTCTCGATCGGCAACCCTCAGTGCGCGATCGAGATTTCCGGCGACCGCCAGAAGCTGCTTGACCTCGACCTCCCGAAGATCGGCCCGGCGCTGGAGAATGACGCTCGCTTCCCCAACCGCACGAACGTCTCGTTCTGGCAGAAGTCCGGCGAACAGTCGATCGTCGCGCGGATCTTTGAGCGTGGGGTGGGGGAGACACTTTCCTCTGGTACCGGCGCGACCGGCGCGGCCGTTGCTGCTCATCTGCGCGGAATGCCATCGCCGATCACCGTCGAACTCGACGGCGGCGAACTGCTGGTCGCAATCGACGCCGACCTCAACATCACCTTGACCGGGTGGGCCAAGCCGGTGTTTGACGGCGAACTCACCGAAGAATTCATCCACGAACTGGAGCAGCTTTAGACATGGAGCCGAGCAAGCGCCTGCAGCAGATACCGCCGTATCTGTTCGCCGAACTCGAGAAGAAGATCGCCGACAAGAAGGCTGCGGGGATCGACGTGATCTCGCTGGGCATCGGCGACCCCGACACGCCGACGCCGGCCAACGTCGTCGCAGCGATGCAGCAGGCTGTCGCCGACCCCGGCACCCACCAGTACCCGTCCAACCGCGGCCGCGCGGAGTTTCGCGAGGCGGTCTCTGCCTTCTACAAACGGCGTTTCGGCGTGGAACTTGACCCCGAGACCGAGGTGATGCCTGGCATCGGCGCCAAGGAGACGATTTTCAACCTCAACCTCGCGTTCCTTGACCCCGGTGACGTTGCGTTGGCCTCCGACCCCGGATACCCGGTCTACACCGGAGGCCCGATCCTGGTCGGCGCAGATCCGGTGCTGATGCCGCTGCTGCCCGAGCGCGACTTCACGCCGGATCTCTCGGCGATTCCGGCAGACAAGCTTGCCAAGGCCAAGTTGATGTTCATCAACTACCCGAACAACCCGACTGGCGCGATCGTGCCCGACGGCTTCTACGAGGAGGTCGTGGCCTTCGCCAAGGAGCACGACATCCTCGTCGTCAGCGACGCCTCCTACACGGAGACCGCCTACGACGGCTACAAGCCGCCGAGCTTCCTGGAGACGCCGGGCGCGAAGGACGTCGGCATCGAAGTCTTCTCACTCTCCAAGGGATACAACATGACCGGCTGGCGCACGGCCGCGATTGTCGGCAACGCGGACGCGATCAGTTCGTACTGGCGTCTGAAGACCAACGTCGATTCCGGCAATTTTGAGGCGGTGCAACTTGCGGCCGTCGAAGCTCTCAGCGAGCGCACCGACGCTTCGGTCGCCCAGATGAATCAGGTCTACGCCCGCCGCCGCGACCTGGTCTGCGATGCACTCGCGGAGATCGGCGTCGAGGTCAAGCGCCCCAAGGCCACGATCTACATCTGGGCACCGATCCCAGACGGCTTCGAAGACGCTGCCGCCTATTGCGCCCACGTGCTCGAGGAATCGGCCGTAGTCATCTCCCCAGGCGGCGCCTACGGTGCCTCAGGAGAAGGCTTCTTCCGCATCTCCCTGACGACGCCAGATGAGCGTCTTACCGAAGCGGTGGAGCGCCTCCGCTCGACGCTCTCGAAGTAGTCGCAGGTTTGGTTGGGGTTGAACCGGTGAAGCCCTCTCGTCCTCGGCCGTGACGGCCTGCGGGCGAGAGCGCTTCCCCGATTCCCTCCGCCGCCGGGGCGCCGCTTCGCTTGCCCACTTGGCATAAGTAAGCGGGAAATCTTCCATGAGCCGTCCCCGCGGGGTCGCCTCATGGAGTCTTCTTGGCTCAAAATGAGATTGTCTTCCGACTGCACCACCCAAGCGCCTCTGGAGAATCGGTGGAGGTGTCCCCGCCCGCAGGCGGAAGCCGAGGACGGAGACACCTACACCGGTTCAACCCCAAGCCAAGGTACGCTGATCACCAAGTGCAGGAGCGAAGGGAATCACGGTACGGCGAGGGGATCGTCAACCCGCGGGCCAAGCAGCGGGCGCTTTGTATTGCGTCGGCACCTGAGGAGCCGGATCTTGCAGAGCTGCGAGAGCTTCTGCGCACGGCTGGCGTGGCGGTGGCGGGGGAGATGGTTCAGCGGCGTGCTGAGCCCGATCCCAACACCTACTTCGGCAAGGGCAAGCTGGCTGAGCTGAAGGCCGCCGTCAAGGAGGCCGACGCAAATGTGGTCGCATGTGACGACGAGCTGCTTCCGCGGCAGGCTCGCAATCTCGAGAAGGAGATCGGAATCTCGGTCGTCGATCGCACCGAGATCATCCTCGACATCTTTGCCGGGCACGCGCGAAGTTCCGAGGGCAAGCTGCAGGTCGAGCTTGCGCAGCTTGAGTACAACCTCTCGCGCATGCGCGGCCTCTGGACCCACCTCGAGCGGCTGGGCGCCGGCATCGGAACGCGTGGTCCGGGTGAGTCCCAGATCGAGACCGACCGGCGACTGGCGCGCGACCGCATCACGCAGCTGCGTCGTCGGCTGGAGCAGGTGCGCTCGGCGAGGGAGACCCAGCGCAGCGAGCGCGAGCGCAAGAGCATCGGCACGGTCGCGCTTGCCGGATACACGAACGCCGGCAAGTCGAGCCTGCTCAATCGCCTGACCGGGGCCGATGTCACGGTCCGCGATCGGCTCTTCGAGACGCTGGATCCAACCACTCGCACGCTTGAAGTCGATGGCCGCACGGTTCTCCTCACCGACACCGTCGGCTTCATTCGGAAGCTGCCTCACCAGTTGGTCGATTCGTTCGCCTCCACGCTCGAAGAGGCGCTGTCGGCCGAGCTCGTACTGCACGTCGTCGATGCTTCGATGGAAGAGGACGACCTGGTCGAGATGATCCGTGCGGTGGACGACGTACTCGCCGAGATCGGCGTGATCGAACAAGACTCGCACCTCGTGCTCAACAAGGTCGACTTGATCGATGCCGAGCGCGCGGAGGAGCTGCGCTACAGGCACCCTGAAGCCTCACTCGTCTCAGCGCAGACAGGTGAAGGCCTCGACGAACTGCTCGAGACGATCGCTCGCAAGCTTTCAGCGCGCCTGGTGCCGGTCGATCTGCTCGTTCCCTACACCGACGGCGATGTGCTCGACACGCTGCACCAGCAGGCCGCGGACCTGCACCGCGAAGACCGCGCCGACGGTGTCAGGGTCGTTGCCAAGCTCCCGGCGCCGCTCGCCGCGCGGCTTGGGCGCTACAGCCTCACCGCCGCCTGAGTAGTCTCCCGGCATCTTGGAGCTGCGATTCATCAAGTTGCGCGACGACGCGATCGTCCCTACGCAGGCGCACGCCGGTGACGCCGGGAGCGATCTCTACGCCGCCGAAAACGCCACATTGCCGCCGGGCGGCCGCGCCAAGGTTCCCACCGGGATCGCGGTCGCGATTCCGGATGGCCACGCCGGACTTGTGCTCCCGCGCTCAGGTCTTGCACACAAGCACGGGATCACCTTGACCAACACACCGGGACTGATCGACTCCGGCTATCGCGGCGAATTGCAGGTGCTGATGCTCAACACCGACCGCGAAGCGACCTACGAAGTGCGCGCCGGCGAACGCATCGCCCAGCTCGTGGTCACCGCCTACGCAGCGCCAGAGTGGACTGAAGTCGCGAGCTTCGAGGCGACGGCCCGCGGGGTTGGCGGCTTTGGCTCGTCAGGCAGCTGACCGCGCGGCCCGGCGGATCATGTACGGCGCAATCAGCGTCGTGAGAATCGCCATGCCGACGACCACGGCAAAGATCTCTGCGTCGATCGCACCCTTCGCATAGCCAAGCCCCGCGACGATCACGCCGACCTCACCGCGAGGAATCATGCCGACGCTGACGACGCGCCGGTCCCGCTGGGAAAGGTCGCCAGATCCAAGCCATGCGCCGACGAACTTCGTGATCACCGCGAGCACGGTGATGCCGGCGAGCATCAGCAGAGCGTTGGCACTGCCGAGCGCAGACAACTGCAGCTGGGCGCCGATCGCCGCAAAGAAGAAGGGGCCGAAGAAGGCGTAAAGCGGCGCTACCTCCGACTCGATCGAGTTGTGGTCGCGCGTCTCGGCGATGATCATTCCGGCCAGGAACGCCCCGATCACCGCGGCGAGCCCGATCTCAGCGGCCAGCACGGCAAGGCCAAGGCAGATGAGAACGGCGGGGAGTAGGGGCGAGTCGGCAAAGCGCGGTGCTTCAAGCACCGCCGGACGCGAGCTGAGCAACTTCTGGCCGCCCAGTCCGAAGAACGCAAGGAAGGCGATCGACAAGAAGATCAGCACCAGAATCTCTGACGCGCTGACGCCTCCCTCGCTGGCAAGGCCCGTGGCGATGGCAAGCACGATCAGCGCGAGGATGTCGTCGATCACCGCGGCACCGAGGATCGTGCGACCGGCCGGTCCGGCCTGGAGGTCGAGCTCCACGAGGATCGCGGAGGTTATGCCGACGCTGGTCGCCGCAAGCGCAGCTCCGATGAACACGGCCGTTGCGGTGGAAGCCCCGAAGGCGTAAGCGAGCCCGACGCCGAACGCGACCGGTAGTACAACTCCGTAAATGCCCACCAGCGCCGCCGGTCGGCCGACATTGCGAATCTCTCCGAGCTTCGACTCAAGGCCCACGTAGAAGAGGAGGAAGATCACGCCAAGCTCCGCGAAGACGCTGATCACCGTGTCGATGCTCACCAGGCCCAGCACCGACGGACCGACAACAACGCCGGCGAGGATCTCTCCGATCACGACCGGCTGATCGATTCGCCGGCAGATCTCCTCGCCGATCTTCGCCGCAAGAAGCAGCAGAAACAGTGCGAGCAGGGCGGAGGAGACGTCGTCTGTGGCCGCAGCGAAGGGGATGTTCATTTTGCCCTCGCGGCCCGGACTGCGCTCTCGTGGGCGAGATCCTCGAGGTGGTCGTCGAGTGGCTCGAGCGCGGCGCCTCCCAGGGCGAGGCTCGTCAGGTGGTCGGCAAACCAGGAGTTCTTCGGCAGCAGCGGACCGTGCAGGTATGTGCCAAACACGTTGTTCATCCGCGCGCCCTCGTGGCCGTCCTTACCGTTGTTGCCGAAACCGCGGAGCACCTTCCCGAGCGGCGCGCAGTCGTCTGCCAGGTACGTTCGGCCGCCGTGGTTCTCGAAGCCGGCGAGCACGCGGACCTGACCGTCGATCACAGTCTCGATCATGACATTTCCGATCAGTCGTTCGCCGGGCTCGCGCACAGTGCGCAGATTCACGATACCCAAGCCCTCGACGCGCTCGTCGCCAAGCTCGTAGTACTCGCCCAGCAGCTGGTATCCGCCGCAGACAGCGAGAATCACCTTGCCCGATTCGGCGGCCTCGCGCAGCGGCTCGCGCTTGGTCTTACGCATGTCCTGCGCGATCTGCCGTTGATCGGAGTCCTGGCCGCCGCCGATGTAGAAGAGATCGTGCGCGCTGGGATCGACCGAGTCGCCTTCCTCGGCGGCCGCCAGTTCGAAGGCGATTCCGCGCGCCTCGCAACGGCGCTTGAGCAGGAGCAGGTTGCCGCGGTCGGCGTAGATGTTCATGCGCGAGGGGTAGAGCGCGCAGACCCGCAAGCTCGCCATCATTCGCCGCCCCAGTATTCGCCGGCATCCCCGCGCCGCGCGAGCGCAGTACGCAGCTCGAGCAGCGACGTGTAGGTCGGCAGCGCGAAGATTTCATTGCCTGCACCGGCGGCGGAATCGACCGCGGCATCAAAGGAGCGCTCGATCGCATTGTCGATTTCGATCTTCTCCCGATCGACGCCGGCGTATGCCAGGCGGAGCGCCATTTCCTCGGCCCGCGTGCCCGAACACGTCGCACGCCGAAGTCTGCCGGCCAGCATCTCGAAGTCGGCATCCCAGATCCACGACACGTCGCGACCGTCGGCGATGTTGTCGTTGAGCGCGATCCAGAGGTCAAACGGCGCTGGCTCTGCGGAGATCGTCTTGAGCACCTCGTTGGCGCCGGTGGGATTCTTGATCAGCAGCAGTGCAACATGTTTGCCTCGGATGTCGAGCGTCTCGACCCGCCCAAAGACCGCCTGGGCAGATGCGAGCCCCTCGCGAATCGTGGCGTCGGGGATAGCGAGTGCGTGGGCGGCGGCTGCGGCGGCGACCGCGTTGTAGACGTTGTAGAGACCGGGTATCGGCAGATCGACATCGATTGCGCCAGAGGGGGTGGTGATCGTCACGCGGCTGCCCTTCATCCCACGCGCGGCGATCTGCGTCGCTGCCACCTGCGGAGTGGGGCGGACGAAGTCACCGTTGGGACAGCGGTAGATGCCAAGGTGGCCGACCTGCACCGCTTCGTATTCCAGTGGCGAACCGCAGACGCGGCAGAACTTGGAATCGGCAGCGTGGCGCGGTACCGGCTCGGCGAGCGAGCGGTCCTCAAGGCCAAAGTAGATCGTGTTCTTGCGCTCCCGGCCGATGCCCGCGAGCAGCGGGTCGTCTGCGTTGAGCACGACTGTCGTTTCCTCGGGGAGCGAAGCGATCGTCTCCTGCCAAGAATCGGCAAGCGACTCGAGTTCGCCGTATCGGTCGAGCTGATCACGAAAGAGATTCGCGAGCACGATGACCTTGGGCTGGGTTTCGGTGACGATCTGCTCGGTCCATGCCTCGTCGACCTCGAACAGCCCGAGATCGCCATGCGGCCGGCCGCGGTGCGCGTCTTCAAGCAATGCGGTTGCGATTCCGCCGGCCATATTTGCACCGGCGCGATTGTGTACGACTTTGATGCCGTCCTTTTCGAGCACACCTGCGAGCAGGGCCGCGGTGGTCGTCTTGCCGTTGGTCGCAGAAATCACGACGCTGCCGCGCGGCAGGTCACTCGCGAGTTGCCCGATCGCGTCCTTCTGCAGCCCGAGAAGCACCTTGCCGGGCAGCGACGTGCCACCGCCGCGACCGCTGAGCCGACTGGCGGTTCCGACGGTCTTTGCAAGACCGAGTTTGACGCGAGAAACCGGTGACATGAGCCGCTGATTATCGCGGCTGCGCCGGGGGAGTTTCCCGGCGTGAGCGCTGGATCTCAGGCCGGAACGCTCGTAGGCGCACCCGAAGTGCTCTCCGCGAACGCGGCGGCCCAGACGCCGCGCTCGGCGCCGCGCATCGATGGGTCGGGCTCGAGCCGCTCAATCCGCGCCACTTCGACGAGCTGGTCGCCCAAGAGCCGCTCCGCGTGGACTTCTTCGGGCGCTTCTGGATCCAACGTGAGCAGCACGTCTTGCTGAACCGAATGCCAGCTTTCGTCAGTCAGCGGCTCGCTTGCCACCATCGCGACCCCGCGGCGGGTCGTCCAGCAGAGTTCAAAGATGCCGAGCTTGTACGCATAGAGCTTGATGCCGTCACTGAAGACGAAATTGAGCCCAGAGAAGGTGTGGCCGGCGACCAGGGCGGCGACAGTGGCCCGAAGTGAGCGCACGGGGTCGAGCGGATCGAAATCGTGCATCAGGCGCAAGAAGAAGCACTCCGAGTCCGTCTGTCCTTTTGGTTCGCCGATCGCCGGCCGCAGCATCTGACGACAGCCGAGGATCGTGCCGTTGTGGGCGAATGTGTAGGGACCAAACTCGAACGGGTGTGTGTTCTCGTCAGCCAGGCCTCCAAGGGTTGCGCGCCGCACGTGGGCATTGAAGATTCGACCCCGGAGGTCTGTCGCGGCGGCGAAGCGAGCATCCGAAAAGGCCGCGCTTGCAAACCGCTCGGTGATCGGCGCGGCGCAGCCGACATCGGGATAGGCGGCCACTCCCCAGCCTGAGTCGTGGCTCTCGGAGAGGCGGATCATCGGATTGCTCGACTCGACCAACTCGTGACGAATCGAGATCGGATCGGACGAAACGGCTCCAAACACACGGCACATCGTGGCTCCAGACTACAGGCCGGGGCGAGCGCGTGCACCCTGCTCACCTTAGGTAGGAAAGGGTCTGTATGTTGGCGAAGTCAGGAAGGTAATCACCCCTCATCCAGGAGGCACAAATGTCCGCACATCCCGAGCGCGTCACAGGTTGGTGGTTGTTCGCCGGCGTTCTTCTGATCCTCGCCGGGATCATCAATGTGATCTACGGAATCGCCGCCATCGGCGACAGCCGTTACTTCACTGAGAACGTGACGCTGATCGCGACCGACCTGAGCACTTACGGCTGGTTGATCCTGGTCGTCGGTGTCATTCAGCTGACGGCGGGAGCTTCGCTGTTTTCCGGAGGTGGCTGGGGCCGATTTGTCGGCATCTTCGCCGCCATCTTCAACGCGATCTTCTACCTGATGACGATCCCGGCCGCGCCGTTCTGGTCGCTTGCGATGTTCCTGCTCTCGATCGTGATTCTCTACGAGTTGTCAAAAGCGACTCCGCAGAGCTGATCGTCCGTTCGCGCAGAGCTCACACCTTGCGGATCGCCGCGGGTGTGAGCTCGGCGATCGACTTGTAGCCGTCGACCGCCATCAGGAGATCCGTCTCGGCCAGAAGCGAGCGGATCAGATGCACCACACCGGACTCGCCGCCAGCTGCGAGCGCGTAGGCGTACGGTCGCCCGATCGCCACCGCGCGTGCACCGAGGGCGAGCGCTTTGACCACGTGCTCGCCGCCGCGCACTCCGGAGTCGAAGATCACTGGCGTCTCGCCGGCGGTCTCGACCACCTCAGCAAGGATGTCGATCGCGGGAAGGCCGCCATTGGCTTGCCGGCCGCCGTGGTTTGAGCAATAGATCCCGTCAACGCCGCCGTCGATCGCCCTCCGAACATCGTCGGTGCTGCAGACGCCTTTGAGCAGCAGGGGAAGATCGGTCAGTGAGCGCAGCCACTCAAGGTCGTCCCATGAAAGCCCTGGGTCGGAGAATCCCAGCGCCCAGGCGATCGCCGCGGCCTGCTGGTCGTCTTCTGGCGACCTCTCGAGCTTGTCGCGGAAGATGTCGTCGGAGAAGTAGTTTGCAAGGCAAAGACCCTTGAGCTGGGGGAACGATGCGAGCGCAAGGTCGCGCGGGCGCCAGCCGAGAATCTGAGTGTCGAGCGTGACGACGATCCCCTTGTAACCGCAGGCCTCGGCGCGCCGGACAAAGCTCGCCGCAAGATCGCGATCGGCCGGGGTGTAGAGCTGGAAATAGCCGGGCGTCTCACCGGCCAGCGGAGCGACCTCTTCCATCGGATCCATCGTCAGCGTTGAGGCGATCATCGGGACGCCGGTGCTGGCCGAAGCTCGAGCAATCACCTGGTCGCCGTGGCCGTCGCCGTCACAGAGTCCGATCACACCGACCGGTGCGAAGAGGAGGGGAGTGGGGAGCTTCTCGCCGAACAGTTCGATCGACAGGTCGCGTTCTGCGGCTCCGCTGAGCATTCTCGGCATCAGCGCGTACCGGTCGAAGGCCGCCACGTTTGCCCGCTGGGTGTGTTCGTTGCCGGCGCCTCCGGCGACGTAGGAGAAGATCTCGGTTGAGAGCGCTGCCTCGGCGCGGCGCTCGAGCTCCTCGTACGACATTGCGTGCTCGGGCTTCTGGCCTCCCAGGCCGCCGAGATAGATCTCCAGCTGGTAATCCCCGTAGTTGGGCATCGGTCCCGTCTCCTCCCGGATTGCGACAGTGCGCCGCCACTCTAGTGCGAGCGCGGACGTAGACTGGCGCACATGTCCGTGGAGGAATTCGCCCACGTGGGAGTCGTCGTCTCCGACCTTGAAGCGGCGACGGCATTCTTTGTCGAACTCGGCCTTGAGGCGGCGGATGCCTGGGAGTCAGGCGGCGAGTGGGTCGACAGGGTCATAGGGCTCGAGGGAACGTCGGCGCGCTCACGAATGCTTCTGTCCCCGCGGGGCGGCACGTGTATCGAGCTGTCCGAGTTCGGTTCGCCGCCTTCGCTCGGTGCGGATACCGGCGCGCCCTCAAATTCACTCGGTATTCGGCACGTCACATTCCAAGTGGACGACCTCGACGACACCCTGAAGCGACTCGAAGCACGCGGAGCAAGCATGGTGGGCGAGGTCGCCAACTATCAGGACGTTTTCCGCGTTTGCTACGTGCGGGGACCCGACGAGAACATCGTCGAACTCGCCGAGCGAATCGACTAGTCAGTCCACCAGTCGCGCGCGCCATCGACGTCTTCGCGAGGAGCGTCGCCCAGATTGGGCGCGCCGATAACGAGGAGCTGCAAGCCGTCTGGTCCGGCCTCGTAGCCGCGCCACGCGCCTGGAGATACGCGGACCGCGTCGAGCTTCCTCAGCTCGATGACTTCCTCGTCGACCTTCATCCGACCGCTTCCCTCGAGCACGAGATAGATCTCTTCCTGGGTCTTGTGCGTGTGCCCGTAGGGGAAGCGATAGCCGGGCGGGAGGCTTTGGTACCCGAGCCCGGATTTCTCAAGGGCGAGTGCGTCGGTTGCCAGGCGGAACTCGAGGTCGGCCGGCCCGTCGAAGTTCGACCCGACATCCTGGAGGTCGTCCCTGAGATTTCGGTGCGTGAACGACACCGCGCCAGCCTACCGAGTGTGCCGAGCCCCGGCCCGTCATTGGCTAGGAGTAGGTTTGAGGCGACCATCCAGTCATCCAAGGAGTTGTTCGTCGTGGAATACAGCATCGAAAGCGACATCAAGGCCCTCAACCGCGTTTGGTGGCTTGTCGCCCTGTTTGGACTGATCTCATTGGGGATCGGAATCTTCTTTGTCGCGTCGCCAAATGAGACGCTCTCGACCTTCACTGTGATCGCCGGAATCGTGTTGATCATCGAAGGCGCGATCTCTGTGTTGACGGCGATCTTCGCTAAGGGCGAGGGCCGCGGACTACTCGCGATCGTCGGAGTCTTGGGGTTGATTGCCGGCGTGATCCTGGTCAAGCACCCGTTCAGCGCGCTCGTCGTCTTCGTGATGATCGTGGGCATCTGGCTGCTCGTTGCCGGCATCGTCCGTTTGATTGCTGCCGTGGCAGACAGCAGTGCGCGAGGCGCGAATCTGATCCTGGCAATCGTCGACGCGATCGCCGGCATCGTGATCCTGACCTGGCCGGACCTCAGCCTGTCAACGCTTGCGGTGATCATCGGAATCGTCCTGATCATTCGCGGTTTGGCGTCGATTTGGCTTGGATTTGCGATCAGGAGCGCGATGAAGGACGTGACGGTGGTGACGGTCGAGGGATAGGCACCGCCGCAAAGTCGATGTGCCACGGCTTCCTGTCTGGACCACATCGATCGCGTGTTGGTCAGCGCGGAGCGCCTCGCTTCTTGTCACCATTGTCGAACGGTGGGTTCATGTGATTGAGGTGGGTGAGGTCGGAGCTGCAGTCGCCGATGATTTCAGTGTTTCCACTCGATGGGTTTGGCGCCGCGAGCGCCCCGTGCAATCGGAAGCTCGACCGGGGTTCATCCACTCCCATAGGCCCGTGCACAAAGCTCGCTTCAAGCACGAGGTTCTGGCCGTCCGAACTCTTGTGGACGGCGTTGAGACTGTTCGCTCCAAGTGCGAGACGATGCGAAGTCGTGAACTCGAGACCGTTGGCGGGGTACTGAACTGTTCCAAAGGGGGCAGGGCAATTCATCGGAATAGTTCCGATGGTGGTCGCCCGCACGATCCGATCATTTGGCGGAAGTACGAAGCCCCACCCAACGTCTAGGAATGGCCAATTGCCGAATGAGTACGGGCCTTTCTCAGCTGCTGCAGACGCCGGTCTGGTTGCATTGGGCTTCCAAATGAGGAGCTTCCGGACGCGTTCAAACGGCTTGATCACGCTGTTCCCCCGGAACATGACCCGTACCGACCGACGCACCCCTGTGAGCTCTTGGGAGACCGGGATGAATGCCCACACAGCACAAACGCGTCCAACCCAGTGGCCCGATGAAAACCGAGCCGGACGATACGTATAGCTGGTTGCCAGCTTCCCGGCCGTGATTCGCGAGCCCGTCGCGATGCCCACAGAGAGCCTGCCGGAGCAGGCAGTATTCGCGTTTCCGGTTTTTGGCATGTTGAACGCGACTTGGATGCTCGCGACAGCTTTCGTCTTCTGTTTGTTCGCCTTCCCGGGCGGCAATACCGAACTGACGGTGATCGCGACGGAACCGCTGACCTTCTGAGCGGCTGTCGCACTACTGGTGGTTGTCGCGACGAGGGCAAATCCGAGAAGCGAGACGAGTGCGAGCTTTCGAGTCATTTCGCCAATGCTAGTGCCCCGAAATCGACAACGAACGCCGTATCGTCTCGGGCACCGGCTCTTCCTGTCGGAATCGGCAGCTTTCTGATTGAGACTTTTCGTGGAAGTTACATAACGTCAATTATCGTGCATTGAATTGATTAGTTTGGGACTCTCTTCGCCCAGGATCCACTAAATGACCGAAACCACATGCCACATGTCCATCTCGCTCGACGGCTTCGTCGCCGGACCCGAGCAGAGCGAGGAGAACCCGCTTGGGAAGCGCGGCAAGGAACTGCATGCCTGGCACCTTGGCGATCCGCGTGCCAATGAGGCCGACAAAACTGCGGCTGAATGGTTGATGCGACCTCGCGGTGCGTACGTCATGGGACGAAACATGTTCGGCCCGATCCGTGGCGACTGGGATTCGGACTGGAACGGCTGGTGGGGTCCTGAACCGCCGTACCACGCACCGGTCTTTGTGATCACGCACTTTCCGCGCGAGTCAATCGAAATGGAAGGCGGTACGACGTTCCATTTCGTGACAGACGGATTCGAGGCGGCCTACGCCCGCGCGCTCGAAACCGCAGGCGAAGCCGGTGTCGACATCGCTGGCGGCGCGTCGACCGTCCGGCAAGCGCTCGCCGCGGGTGTTGTCGACGAACTCACTCTCGACATCGCGCCGGTCGTCCTGGGATCCGGCGAGACCATTTTCGATGTCGGCGAGCGGTTTGGCTTCGAACCCGTCGAAGTCCTGCACTCCCCTCTTGCGACACACATTCGGTATCGCAAGGCAGAGTGAGTCCGACCGCAGGGCCTCCGAGCGGCTCGCGCCTGACGAGTTCATGCGGGCCAGCATAGTGCCGAACTCCCCCAGGCTTCGGGAGGCCGCTCAGCCGCCGCCGACCACAGGCGAGAAGCTCACCTGTTGCGTCTGGCGATGGCTCGAGGCGCCGAGGCGGTATTGCTGAATCCGGCTCGGGCGTCCGAGGTCGACCGAGAACGTGATTCGTCCCTCCGCGTCTGGCACCGCCCAGTTCTCATCTGCGCCAGTCAGGGCGACAAGACTCGAATCACCAAAGATCGCTGGCGTAGTCACCGTCGTCGATCCCGTGCCGTTGATCCTGATCCCGGCACGACCGGCGTCGGCGATCCGCATGAATTCGAGCGCGCGGGCCGGGTCTGCCTTGACATGCCATCCCCAGACGTCGAACTCCGGTTCGATCGACTCGAACTCAAACGTCGTCGGTTCTTGCGCTGCGCTCGCGAAGTTGCGCGCAAACACGGTCAGCGTGTCGCTCAACTGGCGTTTGAAGTTCGGCGGCGTGTGGCAGCCGGCGCCGTAGTCCTTCCACAGGTGGTCAACTTCAAGCCTGTCGAGGATCGAATGCATGCTCACACTCGACCCGTACGCACCCGCTTCAACCAGGCACGACACGAGATCGATCGAAAACGGTTTCTCGCCGATCCTCGGGTTGATCACTCCGTTGGCGGTTCTCACCTGCAGGTCGATGTCGCGCAGGTTGTCTGCAATGTCGGCAGGGTTGTGCCCGCGCCAGCGAATCTCTTCGGTCGCCCGGGGTCCGTAGATCGCATCAACCTCCGCGCCTTGCAACGCAGAACTGAGCGAGACGGCCGCAAGGTTCGGCAGCAGATTGGTGTTCAGCGTCCCCGAGACGCTCGCGGCCGACGCGAATAGATCCGGATGGCGCGCGGCGAGCATCACGGCTCCATAGCCACCCATTGAGACGCCCCCGATCGCGCGGTGCGCGCGATCGGCGATCGTCCTGAAGTAGCCGTCGATCAGTGGGATCAGCTGCTCGATTACGTAGGTCTCGTACTGCGGCGGTCCAGCGGCACCGCGGTTGTACCAGTCGCTCCAATAGCCGCTGTCCCCGTTGGGAGAAATGACAATCGACGGGTAGTTGGCGGTCAGCGCAACCCCGCCGACCACTGCGTTGAACGACCGGTACGTGTTCTGCGTGCCGGCAAGGAAATACGTCGTCGGCCAACGCCGCGTCGGGTTGTCGTCGTAGCCAGTGGGCAGATCGACCTCAACCTTGGTGGGCGTGCTGAAGGCGGGTGTACTGATCGTCAGCTCCACGACGCGCGCCTGGGTGCGTACCGCGCTGGTGATCGTCGCCTCCCCTGTGCTTGCGTTGGCCGGTGCACTTGCGCTCAGAAGCGCGAGGCAAGCGAGAATCAACGCCCCCAGCACCATCCCAGCACTAGCAATCCCTGCAGTCGGCCGTGGCCGCGCGTCCTCGTACATGATCTCTCCCCAGGTCCCCTATTGAAAAAAAAGAGTACGCATGCGTACTCTTTGCTCGGGCCAAGCATACACGGCGGTTTGGACCTCGGCGAATTGCGGCGTTCGGACGCCGCCGGAGCAACATCCGCCGCCGGTACGCTGGAGCCATCGCCCCCAAACTCACAGAAGAACGTGCGGCGGAGAATCTCGCCGCGCATCGGATTCGGATGATTCAGGGCCTCGCCGACTCGATCCGCGAAAAGGGTCTTGCGCGTACACAGGTCTCCGACATCGTCGCGCGCGCCCAGGCATCGCGTACCACGTTCTATCGCTGCTTTGACGACAAGAGCGCGTGCCTTGCCGCCTTGGCTGAGGTCGTCTTCACTATCACCCGGGAGCGTGTCCTCTCGGCTGTCGACCCGGCTGCCCGCTGGCAGGAGCAGGTCGATCAAGGGGTCGACGCGTTCTTTGAGATCGCCGAATCCGACCATGCCCTGGCAGCGACCTTCACGACCGAGCTCCCGGGACTCGGTGCTCGCGGTGAAGAGATTCGACTTGCCCGCGAGCAGCAGTACGCAGAGATGATCGTCGCCTTCGCGAGCGGGCGTCCAAGAGCGGGACGCGAGGGCGACTTTTCGCACGTCACGATCGAACGTGCGGTCATGCTCGTGGCCGGCATCGAGGGGCTGCTCTCGCGCGCCGTACAGCAGGATCAGGACTTTCGCGCGTATGCGCCTACCGCGAAAGACGTCGCACGCCGCATTCTTGCCCCCGCCGGGGGTCAGGCATAGTCAGTCGGGCACCAGGTCCGGGTCGGCGAGAGCTGAGTAGCTGAGTTGATGCGCCGCCTGCTCGCCCTCTGCTGCGCCGTGGTGTTCCTCGACGCCGCGTTCTTCTCGGCGCTTGCGCCGCTTTTGCCCTCGCTGACGCGCGACTACGCCCTCTCGGGCGCTGGCGCCGGAGTTTTGGCAGGCAGCTATGCCGCAGGTGTGCTCTTGATGGCGATTCCTGGTGGTTGGTTCGCGGCCCAGCACGGAGCTCGCCTGGCCGTGCTGGTCGGCTGCCTCGGAATGGGTGCCTTCACAGCGATCTTCGGCTTCGCGAATCAAATATGGCTGCTTGACGTCGCGCGCTTTCTTCAGGGTGCGAGCGGAGCGCTGATGTGGGCGGGCGCGATGAGCTGGGTGATCACGAGCGGTCCTGCCGAGCGCCGCGGCGCACTGGTCGGCACATTGGTTGCGGCCGCGACTGTCGGTGAGCTCCTGGGTGCGCCGGTGGGCGCGATCGCACACGAGGCCGGGATGTCGCTTGTCTTTGGCATCGTCGCTGTCTTCGCGTTTGTGCTCTTCGCGTTCGCTTTCACGCTGCGCGGGCCGGAGCCGCGCGGGGCCGAATCGCTTTCCAGCGTTCTCGGCGCCGCGCGCGGTACGCACCTGATTTCCTCACTCTGGCTACTAGCCGCTGCGGCCTTTGCGTTTGGTGTCGCCGTCGTGATCGCCCCGCTCCACCTGGATTCCCTCGGCGGCAGCGCTGCTCTGATTGCCGCATCGTTTGCCTGCGGCTCCATCGTCGAGACGATTCTGGGCCCACTGATCGGCCGGCTCAGCGACAAAGTCGGGCGCGCGCGGCCGTATCGGATTGGCGCGCTCCTGGGCGCGGCAGCGATCGTCGCAATCGCCGAACTGCCAGAACGTTGGATGGTGTTCGGCTCAATGGTGATCTTCGCCTTTGCCGCCGGCATGGCGTTCGCGCCATCGATGGCACTGACGGCAGATTCGGCCAGTGAAGCGGGGATCGACCAGGGGTACGCGTCGGGCCTCACAAACGTCGCCTTTGGCGGTGGACAGATGCTCGGGGCCGTCGGCGGAGGCGCGCTGACCGCCGTGAGCTTCCTTCTCCCCGCTCTCGCTGCGGCGCTCATACTGGGCTCGGGCGCAGTCGTCGCCGGCCGCGTCGCCAGGCGCGAATCGGATGCAGATGCGCCGCTAGGCTCCTCGCCATGAGCAGACTCTTTGGAATCATCCTCGCCCTGACCGGGATCGCCCACTTCGTCGCGCCGGACGCGTTCCGCGACCTGACGAAGGTCGCCTTCCCGCACAACACGGACCAGGCGATCCAGCAGAATGGCGCGATCGAGACCGGCGTCGGCCTTGCGATTGCTTGCTCGAAGACGCGCAAGCTTGGCTTCCTCGGCCTCCTCGCGTACGGCGGCTGGCTCGGCTACAACGCCTCGCAAGCCTGATCGAGCTCAGCTGAGAATCGTCAGGTACCCGAGCGCTGCCACCGAAGCGAGCACGAGTGCCATCGCGGCTCCGGCGGCGAGCTGCTGGCGCCTGCCGATGGCGTAGTCACCCATCACCTCCCGCTGCGCTGCCGCGTGCCAAAGAAATGGCAGAATCGGCAGCAGCAGCACCGCGTTGATCGCCTGCGAGATCACGAGAATCTTGATCAGCGGCGCCCCGGGGATCAGCACCACGAGGCTGGCGCCGACGATCATCAGGAGAAACGCGAGGTAGAACTCACGCGCCTGCGAGAACGAGTCGTTGACATCCGCCGGCTCGCCCGTGGCCTCGGCAACCGAATACGCGCTTGAGAGTGGCACGATTGCCGCGCCCAAGAGCGCAGCACCGAGCATCCCGATTCCAAAGAGCAACGCCGCGCTCTCTCCCGCGACCGGCGCGAGCGCCGCCGCCGCATCACGCGCCGACTCGATCGAGACACCGGTCACGTGAAGCGTCGCCGCGCAGGCCACGACGACGAAGAATCCGATCACACCAGTCAGCACCGCACCGGTGATCACATCGATGTTCTCGTAGCGGAGGTCGCGCAGTGCGATCCGCTTGTTCGCAGCGTACGACTGGATGAAGACCAGGCCCCACGGCGCGAGTGTCGTCCCGATCGTCGCTACCGCGATCAGCATCGCATCGCGTGTCAGCGGCATCTGCGGTACGACTGCTCCGCGAAATGCGGCGCCCCAATCGGGATGCGACAGGATCCCGGCGGCAACATACGTGACGAAGACGGTGGCAAGGATCAGCAGCACGTGCTCCACGTAGCGAAACGATCCGCGTAACACGAGGAGCGCGATCAGCGTCGCAGAAGCCGGCACGCTGACGCCTTTCGAGACCCCGGCCAGGAGGTCGAGCGCCGCGGCGACGCCGGCAAACTCCGCACAGAGCGTTCCAAAGTTGGCCGCAATCAGCGCGGGCGTCACGGTCAGGGTCGCGCGGCGGCCGTAGCGCTCGTGCAGAATCGTCAGCAGTCCCTTCCCGGTCACCACTCCCATCCGCGCCGCAATCAGATGGAAGACGATCAGAGCCGCTGTGGAGACCGTCAGCACCCAGATCATCTCGTATCCGTACTCGGCCCCAAGCACCGAATAGGTGGCGATCCCCGCCGGATCGTCGTCCGAGAGGCCCGCAAGCACCCCTGGCCCGATCACGGCAAGTAACGCGGCGAGCCCGCCAGTCTTGACGAGCGCCTTGCGTCGCCGAACCAGCAGGTGCGGTAAGTGTCGACCGGTGGTTGTCGCCATCGCCCTGTCGGCAGCGTAGATCGCGCCGCGGTCTCTACTGCGGCACTAGTCTCAGAAGCGATGACCTACGACACGATTCCATTCGACCCCGGCGCACGAGTTGAGCTTCCGGAGGGCCTCTCCCCTCCGTTCAAAGTCTTCGTCAACGGAATCGAGCAGCAACGTGGGCGCGATTACGTCGTCAACGGCAGACACCTGCTCTTTCGCGAAGCGCTGGTGCGTGAGGGCCGCCTGGGATTCTGGCGCTGGTTCTCGATGTTCCTGGGCGTCGGCAACACCTACCGCGCAAACGACGGCGTCGATGTCACCTTTCGCTCGGGCGATCGCCCGCAGATTCTCACCGCGCTACCGATCGAGACGCTCGGCGATCCGCGCACGGACTTCGGTCAGCGCGGAGCCACGTCGTTCGATCCGGCCGGGCGCTAGAGCGCGCTGCCGGTCTGATGCGGGTAGTCGCCCTCGACTTCCAGTAGCGCACCGGTCTCATCGAGGTGCGTTCCGGTCGTCTTGATCTCGTCCGGCGCGCGGCCTTTGGGCTGCTTGACCGGTGATGGCGCAGGGATCGGCTCGATCTTGCGCTCGACCGGCGCGTCGTGTTCGACGACCACTTGCTCGCCAAAGTGCGTGATCGACACCGCGTGGCCACGAATCACGCTGTAGATCGCGGAGTCCTGGCCGATGTCCACACGCAAGGTGTTCTCTCCGAGGCGCAGGTTGAACGCGAGCCGCGAGAGCTTCTCCGGCAGACGCGGAGAGAACGCCGGCAGGTCGTAGTAATCGCGAAATCCCCCAAAGCCGCAGACGAGTCCAAGCCACGATCCGGCCGACGCAGCCAGGTGCAGCCCGTCGCTCGTGTTGTGAGCGAGGTTGTGCAGGTCGACAAGCGCCGTCTCCTGGAGGTACTGATACGCGAGGTCCAGGTGACCGGTCTCGGCCGCAACGACCGCCTGCCCGCAGGCCGAGAGTGAGGAGTCGCGCACAGTGACGCCCTCGTAGTACTCGAAGTTGCGACGCTTCTGCTCGGGCGTGAAGTAGTCGCCGTTGGTAAAGAGCGCGAGCACCAGGTCCGCCTGCTTTACGACCTGCTTGCGATAGAGATCGAAGTATGGATAGTTGAGCATCAGCGGATAGTCAGAGGGCTCCATCTCGTCAAATGGCCAGACCTCGTGGTGAGTGAAGTTGTCGGCCTGCGGGTGCACCTGCTGCGCGTCGTCGTAGGGAATATGCATCGCGCGCGCCGCGGCCATCCAGCGCTCCGGCTCGGCCGGGTCAAGTCCGAGTTCGTCGGCGGCCTCCGGGAATCGCACCGCTGCCTCCGCCGCGCCGCGCAGGTTGCGCGCCGCCATCAGGTTCGTGTAGACGTTGTTGTCGACAATCGCCGAGTACTCGTCGGGACCGGTCACACCGGCGATGCGGAACTCGCCGCGGTTGTCGTACCCGCCGAGCTTGTGCCACATGCGCGCAGTCTCGACGAGGATCGGGACTCCAACTTCGCGATGGAACTCCTCGTCCCCGGTCGCCTTGATGTAGCGCAGCACGGCGTCAGACACATCTGCGGAAACGTGGAAGGCGGCGGTGCTCGCCGGCCAGTAGCCGGAGCATTCGCGACCGGCGATCGTTCGCCAGGGGAATGTCGCACCGTCGAGATTCAGCTGCTGCGCGCGTTCTCTTGCCATGTCAAGCGTGTCAAAGCGCCAGTGCAGCGCATCGCGCGCGGCGCTGGGGAACGTGTAAGTGAGCACCGGCAGCACGAAGGTCTCTGTGTCCCAGAACGCGTGGCCGTCATAGCCCGAGCCGGTCAGGCCCTTTGCGGGAATTGCCCGCCGTTCGCCGCGCGCGCTGGCCTGAAGCAGGTGGAATAGCGCAAAACGAACGGCCTGCTGCATCTCGTCGTCACCCTCGACAACGACATCCGCGTTGTCCCAGAACTCTGAGAGAAAGGCGCGCTGCGACTTGACCAGGCCGTCCCAACCGGTGTGGCGGGATTCAGAGAGACTTCCACGCACTTGGGCGCGAACCGAGGCCAGCGATCGCCGACCAGACCAGCCGTAGGCCAGGTGTTTGAGCACGCGCAGCTTCTGACCGGCCGGCACGCGGGCCGTCACTGTCAGCCGACCGACGTCGGGTCCCGTCTCCCCCTCGACAAACATGTCGTCAGGGCCCTCGATCTCGTGATCCATCGCCGAGGCGACGCGGATTCCGCTGACCTCGGTGCGGTGCACGAGCATTGCCATCTCCTCGTGCAGGAAATGTTCTTCGCTCTGCAGCGGATTCTCCAGCACCGCAGCCATTCGGGGATCGTTGGGGTCGTAGTGCTCGGCGTGGTTGTCGCCGTTTGCGACGAGCTCGGACTGCACCACCAGCTGCATATCGGCGTTGATCGGCGTGACTTCGTAGAGAATCGCGGCCGCGCCGCGTTGCTGGAAAGACACGAGACGCTGGGACTCGACCAACACTTCCTGGCCCGTGGGCGAACGCCAGTGCATCGTGCGGCGAAGTATCCCCTCGCGGAAGTCGAGTACTCGTTCGTGCCTGAGCACCGTGCCATACCGAGCGTCCATCAACTCGTCGTCGACCAGCAGTCGCATCAATTTGCCGTTGGGCACCGACACAACGGTCTCCCCGGCCTCGGGGTAGCCGTACGCGGTCTCGGCGTGCGGCAGCGGGCGGATCTCGTAGACGCCGTTGAGGAAGGTGCCGATCTGCCCGGTTGGCTCGCCTTCGTCGAGGTTGCCCCGCATGCCGATGTGGCCATTTGAGAGCGCGAAGAGCGACTCGGTCTGTGCCAGCGCGCCGATGCGCAGCTCGTTCTCCCGCAGCGCCCAGGGATCTACTTCCATCGCGGCCAGTTCGGTCATCACGGCGCGATCAGCTCCTTGAGATCTTCGACTGCGATGTCTGCTCCGTGCTCGATCAGGGCTGCTGATTGACCCACACGGTCGACGCCGACCACGAATCCGAACCCACCTGCGCGGCCTGCTTCGACCCCGGCCAATGCATCCTCAAAAACAGTGCAGGCCTCGGGTTCCGCTCCGAGCGCCTGTGCGGCTGCCAGGAATGTGTCCGGGGCAGGCTTGCCCTTGATCTTGCGCTCTGCGGCGACAACTCCATCCATGATCTCTTCAAAATCGTCAATCAGGCCGCAGCTCTGAAGGATCGCGCGACAGTTTGCACTCGAAGAAACCACCGCGCGGCGCAGTCCGTGCGCTTCGGCGGCGGCGAGATAGTCCACGGTTCCTGCGTAGGCCTCCACCCCGTCTCGTTCGATCAGCTTGACCACCAACGCGTTCTTGCGGTTGCCAAGCCCGCAGACCGTGTGGGCCGCCGGCGCATCTGTCGGCTCGCCGTCAGGCAGCGAAATTGAGCGCGACTCGAGGAACGAGCGCACACCGTCGTAGCGCGGCATTCCGTCGACGTACTTGTCGTAGTCGCTACGCGGGTCGAACGGCGGCTGGTCGGTGCCGGTCTGCTGCGCGTAGTCAGCGAGAAACTCGTCAAACATCTCCTTCCACGCAGCCGCGTGGACCACGGCGGTGCGCGTGATCACTCCGTCGAGATCAAAAAGCAGCGTCGTGATGCCGGCGGGCAGGCCGATCTTCTCCGGGCTGGGCTGCGTAGCGCGGTTCTGCGTCATGCCGAAGGTGCGGGGGTCGCCTCCAATCACGGCATTATGTCGCAAGTCAAATCAGACTTCCAGTGGCTGAACGAGCTGCAACTGGCGTCCCTGCGCAAGCAGCGTCCCGTCAGCGGCGAAGACCGCCGAGTCCGAATCCGACAAGCCGCCCTGCAGCGCGCGCGTGGTGTTGTGGACGAGGAGCGGCTGATCGGGCAGTCCGCCAACCGGGATGTCCGCGCGAACGTGGAGCGTCAGATCGAGGGTCGGTGCCATTGCCGGCGTGCGCAGCGGCTCCAGCACCGACGGCCAGAGCGCGTCGATCACCAGGGCCAGCCAGGCGGCGTCGATCGGCTGCTCCTCGGGCGTCCAGATCCAGCCGCCGTTTGCCGTCCCCTTCGTCTCGTCGACCGGTGGACCGACAAACGGTCCAGCTCCAAAACGCGGTGAGAGAAGCAGCTGATCAAAGAATCGCGGCGCGCCCTCTGGCATCTGTATCCAGGCATCCGGGAGGGCTTGCTCAATCTCATCGGGTGCGGCGCGGCGCGCCTCGCGGGTGGGCGCAGGGGCGACTTCGGGCGGTGGAATTGCCCAGCGATCGACTTCGGTCAATCCGCGCAGCGAATGCGTCGCGAGCACCGCGATGCAAGGCTTGCCGCCTTGCGAAAGCGTCGCGCGAGTAGAGCAGAAGCGCCGGCCGCGGCGCAGCGGATCGACGTAGATGTCGACCGGTCCGTGCCCCGGCGGTCGCAGATAGTGCGAGGTCACCGAGCGCGGCTCGAACGTCTGATCGGCATTGATCTCCGCGTCGATCGCGCGCAGCACGATCGCTTGGAGCAGGCCGCCGTGTGTGGTCAGAGGGCCATCCCAGCTCGGATGCACCGAAGCGGTGTAGTGACGCCCGGCGCCTTCGACACGGCTGGCGGCGGCGAAATCGATCTGCTCCGGCGGTCCTTGCGCGTACTCCATGCGAGCGCAACGATATCCGCCGGAGCAGAAGTGTCGGGCGGCTAGCGGGTCGTGTAGACCGGACCCGTGCTGCCGAATCCGAGCTTGTTCTTGAGCGCCGCGGTGAGATCCCACTCGCGGCCGGCGATGAACGGGCCTCGGTCGATCACGCGAGTCGTGACCACGCGCCCGTTACCCAGCGTGAAGGTCACACGCGTCCCGCAAGGAAGCGTCTTGTGCGCGACGCCGACGGTGCCAGGAGAGAGCCTTCCGCCGCAGGCAAGACCACCGCCGTAGAGGCCTGGGCCGTAGTACGAGGCAAAGCTCTTACGGAACACGAGTACGCGCCCCGTGCGGTCGATCGCGGTCTGGCCGAACTTGCGTACCGAGACACGGCTCATGTAGCGACCAGGTCGCCCGCCGCGCCATTTGAGAACGAACTTCTTGCCAGCGCGGACGTTGGTTGTCGCCACCGTGCGCCAGGCACGTGAGCCGGAAGCGCGCACAGAGAGGCGCACGTGGGACTTCCCGCGACCGGTGCCGGCGGTCTTGCCGCTGACACGGATGGCTCGCCCGGAGAATGCCCGGGTACTCGTGACCTTCGCGCTGATCTTCGGCGAACGCGACGCCTCGACGGCGATCGGGCTCGCCCCTCCGGCCGCGCCACCGCGCGTGACCGTGCTGTCGTCGCCCGCTGCTCGTGCGATCGGGACGGCGATCAGGACCGCCGTGGCTGCAAGCAGCGGCAGGGCGCCGGCCGGCAGGTTGCGAACCCCATTCGAGGCGGGCAGGTATGCGAATGCGCGCAAAGCGACAGCCCGCGCGCGAGCGGTGAATTCCATTTTCGGGAATTTCTCCTTCCAGCGCCTGCGGAGTTAGCTGACGGGCTCGCGAGTTCTCGCCTTGAGTTCGCTACAACCGGAGTACCGGTCGATTCGCCCCGTCCCGCTCCAGCGTGCTGGTGCGGGAAATGGGTCCCCCGTCCGCCGGTGTCTGTGCCGGCGGTTCGGCGCCTTTCGTATTGACAGCGGCGCAGACTAGGTGGAATCCGTGCGCACTGTGTGATGCGTCTCACACAGCAACGCAATCATCGCCAAATCACCCAGTATTGGGCAAAAAGCCTGCAAAACAGGCTCTTTTTACTCTGGACTTGTGACTCTGGCGGCCTCTGAGAGCGAAATCACGCCCTGGCGCACGCGCTCAAGTGCCGAGTCGGCGAGGGTGACCATGCCTTGCTCGCGTGCGGCGCTCTCAATCGCCTTCGAGGGGAAGCGCTCGAGCAACATCTCGCGGATCCGTTCGTCGACCGAAAGCACCTCGAATAGTCCGATGCGTCCGCGGTAGCCGGTGTGAGTGCAGCGGGCGCAGCCGACGGCCTCAAAGCCTTCAAAGGGCTCGCTCTGGGCGTCTGAGTAGCCGGCTGCGCGAAGGGTGTCGGCGTCGACCGTGACGGGTCGACGGCACTCGACGCAGAGCTTGCGGGCCAAACGGCTGGCGACGACGCATTCGATCGAGGAGGCGACCAGATAGCGCTCCACCCCCATCTCGGTCAAGCGCGTGACGGCGGAAGCCGCGTCATTAGTGTGGAGCGTGGTCAGCACGAGCCGGCCGGTCAGGGCCGCCTCGACGCCGATCTTCGCCGTCTCGTGGTCGCGGATCTCGCCGACCATCACGACGTCCGGGTCGGACCGCAGCATCGTGCGCAGGCCCAGCGCGAACGTCAGCCCGCGCTTGACGTCAACCTGAACCTGCCGGATGCCGGCCAACGGGTACTCAACTGGGTCCTCGATCGTGAGAATCGTTCGTTCCGACGTATTGAGCTCCGCAAGCGCCGCGTAGAGCGTGGTTGTTTTTCCAGAGCCGGTCGGTCCGGTCGCGAGGATCGCCCCGTGGGGCTTGTGCAGCGCGCGCTCGAAGGCCGCAAGACCCGAAGGATCGAGCCCGAGCCGGTCGAGCGCCGGGACGTTCTTGCGGTCAAGGACTCGCACCGTCGCCGATTCGCCATGGATCGTCGGCAGCGTGGCTACGCGTAGCGTGATGTCCTGACCTTCGGCACCGAATGCGGCGCGGCCGTCTTGGGGAAGCTGGCGGATCGAGATGTCCATCCCGGACATCAGCTTCAGCCGCGCGAAGAGTCGTGGCGCGAGCGACGGTGAAATCGTGGTGGTGTCGTGTGTGATGCCGTCGATCCGGTAGCGGACGCGAACGGTGTGGTCCTCGAGCGTTTCGAAATGGATGTCGGACGCCCGCTGCCGCTGGGCGTTGGTCAAGACCGACTCGAGGAGGTTGGCCGACGCGGCTTCGTCCAAGGAGTCGTCAGGGTCCCCGTCGCCGGAGCGACCCTCGGCGGCAAGTGTCGCCAGTTGGACATCGGTGCGGCTGAGCTGCGAAAGCAGTTCTTCCAGCTGCTCGTCGGTAGTCAGCGCCGCGCGAACATTCAGCCCGGTCATCAACGCGATGTCGTCGACCGCAAGCACATTTGATGGTTCGCTTATCGCGACCAGCAACGTGTCGTCGTCGACGTATTGGACAGGGACGGCGCGGTAGCGAGCCGCCGTGTTTGCGTCGATCGCCTTCAGCGCGCGCTCTTCCAGCTCAAGATTGCGCAGATCTATGTAGGAGAGTTGCGTACGGGCGGCGATCGCCTGAGCCAGCTGATCCTTGTTGATCGTGCCTCGGTCGAAGAGCACTCGCCCTGTGGCGCGGCCGGTTTCCCTCGCCTCCTCGACCGCCGAGCTGACCTCTTGTTCGGTCGCAAACCCGAGCGCGACGATCACCTCGCCGATGCGCCGACCGACCAGCGACGGTGAGCCGCCAGAAGGATTGGCCGGCTCGGGCTTGATCTGCGGGATCTGATCTCCCTGCTCGACTGATCTGAGCGATCGACTGTTGCTTGCCGCTTCCATCCTTTACTGGTCGGTCGTTTGGCGTCAAAGCTTGACGCGCCGGCAATAGGCTTCGCGTCAGAGATGCAAAGCCAACCGCCACCAAAGTCTCTCGAACTGGCTCTTTGTCAGCTGAACCCGACGGTCGGTGACCTCGTAGGCAATGCCGACCGCGTGATCGCGGCGGCTGATGAAGCCCGCAAAAGCGGCGCCCAACTGGCGATCTTTCCCGAGCTTGTGCTCTCCGGCTACCCCCCGGAGGACCTGGTTCTGCGCGAAGACTTCCTGGTTGCAGCGCGCTCGCAGCTGGAGCGCATCGCCGCCGCGGCAGAGGAAATCGTGCTGCTGGTCGGATACCCGATGGCCCACCCCGAGGGGGTCGCCAACGCACTTGCCGTGCTCGCGGACGGCGAAGTCGTGACCAGCTACCGCAAGCAGCTGTTGCCCAACTACGGCGTGTTCGACGAGCGTCGCTACTTCGTGCCGGGTGACGAATCCGCGGTGATATCGCTGGGCGGCATTCCTGTCGGGCTTTCGATCTGCGAGGACGTCTGGTTTGACGAGCCGGTGTATTCAGGGCTCGCGAAGCTCGGAGCCAGGCTGATCGTCAACGCCTCGGCATCCCCTTTTCACATTGGCAAGGCCCGCGAGCGCGAAGAGATGCTCGCCGCGCGGGCCGACCGTTTCAGCCTCCCGGTCGCATACTGCAACATGGTCGGCGGTCAGGACGAGCTGGTGTTTGACGGCGCGAGCGTTGTGGTTGATGACTCTGGCCGCACAATCGCGCGCGCTGCGCAGTTCGAAGAGCAGTTGATGCGAGTCCGTGTTGAGGTCGACGAGCCGCCAACTCGCGCGAATCCGGCGTTTCCACAGCTGATGTTGCCCGCGGGCGGGCCGTCGACACCATCGCTCGCAGAGCCACTGATGCCCCGCGAGCACGAGACCTACGCGGCCTTGATGATCGGCGTTCGCGACTACGTGGAGAAGAACGGCTTCCCAGGCGCGATTGTCGGCGTTTCCGGCGGGATCGATTCCGCTCTCGTACTTGCGCTCGCTTGCGACGCGCTGGGCTCTGACCGAGTGACGGCGGTGACGATGCCGTCTCCGTACAACAGCCCGGAGACACGAGCCGATGGGCGCGCATTGATCGAGCGCCTCGGCTGCGCGGCGCACGAGTTTCCGATCGAGCCGATGATGGAGAGCTTCGACGCGGCGCTCGGGCCCGTTTTTGAGGGCCGCGAGCCTGACCAGACCGAAGAGAACATTCAGGCACGGATCCGCGGAATCATCCTGATGGCGCTGTCCAACAAGTTCGGCGAGATCGTTCTGACCACCGGCAACAAAAGCGAAATGGCGGTTGGCTACGCGACGCTCTACGGGGACATGGCCGGCGGATTCGCGGCGCTCAAGGATGTGCCCAAGCAGCTCGTCTTCGCGCTTGCCCGCTGGCGCAACGGTCAGCTCCCGGCAGGCGCTCGCTGCGATGCCAGCGAGCCGATCCCGGGCGGGATCATCGAACGTCCCCCCTCCGCCGAGTTGCGCCCCGACCAGTCTGATGAAGCCACCCTCGGCAGCTACGCCGCGCTCGACGCCGTGATCGAGCAGTACATCGAGCAGGATCTCGGGCTGGAGGAGATTGTTCGGGCTGGAACGGATCGGGATTTCGCCACGCGGATCCTGCGCATGATCGACCTTGCTGAATACAAGCGCCGTCAGGCGCCTCCTGGGGTCAAGATCACCCGCCGCGCCTTTGGCCGCGACCGGCGTATGCCGATCACGGCGCGCCGGCATTACGCCTAGATGAAGCCATTCGCAACGCCGTTTGCCGCGCGTCGTATTGGGGCAAACTGCTGTAGGATTCCGCGCCAGTAGCACGGGGTTTATTGGAGGAAACGCAAATCTGATCTTCGGGGCGCAACTTGCGCCGCGGGGAGCGTGTTACAACAGGTGGAGGATGGCTCTGCAAACGAGCCCTGCGGCCTCGCTGCAGTCCACTGTCATTCAACAGGACAGTCTGAAACACAGACAAATCAAGCAAGTCAGTTTTTTAGGAGGCTGCATGCGTATCAAGCTCATCGCAATCGCCACGGCACTCGTGGCACTGGCCGTCGGAGTCGCCACGTCACACGCGGCGCTCCAGAACGCGCTCCAGGTGAAGGTGAACTTCAAGAAGGCCGGCGGACCGGGTTCGCTCTCGATCCAGCTGATCAACATGGACGACCAGAAGCTGCCTGAGGGCAAGCCGATGTCGGCCGCGCAGCTGAAGACCGCGCTCTACGACGGCGGGTTGGTTCCGGAGCGAGTCAGCAAGCTGATCGTGGCCTCGAACTCCGCCAAGTACAACTCGAAGGCGCTGCCGTACTGCAACGTCGTCTACAACGGTCAGAAGAAGATTCCGACCCGCGCAGATGGCATTACGGGTGCTGAGAACCTCACCCCGATTCCGGGCGAGAAGAACCCGTCCGACGTGCTGAAGAATTGCCCGACCAAGAGCATTCTCGGTTCCGGGACGTTCACGGCCGTCGTTGGCACAAAGGGTGCTCCGTACGACCCGAGCCAGGCCGGTGCACTCGAGGGCAAGATCTACGTGTACAACTACAAGCCGGCATCTGGTGACCAGTTCGGCACCGTGGCCCTGCTGCACGTTGACAACCCGGTTCCGGCCAACCAGTACATCTACTCGGGCGTCAGCAAGTCCGGCGTCCTCAAGTCGGTGATCCCGACGCGCGCCGAGATCCCGACGAACCTCGACGCGACGATCCCGGCCGGCGAGGTCGCCATGACGAGCCTGAACCTCACGCTCAAGGCTCCGAAGCCCGCCAAGAAGAACGGCAAGCCGATCTTCACGATCAAGTCGTTCTCGAACCTCAACGTCTACGGACAGCTCGAGCGCGAGTAGTCAAGACCGCGAGGGACAAGCCCTACGAAATCAAGCCCGGGTCCGCAGTTGCGGGTCCGGGCTTTTTCGTGCCCAGGTGAGCTAGTCGCGCCGCTCGCGCACGGCAATCGAGAGCCGGCTGACTGCGCACAGCCGATCCTGCTCGTCGGTCAGCTTGACCTCCCAGACCCAAGTGGTCGAGCCGCGGTGGATCGCCATGGCCTCGCCGCGAATCGTGCCCGCGCTGACCGAGCGCAGGAACGTCGTGTCATTGCTCATACCCATCGCGATCTTCCCGTCACCGGCTACTGCTCGGAAGGTTCCGACCGAGGCGAGCGTCTCCGCGAGGGCAGCGTGTGCGCCGCCGTGGACGATGCCGAAAGGTTGCCGCACTTTGTTGGTGACATCGAAGTGACCGGTGACGCGCCCGATCTCTACCTCGTCGACGTGGAAGCCGAGCGACGAGTTGAGATCTTCATCGAGCGGCACGATCGGTTTGGGATGCTCATTCATGGCCGCAGAATCTACCGCCGCGCGTAGGATTCGCGCCTGATGAGCAAGCAACCGCAGCAAGAAGGCCGCGATCCGGCGATCGCCAAGCGGCGCCGGATTCTCTATTCGGTCGCCCTCATTGCCCTGGTTGCGATCGCGGTGTTCGCCCTCGGACCACTCTCCGGCAGCGAGACGAAGCCCAAGAAGCAGCCAAAGGTCGAAACACCGGTGATCCTCGCTCGGATCGAGCTAAAGCCCGTCGGGCGTTCGGCCGCCAGCGGACTCGCCGAGGTGCTCCGCCGTGGTGACAGGCAATCGCTCCGCGTGCTCGCCACCAAACTGACGCCAAATAAAAAGGACGAGGCCTACCAGCTCGTACTGGCTGGCGGCGATGCACCCGAGCGCCTGCTCGGCACGGCGATCGTCGGAAAGGAACGGCTCTTCGTCGGGGAAGCGAAGATCGGGATCGACGAACTCGAGCGCCATCGGACGGTTCAACTGCGCCGTGTCACGCGCGGCGAGAATCCGACAGCGACAACGGTCCTACGCGGCCGAATTCCGCGCTGAGTGTCAGCGGGGTTTGCCGACGAGCCTGCGCAGGTCGCGCACGAGCAGCAGGTGCTTGAGGTGCGAAGTGACCGCGGTGAGGTTCTCGAGCGCCTCGACCGCCTCCGAGCGTGATTCGCGGCTGCGTGAGCGCAGCGCCGGCGCGAAGATCTGCTCGAGCAGCGCAGCCTCGCGGTCGGCGGAGGTCTTGAAAACGCGCAGGTTGCGTCCGGAAACACCAAAACGCGATAGTTCGGTGACGGCGCGGATGATTTCGCGCTCGGTCTGGTCGAAGTAGGTTGCGCCGGCCCGGCTCTGCCCGGTAACCAGTCCGAAGTCGATCAACTCCTTGACGAGTTCAGGTGCCGCCCCGGTGTCTGCCAGCACGTCGTCTGCCGCATAGAGCGTCTGTGCCTGTTCGTCGGTCAGACTGAAGCTACGAGCGCCGCGCGGCTGCTGCGCCGGACGCGCGGCAGGCTCTTCTTCAGAGCGGCCGGCCGAGAGTTCCTGGCGGATGACGCGCAGCGGTAGGTATTCGTCGCGCTGCAACCTCAGGATCGTGCGTAGACGCGCGACATCATCGCTTGAGTAGACGCGGTAGCCACCCTCGGTTCGTTTCGGGGTGAGCAGTTTCTGGTCCTCGAGATAGCGAATCTTCGAGATCGAGACGTCGCCGAACTCCTTGGCGAGCGTTTTGCGGACGGCTCCGATCGTGAGCGCCTTCTCGCGCGGGGCGATCACCACGTCGGTGGTTCCGTTGTTGGACGAGACCGCCTGATTCTGTGTTTCTGGCGGGTTCATCAGCGGGCCAGAAACGTCAGTTTGAATTTGCCGATCTGCAGCTCGTCGCCGTCGACCAGCTCGTGCGATTCGATGCGCCGGCGATTGACGTACGAGCCGTTGAGCGAGCCGAGGTCGTCGATGTAGAGACCGTCCCCGCGACGAACGATGACCGCGTGGTTGCGCGAGACCGTGACGTCGTCGAGAAACACGTCCGAGTCGGTGTCCCGGCCGATCGTGAAGCGTTCGCCTTCGAGCGTGAAGCTGTCACCGGCACGTCCGCCGGTACGAATGATCAGCGACGGCCCCTCAGAAGTTGCGCTGTGACCGCTCACGGCCTCGCCCTCGCTCGTCTCTCCGAGCTCATACTGCGCTGTGACAGCGCCCGGTGCGGCCTCCTCAGCCAGGTATGCGCCGCACTTCTGGCAGTAGTTGGCGCCGGCTGGATTGACGAAGCCGCATTCGGGGCAGTGGAGCGCCACTTGGGTTCACTCCCCCTCGGCCGGGGCGGGTGCCTTGCCGGAGAGGATCTCAGTAAGCTGCTCGATGTCCTCGCCAGTGATGGTCGCTTGACCTTCTTCGCGCTGCGTGCGCATGCGGTTCACGAGCTCCGCCCGAAGAATGTCGATCTTGCCGTGCAAGATCCGGCGCTGGTAGGAGATCTGCCGCTCCTCATCGGTGAGGCGGCGAATCAGGTCTTTTAGCTCCTGGTCGTTGAGCGCACCAAGGTCAGGGAAAGGTTCTGCGTCGCGCTCGGCGACGGCGGTCGGCGCCTCAGAGTCGACCAGCGGGCCACCCGGGGCGGCCTCGCTCTCCGCCGCCGTGATCAGGTCTGTCAGTTTCGCGACGTCGGCGTCGGTGATCGACTCGGTTCCGGCGTCGTGGCGAGCGCGCAGGCGATTCACCAGCTCCGCGCGCAGAAGGTCGATTTTGCCGTGCAGAATGCGGCGACCGTAGGAGATCTCTTGTTCCTCGGACGCAAGTTCGCCGATCAAGCCCTTCAGCTCGGCGTCCCCCATCGATCCGATGTCTGAAACCCATTCCTCCAACGCGGCGCTCCTAACTGGTGTGAAAAGTCCCTTGGGAGGTCAAATTCGTGTGCCGCCTCGAATCTCCTTGCGAAAAATCAGGTGCAAGGTCGCGTCTCCCCGAAGCGTGTCCGCAGTATAAACCGGTTGCGGAGGAAGTCTCTAGTTCTGGTTGAGGTCCTGCGCCGCACCCCCTGCCGGCCGGGCGCGGAGCTGTGGCCAGGCGGCTTTGATGTAGAGCCAGGAAGCTGCGTAAGAGCCGATCACGCCGATCCAGACGAGCAGGTTTGCAATCGGTGTATCGATGCAGAGCGCAAGAAATCCTCCGGCCATCAGAGGCCAGACCGCCAGGCGACCGATCCAGTTGACGTGGATATCGAGGCCGCGCAGCAGCGCCAGCGCCGACAAGACGAGCATCAGCAGCTCGCGGACGAAGACCAATCCGATGAGGTATTGCGGCAGCAGCTCGAACTTGTAGATGATGATTCCCGCGGCGACGATGAGCAGCCGGTCGATGAGCGGGTCGAGCAAGGTGCCAAGCCGGCTGAACTGCCCGGTCAGTCGCGCGGCCAAACCATCCAGATAGTCGCTTGCGCCGCAGATGAAGAGCGCGATGTTGGCAGTCGTGTCCCGGCCGTCGGGCGAATTCCAGGCGAGCACGAAGAACACCGGGATCAGCGCCGCGCGCACGTAGCCGATGAAGTTCGGGATCGTCCATGGACGCCAGGGCTGGTCGCTTTTGGTGCGGGCATCCGGGCCGCCCGAGCGGTCGATACCGGCGATTCGCTTGAAACTGCGCTCGCGCGGCATCGTCGCCGTCTCAGTCGACTTCGTCGAGCTTGAGTGCAAGCGCCTGCGCGGCACCCTCAAGTGGCACGGTCTCGTCGGCCTGGCCACGCCTGACTTGCAGTTCGGCCTCCCCCGACTCGAGACTGCGGGCCCCGATCGTGACGCGCAACGGGCAGCCAAGCAACTCTGCATCGGCGAACTTGGCGCCGGGGCCGGCGAAGCGATCGTCGTAGACGACGTCAAGTCCGGCGTTCTGGAGCTCGTCGTAGAGCGCGTCGCTGGCCGCGCGCTCTAGACCCTCTGGGTCCTTGCCGAGCACGACGAGGTGAACGTCAAACGGCGCTATCGATTTCGGCCAGACGATCCCCGCGTCGTCGGCCAGTTGCTCGACCGCGGCCGCGGCGACGCGCGCCGGTCCGATGCCGTAGCTGCCCATCAGGATCGGGTGCTCTTTGCCGTTCTCGTCCAGGTACGTCGCACCCAGCGCCTCGCTGTAGCGGGTTCCGAGCTTGAAGATGTTGCCGATCTCGATCGCCGGGACGATTTCGATCGCGTCGCCCTGCGGCGAGAGGTCTCCAGCCACGACGTTGCGAACGTCGGCGAATTCGGTCTCAAAGTCACGGCCGATCTCGACGCCCCGTAGGTGCAGGTCTGGCCGATTGGCTCCGGTGATCCAGCCGTTCGGGTCGCCCTCGCAGGCCCGGTCGGTGATCACGCGCACCTGCGAGCCGACAGGCCCAGTGAATCCGACTGCTGAAGCAAAACGGCTTTCGATCTCGTCATCGCCGGCCTGGCGCATCGGCCGCCCAACCGCGTTCTGAAGCTTGATCTCGTTGAGCGTGTGGTCGCCCCGTACGAGCACCAGGATCGGCGTGCCGTCGAGCTCGTCGATCATCGGCATCGCCTTGAGCAGCGCGCTCTGGTGGACGTCGAGCGCTCCCGCCACTTGCTCGATCGTTGTCATCGCCGGTGTCTGGACTTCTTCGGGACTATTCAGTGCAGGTCCGCCGATGCGCGGCGATGCGGTGGCGCTCGCCACCTCAACGTTGGCCGCGTATCCGGGCGCCAGCGCGATGTCGTTCTCTCCGGCAGCGCAGGGCGCCATGAACTCATGCGCTCCGGATCCACCCATCATCCCGACATCAGATTCGACCATGTACCACTCGAGGCCCGCGCGGTCGAAGATGCGCTTGTAGGCCTCGGCCTGTACGTCGTAGGACCGCTGAAGGCCTTCGGCATCACGGTCGAACGAGTAGGCGTCCTTCATCGTGAACTCGCGGGTGCGCAGCACGCCGGCACGCGGACGCGGCTCATCGCGGCCCTTGGTCTGGAAGTGGTAGAGCGTGAGCGGCAAATCGCGATAGGAGCGCACCTCGCGGGCCACATGGTTGGTGACGGCCTCTTCGTGGGTCATCGCCAGCACCAGATCGGCTTCGCGTCGGTCCTTGAGCTTGAAGAGCTCAGAAATCTCATAGCGGCCGGTCTTCTGCCACAACTCCGCGGGTTGGATCACCGGCATCAGCATCTCAAGCGCGCCCGCGCGGTCCATCTCCTCGCGGATGATCTGCTCGACCTTTCGCTGGACGCGCCATCCTGCCGGAAGGTATGTCCAAAGCCCGGCTCCCATCTGCCGGATGAGGCCCGCCCGCACCATCAGTTTGTGCGATTCGGCCTCCGCGTCGGCGGGGGCTTCTTTGACCGTCGGGAGCAGGTAGTTGCTGAGTCGCGTCATCGGCGGGCATCCTAGTGGCAGGCGTCGTTAGGATCCAGGGCCACTCGCTCATCGAGCACCGCGCAACTTTCCCCACAGGCGGTGTTCTTGCACGAACAGACCTGAAATTCGACCGCCTCGGCAGCGTTGTCGCCAAATACCCACACGGCATGCACCAAAGACTCGGACACATAGCCCTTCTCACCGCGGCGCTTCTCGCGCTCACCGGCCTCCTCGCAGGCTCAGCGATCGCCGCAAAGAACCAGACAACCGTGATCGAGGATCCCGGCCGGACGCTTGCAGCCGACCCGGCGATCCGCACGGCTTCGCTCGACGAGACGGCAGCGCTCGGCGCAGACACCTTGAAGATCGCGGTCACCTGGCGCGACTACGCCCCGGACGGCTACTCGAGCACGAAGCCTGCCGGCGATCTTTCGGACCCGCAGTCATACCCGGCCGGAGTGTGGAACCGGCTCGATGAGGTCGTGGCCGGGGCGCAGAGCCGCGGCCTGAAGGTTTGGCTGATGATGACCGCCCCTGCGCCGCGCTGGGCCGTGTCCAAGGAGAGCGGAAAGTACATCGGCAATTACATGCCGAGTGTCACCGACTACGCCGACTTCGTGTCGGCCGTCGGCAAGCGCTACCCGACCGTGACGACATTTTCGTTCTGGAACGAACCGAACATCCGCCGCTTCTTGGAGCCTCAGACCCAAAGCGGCATCGTCAAGTCCGCGATCCACTACCGCGAGATGTACCGCGCCGCATACGCGGCGATTCGCAGTGCCGGGCACGCGAGTCACACGCTGCTCTTCGGCGAACTGATGCCGCGCACGCCGAGCAAGACCGACCCCAACACGTCGCGCCCGGTCGCCTTCCTGCGCGAGTTCTTCTGCCTCGACAGCAAGGGCCGCGCGCTCAAGGGCAAGACGGCCACCAAGCACAAGTGCAACAACTTCAAGAAGATTTCTGCTTCGGGGATCGCCTACCACCCCTACCGCTTGAGCGGCGGCCCGCTCGACGCCGACCGGGTGTCCAAGGACAACGCACCGATCAACTATCTCAAGCGGATCTACCGCGTGCTCGACCAGGCCTACAAGGCAAAGCGCCTGGCCAAGAAGAATCTCAAGCTCTACAACAGCGAGTTCGGCTTCCAAAGCGATCCGCCGGATGTGTTTGCCGGAATGCCGATCAAACGCATCCCCGCTTACCTCAACTACAGCGAGTATCTCAGCTGGATCGACCCGCGCGTGAGCACCTACTCGCAGTACCAGATCGTCGACGACAACGACCTGGCCGGCTTCCAGACGGGCCTTCGCTTCGTGGATGGCACGGCGAAGACCGACATCTATGCGGCATTTCAGACGCCCATGGTCGCGATGACGACTCGCAGCAAGAACCGAGTCTCGATTTGGGGCGCGATGCGCGCCAAGCCGGCCGGAACGACGCCCGTGCAGATCCAGTACGCCAGTGGAAGCGACTGGAAGACCGCCAAGACTTACCCCGTCAGCACCAAGCACGGCTACTTCCTGACAACCATTGCGCTGACCGGTGCGAAATCGAAGACATGGCGCCTGGTCTGGAGCGACGGTACAAGCCGTAGCGCCAAGGCCGTCGCGCCGCCGAAACCACGCAGCGACTGATCGCCGCTCCCGCGGCTGAGCTCAGTTGTTGCGGGCGAAGCGGCGGCCGGCCTGAGGCGAGGCGGCCTCGTCGATGACGACCGTCTTGACCTCGGGCAGTGCGGGGCCGGTGAAGTCCTCGCCCTCGCGCGCCTTCTCGGCTTCGAGCGCGGCCAGCTTCTCCGGGGTGAGATCGCCGGCGTTTTCTTCCTCGATCCGCCGGATGAACTCGGCGCCTTCGGCCGAGGCGGCCTCATCGAATTCGACTTCGCCGCCGCGAGCCAGCGATTTGTCAATCTCAGCGAAGAGTTCGTCGACCAGGCGCGGGGTCGGGACCTTGCGGATGGCCTTGCCCTGGGCGAAGATCACTCCTTCGTTCTTGGCGCCGGCGATCCCGAAGTCCGCCGCTGCTGCCTCGCCGATACCGTTGACCGCGCAGCCCAGCACCGCGACCTCGATCGGCTCCTCGTAGCTCTCGAGCCGCTGCTCGATCTCAGCGACAACTGTGTCCATGTCGAACTGCAGCCGTCCGCACGTCGGACAGGCGATCAGAACGGGGCCCTTCTCGCGCAGCTGCAGGGCCTTGAGGATCTCCCAGGCGACCTTGACTTCCTCTTCGGCGTGGAAGGTCGAAAGCGAGATGCGAATCGTGTCGCCAATGCCGTCCGCGAGCAGCGTGCCAAGACCGACTGAACTCTTGAGCGAACCGCTCCATTTGGTGCCCGACTCGGTGATGCCGAGATGCAGCGGGTAGTCGATCTTCTCTGAGAGCAGGCGGTTGGACGCGATCGTGTTCGGAACGTTGGTGGACTTGATCGAGACCTTGAAGTTCTCAAACTCGAGGCGCTCCATCAACTCAACGAATTCGGTTGCCGCGGTCACCAGGGCCTCGACGGAGTTTTCACGCTCGAGCTCGTGAAGGTGCTTTGGCAGCGATCCGGAGTTGACGCCGATCCGCATCGGTGTGCCCTTCTCCTTGGCCTTGGCAACGACTTCGGCGACCTTGTCGGGCCCTCCGATGTTTCCGGGGTTTAGCCGAATCGCGTGGGCCCCCGCGTCGATCGCCTTGAGCGCGAGCGTGTGATTGAAGTGAATGTCCGCGATCACCGGGATCGGCGACTGCTCGATGATGTCGCGCAGCGCGACGACATCTTCGTCGCGCGGCACCGCGCAGCGCACGATTTCGCAGCCGGCCTCTGCCATCCGGCCGATCTGATCAAGCGTTGCCTGCTTGTTGGCGGTCTCAGTCTTGGTCATCGACTGCACCACCACGGGAGCGCCGCCGCCGATCGGCACGTTGCCGACCCAAATCTGCCTTTTTGAAGCCATCTGCCTAAGGGTAGGTGGTCTGCCGCGCGCTCTGTCAGGGCCCGAAGAGGCCGTTGCGGAAGCGTTCGATGTCGTTGGTCAGGCCGACCACGAACAGCATGCAGACAAGCGCGAGTCCAACGAGGCTTGCACGCTCGAGTACCGGGGTGGGAATCCGTTTGCCGCGAACCTTCTCGGCCAGCGCCCAGAAGATGTGCCCGCCGTCAAGCGGGAGAAAAGGAAAGAGGTTGATGATTGCCAGGCTCAGCGAGATCAACGCGATCGTGCCGATCGCCATTTCGGCGCTGCTCTTGATCGCAGTTTCGGTGCGCTTGTAGCCGCCCGCGACGCTGGAGATCTCTTTGCGCTCCTTCTCGACGAAGAGCCGCTTGGGGAGCGTCACGGTGAGCGAGGTGACGTACCAAATGCGGTCGGCACTGGTGACGAACGCCTGTGGGATCGACTGCGTTTCGGTTGGGCCCTTCTGCATGTCGAACGTCATGCCCACGCGCATTCGACCGACATCGGAGTCGTACTCGGGGATCAGCTTCGCGGTGCGCTCGGTGCCGTCGCGTTCATAGACGAGCACCACAGGCTCTGCCGCCTGGCACCCCTCGACCTTCGCTCCGGCGCATTTGGATCGCTGCAACTCCTCGATCAGCTGTTGGGGCGAGCCCTCCTTGCCGTTGATCGAAACAAGTTTGTCTCCGGGCTTGAGCACCCCGTTGGCGGGTGTTCCGAGCGCGACGTCGGCAACTCGATTGGTCGCCGGGCCGGGCGTTGAGACACCGACGAACGCAAACAGCACCCACAGGAGCACGAACGCAATCAGAACATTCATCAGTGGGCCGGCAGAGATGACGACGATGCGTTTCCAGACCGGCTGCATGAAATAGGCCCGTTTGAGATCCTCAGGCGGGATCTCCTCGTCTGGATTCATGCCGACGATCTTCACGAAGCCGCCCGCCGGGATCGCGCCGATCTCATACGAGGTCTCGCTGTTCTTCGGCTTGAACTTGAACAGCGCCGGCGGGAAAAAAAGCGAGAAACGTGTCGCCTTCATGCCGACGCGTTTGGCCGCAATGAAGTGTCCGTACTCATGCAGGATCACCAACGCGGCGAAGGCCAGGAATGCAAGGAACCAAGTCACAGCAGTTTCAACCCTTGGCCGCTGCGGCAGTTTCGGCTATTGCATCGCGCGCCAACGCCCGGGCTTCCGCGTCGATGTCTGCAATCTGAGAGAAGTGGCCGATCTCGCGGTGGACGAACTGAGCGAGCGTCCGGTCGATCACCTCGGGTATTCCAAGGAAAGGAATCTGCTCGTCGAGGAAAGCCGCAACCGCGACCTCGTTGGCCGCATTCATGACGCACGGCGCCGATCCGCCGGCTCGCCCGGCGGCCTCGGCGATTGCAAGGCACGGAAATGCTTCGCGGTCCGGCTCCTCGAACGTGAGGGCACCGAGCTTGGCGAGGTCAAGCCGCTCGACCGGAACGTCTTCGCGTGCCGGGTGGCAGAGCGCGTAAGAGATCGGCACCCGCATGTCCGGGTACCCCAAGTGCGCCAGTGTTGCGCCGTCGTTCAGGTCGATCAGAGAATGGATGACCGACTGGGGATGAATCACCGCCTCGATCTGGTCGTAGGGCATGCCGAAGAGATGGTGGGCTTCGATGATCTCGAGACCCTTGTTCATCAGGGTCGCTGAGTCGATCGTGATCTTCCCGCCCATGTCCCAGGTCGGGTGGGCCAGCGCGTCGGCAACGGAAACGCCTTCAAGGTCCTCGCGAGAGCGGCCGCGAAACGGCCCGCCCGAGGCCGTGAGCACGAGCCGATCCACCGTCCCCGGCTGTTCGCCGGAAACCAGCTGAAATAGCGCAGAGTGCTCGGAATCGACCGGAATCAGCGAAGCCCCGGTGGCTTCGGCAAGCTGGGTCACGAGTTCCCCTCCGGCGACCAGCGATTCCTTGTTGGCGAGCGCTAGATCAATACCCTCGCCGAGTGCGGCGATCGTCGGACCGAGGCCGGCCGAGCCGACGATCGCGTTGAGCACGATGTCGCACTCGGTCTCGACGATCAACTGCATAAGGCCCTCAGGGCCCGAGAGGACCTTGCCACGGTCCCAAACCTCAGATGCCTGGGCCGCCGAGGCGGGATCGGCCAAGGCGATCGTCTCGACGCGATGGCGCTCTGCCTGCTCGATCAACTGGACGTAATCGGTGCCGGCCGAGAGTCCGACGGCGATCAGGTCGTTGTTGCGCTCGATCACGTCGAGCGCTTGGGTGCCGATCGAACCGGTCGAGCCGAGAATCAGAACTCTGCGCATCTCAAATGAGGCTAGGCGTCCGCGATCAGATCGGGGCCATTGCGAACCACACGTAGTACCCCACGACCAGCGTGAAGAGCACCGCGTCGGCTCGGTCCATCGCCCCGCCATGTGCTCCAAAGGCCCGTCCGCTGTCCTTGACGTGGAAATCGCGCTTGATGTAGCTCTCGAAGAGGTCGCCGATCGGTGCAGTGATCGCCACCGCAATGCCGAGCAGCAGCGCGTTCTGGCCGGTGATCCAGTCCTGGTAGAGCCCGGCAAACCAAACCGTCAGCACCGCGCCCAGCATGCCGATAAGCAGCCCCTCGACGGTCTTGTTCGGAGAGAGCGCCGGCCAGAGCTTGGTGCGGCCGAATAGCTTGCCGCCGAACATCGCGAAGGTGTCGCCGATAAATGTGCCCAACAGGATGTCGATGATGATCATCTCGCCATGTGGGAGTTGCTGCAGCCAGAGTGCGTGGGCCAGCGGGATGCCGATCCAGAAGGCGCCGAACAGCGTCGCCGCCATGCCAAAAGTTGCGTTCTCACGGCGTCCGCTCAGCGCGCTCATCATGAAAACCACGACGAACGACGCAGCGATGATCGCGACGAACTGGAACTGATCGCCCCAGAGTCCGACTCCCACGAGCGCGGCGAGCGTCAGGAACCCCGCAAGCCGGATCGGCTGCACGGAGTGGCTGAGCAGGTAGAACTCGTGGAGCGCGATCGCGCCCACGACCAGCGCGAAGATCGCCAGCGTCTCGGACGAAGTCAGGATGCAGATCAGCGCGAGCAGGGCCGCCGGAATCGCGACCATGATCCGACCGACCAGGTTGGAGCCGCCCTTCTTAGGTGCGGTCGACCGTCGCCTGCGCGGGCGCGTCGATTCGGGCGTGTCAGCGGGCACCAAAGCGCCTCCCCCGCGTCTCGAACTCCTGCAGCGCGGCAACCAGGTCGTCCTCGCTGAAGTCCGGCCAGAGCACGTCAGTGAAGTGCAGTTCCGAGTAGGCGGTCTGCCAGATCAAGTAGTTGGAGAGCCGGTGCTCGCCGCTTGTGCGAATCACGAGGTCCGGGTCCGTCATCTCCGGCGCATAGAGCAACGCCTGGAAGTCGGCTTCGTCGCCTCCCTCAAACCGCGCGGCCGCATCGAGGATCTCAGCGCGGCCGCCGTAGTTGAAGGCGACAAACAGCTTCAACCGGGTCTCGCCGGCCGTCTCGGCAGTTGCCCAATCCATCATGTCGCGCAGCTCAGCCGATAGTCCTTGGCGCCGGCCGATGAAGTTCATGCACACACCCTCTTCTTTGAGCTCGGGCGTCTCGCTGCGAATCAACTCGGCGAACATCTTCATCAGGCCCTCAACCTCGTCACGCGGGCGAGACCAGTTCTCAGTGGAGAAGGCGTAGACCGTCAGCTCGGCGAGTCCGTGCCGCACGGCGTCCTTGACCGTGCGCTTGAGTGCCTGTGCGCCCTCGCGGTGGCCGTCGAGCACCGGCAGACCCTGAGCGCTCGCCCAGCGCGCGTTGCCGTCCATGATGATCGCGACGCACCTGGCGGAGCGCGTCGCGGACGATTGGTCGCCGCTGGGCTCCTCGGACGCCATCAGACCTCGAGCAGATCGGCTTCTTTGTTCTGCAGCTGCGAGTCGACCTCGCCGACGTGCCGGTCGGTGAGCTTCTGCAGGTCGTCCTCGCCGCGCTTCTCGTCGTCTTCTCCGACGTCACCGGCTGTTCGCAGCTCCTTGAGCTCGTGCATGATGTCGCGGCGGATGTTGCGGATCGCCACGCGGCCTTCTTCTGCGAGGTGCCTGGCCTGTTTGACCATGTCGTTGCGGCGCTCTTCTGTGAGTTCGGGAATCTGGATGCGCACGACGTTGCCGTCGTTGCTCGGCGTCAGTCCCAGATCGGATTCGAGGATCGCCTTTTCGATCGCCGGCAGCGATGTCTTGTCGTAGGGCGAGATTGTGAGCAGACGGGCCTCGGTGGCCGCGAGGTTCGCCATCTGGTTGATCGGCGTCTGCGTGCCGTAGTAGTCGACCTGCACGCGCTCAAGCAGCGCGGGTGACGCGCGACCGGTGCGCACGGTCGCGAGCTTCTCACGCGAGTTCTCGACCGACTTCTTCATGCGGTCGTCTGCATCGGAGAGCAGAGCCTCAATCAGTTCAGAGCTCACGTTGTCACCACCGTTCCCACGCGCTCTCCGTCGATGATGCGCGCGATGTTCTGTTCATCGTTCATGTTGAAAACATAGATCGGAAGCCGGTTGTCCATGCAAAGCGAGAGTGCCGTCACGTCCATCACTTTCAGCTCGCGTGAGATTGCCTCGTGGTGGCTGATCTCCTCGATCAGTTTGGCCTCCGGATTCTCGCGCGGGTCGGCGTCGAGTACGCCCTCCACCCCGTTCTTGGCCATCAGGATCGCGTCGGCGTGGATCTCGAGCGCCCGCAGCGCCGCGGCGGTGTCAGTCGTGAAGAACGGGTTGCCGGTGCCGGCCGCGAAGATCACGACGCGGCCCTTCTCGAGGTGGCGGATTGCCCGCCGCCGGATGTAAGGCTCTGCCACCTCCGCCATCGTGATCGCCGAGAGCACCCGGGTATGGGTCTCCTCGCGCTCAAGCGCGTCTTGCAGCGCGATCCCGTTGAGCACAGTCGCGATCATGCCCATGTAGTCAGCCGTCGCGCGGTCCATCCCGGCGGCTGCGCCGCTCATCCCGCGGTAGATGTTGCCGGCGCCGACGACCACCGCAACCTCGACGCCGCGCTCGACAATGGCCGAGATCTGCTTGGCGACGTCGGCCAGCCGCTCTGGATCGACGCCGTAGTCTCCGTCGCCCTGAAGGGCTTCGCCGGAGAGCTTGAGCAGTATTCGCTTGAACGGCCGGGCAGGCATCCGCGCAGACAATACCTGCGCGGGCGCCTAGGCGCCGACTTGGAAGCGGGCGAAGCGGCGGATCACGACGTTCTCGCCGGTCTTGGCGGCGAACTCGGCGCGGATTTGCTCGATCGTGCGGCCTTCGTGCTTGTCGGGGTTGACGTGCGGCTGCTTGAGCAGGACGACCTCCTCGAGCCACTTGTTGAGCTTGCCGTCAACGATCTTCGCGCGAATCTCTTCAGGCTTGTCGGCGGCCTGCTCGGCGAAGATCTTGCGCTCGGCGTCCTTGGCCTCCTCGGAGACCTCATCTTCGCTGACGTACTCGGGCGCAGCGGCGGCGATGTGCAGCGCGATGTCCTTGGCGAACTCGGAGAAGTCCTCGTTGCGAGCGACAAAGTCGGTCTCGCAGTTGATCTCGACGAGCACGCCGATCTTGCCGTTTGCGTGGATGTAGTCGGCCACGAGGCCCTCGGAGGCTTCGCGGTCGCCGCGCTTGGCGGCCGACGCGGCACCCTTCACGCGCAGCGCCTCGATCGCCTTCTCGATGTCGCCCTCGGCCTCGACGAGCGCCTTCTTGCAGTCCATCATCGCGGCGCCGGTCTGGTCGCGCAACGCCTTCACATCTGCAGCAGTGATATCTGCCATTTCTACTTGCTCTCCTCAGTTGAAGCTTCTTCTGTCTTCTCGGCTGCCGGGGCCTCTGCGGCGGCTTCCGCGGGCTTCTCGGCTGCTGCCTCAGCCGGGGCGGCGTCAGCTGCGGGACCCTTGCGTCCGCGTCCACGGCCGCCACGCGGGGGCAGCTCAGGGTCTTCCTTGGGAGCCTCGCCGACCCAGGTCGCCTCGGGCAGCTCCTCGGGCTCGGGCTCGCCGGCGGCCTTGGCGGCTTCACGGCGTGCCTTCTCCTCGGCTTCCTTTGCGGCGCGTGCCTCTTCCTCCTGGCGACGGCGCTCGGCCTCAGCGGCCTTCTCGGCCTCGAATTCGGTCTTCCACTCGCCGTGGCGGTCGCTGATCACGGCGCCCAGTGCGCCGAGCACGACCTTGCAGGAGCGGATCGCGTCATCGTTGCCGGGGATCACGTAGTCGATCGGGTCCGGATCGCAGTTCGTGTCGACGAGCGCCACGACCGGAATACGCAGGCGGTTGGCCTCCTTGACGGCGATCTCCTCGGCGTTGACGTCGATCACGACGACTGCGTCCGGAAGGCGCGTCATGTCCTTGACACCGCCGAGGTTGGCGTTGAGCTTCTCGAGCTCCTTGAGTGCCTTGATGCGCTCCTTGGTGGGCAGCAGGTCGAGCTTGCCCTCCTTCTTGAGGCCCTCGAGCTGGTGCAGGCGCTTGATGCGGCCGTTGATCGTCTGGAAGTTGGTCAGAACGCCGCCTAGCCAGCGGTGGTTGACGTAAGGCATGTTCGCCTGACCGGCAACCTCAGCGACGGCGTCGCGGGCCTGCTTCTTGGTGCCGACGAAGAGCACCGTGCCGCCGCGGCGGGCGATACCACCGAGGAACTGGCTGGCGTCGGTCAGCAGCTGCTCGGTCTGGATCAAGTCAATTACGTAGATGCCGCCGGCCTCGCCATGGATGTAGCGGCGCATCTTCGGGTTCCAGCGGCGGGTCTGGTGTCCGTAGTGGACGCCGGCCTGCAGCAGGTCTTTGAGGTCAGGGGCGAGTGCTCCTGGCGTTGCCATCGTGAAAAGCTCCTTGGAATGAAGTTGAAAGCGATCCGCATCTTGCGGTGCACCGGGACCTTTTGCCCCGGCAGGAGACTCCGCGCTGCCGGCCCTTGACTGCTCCTTGTGAGCAGCGCCGAGAGATTCAACTCAGGCAGCTGATACGGGTAGATTGAGGGGCGATTCTAGCGCTCCGCGCGTGCTTTCTCGAGCGCCGTGTGCAGATCCGCGGGCAGCGGCGACGCAACGCTGATCGGCTGCTTGGTCACCGGATGGCGAAAGCTCAGTTCGCTGGCGTGGAGAAACTGGCGCGCAAGGCCCAGGTCCTGCGCAATTCCGTATTGCGGATCGCCGCACACCGGCAATCCGATCGCCGCCAAATGCACGCGAATCTGGTGCGTTCGGCCCGTCTCGAGGTTCACGTGCAGCAGGCATCGCGGCCCGACCTGCTCGACGATCTCGAAGTGCGTCACGGCATCGCGGCCTGCATCGGCGCGCACAGCGATGTTTTCGGGGTTACGCCGGTCGCGCCCGAGCGGAGCGTCAATCGTGCCGGTCGCCGAGTCCGGTGCGCCCATCACGAGTGCGGTGTAGCGCCGCGCGATCTCACGCCGCTGAAGCGCCTGCTGGAGCTCACGCAGGACCTGATCGCTGCGCGCGACCACCAGCAGGCCCGAGGTGTCCTTGTCGAGGCGATGGACGATGCCGGGCCGCTCGGGGTCTCCCCCGGCTGCACGCCCGGCAAGTGCTTGAGAGAGCGTGCCGTGCCGATTGCCCGGTCCGGGATGCACCACGAGGCCGGCGGGCTTGTCGATGATCATCAGATCTGAGTCCTCGTAGGCGATCGAGAACTCAACGGCCGGCGGCTGCGCATCGCGCGCTTCAGGCTGGGCGATCTCAATCCTCAGCACGGCGCCACTAGTCACGACGACGCTCTTGCGCACCGGGGCTCCGTCGACCGTCACCGCGCCCTGCTCGATCAGCCTGGCGGCCTGGGCGCGAGAACCGACCTCCGGCAGCCCGGCGAGCACGCGATCGATCCGCGTCTCGGCATGCTCGTCGGTCAGGACGAGTTCAATCGTCTTCAGGTTGGCCATCGCGTTCCTGATTTTTGTCCTCGTGAGTGCTCTTCTCGACGGTGAGCACGAGAATCACCACGCCGAAAGTGATCGCCATGTCGGCGACGTTGAACGATGGAAACGAGGGCAGTTCGATGAAGTCGCGCACGTATCCGAGCGAGATGCGGTCGATCGCGTTACCGATCGCGCCACCGAGCAGCAGACCGGTCGCGAGCCAGAGGCCTGGGCGATTGCGGTGACGCAGGTAGAACCACACGAGCACGCAGAGCGCGACGGCCATCAGGCTGAAGACGATCCACGGCTTTCCGGCAAATGCGCCGAACGCGATGCCGTCGTTCTCCGTGTGGCCGAACGAAACTCCCGGCAGAACATCGACCGACTCGCCCGGCTGGATCTCCTTGAAGGCCAGCCATTTGGTGAACTGGTCGACGAGCACCACGGCAACCGCGGTCAGCAGCGCGCGGTCAGGCCGAAAGCGCATCTTGTGCCTCCTGCCTTGAGATCCCGGCGACCGACAGCAACTTCTGACGGGCGGTTTGGCCGCGGACGATCGTGATCGCGCTCTTGGGGACACCGAGCTTCTTGGCGAACTGCTTGACGACGGCGGCGTTCGCCTTGCCGCCGTCGGCGGGAGCTGTCACTCGCACCTTGAGCTGCTCAGGTGTGGCCTCAATCGCGTTGCGCGAAGCACGGGGAGTCACGCGGACGTTCAACTCGAGGCCATTCTCCCGCTCGACAATCCAGGGAGCCGTCGTCATCTGGTTCAGCCGCGAATCAGATTCGCGACCAAAGCGCCGACCAATTGCAGCGCGAAGATCGCGATGATCGGGCTCAGGTCGATCAATCCCGGGCCCGTTCGCAGTGCTGGGATGAACTTTCGCCACATCGCCAGGTATGGGTCGGTTACGTCCTCGACGAAACCGACGATCCCGCGCAGCACCGGGTTCTGGAGCGCTCCGACCACCTGCGGGAGCATCACCGCCCAAGTCAGCAGGATGCGGACCAGAATCAGCAAGGTGTAGATCCACACCAGCGCGGTGAGGTAGCTGGCCGCGTCGGCCCGTGTGATCGCCAGAATCATTCGCCGAGCACCGTAGCGACCGCCGCGTCGACGGCGGCCTTCAAGCCCGACTGATCGAAGCTCTCAAGCGCCCGTTCGGTCAGACCGCCGGGCGAGGCGACGCGGCGCATCAGCGTTTCAGTGTCGACCCCGGTTGCCGCGAGGGTCGTAGCTGTACCGAGCATCGTCTGATTGACGATTGCACGTGCCGTCGCCTCGTCCATTCCGCGCTCGGCCGCGCTGGAGATGAGATTGTCGGAAAAGAGCGCAAAGAATGCCGGAGCGCAGCCACCGATCGCCGTGAGCAATTCGAACTGCGACTCACTGCAGCGCACGACAAGCCCAAGTCGCGCGAAATACGTGTCAAGTTCTGGCGCCGCATCGCCCTCTTCGGCAATCCCGAGCACGCCCTGCCCAGCCTCGACGGGGATGTTCGGCATCGTGCGCACGATTCGTGCCTCCGGATATGCCTCACGCAACGTTGCCAAGGGCGTCGCGGCCAGCAGGGAGACGATGGTTCGGTCAAATCCGGTCAGTTCAGAGGCAACCTCGGTCAGTTGCTTGGGCTTGTGCGAGAGAAACACGACATCGGCGCGCTCTCGGATCTGCTGCAGCGTTACAGCCTCCCCGCCGGTCTCGGTTGCCAGCTCTCCCGCGCGGCCGGAACCTGAATCGCAGAAGAGGGCTTGTTCGCCGAGGCCGATAGCCATCGACCTCGCCATATTGCCGGATCCGACGAAGCCGAACTTCACGTCGATCGATCCGCAGGTGGCCTAGGCCTGGTTGAAGAAGCCGCGCTCCATCAGGCGCGCGCGCTCCTCTGCGGAAAAATGCACGTTGCGCGGCGTGAGCAAGAACGTCTTGTCGGCAATCCGCTGCATGCCGCCGTCGAGTGCGTACGTGAGTCCGCTGGCGAAATCGATCAGTCGCTTTGCCATGTCGGTGTCGGTCTCCTGAAGATTCAGGATCACCGGGACGTTGTCCTTGAACTTGTCCGCGATCTGTTGGGCCTCATTGAAACTCTGCGGCGCGGAGAAGTGCATCTGCCCGCTGTTCTTGGGCGAGACGGACTTCAGCGTGCGCGTCGGGGTGTCACCGACGTCTTCAGCGAAGATGTCATCGAAATCGTCGCGCTTGCGTCGCGAGCTGATCCGGCGGACATTCGGCCGCTCCGCGTATGACTCCTGGAGTTCGGCTTCCGGCTCGTAGCCGTAATCCTCTTCCTCGTCGTAGTAGTCGTGGTTGGACTCGGCGAGGCCGAAGTACACGAGCGCTGTGTGCCATTTGTCTTTAACTGACATTTGCAGGGATGTTCGCCCGTTTTGGCGTTTCTCCTTCCGGCCAGTCTATTTGCTGAGGGGCTTGAAAAGCACCGATCCGAGTCGTACCAGCGTTGCTCCCTCTTCGACGGCCACGACGTAGTCCTGGCTGGTGCCCATCGAAAGCTCGGCAAGGCCGTGTTCGCCGGCGAGCTCCGCGAGGGCTCGAAAGTACGGCCGAGCCTCTTCAGGGTCATCTACGGCCGGCGGCATGGTCATCAGACCAGTGACCTCAATCGGACATCGGCCGAGAAACCCGCCGAGCAGCTCGGGCGCGACACCCTGCTTGCTCTCCTCGCCGGAGACATTCACCTGCACGAGCACGCGCGGCGGTGGCGTCTCGAGCGCCGCGAGTTTGTCCCGCGCCGACTCGGTCGCCAGCGAATGCACGACGGCAGCGCGACGTGCGATCTCGAGCATCTTGCGCGACTGAATCGCGCCGATGAAGTGCCACTCGAAGCGGTCGCCGAAAGCCTCCTGTTTGGCGGCCATGTCCTGGAGGCGATTTTCCGCAGCGATCAGGACGCCGGCGTCAGCCAGCGACTGCATCCCTTCAGGCCCGACGTACTTGGTGGCGGCGCAGATCTTGACGCCCTCGGGCCGGCGGCCCATGCGGATGCAGGCGTCGGCTATCGCCCGCTCGGCCAGCCGCAGGTTGTGGCCGACGACCGAAGCCTCTGCAATCAGATCCGCCACGCCACCCCACCTTGCCGACCGGTGACTCCGCCATCGCGGCGGTGCGAGAAGAACAGCTCCGGCTCGCAATAGGTGCAGCGATCGATCCGGTGAACGCGGGACGCGCCGGCGCTCTTCAGGCGATGATCGATCACAGCCGCCAGATCCAGCTGCCGGCCGTTCGAGTAGCGCTCGCCGGACTCACCCATCGCATCGATCACCTCCGGTCCGACCTCGAAGTGATCCATACAGATGCCGGGGCCAACGACCGCCTGAAACGACTGCGCCTCGAAGTCGCGAGCGGCCGCCTCGATCAGGCCCGCCGCTACCGGTCGCCATCCGCAGTGCAGCGCCGTCATCCGTTCTTCGGACGCGAGCACCACGGTCGGGCAGTCAGCACCGGTGATCAACACCGCGGAGCCCCGGGCCGTAGTTGTCGCGCCATCGGCGATCGGCGTGCGCGAACTCGCCCCGCTCGAGAAGTCTTCTACGTGGGCGTCGTGTACCTGCCTGAGCAGTTGCAGCTCGCCAAGCTCCAGCTCTTCGCAGAGTTGATCGATGTTGCGGCGCACGGCGGTTTGGTCGTCCTCGGTGAAGACACCGAGGTTGCGCGACTCGTAGGGTCCTTCGCTGATCCCCCCGCTGCGGGTGGTGAAGACGACGCGAGCCCCGGGTAGGTCGAATTCGAACACGCTCAGTCCTCGGCGCGCGCCCGCTCAAGGGCGAAGGCGAGCTGGGCGTCGCGACCGTCGAGCTTGCCGTCGAGCGTCGCTTCGAGCGTGTCTGCGAGCGCGCGGCCGATCACAGGACCCTCTCCCACGCCGGCATCGCGCAGGTCCGCGCCGCCAATCGCGAGTCGGCCCGCGCTGCGGTTTTCGAGCCATGTGCGCGCCGAGTCGCCGCCCAGGCGGTCCCCTCCGGGTAGTGCCAACGCGAAGATGATCGTCTCCGGACTGAATCGCTGCAAGAGGCGGTCAAGCTCAGAGGCCGACTCGGCGGCAGCAGCCCGGCCAAGCAGATCCGGTCCGCTGAGCACAGCCTCCCGCACGATCGCCGTATCTCGGCGCGGCAGCGCGAGGTACTGGAGCCAGGCGACGAGCGTCGGCTCATCCATCTCCCGGCAACAGAGTGCCAGCAGCACGAGATCCTGCCGAATCCCGTCGCGCAGCTCGTTGATCGCGCGCGCGACGACGTACTCGTCGGCGTCAAATTTCTCGTGCAATGCGCGGTCGAGACCGAGGGCGTACATCGACTCCACCGCGACAACTGCCGAGCGCTCGGACAGCAAGTCGATCAGCTCATCGCGGATCCTCGCCCCGCTGACGGTCGACGGCGCCCCGCCTTCGACCGCACTCCTTGCGAGATCCTCGGTGTGAGGCTCGGCAGTGAAGCCGAGGCGTGCGCCGTAGCGCAGCAGTCGCAGGAGTCGCGTTGGGTCGTCGACAAAACTCCGGTCGTGGGTGACGCGCAGGACCCGCGCGAGCAGATCGGCACTTGCATCGGGAAACTCGATGATCTCTCCGAGCTGGTCGCGCCAGATCGCCAGGGCCATCGCGTTGATCGTGAAATCACGACGGACCAGGTCGCTGTCGATGTCGGCGGCCTTCACATCAGGCAGCGCGCCCGGCTGCGCATAAGTCTCCGTACGTGCGCTCGCAAAATCAACAGTCAGCGAGCCGTCGTCCGAGCGATAGTTCGCCGTCAGGAATCTTTCGTGCTCGCGCACGCGCCCGGGAACCGCTGCGGCGAGCATGTTTGCTGCTTGCGCCGCATCTCCCTCGACCATCACGTCGTAGTCGAACTGCGCGAAACCCAGCATCAGGTCACGAACTGCGCCCCCGACCAGGTAGACACCCGGACGGTCGCCAAAGACGTCCAGGAGCCTCGCCGCGCCCGGCAACGACTTGAGTGCTTCGATTTTCGCGTCTGGAAGTGTGGGCATTTGATGGCTTGGGCCGATCGCCGGACAGGGGGACCGCCGCTGCCCCTATCTTCGGTCTGTGCCAAAGAATCGCATCGACGGACTGGTGCGGCTGGCCACGCTGATCCTCGGTCTCGGCGTGATCGCCGCCGCGGCCTTCATCTGGATCTCAGGTCGCAACAGCGATGTCAGCAATCCGGATGTCGAGTTTACGGCCCCTACTGAGCGCCGCGAGATCTCGATCCGCCCGGAGACCTTCGTGTGGCCGATCTACGGCCTGAAATCTGCCCGAACGCGTGACCTGCCGACGAGCCTGGGGCCCCCGTTCAAACCGCTCTGGCGCTTCAATGCCAATCAACTTCTTGAGTTCTCGCCGATTCTTGTGCGCGGCGTTCTCTATGTGGTGCGCAAGGATGCGCGCGTCTACGCGATCGACGCCAAAACCGGCAGGCAACTCTGGACACACAAGGTCGGAAAGCTCTCGGCGGCCTCTCCCGCCTACCACGACGGACGCATCTTCGTGGTGACGCTCTCCGGCCGGATCGTGGCCCTCAATGCAAAGAACGGCAACATCAAGTGGGCCCGAGACCTCGGCGCACGCAGCGAGTCCTCTCCGCTGATTCTGCAGAAGAGCGTGATCTTCGGCGCCGAGGATGGAAAGCTCTATCGCCTGCGTCAGCGCGACGGCAAGATTGAATGGACCTTCAAGGCCGGTGGAGCGATCAAGGGCGGCGCGGCGTACGCCAATGGCAAGCTCTACATCGGCGCCTACGGCGGATCGGTCTACGCCGTGCGAGCCAGCAGCGGTCGCATGGTGTGGCGAAGCAGCACGAGCGGCGCGCGCTTCGGCTTCAGCTCCGGCAACTTCTATGCGACGCCGGCCGTCGCCTATGGGCGCGTCTACGTCGGAAACACCGACGGCAAGATGTACTCATTCTCATCCAAGACTGGGGCGCTCGGCTGGTCGCGCGGCACCGGGTCCTACGTCTACGGCGCCGTGGCGGTCGACAACGTCTCGAAAGTAGGCCCCACCGTCTTCTTCGGCTCCTACAGCGGCAACTTCTATGCCCTGAACGCAGCCAACGGCAACACCCGCTGGGTCCACGACTCCGGCGGGCAGATATCCGGAGCCCCGACCGTCGTCGGCGGGGTCGTCTACTTCTCGACGATCGACACCACGAACACCTACGGCCTCTCCACCAGGAGCGGAAAGCGCGTCTTCGCCCGCGGCAGTGGCGCCTACAACCCGGCGATCTCCGACGGCAATCGGCTCTACCTGACCGGATACGAGTCGGTCAGCGCCTACGTCGAGCGCAAGGATTACCCGCGCGAGGCCAAGGAGCGACGGGCCGCGCTGCGCAAACAGCAGCGCGGCGACTGACGCTACGCGGAGTGCTCGGATTCGACCATGCGGACGCTGATTCCGGCGTCCTGCATCGCGTGCTTGGCTTCGGCGACGGTGTACTCGCCGAAGTGAAAGAGCGACGCAACCAGCACGGCGTCGGCGCGAGCGTCCGATATCCCCGCAACAAGATCATCGAGACTGCCGGCGCCGCCCGATGCGATGACAGGGACGGACACGGCATCCGCAACCGCTCGAGTCAGCTCGACGTCGTAGCCGTCCTTTGTGCCATCGCGATCCATGCTCGTCAGGAGAATCTCGCCGGCGCCGCGCTCGACAGCTTCTACCGCCCAGGCCACGGCATCGAGCCCGGTCGGGTGACGACCACCAGCTGTGAAGACCTCCCAGCCCGAACGGCCGCCGCCCTCGGGCCCAGTGCGTTTGGCGTCGATCGCGAGAACGACGCACTGGCTGCCAAAGACTTCGGACATCTCACCGATCAAACCCGGGCGCTTGACTGCGGCGGAGTTGATCGCAACCTTGTCGGCACCGGCGTCAAGCACGGCCTGGGCGTCTTCGACTGAGCGGATCCCCCCGCCGATCGTGAAGGGAATGAAAACGTTGTCGGCCGCCCGGCGCGCGAGTTCGACGATCGTGTCGCGATCGTCGCTGGTCGCGGTGATGTCCAGAAACACAACCTCGTCGGCACCCTCCTCGTCGTAGCGTTCGGCGAGTTCCACGGGATCGCCGGCGTCGCGCAGGTCGACGAAGTTGGTGCCTTTGACCACGCGACCATTGTCTACGTCGAGACAGGGAATAATGCGCTTGAGCGGCGGCATGATCAGAGCGTACGCAGGGCTTCCCCGAGGGTGAAGCGCTTCTCGTAGAGCGCCTTGCCCGCGATCACGCCTTCGAGGTTGGCGAGTCCGGTCTCGCGCAGCTGGGTCAGGTGCTCCAGACTGCCGACGCCGCCCGACGCGATCACGTTCGATGTTCCGGCCGCTGCCGAAATCGCGCGCAGGCCCTCAAGGTCGGGGCCCGTGAGCATCCCGTCTCGCGCAATGTCCGTGTAGACAAATGTGGCAACGCCGACCTGAGCGAGCTCGGAGACAGCGTCTGTGGCCGCGAGGTCAGTCGCCTGGGTCCAGCCCTGTGCGGCGATCCTTCCCTCGCGGGCGTCTGCCGACACGACGATCCGGTCGCCGAAAGCGCCGATCGCTTCCTGGAGAAACTCGCGGTCGCGAAATGCCGCCGTGCCGATCACCACGCGCCAGGCGCCGGCCGTGAGCGCCGCGTCAAGTGCCGTGAGGTCGCGTAGTCCTCCTCCGTACTGCACAGGAAGCCCAGTGCCCTCGGCGATGCGTGTCAGGTGCTCAAGGTTGCGTCGCTCCCCGTGGAGCGCGCCGTCAAGGTCCACGACGTGGATATGCGTCGCCCCCTGCGCGGCCCAGTCTTCAGCTGCGGACAGCGGGTCGTCGAAGTAGACCTGCTCGCGGTCGTAATCGCCCTGCGTCAGGCGCACGGCATGACCGTCGCGGATATCGACTGCCGGAAAGAGGATCACGCCGATACGCCGAGCTTGGCCTCGTGGCAGATCTGCGCGAAGTTTGCGAGCAGCCGCAGGCCGTGTGTGCTCGACTTCTCCGGGTGAAACTGAGCGCCATAGAGCGGCGCCCGTTCGACGACGGCGGTGAAAGGAGCGCCGTAGTCGGATTCGCCGAGCAGATCATCTCGGCTGACGACGCGGGCCGAGAAAGAATTGGCGAAATAGAAGTAGCCCGGATTCGGAAGACCCTCGGTGAGCGGTGAAGACCGCGTCCACTTCACCGCGTTCCAGCCCAGTTGCGGCACCTTCAGCTCGCCTGCGTCGAGCTGCTCCACGCGACCTTGCAGCAGGCCAAGCCCCCATGCTCCCTCGTGCTCGCTTGAGGTCTCGAACAGAACCTGCATCCCGAGGCATATCCCCAGCACCGGCTTGCCGCTGGCGAGGAACTCGGGAATCAATTCGTCGTAGCGGGCCTTGCGAATCTGCCGCATCGCTTCGGGAAACGCACCCACGCCGGGCAGGATCAGCCCATCGGCGGCGTGTGCGGCCTCCGCGTCGGAGACGATCGGTGCGGCCACGCCGACGTGCTCAAGCGCCTTCTCGACGGAACGGAGGTTGCCCATTCCGTAGTCGAGAATTGCGATCTGAAGGTCTTTGTCCTGAAGCGTGGGGAGTGCAGTCATTGCGAAGGGCGCGCCCGGATCCGTCAATCGGTGAGCGTGCCCTTCGTTGAAGGTACTCCGCGCTGAGCGGGGTCGATCGCGACGGCCGCGCGGAGTGCCCGCGCGAGCGACTTGAACACAGCCTCGACGATGTGGTGGGCGTTGGTTCCGGCCTCGACCGTCGCGTGGAGCGTGAGGTTTGCGTTGTTGGCCAGCGCGCGCAAGAACTCCTCGGTCAGCTCGCTGTCAAAGTCCGCGATCAGGCCGGGCGCAAGGCCTCCCCCTTCGAACGCGACAAACGGGCGACCGGAGATGTCAATGCTGGTTGTGGCGCGCGCCTCGTCCATCGGGATCGTCGCGGTGGCATACCTGGTGATACCGGCGCGATCGCCCAATGCCTGGTCAAGTGCCTGACCGAGCACGATGCCGACGTCCTCGACGGTGTGGTGCGCGCCGGTCTTCAAGTCGCCGGTCGCCTGCACGGTGAGGTCGAAGTGACCATGACGCGCGAAGAGGTCGAGCATATGGTCGAGGAATCCGACGCCGGTTTCGCGTGTGCCCTCGCCCTGACCATCGAGATCGAGCGACAGCGAAATGTCGGTCTCCCCCGTCTTGCGAGTCAGCTGCGCGCTGCGCGTTGATTCAGTCACTTCGCCTTGCCTCCATCGATTCCGCGTGGTGTGTGAATCCTTCGGCGCGTGCGATCGCCGCTCCTGCTTCTGCAAGGGGATCGACGGCCCCGTCGGGGATCCGGATCTCGGCCATCCGGCGCCTGAACGTCGCGGTCGAAAGTGCGCTCATGAAGCGCGCGGAACCGCCGGTCGGAAGCACGTGATTCGAACCCGTGACGTAGTCGCCAAATGCCGTGGCAGCGTTTGCGCCGACAAAAAGTGCGCCGGCGCTCTTGATGCTGGAGGCCAATTCGTCCTCGACACCGCTCGAGACCATCAATTGAAGGTGCTCGGGCGCTATCGCTTCGGCGAGTTGCACCGCTTGCCCCAGATCATCCGAGCTGACCAACGCGAGTTCGGCCTCGATACCGCCGCACCGGCGCTCGACCGCCTTGGTGATAGTCCGGTCCACGCAGATCAGCACAACCAGCGAATCCGGGCCGTGCTCGGCCTGGGCGAGCAGATCGAGCGAAATCAGCTCTGGATCTGCACTGGAATCCGCGACGACGACCAGTTCACTGGGTCCGGCGACCGAATCGATTCCGACGGTGCCCACGAGTTGGCGTTTGGCCTCCTGGACGTAGGCGTTGCCCGGGCCGACGATCACATCGGCTGGCTCGATCGTCTCTGTACCGTACGCAGCCGCCGCGATCGCCTGGGCGCCGCCGATCGAGTAGACCTCGTCAATGCCAAGCAGGGCGCAGACCGCAAGCACAGCCGTGTCGACTTCTCCGTTCTCGCGAGCAGGGCTGAGCACGAAGACGCTGGGGACACCGGCTTCAATCGCTGTCGTCAGGCACATGATCGCCGTGGACGGGTAGGAACCGCGGCCGCCCGGAACATATGCAGCGGCGCGCGCCACTGGAGAGCTGCGATACGTGAGCTGTTGGCCCTGCGGGAGCGCCAGCTCTGCATCGCTGGGCTGGTTGCTCGACGCCGCGGCGCGAACGTTCGAAATGGCGAGCTTCAAAGCTTCCAGCAGCGCGGAGTCGATCGCACCCGGGGCGGCGTTGATCACTTCGCTAGACACCCTGTTCTCGCCGCCCTTGCCGCCAAAGCGCAACTCGAGTTCGCGCACCGCGGAATCGCCTCCGGCTTTGACCGCGGCGAGGATCTCCGTCACGGCCTCGCTCGGGGCAGGCGGACTCATCGAACGCACGTCGGACGCGCTTGCGTCTGGGCCGAAGTGCTTGACCGCCACTGGCCGGTCCTCCTAGTCGCCCGCCGCAGGCGGTACGAGCGCCGAAAGCTTGGCGACTATCTCGTCGATCTGCTGCGACTTCAAGCGATAGGCGCCGGGATTGACGATCAGGCGGGCAGTGCAGTCGGCGATCTGCTCGCTGACGACGAGACCGTTCTCACGCAAGGTTGTGCCGGTGGCGGTGAGATCGACGATCGCGTCGGCGAGGCCGGCGATCGCGGCCAGCTCAACTGAACCCTTGACCTCGACGAGCTCGACCTGGCGGCCGGTCTGTGCGAAGTAGCGCTGGGCGATCTTCGGGTACTTCGTCGCCACACGAAGCGTGCCCCGCCGGCGCAGCGCGGCATCGCTGGCGTGGTCGTCGCCCTCGACGATCGCCACAACCATGCTGCACGCGCCGAAGTCGAGATCGAGCACCTCGTAGAGGTCGCGATCGGCCTGCTCCATCAGCACGTCCTTGCCGGCGATCCCGATATCGGCGACACCACGCTCGACGTAGGTCGGAACGTCACTGGGCCGCATCGTGATCAAGTTCTGCTGATCGAAGAAGAGCTTGCGGTCGTTCTCGCGCACCTCGGCGACATCGAAGCCGATTCCCTCGAGCAGCTCGAGACTGCGCGGCATGAGCGTGCCCCTAGGCACCGCGGCGATCACCGGCGAGTCGTTCACTTGCTGGCCTCCTGTTCGGCAAGCAGTGCCAGGTGCAGGCGCTCCATGTTGAGCGAGAAGCCAAAGGCCGCGAGCTCGCGGCCAAAGCGCCCCACAAGGTTGTCGTAGCGGCCGCCGCCGCCTAGCGGGAAGCCGCTCGACGGGGCATACACCTCGAGCACCGTACCGGTGTAGTAATTGAGTTCGCGAACGAGCCCGAGGTCATAGATGACCTGGTCCTGGACTCCAGCACTCGCCAGCAGGCCATCGAGTTCAAGCAGGTGGTCGGCACCCTCGCGCTCGAGCAGGTCCCGCCCGCCACGCGCCACGGCCAGCTCTTCGAGTGCTTGGCGAGCCTCCGCCGGGATCTCGCCCGCCGACAGGGCGCGCCGAAAGCCGACCAGGTCGCGGGCGTGCAGCTCGCTCAAGACTCGTTCGCGCAGCTGACCGGCGACTCCGGCCGCGGCAAGGCGCTGATCAAAGAACGAGACGTCGCCGACTGCAATTCGGAAATTCGACAGTCCCGCGGCGCGCAGGACCTTGACCAGGAGCTCGATCGCCTCGGCGTCCCCGTTGGGCGCGGGCATCCCCAGGAGCTCCATTCCGAGTTGCAGAAACTGCCGCGATTGCGCGCGCTTGGGCTCGATCGCCCGGTAGACGTGCTGCATGTAACAAAAGCGCAGGGGCGGCTCCGCGGTGGCGTATCGCGTCGCTGCCAGGCGAGCGATCGGAACGGTCGAGTCGAATCGCATCGTCAGGACTTGGCCGTCTTTGTCTGGAACGCGGTAGGCGTTACTCAGCAGGTCCGCACCGCCGCGTCGCATCGACTGCTCGTACTCCAGAGCCGGGGTTGCCACTTCGCCGTAGCCGGCTTCTGTGAAGACGGCTAGCGCGCTCGCGGAGATTGCGCGTAGCTCTGCCATCTCTTCTGGCAGCACGTCGCGAGTCCCCATCGGGACTGGAATCGTCTCGGGCAGCACTTCGCCGCCCAGGCTGTTGGGATCGGCCGAGCTCATTGGTCAGCAAAGACTACGCGGGGACCGGCTCGGTTGAAACGCGCTCGATATGAGCGCCGAGATCGCGCAGACGCTGGTCGATGTTCTCGTAACCACGGTCAATTTGCCGGATGTTGCCGATCTCCGAGGTTCCCTTGGCGCAGAGCGCAGCGATCAGCAGCGCCATACCCGCGCGGATGTCGGGACTCTCAAGGCGCTCGCCGCGGAGCTGCGAGCGACCGATGATGATCGCGCGGTGCGGATCGCAAAGCGTGATGTTCGCGCCCATCGCAACGAGCTTGTCGACAAAGAAGAGCCGGTTCTCGAACATCTTCTCGTGGATCATGATCCCGCCGTGCGATTGCGTGGCAAGTGCCAGCGCGATGCTCGTGAGGTCGGCAGGGAACGCCGGCCAAGGGCCGTCTTCGATCTTCGGCATCATTTCGCCGGCGTCGTTCTTGACGATCATTTCCTGATCTGCCGGGACGATCGTGTCCTCGCCGTCGAACTCGATGCGCACGCCGAGACGCTCGAAACCGAGCCTGGTCATGCGCAGGTCGGCCGGACCGGAATCCTTGATCCGCAGCTCGCCGCCCGTCGCGGCGGCCAGCGCAATGAAGCTGCCGACCTCGATGTGGTCGGGACCGATGCGAAAGCGCGTTCCGCGAAGCTTGTCTGCGCCCTGCACATGCATCACGTTCGAGCCGATTCCAGATATTTCCACGCCCATCGAGACGAGCATTCGGGCAACGTTCTGGACGTGCGGCTCGCAGGCGGCGTTGCGGATGATCGTCTCGCCCGGCGCCATCGACGCTGCGAGCAGCGCGTTCTCGGTGGCCATCACCGACGGCTCGTCCATCATGAAATCGCAGGAGCGCAGACCGTCTGGCGTACTCAACGTGATCCAGCGGTCGACGTCGACCTGTGCTCCGAGGGCGCGAAAAGCGTCGAGGTGCGGGTCGAGCCGGCGGCGGCCGATCACGTCTCCGCCGGGCGGCGGCATTTCAGCCCGGCCAAAGCGTGCGAGCAGTGGTCCGGCAAGCAGGAATGACGCGCGAATCCGGTTGGCGAGCTCTTGGTCCACGTCCTGGTGATCGACGCCGGCGGCGCACATCACCAATTCGTGATCGCTTCGCCACTCGACCGTCACGCCGAGATTCTCGAGCAGGGCCAGCATCGCGTCAACGTCGCGGATCCGCGGGACGTTCTCGAGCACGACCTCTTCGTCCGTCAGGAGGGCGGCGGCGATGCACGGCAGGGCCGCGTTCTTGTTGCCGGCGGGAACGATTGTCCCTGAGAGCGGCTGGCCGCCTTCGATTACGAGTTTCTGCACCTTGCGGTCTCCTTGACGCGCTGTGATTCGGGCCGCTCGCCTCACGTGCGGCTCGATGTCGATCGAGTCCGCGGGCCCGTGGAATACGCCTGTTTCTAGTCCGTTTTTGAGGCTAACACGCACGCTTGAATATTCGGTTGGAGTCGCGCATAACCCTGCGAGCGGCTGCTGTTTCGTCAGCCCTGGGACCAGAAGCCCCCGCCGGAAGCCCACGATCGCAGCTCGTCGGTTCCGCCGAATTCACGCGATAGTTCCCGCCCATCACGTCGCCGCACAAGCACCACCGGACCGTTAGACGTGCGCTCGTCTGGATCGAACTCCCATGGCCGCTCAAGTTGCCACGCGGCTCCTCGGAGCACCCAGGCCACGATGTGCTCGGTGCGACACAGATACGCCCGCAAATCCCCGCTCAGATCGCAAATCTCGAAGTGATCTGCAGGATCGATTGCAACGCCGCAGCGCGCGCAAACCGCATTCTCAAGGGGTTTTTCGCCACTCACAACGCAGAATCTACCCGCACGAACAGATGTTCGTCTTTTCCGTCCGCGTGCGTCCCAATGATACGAACATACGTTCTTGCTATGGAAACCCGAAGGAGCAGACAAATGAAGGCATCCCCCGACAACCGCTTCGTCAAGAGCCTCGATCTCGTGATCGACTTCGCGACACTCGGCGAGTACCGCGTGGTGACCGACCTGCCACGCCGGCCGGTCGATCAGCGCGACATCTGGGCCCGAGACATCGAATGGTCGCAAGGCGTCCGCTCGCGTGAGATCGAGTGCTCGCTGCCCCGCGCCCGCGATCGCAAGTTTGCGCGCGAACGCGTTCGAGGCTAGTCCACCCTTGACGCCGCACGCCGACTCTAGGCTTGCGGCATGAAACCGCGCCAACTCGCATTCGCGGCTCTGGCCGGGGTTGTCCTGGGAGCGGCGCTGGCACTCGCCGGCGAGGACGACGCCGCGGATTTCGTTTGGGCGGCCGTGATCGTCCTATTGATCGTGCCCGAGACGATCGCTGTGGCCCGCACACTGCGCGCGGGCCGACTGGGCGTCGATTCGATCGCGCTACTTGCGATGGCGACCGCGCTGATCATGGAGCAGTATCTGGCGGGCGCCGTGATCGCCTTGATGCTCAGCGGGGGCAACGCGCTCGAGGACTGGGCCGCCGGGCGCTCGCGACGTGAACTCCGAGCGCTGCTCGAACGCGCGCCACGCACCGCTCACCGGTTGGTCGACGGGCGCATCGAGGAAGTGCCCGTCTCAAGCATCGCGGTCGGCGACTTGATCTCCGTGAGAGCCGCAGAGGTGGTGCCCGTGGACGGCGTCCTCGAGTCGCACCGCGCGAGTGTCGATGAGTCGGCGCTGACTGGCGAATCGATGCCCGTCGACCACGCCGCCGGCGGCCGCATCCGCAGCGGCACCGTCAACGGCGGCGATCCCTTTGAGCTGCGCGCGGCGGCGACCGCGGCCGACTCTTCCTACGAGCGACTGATCGCCCTTGTTCGCGCCGCCGAGGGGGATCGAGCCCCGTTCGTCCGCATGGCAGATCGTTTCGCCGTGGTCCTGCTGATCGTCACGTTGACGATCGGCGGATTGGCCTGGGCGATCTCCGGTGAGTCGATCCGCTTCCTGGCTGTCCTGGTCGTCGCCACGCCGTGTCCGCTGATCCTCGCTGCGCCGATCGCCTTCATCGCCGGTATCTCCCGGGCAGCAGCGCGCGGAATCATCGTCAAGAGCGGCGGTGCGGTCGAAGTGCTCGGACGGGCGCGGAGCGTACTGCTCGACAAGACCGGGACTTTGACGCTCGGGCAGCCTCGGATCGAGAGCATCCGCACGCAGGACGGGTTCGACGGCGATGAGGTCCTGCGGTTGGCGGCTTCTCTCGATCAGATGTCGACCCACGTGCTGGCGGAATCGCTGGTGACCTCCGCTCGTTCGCGCGCGCTCGAGCTCGGACTGCCAACGGCCGTCGAGGAGGTTCCAGGCGAGGGCATCGTCGGGACTCTTGACGGGCGCGCTGTCGCAGTCGGCACCCGGCAATTGCTTGCCGAGCACACGGCCGGCGCCCTGCCCGCGCCGATGAGCGCCGACGCGCGCCACGCGCACGTGTTCGTTGCAGTCGACGGACAGTTCGCCGGAACGATCCTCTTGGCAGATCAGCTGAGAGAAGATGCGGCATCGCTGCAACCGGCGCTCGAGGCAGAGGGTGTCAAGCGCGTCGCGATGCTGACCGGTGACCACGAACAAACCGCGCACTACATCGCTGAGCGTGCCGGGATCAGCGAAGTGCGAGCAGAACAGTCGCCCAGCGACAAGGTTGAGACGGTCCGCGAGTTCCAACGCGACCCAGATGCCCGGCCGGTGGTGATGGTCGGGGATGGAATCAATGACGCCCCGGCCCTCGCGCTTGCCGACGTCGGAGTCGCGATGTCGACCGCGGGCGTCACGGCGTCGGCCGAGGCCGCCGACGCGGTGATCACCGTGCCGGAAGTGGGTCGCGTCGTCGAGGCGATCCACATCGGTCGGCGCTCACAGCGGATTGCCCTGGAGAGTGTGCTCGTCGGGATCGGCCTCAGCGTTGTCGCGATGGGTTTCGCGGCGGTTGGGATGATCCCGCCTGTCGCCGGCGCCCTGCTCCAAGAGGGCATCGATGTCGCGGTGATCCTCAACGCGCTGCGCGCGCTGCGCTAGCCGGAAACGTCAATCTCTCCGCGCAAGAAAGTCCGACAGGCCCCAATCAGATCGACACGCGAATCGGCGGCCCGCCATTGACCGGTGAGCACTCCCCCGCGCTCAGATGCCTGCTCGCAGAGCAGCGCAGGTTTGCCGAGCCGCTTCGACCAGAAGGGCACGAGCGCGCAGTGGACGGAACCGGTGACGGGATCCTCCGGAATGCCCACACCGGGCGCGAAAGCGCGCGAGCAGATGTCGAACTCCCCGCTTCCGGGCGCGGTGACGACCAGATCGCCTCCAGGGAGCGCCCCGATCGCATCGATGTTCGGCCGCAGCCCTCGCACCGCGTCGGCGTCCACGAGCTCGACGATCAACCAGTCGGCTCGAAATGCGCCGACGCACTCGGTGCCTATCGCCGCAGCAGCCGCTGCGACTTCTGGTTCGTCCAGCGAGAGTGGCGCGAGCTCGATCTCAGGAAAGTCGAGCGCGTAGCCATCGGCCGCGCGGCCCACGCGCAAAGGCCCGCCCTTGCTCTGGAACTCAACGCTCTCGCGCGAGTCTTTCAGCTCCGAGAAGAGCACGTGCGCTGTCGCAAGGGTCGCGTGCCCACAGAGATCGATCTCCGCGGCCGGCGTGAACCAGCGCAGCTCAGGGATATCGCCGTCGACGAAGAATGCCGTCTCCGAAAGATTGTTCTGCGCCGCGATCGCCTGCATCGTCGATTCCGGTAGCCAAGCTTCCAGCGGCACGACGGCAGCCGGATTTCCGGTGAAAGGGCCTGAGCAGAAGGCATCGACGACGAATTGTTCGGGCATGCAGCGAGCCTACAGTCCGAAACCGGCGCTCCTTGGTCCGTGGGCGGGTGTTCCTAGAGTGGACAGGCCACCGGCCAGGAAACCTATGCAGCACAGGATCAAACAAGCTACGACAATCGCGGCCGCGGTGGCATCGTCACTGGCGCTCACCGCCGGCACACCGGGCACGGGCGCGGCGGCCACGCCGCTGGTCGGAATCGGCGACAACGCACCAGAGATGTTCGCTGATCCTCACTACCTGGAGCTCAAGACGAAGATCTCGCGGAAGATCGTCGCCTACGACTTCTACCACCACGCCGACGAGCGATTCGAGTTCAAACGCTGGATGGACGCCGCCGAGCTCGCGGGCGTGCGCCCGCTGATCGCTTTCAGCGCGTCCATCAGGAGTCCCAGGAGGCTTCCAACCACCGGTGCGTTCCGCAAGAGCTTCGACTACGTGCGCAAGAACTACCCCAAGGTCCGCGATTTCTCGGTCTGGAACGAGGCGAATCACCGCTCTCAGCCAACCCGCGACAACCCCAAGCGCGCCGCCCAGTACTTCAATTCAGTGCGCACGCGTTGCGCATCATGCAAGATCGTCGCGGCCGACGTCCTCGATCAGAGCAACATGCTCACGTGGATAGCGACGTTCAAGCGCTACGCCAAGAAACCAAAGATTTGGGGCCTTCACAGCTACACCGACGCCAACCGCAACCGCAGCTGGAAGCGAAGCACCTCCAAGCGGTTCGTCGACGCCGTTTCGGGTGAGGTGTGGCTCACCGAGGTCGGCGGGATCGTCTCTCTGCAGTCGGTCTACCGCTACAACGAGCGCCGGGCCGCACAGGGACTCCGAAACACGCTCCGCTACGTGCTCGCAGACCGCAAGATCAAACGTGCCTACATCTACAGCTGGTACGGAACCAAGCAGCCCAAGTCACGCCGGTCGTACAAGTGGGACTCGGGGCTGCTTTCCTGGAACGGCGCCGAGGTCAGACCCGGCTTTTATGCCCTCCGCAGTTGGCTCAAAGGCCATCCAAAGGCGATCCAATCGCCGTAGAGGACGCGCGCGTTTGGGCAAAGAAAAAGCCGCCATTTGCGGCGGCTTTTTCATAGAAGAACCAGCGGCGTCCTACTCTCCCGGACCCTTGCGAGTCAAGTACCATCGGCGCTGTCGGGCTTAACTTCTCTGTTCGGAATGGGAAGAGGTGTTTCCCCGGCGCTATAACCACTGGAAATTGTTCGGGACCGCCAAACGCGGGCCCTGAAAACTGCACAGACCGTTCAACAACGAAGCCGAAAAACGCAAACCGCCGGCGATCGTGTGTTTCTTCTCACTAGGAGAAGAAAAAATATCCGTCAAGCCCTCGAGTGATTAGTACCGGTCAGCTACAAGCGTTACCGCTCTTCCACTGCCGGCCTATCAACCTGGTGGTCTTCCAGGACTCTTACTCGCTTAAAGCGATGGGAGAACTCATCTCGTGGTCGGCTTCCCGCTTAGATGCTTTCAGCGGTTATCCGGTCCAGACGTAGCTAAGCAGCGATGCTCTTGGCAGAACAACTGCTACACCAGAGGTCTGTTCACCCCGGTCCTCTCGTACTAGGGGCAACTCCACTCAATTCTCCAACGCCCACGGTAGATAGGGACCGAACTGTCTCACGACGTTCTGAACCCAGCTCGCGTGCCACTTTAATGGGCGAACAGCCCAACCCTTGGGACCAACTCCAGCCCCAGGATGTGACGAGCCGACATCGAGGTGCCAAACCGCCCCGTCGATGTGAACTCTTGGGGGCGATAAGCCTGTTATCCCCGGCGTACCTTTTATCCGTTGAGCGACGGCGCTTCCACTTGCTACCGCCGGATCACTATGACCTACTTTCGTACCTGCTCGACTTGTCAGTCTCACAGTCAAGCTCCCTTGATGCCATTGCACTCTGAACACGATTTCCGACCGTGTTGAGGGAACCTTTGTGCGCCTCCGTTACATTTTGGGAGGCGACCGCCCCAGTCAAACTACCCGCCTGGCACTGTTCGGACGCCGGATTCACGGCAGTCCGTTAGAAACACAAAACATTCAGGGTGGTATCTCAAGGTTGTCTCCACGCCAGCCAAAGCCGGCGCTTCAAAGACTCCCACCTATCCTGAGCAAAATGCTCCATATTCCAATACCAGGGTGTAGTAAAGGTGCACGGGGTCTTTCCGTCTTACCGCGGGTACTCGGCATCTTCACCGAGACTGCAATTTCACCGAGCCCATCGTTGAGACAGCGCCCAACTCGTTACTCCATTCGTGCAGGTCGGAACTTACCCGACAAGGAATTTCGCTTGATGTCTTACCGCTGAGAGGCGATTGCCGCTCAGGGCGTGTACGTGTCCTTGGTTTGCACCACGCACACCTGCATGTCGCCAT
>JAEYBE010000039.1 GCA_023404495.1 Actinomycetes bacterium | reverse complement strand
GATCACCCGCGCGGTCCACGAGGTCGATCGCCCAGGCCGCCAGTCGATGTGAGAGCTGCTGCATTGTCGCTTCCTTTCGGGAGTTTCGGATTTGCGCAAGCAGCCTCCCGGGGCGCGCGTGACGGTTCAAGACCGCTTTGCACCAATTTCGTGACGGAACTGAAAAAGTTCGGCAACATCGGGGCTCGGGCGCGCAGCGATAGCGTTGCCGCAAGCAGATGCGGGTCCTGATCGTCAGCAACATGTACCCAACGCGCGAGCGGCCAGAGTTCGGCGTATTCGTGCGCGATCAACTCGAGGCGCTCGGCCGCATCGAAGGCGTCGAGCCAGAGCTCTACGTCTTCGAAGGCGGCGGGATCAAGGCCTACCGCAAGGCCGTCAAGCCGCTGAAGAAGCACCTCGCCGCACGCCAATACGACGTCGTGCACGCCCACTACGGACTGACCGGATGGGTCGCCCGCAAGGCAGGTGCGAAGCCACTGCTCGTCACGCTGCACGGCACTGACGTCTACGACAAACGCGCCGGTCGGATCTCGCGATCGGTCGCCAAGAAGGCCGACCAGGTCGCGGTCGTCTCTGAGGATCTCGGCGCCGCACTTGGCAAGACCAAGACCAAGCGACCCCTGGCGGTGATGCCGACAGGCGTCAACCTTTCGCGCTTCGCGCAGCGCTCACGCGAGGATGCGAGGCGGCGGCTCGGAATCGACCCCGAGGGCAGCTACGTCCTCTTCCCGTTCAACCCGAATCGTCCGGTCAAACACTACGACCGCGCACTCGCGGTGGCAGAGCAGATCGAGGATCTCCAGGTGCTCACGCTTGGCAACGTCCCGCCGGACGGAGTTGCCGACTACATGAATGCCGTCGACGCGACTCTCGTGCCGTCGGAGTACGAGGGCTTTGGTCTTGCCGCCCTCGAGACGCTCGCCTGCAACACGCCGGTCGTCGCCACTCCGACCGGCAAGGCGCCAGACCTGCTGCGCGGGGTCGAGGGTTGCTACTGCATCGAGTGGGAACTGGGCGCCTGGAGAGCCGCGGTCGAGTCGATCTTGGAGGATCCCGACCCGCGCGTGAACGGCCGGCCAGTCGCAGAACGCTGGTCGACCGACGCGATGGCCGAGCGACAGGTCGACCTTTATCGACGAATCGTCGAGGAAACCGCCAAGTGAGGCCCGCGCGGTGAACAAGTCCCCTGACGTCGTGGTCGTAGGAGCCGGCTCTGCCGGTTTGTACGCCGCGCTGACCGCGGCCCGCGAAGGTGCCCGCACGGTGCTGATCTCCCAGGCCGCCCTGGCCACCACCGCTTCTTACTGGGCTCAAGGCGGGATCGCCGCGGCGCTGGGCGATGACGACTCGGTCGAGCTCCATCAAGCCGACACGCTGGCCGCCGGGCGGCACCTGGGCCGTGTCAGCGCAGTGCGAACGCTGGTCGAAAACTGCGCTGCGGCGGTGGACGATCTGATTTCGCTCGGCGTCGATTTTGACCGCGAGGGCGACCAGCTGGCACTTGGCCTGGAGGGCGGTCACAGCAGGCGACGAGTGGTGCACGCCGGAGGCAGCGCGACCGGGCGCCGCATCACCCGCCAACTTTCGGCGCGGGCGGCAGCACACCCGCTGATCGAAGTCATCGAACACGCCTCCGCCAAGGCGCTGGTGGTGACCGACGGACGCTGCGTCGGCGTGCGGGTCGAGGTCGACGGAAAGTCCCGCACGATCGCCGCACGCGCAATCGTGATGGCGACCGGCGGATCGGCCGCACTGTGGTCGCGCTCGACCAATCCGCCGGCCGCGGTGGGCGCCGGATTGTTGATGGCGCACGCCGCTGGCGCGCAGCTTGCCGACCTCGAGTTTCTTCAGTTCCACCCCACCGCGCTGCTCTCCGGCGGGCGCAACCAGGGATTCTTGATCACCGAGGCGGCGCGCGGCGAGGGCGCGACGCTGCTCGATGAGAACGGCGATCGATTTGTCGACGAGCTGAGTCCGCGCGATGAAGTGGCCGCCGCGGTTGAGCGCAAGATCGCCGGCAAGGACGGCGCGGCCAGTCCCGTCTTTCTCGACATGCGGATGATCGACCCGCTGCTCTTTCCCAACGTCTTCACCAAGATCGAGGAGGCCGGCTTCGATCCGCGCAAGCAACCGATCCCGGTAGCGCCGGCCGCGCACTACACGATGGGCGGAATCTCCTGCGACCTGAATGCCCGCTCTTCGTTGCCCGGCCTGCTGGCCGTTGGCGAATGCTCATGCACCGGTCTGCACGGCGCAAACCGCCTCGCTTCGAACTCGCTCGCCGAGTGCATGGTCTTCGGACGCCGCGCAGCACTGGCGGCGATTGCCGAATCGCCGGTCGCCGAGGCCACGCTGAAGGCGGCCCAGTCCGGAGAGATCACGCCCAGCGAGTACTCGCCAGACCCCGACCCGGCCGCGACCCGAGAGCTGCTCTGGTCGTACGCCGGGATTGAGCGCAACGAAGCCGACCTGTCGCGCTTGGCGGCCAGCCCGAATCCATTGGTTAGGCTGATCGGCGCCAACTCACTCGCGCGCAAGGAGACGCGCGGCGCCCACCACCGCGTCGACTTCCCGCAGCTCGACCACGCGCTCGACTTCATGCACTTCGTCACAGGCGACGACGAACCGCCACACCTCGAACGCTGGGAATAGCCCCCCTTTTTCTTTTGCATGCCAGAGGCATGCAAAAGGGCGGATTCGGGTAAACGAACGTACGGTCCGCGCTTTGGCCAAAGATCCTCCAAAAGACGCCGGAATTTGGGAGAATTCGAAGTAGTTAAGCCGGGCTTAATGAAGCGAACTCGGGATATTCACGGGTCTACGAGATACTCACTCGCAAGGCGAACTCCGCTGGAGCCGAGCATTTCCCCCGACGCCGGTTCATAAGCCAAGCGGATACCACGCAAATAGTCCGCAAATCGGGAAGGGAGCAAAGCAAATGTACGCACTGAGCAGAGCCCTTTACAAGGACATCTCTCCCTACATCACGAGCGAGCACGTGAACGGCGTCAATGTCGATGTCCGCGGAACCGTGCTCGAATCCTGTGAGCAGACGATGGACAGGATCGCCGACGACTGGCGCTACTTCCATCACCCCGACCGCTTCCTGTTTGAGCAGGTTCGCGCGTACTTCCCGATCACCGACCAGTTGGTCGTGTACAACCTGATCGCCAAGCACGTCGAGCGCGCGCTGCAGGTCGCCAAGACCTATGCCGCACGCGGCTACAAGCCGGACGGCACCAGGCTTCGCTGCCGCGCCACGACCCGCCGCAGCACGCCGTGCATGCGCAACATCGTGCCCGGCACGGAATACTGCCCATCCCACCAGCACCTGGCCGAACCCCACTTCGGCGAAGACGGCCGCGAGATCGCCGAGCACGCGGCGGTCGCCCACGCCGACGCGGCGTAAGCGGCCTGCCAAGCCCGATCAACAGACTCTTCGTGCCCCGGACCGCACACCGGATCGAAGGCTGCTGATCCTGTCAGTCCAAGGGAGCCCCAGGGCTCCCTTGGTCGTTCAGGGCGACGCTCTCGGCCATGGTTGAATTCACGGCGTGAGCGGGCGCACAACATTGGCGGTCGACGTGGGCGGGACATTCACCGACGCCGTCGTCAACTCGCCGACTGGCGTCTTCACGGGCAAATGTCCGACGACACCCGAGGACCAGTCGCTCGGGGTGCTGGCCGCAGCCCGCGCAGCTCTCGCCCGGGGCGGGATCGAACCCGGCGAGGTGGATGTCTTCATCCAAGGCATGACCGTGACCACCAACGCGATGCTCGAAGGGCGATTCGCAAAGACTGCGCTGATCGCAACCGCCGGCTTCACGGACATCGAGGAGATCGGCCGGCAGAACCGTGCGGATCTCTACCACCTGGCCGCCGCAAGGCCGGCGCCGATCGTGCCCCCTGAGCTGCGCTTCGGCGTCGTCGAACGCTGCGGCCCGGACGGGGTGATCACGCCGCTCGACGAACAGAGCGCAGGCGCGGCGATAAAGGCCGCCGTAAGCGCGGGCGCGCAGAGCCTGGCTGTCTGCCTGCTCTTTTCTTTTCGACACCCGGAGCACGAGCTGCGACTGCGCGAGCTGGTCGCTGAGATCGCGCCGGAGTTGCACGTCTCGCTCTCAAGCGAAGCGGTCGGAACATTCCGCGAGTACGAGCGCTGTGCGACGACCACCGCCGACGCAGCGCTCAGCCCGTTGCTCTCCGGCTACCTGGGGCGACTCGCCGAGCAGGCCGCAGCGGCCGGGCTGCCCGACCCGCAGGTGATGCTCAGCAACGGCGGCACGGTCCCCGCCGCAACGGCCGCCAATAACGCTTCGTGGACCGTCCTCTCAGGGCCGGCGGGCGGCGCCGTCGCGACGGCCAAGTGCGCCGATCGGCGCGGCGCGAAGCTGGCGATCGGATTCGACATGGGCGGTACTTCGACCGACATCTCACTGGCCGCAGAAGGCGAGGTCGCGGTGGCCGCCGCGCGTGAGATCGGCGGCCGTCCGATCGCGCTGCCGGCAGTTGATGTCAGCACCGTCGGAGCAGGCGGCGGGTCGATCGCCTGGCGCGATCGCGGCGGTGCGCTGCGGGTTGGCCCGCGCTCTGCGGGTGCACGGCCGGGGCCAGCGTGTTACGGGCACGGCGGCCGCGAGCCGACGGTCACCGACGCCAATCTGATGCTCGGCTACTTGGACGCCCACGCGCAGCTCGCCGGCGGACTGCGGCTTGGCCGCGACGCGGCAGAAGCGGCGCTCGCCCGGCTCGGCGAGCCGCTGGGCATGACCGCGCTGGAAACCGCCGCGGGAATCGTCGAAGTCGCGAACCTCGAGATGCTGCGTGCAACTGGCGCCGAAACCGTCGCGCGCGGCATCGACCCGCGCGAGCACGCGTTGATCGCATTTGGCGGAGCCGGGCCGATGCACGCCGCCGCAATCGCGGAAGCACTTGAGATCAAGCGGATCATCTGCCCTGCCGGGTGCGGCGTGCTCTCGGCCTGGGGCATCTCCGTCGCCGGCCCGCGGCGCGACCACTCGCGCAGCATCGTGCGGCCGCTGGCCGAACTCTCGGGAGAAGAACTCGCGACCGTGGAGCGTGAACTTGCCGAGTTTGCGAGCGCCGAGCTCGGCGGCGATCCGGCCACTCTCACGACAACAGCGGCGTACGAGCTCCGCTATGTGGGCCAGGCGTTCGAGCTGAGCGTGCAGGCTCCGCGCGAACAACTCGCCGAAGCATTCGCCGCCGCCCACGAAAAGCGCTTCGGATTCACCGAGCCAAATGGGCAAGTCGAACTCGTGACCGTGCGGGTCAGCGTCGCGTCGGAGGCCCCGGCCGGCGATGCCGCCCCGACGCTGACCGAAACTGATGGGCGCGACGTGCGGACAGCCTGGTTTGCAGGCGTGGCGCTGGAAGCAACAGTCGTGCCGGGGGCACCGGCAGAGGGCGAAACGATCGACGGACCGCTGCTGATCGAACAGGAGCAGTCGACGATCGTGGTGCCGCCGGGCTGGCGGGCGTCCGCGGCCGGCGGCGACGTCGTGCTCGACAGGCTCCAAACAGAGGACGCGGCGTGATCGATCCGGTAATGCTGCGCCTCACCACCGGCTCGCTTGCGGCCGCCTGCGAGGAGATGGGCGAAGTGCTCGTGCGGGCCGCCCATTCGGCGAACATCAAAGAGCGCCGCGACTGCTCGACCGGCCTCTTCGATTCCGACGGTGAGATGACGATGCAGGCCGAGCACATCCCAGTACACCTGGGCGCGATGCCTGCATCGGTGGCCGTGGCCTCGCGGCAGCCACAGTCGCCCGGGGACGCCTGGATCCTCAACGATCCCTTCAGCGGCGGAACGCACCTCCCAGACATCACGATCGTCACCCCGATCCACACCGCGGACGGCGTTCACCTGGGCTTTTCGGCGTGCCGAGCCCACCACGCCGATGTCGGCGGCCGCGAGCCGGGGAGCATGCCGGCCGACAGCCATACGCTCGACGAAGAGGGCGTGGTCATCCCGCTCACCCGGCTGGCGAGCGGCGGCGAGATCGACGAACAGCTGGTCGCCGAGCTGATCGGTCGGATGCGCAGACCAGAACAACGTGCGGCAGACTTGCGCGCGCAGCTGGCGGCCTGCCGGCGCGGAGAGCGCCGCGTGCTCGACTTCGTCGACCGCTACGGAGTCGAGCTCTATCGCGAAGCCACCGCCGCCGTGCTCGATTACGCGGAGCGGCTCGCCCGGGCGGGAATTGCCGAGCTGCCGCGCGGCGAGTTCGAGGCCGAGGACGCACTCGAAGAAGATGCCGGGCCGGAACCTCGCGACATAAGACTCCACCTGCGCGTGAGCGTGAGCGAGCACGGCGTCGTGCTCGATTTCTCCGGCAGCGATCCCCAGCACGGCGGCAACCTCAACTGTCCACTTGCCGTCACGGAATCTGCTTGCTACTTCGCGATGCGGGCGCTCGCCGCACCCGACGCCCCCGCCTGTGCAGGTGCGTGGCGGCCGATCAGCGTGGTCGCTCCCAGCGGCACGATCCTCAACGCGAACCCTCCGGCCGCGGTGGCGGCCGGAAACGTCGAGACCTCAAGCCGGGTCGCCGACCTTGTGATGCGCGCGTTCGGCCGCGCCGAGGGCCAGGGCACGATGAACAACCTCACGCTCGGCACAGATCAGTTCACGCACTACGAAACCTTCGGCGGTGGTCAGGCCGGTCAGCCAGAAGGACCGGGCCCATCTGGCGTGCATGTTGCGATGAGCAACACGCTGAACACCCCGATCGAAGCGCTCGAGCTTGAGTTCCCCCTGCGCGTGACCGAATACGCGATCCGTCGAGGCAGTGGCGGGGAAGGCGCCTCGCCCGGCGGCGACGGCCTGATCCGGGAGATCGAGGCGCTCGAGCCGATGCGCTACTCGCTGATCTCCGAGCGCCGGCGCCACGCACCGCGGGGCGCCGCCGGTGGCGACGACGCGCTACCAGGCGCCGACTCGATCGACGGCACGCCGATCCCAGGAAAGTCGATCGGAGACCTCGCCGCCGGGCAGCGACTGCGGATCGAGACGCCCGGCGGTGGCGGGTTCGGCAAGGCCTGAGCGAATGTAAGATCGGTGCTCGATGCCGATCGCACTAAAAGAATGGGCCGTGACAGTGCGCGCGCTGGCCGAGGGCGAGCAACTCGTCACGCTGCGCAAGGGCGGGATCCGCGAGGAGAACCGCCACTTCGAAGTGCTCGGCAGCCGCTTCTTCCTCTACCCGACGTTCGACCACCAGCAGGCCGGCTTAGTGCGCGAATCGCATGTCCCCGAGCTCAAGCGGGCACTCGAGGACGGCGTCTGGAATCCGCCCGCGCCGACCGCCCGAATGATGGAGTCCGGCGTACCCGTCGCCCAACCGGTGAGCGTGCGTCTGCGGGCGTGGGCTGAGGTCGCAGCATCATGGGAAGTGACGCACCTCGATGCGCTCGAGGCGCTGAGCCCGTACCACGTCTGGACGCCCGAGTACGCGACGAAGCGCTTCAATTGGAAACCCCGCCACCCGCTCCACGTGCTCCTGCTGAGAGCCCACCGCATCCCGCGCCCCGTGACGGTTCGAGTGCGCGACGAGTACCTCGGGTGCAAGTCATGGGTCGAGGTCGAACGCGACCTTCCGTTTGAGGGCACGGCGGTCGTCTCAGATGATGAGTTCTCGGCGATTCGCGCGGACATCGTTTCTCGGCTATCCGGCGCCGGCGCGATCGCCTGAAGCGGTCTGTCGCTACCGCAAATGGCGGTAGCATCACGGCGGTGCGATCCGCGACGTTGAAAGGGACCTTCGCCGTCGCACTGCTCGCGGCGGCGCTTGCGCTGCTGCCGGCCTCGGCCAGCGCCGCCCCAAACTGGGATACCTGCCTGGGGGCGTACCTGCAACTTGAATGCGGCACCTATTCGATGCCGCTCGACCGCACCGGCAAGCTCACCGGAACGACGACGGTGCGCGCGATCCGCCAACCGGCGGTCGAGGGCCCGCGGATGGGCACGATGTTCGTGATCGCCGGCGGCCCGGGACAATCGTCATTGGCGATGCTCGGCCTGGTCAACTCGCTCTTTTCCGGCGCCAATCGCTACGACATAATCGCCGTCGATCAGCGCGGATCGGGCACTTCCGAGCCGTTGCTCTGTCCGCGACTTGAGCTCGGCAAGTTCAAGTGGAACGGCGCCGACCCCAGCACCGATGGCGCGTTCACCGATTGCTCCGTGGCGCTTGGCGCGCCGCGCGCCGCGTACAACACCGCCGAAGCCGTCGAGGACCTCGAGGCAATTCGCGGCGACCTCGGCATCGACAATGCCACCTTCTTCGGCGTCTCCTACGGCACCAAGGTCGCCCTGGCCTACGCCAAGGCCCACCCCAGCCACACCAAATCACTCCTGCTGGATTCGGTGCTGCCGACCGACATGCCGGCGGCGTTCGACATCGACAATCTCGCGGCGCTGCGCGAATCGCTCAAGCGAATCTGCGCGGCCAAACGCTGCAACGGCATCGGTAGCGCGCCGATCGCCAACACGGCGAAGCTGGCCGCGCGCCTGCTCAAACGTCCGATCCCGACCTACACCGTCTCGCCGACCGGCAAGCTCTCGCTGGCCGAGATCGACGCCGACGCGCTCTACGCGATCGCCTTCTCGGCCGACCTCGATCCCTGGATCTACAGCCAGCTCCCCGGCACTTTGAGCTCGGCGCTTGGCGGCAATGACGCCCAGTTGCAACGGCTCTTCGCAGTCGTGACCGGCTCGACCGCCGCGAGCAGCTCGCTGCGCGCGGCCAAGCGTGCGGCGCGACTGGCCAAAAACCGCAAGCCGCGCAATCTCAGCCCGAGCACGCTGCGCAAGGGAGACAAGCTGCGCGGACGCGAGGTGATCGACGTATCCAGCTTCTCCAACACGATGTTTTACGCCACCACTTGCGCTGACTTCGCGCCGCCGTGGCAGCGCAGCGATTCTGTCGCCGGTCGCCAGCCGGCGATCGATGCAGCGGCAGCTGCGATCCCGGCTGCGAACCTGCGCCCGTTCCCGCGCACCACCGTGAGCGCCAACTCCACCTCGGCCGCCTGCCGGGGCTGGCAACAGGACCCCGACCTCCCGGCAATCGACCAGGGCCCGCTCCCGGAGATCCCGACGCTCGCGCTCGCCGGAGCGCTCGACGTGCGCACACCGACATCGTGGGCAACGAAGGGTGTGGCCGGCGATTCGCTGGCGCAGCAGGTTGCGATTCCCAACGTCGGCCACTCGACGATCGGCACGGACCTCAGCGGCTGCGCGCTTTCGCTCGCCACGCGATTCTTGATCTTCAATGGCACCGACGGCAAGTGCAAGCGCACCTCGCCGGCGATCCCTGTCGCCCCGCGCCCGGCAAAATCGCTCGCCAGCGTCGTCCCCGCCCGCGGCGGCTGTCGTCGCATATCCGGCTCCCGCTGTCGTCGCGCCCTGAAGGTGTTGACAGCCGGTTACCTGGCGCTCCGCGACACGCTCGATCAGATCCAGATCGGCAACGCGGAGTTCGGCACCGGCCTCTACGGCGGAGTATGGGAGCTCGATTACGACCTCGAGGACGAGTTCTCGCTCGATCCGACCGAGGTCACGATGCTCGGCGTCAGCGCCGTGCCGGGCGTCTTCACCAGCGGCGTGTTTTCGTTGCTGCCGCTGCCGCGCCTGGACGCAGACCTGCGGATCGGCGGCTATCGAGTGGAGATCTCCGGACACCTCGCCTACGACCGAGCAGGCGACTCGCTGACCGTCAACGCCAGGCGCGGACGCACCAGCGCGCACATTCGCATCCGGCCACGCTCGCGGATGGCCAACTTCCCGGCGCCGACGCGCGCCCAGCTGGCGCTGCGACGCAACTACGCCCGTGCGGTCGGCCCGCCGGTCGGAGCGCTCGGCCGCTGAGCCGGCGCTACCAGAAGAGCGTCGACTCGAGCGAGCCGTCGTCCTCAAGCTCTTCGATCGTCTTCGTGTAGACGCCCGACGAGAGGTACTTCCAGCCGTCGTCGGCGATGATGAAGACGACGTCGCCCTCGTCGAACTTCTCGGCCGCGCGCACGGCGACCGAGCAGATCGCGCCAGACGAGACGCCGGCGAAGATGCCTTCCTCCTCGAGCAGCTTCTTCGTCCAGACGACCGCGTCGCGGTTGCTGACGATGATCTTGCGGTCGATCAATGAAAGGTCGATGATCGGCGGGATGAAGCCGTCGTCGAGCGAGCGCAGGCCCTGCACGAGCTCGCCCTGCAGCGGCTCGGCGGCGACGATCTGCGTGCCGGTGCCCTGCTCCTTGAAGTAGCGCGCGTTGCCCATCAGCGTGCCGCCCGTGCCAAGGCCCGCGACAAACGCGGTGACATTGCCGAGCTCCTCATGGATCTCCGGTGCGGTGCCGTTGTAATGAGCCAGCGGATTGGCCTGGTTGCCGTACTGGTAGGGCATGTAGTAGTCGGGATTGGCCTCGGCCATCTCCAGCGCCAGCTCGACGGCGCCGTTTGAACCCTTTGATCCTTCGCTGTAGACGATCTCCGCGCCGTACATCGAGAGCAGCTGCGTGCGCTCTTCTGTGACGTTGTCGGGCATCACGACTTTGAGCTTGTATCCCTTGCGGGCTGCGATCATCGCCATCGCGATGCCCGTGTTGCCCGAGGTCGGCTCAAACAGTGTGCTGCCCGGGCCGATCGCGCCCTTGGCCTCGGCATCCTCGATCAGCGACTTGGCCACGCGGTCCTTCACGGAGCCGGTCGGATTGTGCGATTCGAGCTTGGCCCACAGGCGCACTCCGGGCTTGGGTGAAAGCTTCTTCAGCTCCACCAGCGGCGTGTGGCCGATCGATTCGACGATGTCGGAATAGGCTCCGCCGCCGATTCTCTGCTTGATGCCCGCGAGTTCCATTACTTCAACAAATATAGTCAGAATCGCCCAATAGGCGACTAATCCGATCGCTATATCGGTATTTTCCCGGCCAGCATGAAATTCACCCAGTCACAGATCGACGAAATCGTCGCCCACGCCCGCGAGGACGTGCCAAATGAATGCTGCGGCCTGGTCTCGTCCAAAGACGGCGCCGCCAAGACCGTCTATCGCGCAATCAACGCCGCGGCGAGCCCCCTGCGCTACGAGATCGACTCGCGCGACTACCTGCGGATCTACAAATTGATCGACGAGGCCGACGAGGATGTCGGCGCGATCTACCACTCGCACACCCGCAGCGCGGCCTACCCCTCGCAAACCGACATCAACCTCGCGCTCTGGCCCGACGCGCTCTACATCATCGTTTCGCTCGCCGCCGACGAGCCGGACGTCAAGGCGTTTTCGATCGTCGACCGCAAGGTCGAAGAGGTCGCCCTGCAGATCGACTGACGGGCGCCCCGCAGCGCACGATCAATCGACCGGCGGTAGAGTGGATGGGCGATGCCGGAACCCGTTGACAGCTCCTGTCCGTTCTGCGGCGCGCGCTTGTCGAGCGATCACACCGCATGCCCTGCCTGCGATCTTCCCCTGCTCGGATCCGGCGGCGAGCACCCGCCCACGCGCTCCCGCGTTCCTTTCGACGGGGCGTCGCTTTTTGACGAGGCGTTCCCGGGTGAAGAGTTCGTTCCAGCCCACGTCGCCGAGCCGAGGCTCGCCACCGAACGCCGAAGCCGCGACATCGGACGCCTCCGTTGCGTGGTGGTTGCGATCAATCAAGCCGAAGCCGAGATGCTCTGCGACATGCTGCGAGCAGAGGGCGTGCCCTGCATGGTGCGCTCGCCCGACCTGCAGTCCTACGCGCAGACCAGTCTTCGCTGCGAGGTGATGGTGCCCGAGAACTCGCTGTCTGCGGCTCGCGAACTACTGCGGATCGAGGACTCGCCAATCTCCGAACATCCGAGCGCAGGCCACTTCTTCACGACCGGCGTGCTCCTGGCGATCGTCGCGGTCGCGGTGGCCGTGGCGCTGCTGATCACCTACGCCAACTGAGGCGGCGACGCTAGCCGCAGCCGCCGGCCATCGCCGGCAAGATCATCACCGTGTCGGCGTCCTCGACTTCCGTGTCAAGGCCGTCGAGCACGCGCACATCCTCATCGTTGAGGTACACGTTGACGTAGCGGTTGAGCTCGCCGTCGGGCCCGAAGAGCTGGCGCTCGGTGTCCGGGTACGACTCGGTGACGCTGCGCAGAACGTCGCCGACGTTCGCGCCCGATGCGCTGATCTCTTTTTCGCCGTCGGTCGCAGGACGCAGGACGGGCGGAATCTTCACGGTTGCCATAGGCGGCGGATGCTACCGCGTCAACCGGTGACCACGCCGCCGCAGAAGGCCTCGTAGTCAGGGAAGACGCCAAGCTCATCGTCACTGATCTCGCCGGGCTCGCGCGAGCAGATCGGGCATTCCGGGTCACGGCGGATCTTCAGGTTCGTGAACTCCTCGGCCAGTGCGTCGTAGAGCATCAGCCGGCCGACCAGCGGCTCGCCGATTCCGAGAATCAGCTTCAGGACTTCCGTCGCCTGCAAGAGGCCCATCGTGCCTGGCAGCACTCCGAGCACACCGTTCTCGCCGCAGCTCGGTGCGAGCTCTGCTGGAGGCGGAACCGGGTAGAGGCAGCGGTAGCAGGGGCCGTCGTAGGGCTTGAAGACGGTCAGCTGGCCGTCGAAGGAAAGGATCGAAGCGCTGACCACCGGAATCTGGAGGCGCACTGAGGCGTCGTTGAGCAGATAGCGAGTCGGGAAATTGTCGACGCCGTCGACGACGATGTCGTAGTCCTTGATGATCTCAACGATGTTGTCGGCGTTGAGGCGCGTGTTGTAGGTGACGACGTCGACGTCTGGGTTGAGCTTTTCGATTGTCTGCTTGGCGCTCTCAACCTTGGGAACGCCGATCGTCTCGGTCGAGTGGATCACCTGGCGCTGGAGGTTTGAGGCATCGACGACGTCGTCATCGACGATTCCGATCGTGCCGACCCCTGCGGCCGCCAGATAGAGCGCTGTCGGCGCGCCAAGACCACCGGCGCCGAGCAAGAGCACCTTCGCCTCGAGCAGCCGCTGCTGGCCGCCCGGTCCGACCTCGGGGAGCAGCATGTGGCGCGAGTATCGAATGCGCTGCGCGTCGTTGAACTGGAAAGGGATCGTGATCGGGAAGTTGCGCTGCTTCCAGAGCGTGATGCCGCCGGCCATCGACTCGACGTTGGTGTAGCCGAGCTCTTCAATCAGGCTCTTGGCCGCGATCGCGCTGCGGTTGCCGGCCGCGCAATAGAGGATCACGCGCTGGCTCGGGTCCGGCGCCGCGCGACCGATGCGCTGCTCGAGGTAGCCGCGCGGAACATGCTTGGCGCCTTCGATGTGCGACTCGTCCCACTCCTGCTGCTCGCGCACGTCGATCACGACGGCCTCGGCATCCTCGCCCTGGTCGAGGATTTCCTTGACCTCGGTCGGGTCGACCTCGGGGATCTGTTCCTTGATCTTGCTGAGAAAGTCTTGGTAGTTGTAGGCCATGAGATTGAGCCGGAAAGGTAGTGGTGGACCGTTACTTCAAAAAGTATAGCTAGGTCCACGCGGCTCGCCATCGGGCGCACAAAGACGAAACGCCGGCTTGCGGCCAGCGCTTCGAATGACAGACAGAGCTCTTGGGGGGAGTCCTGCGTATTGAGACCTGAGATCGGATTCTCGTCGGGTAGTCCGGCCCGACATCGATGTCGCTTTGGTCTACATCAGACCTATCGGAAACCGCGCGAACAGCCGATATAGGGTCGGCAACCCATTTTGGTGTAGGCCGCACAGACACATGGAATCGAGCAGCTCAGCAGGGACGATCGCGAAGATCGACAAGTCCGCGTCGGCGCAACGCCGCGGCGGGCGCTCCACGCTGCTCACCCAGGCGATCGCCACCAACGCGCTGGCGGTCTTCTGTCTGATCTTTTTCGCGGTGCTGGTGCTGAACGTCAACAGCGGCGGAGACAACCGCCGCACCGAGCTGATTCTGCTGATGCTGGCGATCGCTGTCGTGCTCTCGCTCAACATCTTTTTGCTGCGCCGACAGTTCGCCCCGCTCGAGGAGCTCGTCTCGACGATGGAAGAGATCGACCTTTCCAAGCCCGGCGTGCGCGCCGACCTCCCGACGAAGGCGACCGAGGACATCGCCGACCTGATCGGCTCGTTCAACACGATGATCGAACGACTCGAAGACGAGCGGCTCGGGAAGGTCCAGGCGACGGTCGAGGCGCAGGAGGCCGAACGCGCCCGTGTGGCGCGTGACCTCCACGACGAGGCAAATCAAGCGCTGACCGCGGTGATCCTCCGCTTGCAGGCCGCAGAGCAGGATGCCCCGCCGGAGCTCGCGGCGGAGATCAACGAGGCCAAGCGCCTTGCCGGACAGGCGATGGAAGAGCTGCTCCAGGTCGTACGCCAATTGCGCCCGACGACGCTCGACATGGGCCTGCGCAACGCCGTCTCATCGCAGGTGACGGATTTCGGCGAGCGCACCGGCATCAAGGCCGAATACAGCTTCACGGGCGATCACATCCGCCGGCTCGGCGACGAACGCGAGCTGGCCATCTATCGGGTTGTGCAGGAAGCGCTTTCGAACATCGTCCAACATGCCGATGCGTCCCGTGTGGACGTGAGACTCGAGATCGCGGAGTCGATCGTCCTGACCGTCGAGGACAATGGCAGCGGATTCGATCCGACTGCGCCGACCGGACGCTTTGGCGTCACCGGAATGCGCGAGCGGGCGATGATGGTCGGCGGAAAACTTGAGATTCAGTCGCGCCCCGGGGGCGGCACCACACTTCGAATGGAGATGCCATGAAAGTCATGATCGCCGACGACCACGGAATCGTGCGATCCGGAATCACCTTGCTGCTCGAGCGCCAGCCCGACATCGATGTGATTGCCGAGGCCAGCGACGGTGCCGAGGCGTTGAAGCTCGCGGTCGACCGCCGGCCTGACGTGGCGATCCTCGACAACTCGATGCCCAAGTTGACCGGCTTGCAGGCGGCCCGCGAAATCAAGCAGCAGGCGCCGGAAGTGAACGTCTTGATCCTCTCGATGCACGACGACGAGCGTTACCTGTACGAGGCGTTGCGCGTCGGCGCCGGCGGGTACGTGCTCAAGCGCGCTGCCGACCAGGACCTCGTGCGCGCGGTTCGAGCCGTCAACGATGGCGAGCCTTTCCTGACAGACGACGCCCAGCGCACGCTGGTCAAGGCCTGGATCGAAAGTGGCGAGGAGGCCCCGCGCGACAAGCTGACCGACCGCGAACTTGAGGTCGTCAAGCTGATCGCCGAAGCGCACACCAACAAGCAGATCGCCGAGATCCTGGGTCTCTCGGAGAAGACCGTCGAATCCCACCGGAGCAACATTCTCAACAAACTCGGCATGAGCGACCGCGTCGAGCTGGTCCGCTACGCGGTCCGCCGCGGCCTGATCGAAGCCTGACGCAGCGGATAGGCGGCCGCATCGGGCCACCCTTCGGGATGTAAGTCATACCTCAGCGCTAGGATTTAGCGCATGATGTTCTCAACCCGTGCCGAGTACGGCGTGCGCGTGATGGTTGCGCTCGCAAACGAGCAGGTAAAGGACGGCATCCACGCCACCCCCGCCTCGCTCGCCCAGATTGCCGAAGACAACGGTCTCCCTTTCGCGTACCTCGAGCACCTGGCGGCCCGGCTGAAGAAGGCGGGCCTTGTTGAGAGCCGCCGCGGCCCACGCGGTGGTTACCTGCTGGCAAAGCCGGCGGCAGACATCACGATGGCGCAGATCGTTGAGGCCCTGGAGGGTCAGATCGCCCCGATCGAATGCATCAGCAGCACCGACGACGGTGTCGCCTGCACGCGTGAGGGCGACACCAACGAGATCTGCCCCACCAAGATTCTCTGGACTCGAGTGCAGGGCGCAATCGTGCGCTCGCTCACCGAGATGACCCTGGCGGACCTCACGGCCGCCAACCTGCGCGCGAACGGCCGTCTCGCCGACCTCGCCTCCGCGCCGGAACCGGCCGTCGTCGCGTAAGCGGCAGACACCAGGCCAGACCCGACCCCCACCGAAAGCAATCCCAGGAGTTTCAAGAGCAAATGGCAGACCTCGAGATCGTCAACCTTCACGTCCGCACTGAGGAGCGCGAGATTCTGCACGGCGTCTCGCTCCAGGTCAACAAGGGCGAGACACACGCCCTGATGGGCCCCAACGGATCCGGCAAGTCGACCCTCGCCAACGTGCTGATGGGCAACGACACCTATGAAGTCACCGAGGGCCAAATCATCTTCAACGGCGAGGACATCACCGAAGACGACCCCGAGAAGCGCTCGCAGGCCGGACTCTTCCTCGCCTTCCAATACCCCGCAGTCGTGCCGGGCGTCTCGGTCGCCAACTTCCTGCGCCTCGCAATCAACGCGCACCGCGACGAGCCGATCGCCGTCAAGGAGTTCCGCGACCGGCTCAAGGAGAACATGGAGCTGCTCAAGGTGCCGCGTGAGTTCACCAGCCGCTACCTCAACGACGGATTCTCCGGCGGCGAGAAGAAGCGCGCCGAGATCCTGCAGATGGCGATGCTCGAGCCCTCGATCGCAGTGCTCGACGAGACCGACTCGGGCCTCGACATCGACGCCCTGCGGATCGTCTCCGAAGGCGTCAACGCCTTGCGCGAGCGCGGCATGGGCTCTTTGATCATCACCCACTACCAGCGCATCCTCGACTACATCAAGCCCGACTTCGTGCACATCCTGCTCGACGGTCAGATCGTCGAAGAGGGCGGCCCGGAACTCGTTGAGAAGCTCGAGAAGCACGGCTACGACTGGATCCGCGAGGAGGTCGCAAGCAATGCCAGCTGAGGCCATCGCCGAAATGCGCGAAGCCGCGCTGGCGGTCTACGAGTCGGCCGAGCTTCCCGAGTGGCGACGCAGCGGCTTCTGGAAGACGACGCTTGCCGACCTCAAGCTCGACGAGTTGGAGACTCGCCGGTATGAGCCGTACGGCTCGCGCGAGGAGCTTCCCGAGGTCGTGCGCCGGGTGCTCGGCGACGAGGAATACGCCGGGCTGATCGTTCAGCGCGGCGCCTCGATCGTCTACACCGAGATCGCTGACGACAACCCTGAGGGCGTGATCGCCTCAAGCCTTGAGGACGCCATCGAGCAGCACCCGGAGCTCGTCGCCAAGTACTACGGCAAGCGCGTCTCAGCCGAGGACGGCAAGTTCGTCGCCGGCAACTGCGCGCTCTGGACTGGCGGCGCTTTCTTCTACGTGCCGCCAAAGGCCGAAGTGACCAAGCCCTTCCAGCTGATCAACCTGATCGACGAGCCGGGCGTGGTTCAGTACGGCCGCCTGCTGGCGGTGGTCGATGAGCAGGCGCGCGCGACGATCCGCGAGTTCGAGCTCGCCCCCGATTTCGAGGGACAGGCGCTCCAGGCGGGAGTGACCGAGGTCTTCGCCGAGCCCGCATCGTGGGCGAAGGTCAAGACGTTCCAGGACTGGGGCGCCGGCGAGATCTACGACCTCTCGACCCGCCGCGTGACGATCGCCCGCGACGCGCACGCGCGCTGGTTCCCGATCCACCTTGGTGGTCACCTGACCCGCCAGACGCTGGACATCATCACCGCCGACCGCGGCGCTGACATGCGCCACAACGGCGTGTACTTCACGCAGGGCGATGAGCACCTCGACCTCTTCACGACCGACCTGCACGAGTCGCGCGACACGACCGGCGACACGGTGTGGAAGGGCGCGGCGACCGGCTCTTCGCGCGCGAGCTACGAGGGCCTCATCGAGATCATCGAGGGCGCCACGAACTCGCACACCTATCTGCAGACGCACAACCTGATGCTGAGCAAGGACGCGAAGGTCGACGCAATCCCGTCGTTGATCGTCAAAGTCGATGACGTCTCGGCGTCGCACGGCGGGACGGTCGGCGAGGTCGATGAGGATCAGGTCTTCTACATGCGCACGCGCGGGATCACCCGTGAGGACGCAATTCGGATCCTGGTCGAAGGCTTCTTTGAGCCGGTGATCACCGAATTCGAGGACGAGCACCTCGAGACGATCGTCCGTGAGCGCATCGCCGGCAAGCTGGCCGAGGCCGCAGGCGACATCGCGACTTACGCATCGACGAAGTGAGATGAGCGCGGTGGCCACACGCGCCGCGGCCCGCACACGCGAGCTCTTCCCTGTCCTCACGCAGGAGGTCGGCGGACGCCCGCTGGTCTACTTGGACAGTGCGGCGACGGGTCAGAAGCCGGCGTCGGTGATCGAGGCGATGGACCGTTTCTATCGCGAGGACAACGCGCCGATCCATCGCAGCACTTACGCGCTGGCCGAGCGCTCGACGGCCGCCTTCGAGGGCGCGCGCGCTCGGGTGTCCGCCTACATGGGCGCAACCGACGAGACGACGATCTTCACGCGCAACGCCACGGAGGCGATCAACCTGGTCGCACAAGTGTGGGGCCGGGCCAACATCGAGGCCGGCGACACCGTGCTGCTGACCGAGATGGAGCATCACAGCAACATCGTGCCCTGGCAGATCGTCTGCCAGGAGAAGGGCGCGCGGGTTGAGTACGTCTCGGTCACTGACGACGGCCTGCTCGATCAGGCCGACCTTCAGGCCAAGCTCGCCGCCGGCCCGAAGATCTTCTCCGTCGCCCACATCTCCAATGTGCTTGGCACGATCAACGACGTCGCGCAGCTCGCCTCGCTCGCACACGCGGCCGGGGCGAAGATCCTCGTTGACGGTTCGCAGGCCGTGCCGCAGCTGCCGGTTGATTTTGCTGCCACTGGCGCTGACTTCTACGTCTGGACTGGCCACAAGGCATATGGACCGACCGGAATTGGCGTGCTGCACGGCAAGCGCGAGATCCTCGAAGCGATGGGCCCGTGGCTCGGCGGCGGCGACATGATCAAGGTCGTCAGCGAACAGAGTTCGACTTGGAACGATCTGCCGTGGAAATTTGAGGCTGGGACAAGCGCGGTGGCAGAGGCGGTTGGTCTTGGCGCGGCGATCGAGTTCATCGAGTCAGTCGGTATCGCTGAGATCCACGCCCACGAGCAGGAGCTGGTGGCGTATGCGCTGCCGCTGATCAGCGAGGTCCCCGGCATCAGCGTCGTCGGCCCCGCGGCCGACCGACGCGGCGGCGTGATCAGTTTCACGCTCGACGGGATGCACCCACATGACATCGGCGAATTGCTGGGACGCGAGGGAGTTTGCGTTCGTACCGGCCACCACTGCGCCCAGCCGCTGATGCGCAAGCTCGGCGTCGCGGCGACGGCGCGCGCATCGTTTGCTTGCTTCAACACGACGGCCGATGTTGACGCGCTCATCTCGGCACTGCACAAGGCACGGGAGGTGTTCAAGCTGTGAACGACGAGCTCTATCGCGACTACATCCTTGAGCACTACAAGGAGCCGCATCACTTCGGCACGCTTGAGCATCACGATCTCCATGCGCACGACGTCAACCCGCTGTGCGGCGATGAACTTGAGGTGCAGTTGGCCGTGGATGAGGACGGCGTGATCACCGACATCGCGTTCTCCGGCAAGGGCTGCGCGATCAGCCAGGCGAGCGCTTCGATCGCCTCCGATGAGTACATCGGGATGAAGGTCGACGACGTCGCCAAGCTCGACGCCGATTGGATCTACGACCTGCTCGGCATCGACATCTCGGCGACGCGCAAGAAATGCGCACTGCTGAACCTGAAGGTGATGCGCGGGGCTACTACCGGTAGCGCGGACTGGCCCGAGGACTAGGTCGAGTAATCTCCCCTGTCGAGCTCGGTACCAGGGGGTTTCTGAATGGCGAATGAGAATCGGACGGCAGCCGACGCGATCGTCGTCGGGGCCGGGCTTGCCGGGCTGGTGGCGGCCTGCGAGTTGGCCGAAGCCGGCAAGCGGGTGCTCATTGTCGATCAGGAGCCTGAGGCATCTTTGGGCGGTCAGGCGTTCTGGTCGCTCGGCGGCCTGATGATGGTCGGCTCCCCGGAGCAGAAGCGAGCGCGGATCAAGGACTCCTACGAACTGGCGCTGCAGGACTGGATGGGCACCGCGGCTTTCGATCGCCCTGAGGACGAGTGGCCGCGCCGGTGGGCGGAGGCATATGTGGGGTTCGCTTCTGGCGAGAAGCGGGCGTGGCTTTCTGGGATGGGAATGCGCTGGATCCCCTCCCCCGGCTGGCCTGAGCGCGGCGGATCTTTGGCCGGCGGCCATGGCAACTCGGTGCCGCGCTTTCACATCACTTGGGGTACCGGACCCGGCGTGCTTGAGCCGTTCTTGCGGCGGATCGAAGAGGCGCGTTCGGCCGGCTTGGTGGAGTTTCGCTTCAGGCACCGCGTCGATCAGCTCGATCTGACTGGCGGAGCCGTGACCGGGGTCTCGGGCGCTGTGCTCGAGCCGAGCAATGTCGGCCGCGGCGAGGACTCTTCGCGCGTCGAGGTCGGGACGTTTTCCTTTTCCGCCGAAGCGGTGTTGGTGACCTCCGGCGGAATCGGCGGAAACTTCGACCTGGTGCGGCAGAACTGGCCCGAGCGACTCGGTCCGCCGCCGGCGAATCTGATCAGCGGGGTGCCCAAGAGCACCGACGGGCGGATGCTCGGAATCTCCGAGGCCGCTGGCGCGCGATTGATCGGCAGCGACCGGATGTGGCACTACACGGAGGGCATCCGGAACTGGGCGCCGATCTGGAGCGATCACGCGATTCGGATTCTGCCCGGGCCGTCGTCGTTGTGGTTCGACGGCTCCGGTGAGCGGATGCCCTTGCCCTGTCTGCCGGGCTTTGACACTACGGGCACTATGGCGCAGATCGGGCGCAGCGGGTTCGACTACTCGTGGTTCGTGCTGAACGAGCGGATCATCGCCAAGGAGTTCGCGCTCTCTGGGTCCGAACAGAACCCGGATGTGACGGGTCGCAGCATCAAAGGCGTGGTGCGAACGCGAGTGCTACCCAACGTGCCCCCGCCCGTCCGAGCATTCATGGACCGCGGCAAGGATTTCGTCGTAGCGCAGAACCTGCGCGACCTAGTCAAAGGCATGAACCAAGTAACCCACGGAACCGACACAGTTGCAGCTTTGTCGTACGAGCGGGTTCGGGAGCAGATTGTTGAGCGGGATCGGGAGCTCGCCAATCCGTACAGCAAGGACCTGCAGCTTGCGGCGATCGCCAACGCGCGCAAGTACTTCTCCGACCGCGTGACGCGAGTGGCCAAGCCGCACGAGATTCTCGACCCCAAGGCCGGCCCGCTGATCGCCGTGAAGCTCAATCTGCTCACGCGCAAGACCTTGGGCGGAATCCAGACCGACCTCGACGCGCGAGCCCTCCGGGCGGATGACACCCCTCTTCCCGGCCTGTACGCAGCCGGCGAAGTCGCCGGGTTCGGCGGCGGGGGGATGCACGGCTACCGAGCGCTCGAAGGCACCTTCCTGGGCGGCTGCCTCTTCTCCGGGCGAGTAGCCGGTCGCGCCGCAGCAGCCGCGCTCGCCTGACCGGTGCGCACGGCGAAGCAAAGCGGCAGATCTTCCACGCCTGTGCCCTGAGGGCGCAGGCGTGGAATATTCAGGGCTTGCCCGCGGGATCTTCAAGCCTGAGCTCTTTGTAGGCGGTCATATAGCTCAGATAATCATCGAGGCCGCCGAACGCCTTGAGGACCCTGGCCGCCTCTAGCCAGTCAGGTGGGTCGTCCGCGATCAACTCGTGATGCGTGGAGAACTGCCAGTCGGTGCCGAGCCGTTTGTGGTTGCTGTGCACGTAGGCAATCCGCCAGAGGAATGACTTGCGGCCCTCGATGCGGCACGCCCTGAATCGGCCGTCGATCAAGGCTCCACTGGTGCCGTGTCTGCGGTGGTAGTACCTCGTGTAGGCAGGCAGCACGCGGCTCATGAGCTCCGCAATCCCCTCCTCAGTGACCTGCCAGAGCACCAGGTGAAAGTGGGAGCTGAGCAGGTTGCGCGCGCAGATCCTCACGCGGGCGCGCAGCCACGCGAATGGTCGGCCGCGGTTGTCGAAACGCTGTGTCGCCGAGAGATGACGATCCATCAGGTACTCGAATTGGCGGCGGTCGGCCGCGTCGCGAAACAGCCACATGCCACGAGCCGCGCGTGCCCACACGTGGTAGACACCGGGCAGATGCCGGTCGCGGGAATAGAGA
>JAEYBE010000016.1 GCA_023404495.1 Actinomycetes bacterium | reverse complement strand
GGCCGATCGGCTACGAGGCGCGCGACACGCGCACTTCGTTGGCGATGGGAATCGGCAACGTGATCATCAACTCGGTTTGGAAGCTCGCGCAGATTGCCGTGCTCGCCGCGATCTACACATATGTCGCCCCGTGGCACTTCCCGGCCGACGCTTGGTGGACCTATTTGCTGCTCTTCCTGGCCGACGACTTCGCCTTCTACTGGTACCACCGCATTCACCATGAGGTGCGTCTCTTCTGGGCGCAGCATGTGGTTCATCACAGCAGCCAGCACTTCAACCTCTCGACCGCCCTGCGCCAGCAGTGGGTTTTGATGACCGAGCTGCCTTTCTGGATTCCGCTCGCGCTTGTCGGCTTTTCGCCGGCGATGATCGTCGGAATGCACGCGGTGTCATTGATCTACCAGTACTGGATTCACACCGAGACGATCGGGCGGCTTCCGCGCTGGTACGAGTTCTTTTTCAACACGCCGAGTCACCACCGCGTGCATCACGGGAGCAATCCTCAGTACCTCGATCGCAACTACGGCGGAATCCTGATCATCTGGGATCGCATCTTCGGCTCATTCGAGCCGGAGGGCGAGCGCGTGCGTTACGGCTTGACGAAGAACATCCACACGTTCAATCCGTTTCGGGTCTTCGCACACGAGTGGGTCTCGATCTGGCGCGACGTGCGCGCGGCGGATTCCTGGCGTGATCGCATGGGCTACATGTTCCGCGGCCCGGGCTGGCAGCCAGGCAGCGACGAGGACAAGCGCGAGGCTGAGCGCGAGCACCACGACCCGCCGTCCTCCGCCGCCGCGGCCTGATCAATTCGGCCGCTTGGTCAGCCCTGTGTGGCGGGCGAGACGATCGGCCACTCGCCCTCGACGATCTCGTTCTTGCCCTGAGAGTTGAACCACTGCTGGAGCGACTCGGCCTGCTCGGCCGCCCAGATGATCTGCGAGGCGTGCAGCTCTTTGAGGCCGACGTGGAGCTCGTCATAGCGCTCGGCCATCCTCCAAGCGACTCGCGCAGCGGCGATCGCGTCGGCGTCGGCGGCGTGCGCATCGTCTTCTGAGAGCTCGACGTTGTAGACCGCGCAGACGGCAGTCAGCGTGCGCTTGCCCTTGCGGTAGGTGTCGACCTGCTTGTCGATGATCAGCGGGTCGATCACGAGCAGCTCATGGCCGCGCTCGGTGAGCGGGACGATCCCGTGACGGCGGGCCTCGCGGTCGAGCATTGTCAGGTCGTAGCGGGCGTTGAAGGCGACGACTGGAACGCCCTGGGCGATCTCCGCGGCCAGCGTCTCGACGATCTCGCGCACAACTTCCGGGGCAGGGCGCCCTTCGGCGCGGGCCTGCTCGGTGGTGATCCCGTGCACGCGCGCTGCGCCTTCGGGAATTTCGACTCCGGGGTCGGCCAGCCATGAGGTGCTTGCGGGCGGTTGACCACCGCCGACCACGCTCACGGTCGCGGTGACGATGCGATCGTTCTGCGGGTCGACGCCTGTCGACTCGATGTCGAAGGCGGCGAGCCTGCCGTGGTGCCAATTGACGGAGCCGTCGGTCACGCCGCGAACCTACCCGGCGGATCGGGTAGAACTCATTGCATGGGAACCAAACACGTCACACCATTCATCTGGCTCGAGAGCGGGGCCACCGAGGCACGAGACTTCTACCTCGCACTTTTTCCGGAAGCCGAAGTGGTCTCCGAGATGCCGGGCTTTCGCCCCGACGAACCGATGGGCGTCGCGATGACGATCGCGGACACCACCTTCATCCTCTTCAACGGCGGCCCCGGGCAGCCACACAGCTGGGCTTTTTCACTGATGGTCACCGCCGAGACTCAGGAGGATGTCGATCGCCTGTGGGATGGGCTGATCGAGGGTGGCGGCGAGCACAGTCGGTGCGGATGGCTGCAGGACCGGTTCGGAATCTGGTGGCAGATCATCCCGGCGGGCTTCATGGACGTGATGGCAGGACCGGACGAGGCCGGCCGCGAACGCGCCCGCGAGAAGATGATGACGATGGACAAGCTGGTGCTGGCCGATTTGCAAGCTGCCTACGACGGATAGCCCGGGCAGCAAACCCGCTCAAGCCGAATCGGGCGGATGGTGACCAAGCGCGCCGGAGGGACAACGCTCGACCTGCGCGCGCACTGCGTCCGCGTCGCTGGCATCGGGATTGATCCAGGGCCTGGCGTTGGTGTCGAACACGCTTGGCAACCCCTTCACGCAGAAGGCCGCGTGTTGGCAGACGGCGGAGTCAAAACTGACGGTGACGTCCTTGCCCTTGTAGTACTTGCGGGTGGATTCGGACTGATCGCTCAAGAGCGTTCTCCTTCCTCGGCGTGCAGTCTGGCCAGACTACGGCAACCGCGCGCGCTGGCCTGCCGATCGCTCGAGGAATGCTGTCGTCGCAACGGAGAGAGAGGGATTCGAACCCTCGGACGAACTTACGCCCGTCAACAGTTTTCGAGACTGCCCCGTTCAACCACTCCGGCACCTCTCCGCTGGAAAGCCTACAAAACATTGTGCGAGAAGGGTCAGATTGCTACACTTGCTACGCAGATGCGCACGATCCCACATCGCGAGCTGCGCAACGAGAGCAGCCGGATCCTCCGCGAAGTCGAAGCGGGCGAGACCTTCGAGATCACCAATCACGGCCAGGTCGTCGCCGTGCTCTCGCCGCCCGGCGGTGCCCCGAAACACAACCTTCCGATCCAGCCCGCGAACCCAAACGCGCGCTTCGAGGACCTGCGGCCGGGCTTCAAGGCGGACATCCCAAGTGAGCAGATAATCGACGAGCTTCGAGGGGACCGCTGATCACATACGTCGACACCTCGGCGATGGCGAAGCTGCTTCTGGAGGAGGACGAAAGCCCCGCGCTCCGCGTTCACCTGGCTGCGGAAGAGCGCGCCGGCCGGAGGGCCGCGGCGTGCTGGCTCTCAGAAGCGGAGATCATGAGGGTCGCCCAGCGCTTTGATCGACCGCTTTCGGCGGCAATGGAGATCCTCAATCGCTTCGACATTGCCGGGATCACGCGCGACGTCTATCAACGGGCTGGGTTACTCATCGGGCGAGACCTCCGCGCTCTGGATGCGATGCACATTGCGGTCGCGCTGACGATCGGCGCCGACCAGTTCATCTCCTATGACCGGCGGCAATCAGAGTCGGCGGTGGCCGCTGGGCTTTCCGTGCTCGCGCCGGATTGAACTAGCGCCGCGCCGCAAAAAACGCCCGCAGCAGCTCACCGCAGGCATCGTCCATCAGACCGCCGAGCACTTCCGGACGGTGATTGAAACGCGGCTCGCCGGTCACGTCGAGGACACTCCCGCAGGCCCCGGCTTTCGGGTCGCTTGCCCCGTAGACCACGCGAGGAACACGGCTGAGCACGATTGCGCCGGCGCACATCGAGCAGGGTTCGAGCGTCACGTAGAGCGTCGAGTCGAGCACTCTCCAGCTGCCGACAGCCTCGGCGGCGCGCCTGAGCGCGAGGATTTCCGCGTGCGCGGTCGGGTCCTGGAGCAACTCGCGCTCGTTGCGCGCAACTGCGATCACTTCATCGCCGCGCGCGACGACTGCGCCGATCGGCACATCGTCGTGAACCAGCGCGCCCTGGGCCTGTTCGAGCGCGAGTTCCATCATGCGCTGGTCGCGCTCACTCCAGTTTTCAGCCGCGGACTGCATCGCGCCAACACCGTAGAACAGCTGGCAGCGCAAGCAAAACTTCAGGTGGCCGCGCACGACTTCTGCGCAGATACGGTGTTCGAACTTGCGGAGGCGAAATCACCGCCCCCAATCGCAACAGAGCTCTTCACCCCACGGACGACTCCTGATCGCAGCACAACACTTCTCGCGCTTTCTCGTGCCGCTGGCCGCGGCCCTGCTCTTGCTCGCCGTCGCCCAAACCGCGTCGGCCGGCGAGGTGCGCGGCTTCTCGGCAGACAAGGGCCGCTATTCGAGCGACAGCCTGATCGTCGCTACCGAAGACGGACGCTCAACCCGCAGCGTGCCCGACGGCGAGTCGCCGCTTGCGACGGCCCGGCGTTTGGCCAAGCAGCCCGGGATCAAGTACGTCAAGCCGAATTACCTGGCGCGCATCTCCGGCGAATTCGACGACTGGGTCCCGAACGACCCGGGTCGCGGCACCACGCCTGGCGGTTGGCAGGACTTGCAATGGAACTTCACCGGAGCCTGGGGAGTAAACGCGCTCCCCGCTTGGCGCAAGATGCGCGAACTGCGCCGGTCCGGCGGACGCGGCGCGATCGTCGCGGTGATCGACACGGGAGTGGCGTTCGAGAGCCGCGGCCGCTACAAGCGTTCACCCGACCTGCGCGGCGTGAAGATCAAGAGTCCGTTCGACTTCCTCGACCGCGACAAGCATCCTTCGGACCGCAACGGGCACGGCACCCACGTCGCATCGACGATTTTCGAGCGCACCGACAACGGCGTCGGTGTGACCGGACTTGCCTACGGCGCGACGATGATCCCGATCCGCGCGCTCAACTCCAAGGGATACGGCGATGAGGCGACCGTCGCGCGGGCGATTCGCTACGCGGCCGACCGGCGCGCGAACGTGATCAATCTCTCGGTCGAGTTCGACGTGCGGCTCTCGGCTTCAGATCTGCCGAGCATCGTTTCTGCGATGCGTTACGCCAAGCGCAAGGGCTCGCTTGTCGTCGCGGCGGCCGGCAACCAGGCTTCAGATCGCGTCGCCTACCCGGCGCGCAGCGGTTACGCGCTGGCCGTCGGAGCGACCACGGCGAGCGGCTGCCTTGCCGACTACTCCGACTACGGGCGGGGGCTCGACCTCGTCGCTCCCGGCGGCGGCGCCGACACCTTCGACACCGACAACTCGGTCGGCAGCACCGATCGGGACAACTGCAAGATCACAAACCCGGCGCTACCGATCTACCAGATGACCTTCGTGAAGGACCTGCGCACTTTCTACCTGCCGAGCATCTATCAAGGCACGTCGATGGCCGCCCCTCACGTGTCGGCAACGGCGGCGTTGATTGTCGCGAGCGGCGTGATCGGCAAGAAGCCGACCGCCTCGGCCCTGCAGAAGCGACTGCAGGCGACCGCGCGTGATCTTGGCGCGCCGGGGACCGACACACATTACGGATACGGCTTGGTGAACGCCGCCGCGGCGGTCGGCGCAGGCTAAATCGCGGCTGCTAGGTGGTGCGGACGATCAGCACCGAGCAAGGAGCATGGTGCGAGATCTTGTTCGGGACGCTGCCAAGCAAGAACCGACGTGCACCGGCCATGCCCTTGTTGCCGACCACGATCAGGTCGGCAGACTCTTCTTCGGCGACGTCGAGAATCGCATCGGCGGGGTTTCCCTGCCGCGCCGTGACGCTGACGGTGATTCCGCGCTCTTTGAGCGGCGCGGCGATCTGACCGAGCATCGAGTCGACGTCTTCACGCTCGTTGATCGACCACTCGACATCGGCGGGTGCGTGCTCGCGCTCCTTCTCGAGACGCGCGCTTGAGACGGGGTCGAAGGCGCTGACGATCACGAGCTGCGCGCCGAGCTTCTCGGCGAATTCTCCAGCCTGCATGACTGCTTGGGCTGCGGTGTCCGATCCGTCGGTGCCGACGACGATTTTCTCGATCAAGGTTTCCTCACTCGTCTTCGCGGTTACTCGCTAATGCGATCGATCATAAGCGAGCCACCCCCCGAATACGTCAAAGCTGCATCTTTGTAGGATCGGCGGCGTGCAGCGGAGTTGGATCATCATGCAGATCGCGATCGTGGTGCTTGTCTCGATGGGGATTGTGATCGCCGCCGTCAAACTCTGGTTCTGACACGAAAAAGCCGCGCCCCCGGATGAGGACGCGGCTCTCGCAAAGCGATTTGACCGGGAACTACTTGACCGTCAGCTTGGTCTCGTAGCCCTTGTCGCGGTTGTTCTTGTAGGAGTCGAAGATCGTGTAAGTGCCCTTCTTGACGGCGACCGTCAGGCTGGTCGCAAGGCCGGGTCCGACAGGGGCGCCCTTCACGTTCTTGTACTGACCGCCGTCAATTCCGACGCCGTGCTTGCCGGAGGCGTTCTTGGGAACGCTGACGGTGATCTTCACCGTTCCGGGTTCGACGGTGGCGGATGACTTGCTGAAGCCGTCCTTCTCCGCAACCAGGTCCACGGTGCCCGAAAGCTTGGTGGCACCGGTCGGGCCTGTCGATTCCTTCTTGTCGTCGCCGCAGCCGGCGAGCAGAAGCAGCGCTACGAGGCCGACAAGCAGAGTCGCCATACGTACGCCGAAGTTGCGAGATTTCAGATTCACAGTCAATTACCTCCCTTGACGGGTCCCCCCATGGATACAAATAAAACGAAAGTCTGAAAAAGACTGCGGAAGACTACATCGAAACCGGCGATAAGGGAAGATCCCTAACAACTTCGCAATACGCCGGTGGCTTCAGACTTACGCCGCAAGCGCCGGCCAAATAGCGTCAACGGCGCGTTCGGCCCAGTCCTCGGCGAACTCTTCGCCGCGTGCCCAGCGCGCCATCCATGAGCCGTTGATCAGGTCGCAGGCGAGGTCGAGATCAGCGCTGGCGCTGACTTCTCCGCGTTCGATCCCCTCTTCGAGCACGCTGCGGATGATCGCTGTGCGCGGGCGAATCGTGCGCTCCCGGTGCAGCTCCACGAGCTGTGGATTGCGCTTGGCCTCCGCGAGAATTTGGCGTTGAATGGCGATTCCCGGACCGAGGATCATGCGCCTGCGCGTTGCCTCGAGGATCGCGACCAGCCGCTCGCGTGTCGTGCCGGCCAGCTCATGCGCCTTCGGGGCCGGAAAAGACGCGATCGCCGCGGTGACGAGATCGTTCTTGTCGGCCCATCTGCGGTAGAT
>JAEYBE010000001.1 GCA_023404495.1 Actinomycetes bacterium | reverse complement strand
AGTCTGGAGTGTGCAGACCTCAGCCGGCGAAGAGCGCGCAAAGCACTTGATCATCGCCGCCGGTCCGCTGCACGAGCCCGTGCTGCCCGATGAAGCCGCCGACAGCGTGTTCGAGGGCGAGACGTTTCATTCTTCGCGCTGGGATCACGATGTCGATTTCACCGGCAAACGTGTCGCGATCATCGGCACGGGAGCTTCGTGCGTGCAGTTTCTGCCGCACGTACGGCGAACGGCCGAGAGCGTCGTCGTGCTGCAGCGAACACCGGGCTGGGTGCTGGCCAAGCCCGACCGCGCTGTCAGCGAGCGCGAGAAGAAGTTGCTCCGCCGCTTCCCCGCGCTGCAAGAGCTGCAGAGGCAACTCTGGTGGGGATTCTTCGACATCTCGCTCTGGGTTTCGCTGCGTCCGCGCTTCGTCTGGATCGCGAACTTCCTCGGGAAGATGAACATCCGCCGCTCGATCAAGGATCCCGAGCTGCGCCGCGCGCTGACCCCCGACTACCCGTTCGGCTGCAAGCGCGGGATGTTCTCCAACGACTACTACCCGGCGCTCGCCAAGCCCAACGTGAAGCTTGTTCCCCATGGTCTTTCGGAGGTCAAGCCGCACTCAGTCGTCGCCGCGGATGGCAGCGAGCATGAGATCGACGTGCTGATCTACGGCACTGGTTTTCATGTCAGCGATCTGCCGATCGCCGAACGAATTCGGGGCCGCGACGGGCGCACGATGGCCGAGACCTGGGACGGCGCCCCGCGAGCGCTCTATGGCACCAGCGTGGTCGACTTCCCTAACGCCTTCATGATCTTCGGTCCCAACATCGGATCGATCTCGGCATTCGTGATGCTCGAGAGCCAGCTCTCCTACATCGTCAGCGCGATGACCCAGATGCGCTCGCGTGGTCTCGAGTCGATCGAAGTCAAACCCGAAAGCGTTGAGGAGTTCAAGTCCTACGTCGAGCAACGTCTCTCCGGCTCGGTCTTTCGCGCCGGCTGCAGCAGCTATTACCAGGACCCCAAGGGCGGCATCTACTCGGTCTGGCCGGGCACAATGCGCTCGATGTCGCGCACGCTCAAGAGCTGCGACCTCTCCGACTACGTCACGCAAACGCACGCGTAGCTCCAGCAACTGACCGCGCCGCTCGCCCGGGTGCCTTGTTATGCTTGACTACATAGATGAATGTCGATCTAATAATCGAGCCCAAGCAGAAGCGTCCGGTCGGCCAGCCGTGCTGTGAACCGCTGGTCCGCCCGGAGGTGTCGACGATCGACGCCGAGGCAATCGCGCGCATCGCGACGGCGCTCGGCGATCCGATCCGCCTGCAGCTGGTCGACGTACTGCGAAAGCACGCCGGCGAGGTCTGTGTCTGCGAGCTGCAGCCGCTGTTTGACGTTTCGCAGCCGACGCTCTCACACCACCTGCGCAAGCTCAAGGACGCCGGCATCCTCGGAGTCGAGAAACGCGGGCTCTGGTCGTACTACTACGTCATCCCTGAATCGATGGAGGCACTGAATCAATGGCTGTCATGAGACCGCATCTCGCAATCAACGTGAGCGACACCGAGCGTTCGATTCCGTTCTACTCGGCGCTTTTCGGAGTGGAACCGGCGAAGGTCAAGCCCGGCTACGCCAAGTTCGAGGTCGCCGAGCCGGCGCTCAATCTGACACTGAATGAAGGCGGCACTGGCGAAGGCCTTGGCACCTTCAACCACGCCGGCATCCAGGTCGACACGACCGACGACGTTCTCGCGGCGCAGCTGCGCCTCAAGGCGGCGGGCCTTGCGACCTTCGACGAGATGGACAGCACCTGTTGCTACGCCAAGCAGGACAAGATCTGGGTGCACGATCCTGACGGCACGCCGTGGGAAGTGTTCACGGTCCTTGAGGACGTCGACACCTCCGGCCACCATGTGCCGCTCGCCGGCGAGACCCGTGAAGCGGTCGCCTGCTGTGACCGCTGAGACCCGGCCCGCGCTGATGCGGCGCAGTCTCAGCGAAGGACTCGCAGCATTCACGCTGGTGTTCATCGGCTGCGGTGCGATCGTCACGGCGGCGCAATATCCCGGTGGCCTCTCGAGCGTCGGCGTCGCGGCGGCGTTCGGGTTGGTGATCATGGCGATGATCTACGCGACCGGTCATCTCTCGGGCGCGCACATCAACCCAGCCGTGACGATCGCTTTCACGCTCACGCGGCACTTCCCGGTGCGCGACGCCGCGGCCTACGTCGGCGCGCAACTCGTGGGCGCGGCGATCGGCGCGTTTGCCCTGCTCGCCGTCTGGCCGGACAAGCCGGCAAACCTCGGCACAACACTGCCCTCGATCGGCCTTGGAGGGGCGTTCGTGTACGAGTTCCTGCTGACGGCGTTCCTGATGTTCGTGATCATGGCCGTGGCGACCGACACCCGCGCCGTCGGAGCAGCCGCGGCGATCGCGATCGGCGGTGCGGTCGCAATGGACGCTTTGATGGGCGGTCCGGTCACCGGCGCCTCGATGAATCCAGCGCGCTCGTTCGGTCCCGCCCTCGCCAGCGGCGAGTGGAACGACTTCTGGATCTACGTACTGGCCCCGATCGCGGGCGCCGCAATCGGGGCACTCGCCTACCAGCTCGTGCGCGGCGATCGCAACCCAAAGGAGGCCTGATGGCAACCGCACTTTTCGTCTGCCTGCACAACGCTGGACGCTCGCAGATGAGCAGGGCCCTGTTTGACCGCGCCGCCGAGGGTCGTCATTCCGGACTCTCAGCCGGTACCACGCCGGGCGATCGCGTCCACCCGGAAGTGGTGGACGTGATGAATGAACTTGGGATCGATCTCTCGGGATTGACTCCCCAGCTTCTGACCACCGAGCTCGCCGAGCAAGCCGACGTGGTCGTCACAATGGGTTGCGGTGATTCCTGCCCGTACATCCCAGGCAAGCGCTACATCGACTGGGATCTCACCGACCCGAAGGACAAGCCGATCGATCAGGTCCGCGCGATTCGCGATGACATCGACCGGCGGGTGAGGGCCTTGGTGGAGGAACTCGACCAGCAGTGACTCGCGCCGAGCGAGCGACCCTGCTCGCCGCCTCGGTGGGCACAGCGCTGCTGCTGCTCGATGTCACCGTCGTCTACGTCGCCTTGCCGGCGATCGGCAAGGACCTCGGAGCCCAGTTCGCGGAGATCCAGTGGGTTGTCGACGCGTACACGGTGGTGCTCGCCGGAACCCTGCTCGGGGCCGGCGTGCTGGCGGACCGCCTGGGAAGGCGAAGAGTCTTCAGCGCCGGCGTGGCGATCTTCACTGTCTGCTCGGGGCTCTGCGCGATCGCAACGTCCGGGCTGTTTCTTGACCTCGCACGCGGAGCCCAGGGTGTCGGGGCGGCCGCGATCTTCTCGGCCTCGCTGGCACTGCTGGCAAACGAGTTCCAAGGTGAGTCGCGCGGGAAGGCCCTCGGGCTCTGGGGCGCGGTCACCGGCGTCGCGCTGGCCGTCGGCCCGCTGATCGGCGGGCTGATCGTCGAGGGCCTCAGCTGGCGCTGGATCTTCGCGATCAACATTCCGATCGGCGCCTTCCTGCTCGTGGTGTGCGCACGCGCGGTGCCAGAGTCTCGCGCGTGGGTGCGACGCCAGCTCGACTACGCGGGCGCGCTGCTGTTTGCCGTCGCCTGCCTCTTGCTCGCGCTCGGCTTGACTCGTGGCAACGCGGCCGGCTGGGACTCGGCGGAGATCCTGGGATCCTTCGCAGGGGCAGCTGTCGCAGGTGCGGCCTTCGTCGTAGTTGAGTTGCGCGCGCCGGCCCCGATGATGCCGCTTGCGCTGTTCAGGATTCCAGCGTTCAGTGGCACTGCCCTGGTTGCGTTTGCGCAATCGGTCGCGATCTATCCGATCCTGATCTTCCTTGCGATCTACTTGCAGGAAGGCCTCTCCTACTCGCCGCTCGAGGCGGGACTGCGGCTCCTTCCTCTGACACTTCTGATCCTCCTGGTCGCTCCATTCTCCGGGCGGCTCACGGGCCGCGTGCAGCTGCGGCTGCCATTGCTCGGCGGCCTCGCGCTGCTCGGCGTTGCGCTGCTCCTGGTCCGCGGAATCTCCCCTGGCGACGACTGGCAGGCCCTGCTCCCGGGAATGATCGTCGCCGGCATCGCCGTGGGCGCGATCAGTCCGTCGCTGGCGGCGGCGATGGTCAGCGTCTTGCCGACCGAGCAGAGCGGGATGTCGTCGGGCATCAACAACACGTTTCGTCAGCTCGGTATCGCGGTCGGAGTCGCGGCCTTGGGGGCGATCTTCGACGCGCGACGCGCGGCCGAAGGCGGTGGACTTGGCGGCATCGTCGACGGACTCGATGCGGTGGCGTTGGTCGCCGGGCTCACAGCGCTGATCGCCGCGGCGATCGCCTGGCCGCTGCTGCGCGGCCACCGTGCGGTCGGCGAGGGATCAGGGGATCGGGCCGCCGGCTAGGGCGATCGCCGTGCCGAGCGCTCCGGCGATCAAGAGCGTCGTCACGATCCCTCGCTTGAGCGCCAAGAGGCTCAGCGCGGCCGCAGCGAGCAGCACGAACTGCCAGGTCTCTTCCAGCCCGAGCGTCAGCGGCACGACCGAGCCGAGAATCGCGCCGATCGCCGCCGGTCCCGCACCGCCCAGAAACGCCCGCGCGTCCGGATTGGCACGCAGCTTCTCGAAGCGACCGCCGCCGATCAGGATGAAGGAGAAGGACGGCAGGAATCCCACGAACGCAGCCAGCAGCGCCCCGCCGACGCCGAAGGCGGCATACCCGACGGCCGCAAGCGTCGCCGTGACCGGACCCGGGGTCACCTGTCCCAGCGCGACGGCATTCAGGAACTGCGCCTCGGTCATCCAGTGGTAGACCTCGACGGCGTCCTGCTGCATAAGCGGGATGATCACAAAGCCCCCGCCGAAGGAGAGCGCGCCGACCTTGAATGAAGTCCAGGCGAGCGCGCCGATTCCGCCAACGCTCGCTGTGGCCAAGATGAGCGCGCCGGGCGAGACCGCCAGCGAAGGCATTCCCTTTCGCTCACCGGCCCGGCGCACGACGACTTCGATCACGCCGCAGGCGATCAGCACGAGCACCAGATACGCGCCAACCAACGCAGCGGAAATACCGCCGAGCACGACATAGAGCAACCAACGAGCTTCGTGGCGGCCGTCTTCCTTGGCGTGGGCGAAGCTGGGACCGAGCAGATCGAAGCCAGCGCGCAGCGCGACGGCGGCCACCGCGGCACCAGCTCCGGCACCGGCCCCCTTGATCCAGAGCGGCGGCGCGCTGGCGAGGAACACGACCGACAGCGCAAGCACCATGAGCACCGCGGGCACGACAAATCCAAGCCCGCCGACGATCGCCCCCGGCCACCCGGCAAGCCGGTGAGCGCAGAAGATCGCAAGTTGGGTCGAAGCCGGCCCGGGCAGTAGCTGGCAGGCCGCGTTGGCCTCTTCGAATGCACGAGCGTCCATCCACCGGTACTTCTCAACAACGAGCTTGCGAAGCAGAGCTACGTGCGCCGGCGGCCCGCCGAAACCGGTCACGCCGATCCGGGTCCATTCGCGCGCAATCGTGCCCAGAGACGCCGAAGGTGCATCCATCGCGCGCGAGCCTATTGGGCGCCCGGGCGCGAGTGGATAAGGATCTGTGAACAGCCTGAGGTCAGACTGCCGCTGCGCGCGGCGCCGCCTAGCGGAACCGCGGCGATTTCAGCTTGAATTTCTCATTCGCGATCAACGCGACGCCATTGGCGTCACTCACCGTCAGACCCGCAGCAAGCGACATCGAGGAAAAGCTCTTGAAGTACTTCGTGAGACTCTTGGCGAGCACAAAGCTCAGCCGCTTTGCGCCGCCCGCGGGCACGGTCACCGTGTAGGTACCGAGCGCGAGCTTCTTTGTTCTCGGGCGACGCTTGGTGCCGGCCTTGACCGTTCCGACGAGTTTCACTTTTGCGCTGCAGTGGCCGCTGGTCGCCGGACAATTGAGTGATCGACCAAGGGTGATCGTCACCTTCGGCTTGCTTCCCGTGCCGCGTTTCGCCTTGGCTGTGCTCGCGCCCGTCAAGGTCGGCTTTGCGGGGGTTGCGGGACCGCCGCCTGGATCCCCGCAGGTGACGGGATCGAGCGTGCAATTGCGGCTGTCAATAAGCGAGGTCAACTCGCCGTCTGTGAGCGCCTGGGTGTAAGTGGTCGTGATCGTGAATGCACCGCTGGCGGGCACGGTGCGGTTGACGTAATGCAGTCGCACACGCTTCTCGAAGCCGCTGGGATAGCTGAAGTCCGCAAAGTCAGCTTCGCTACCGAGCGTGATCGCCGCACGCCCGGCCTCTTGGCTGCCATCCGGGTAGTTCGGATCGAAGGCGCGGATTGTCGACCCAGCGGCGATCGGGCCGCCGACCACAGTGCCGTGCGCGGGGTCGTTGATCTCCGCCCCGCCCGGGAACAGATACCGAATGTGGCCTGAGCCGCCGTAGTAGGCAAAGGCCATCCCGTTGGTGTAGATCACGTCGATCGGGTGCGAGTTTCCGTCAGTTGACACAAACGAGTCGGTGACGATCGCCTGTTTGCCGTTTTGACCTTGCTTGACCGTCCGGTTGAGCGAAACCACCGAATCTTCGAGCCCCTCGCAGTCATCGGCGTAAGCCGGGAACGCGTTCGTCGAACAGGTGGCAATCTCCTCGGATTCAGTCAACGTGAGGTTTCCGCTCGCGTCAAAGCTGGTCGAGTAGCTGAGCGCGGGGAACTCTGGGTCATCTTCCATGGCGTTTCCGCGCAGGAATCCCGGCAGCACCCCGTTCTTGCCACCGATGCGGATTGGTGACGTCGTGTAGTCATCAGACGTGCCGTGGAAGCGCGCGGCACAGTCGAAGACGTTGGCCAAGCGCATCGCGTTCGTGACATCGATCAGCTTCGAATCCGCCAGTCCACATGCGCCAGCGGTATCCCAGTAGAACGAACCCGGGAACTGGCCCGCGTACACGCCGAAGCCGGTTGGCTTCACGTTGTCGATGTTGGTGGCTTTTTCGTTGAACTGCACGACAGGGCCGGCGAAGTTGACCGGGTTGTCCGGGATGTCGTCGAGCTCCGAAAAGGCCGGCACTGCCGCCAGGCGGCAGGATTGCCCAGCAAGCCAGTCGTAGAAGTCGAGGTCGCCCGCGAACTGCCCGGAAGTCACCGTGAACGCGGTAGGCACGATCTGCTTGAAGACGAGTGGGGTTCCGCCCGGCGCGCCGTTGTAACACGCGATGTCAACCTTGTCGCCGTCGCTCGCTCCGACCGCCGTTCCAGCGATGTGGACGGTGCCGGTGTTTGCGTCCCGGTCCGCGTAGTGGATCGTGCCGTTGGCGGGCTCAGAGATCGTGGTTTGCGTGACCGTCGCGTGACTAACGCCAGCTGAGGCAAGAAGTGCGGCAAACGGCAGGAGTACGGCGAGCACGCGTCTGGTCATTCTGGAAATCCTTCTTATGGGCGGGCGTAGTGGCAAGCACGACGGCACCGCTGCTGAGCAAAACAAGATGTGAGCGAGGCGATCGACGACTTGGACAGCATGCGTACGCGTCCGTTCGCCGAGCGCTCCCTACGCGAGAGTAGTAACCGTCCCGGAGCTGATGGCAACCACGGCACGTATCGCGAAGGTCTGGTCCCGCGGTGTAGCTTTCGCTGGCATGAACTCTCACCTGCGCGAAATGGCGATCGGCGCAGCCCTCGGCTTGGGCGGTGTGCTGATCACGGCGCTGCTGAACGAACCCGGTCGCACGGTTTTCTCCGGCCTGCTGCTCGCTGTGATCGGCGCGGTCTATTTCGGCTTCGCCGTCAGCGAAGGCGAGGTTCGCAGCATCGTCGTGCAGACAATCAGCATGACGGTGTTCTTCTGCGTCGCCTTCTTCGGTGTCACCGAAGACAGCCATGTGCTGCTCGGTTTCGGCTTCCTCGCGCACGGCGTGTGGGACGTCTTCCACCACGAACACCACGGCCCCACCGAGGTGCGCACGTGGTATCCGCCGTTCTGTGCGGTCGCCGACTTTGTGCTCGCTGTGCCGCTACTGGCCGGCTGGCTTTAGCTCGCCGAGGTCGGCCGGCGGCACGAACGAACTCGACCGCTGGTTCAGGGGGCGCTTTCCATCAAGTCTGCGCTCCCAGCGCAGACTTGCGAAGACTTGCCGGTTGCCGGGGCGAAGTGGGACAGTTCCCGATTAGCTCCCAGCGCGGGATTGCGCCCTGGAAACTATGGTCAATGTACACGCGCCCTGTGGGTTTATGTACAAGGGCATGGGCAGCTTCCAGTGCCACAGCCGGAAAGCGCCCTAATCAGTAAAGCCTTTGTCTTTTCGTCGCTGCTTGACCGTCTGAACGAGATCCGTTAAGTCCTTGAGATCCTGCCGCATCTCTTCGATCGTTGAGACAGGAACGGCTACACCTTCCGGAGGTTCATGGTCGCGATCGCTCGCGCGGCTAAATCCCTTTTCGACCGCCAATTCGTCGTCTCGCTCAATCAGCAGGCCGTTGAACCGCACAGTATGAACGGCATGATCGAAACGAATCGCAACACCATTCAGAAGGTCCTGCTCAACAACGCGCTCCCAGAGCAGTCGTAGTTCCGCATACCAGCGACGAACAATGCGGGCATGCTCACCGGGCTGCAAATCGGCCGGATCGGGAAACACGTCGAGCTCGGCAGCAAGCTCCTTGGCCCTCTTGGTGGTGGAACGCATTTCATCCGGCTTGTCATTGAGTACGTAGCCCGGTTGCCCCTCAATCCGTCGGACGCTCCGGAATTCAACCTTTCGTTTGAGCATTTTGGCTATCCGATTCATCGTCACCGCGAAGCTCACATCGTGCGTGAACACAACTACCTGGCGTTTTTCGGCCTCGTGGAGCAGGCGTCTCGTGACATGGTCACGACGCTCGTAATCAAACGAGGAAACAGGATCGTCAAGAACCATTGGTCCGGAACCACCAAATGTTGCAAGTTCAGCAAAGAAGCATGCGAGTCCGAGACCTCGGCGCTCGCCCTCACTCAGAACGTCAGGTAGGGCTGCCCGAACCTGAAAATCTTGCATACTGATCTGAATCTTTCTGCCCCCGGCCTCACCTCGATCTGTCACGTCAACGGCCAAGTAGCCCAGCCCGATCACGTTCAATTCATCCCGGAGTTGCTCAAGAAAATCTTTAGTGATGACCTGCTTGGCGAACTCGCCATGACGGTTGGTGATGTCGCGGGTGTCAAGCGCCTGGACGGCCTTGCGCAGCGCGACAAGCTCTGGCTGAACATCCCACCATGCCCGCAGTTCTTTCTCGTGACCGGAGATCTCAAGCCTTCCGGCAAGTTCGCCCACTTCACCAAGCAGCTGCTGACGCTTATCGTCGTCGTTGAGTCCGTCCAACTGCTCTGCTTTCGCTGTTCTCGCAACTACGAACGCCTCGACCTCATCCTTTGGAAGATCGGGGAGTGGCGGTGCTCCCGTTTTGGTGTCGGATTCGACGAGAAATTCACGACGAGGCTCAACGGCTGCAAGGTAGGCGTCGATGAGGACACCAGCGTCCGGATCGAGCTCTCGCAGCTCAGCAAGGTGCTCCGCATCCGGCGTCGAGCCCGGCGCGGCAAGTTGTGCCTTGGCTTCTTCGCTCGCCGCTTTGGCGGTCGCAGCCTCAACCGCCGTCCTCTCAGAGATAAACCCGTTGAACCGGGCGAACCTGCTTGAAGCATCGCTTCCGAGATCTTGAGCGCAGAGCGGACAAGGCTCACCTTGGCTGGGAGGAAACTCCTTCGCATGCCCGTGGATCTCCTCGAAGAATGCCTCGCTCGCGTCCCACATACTCCGCCAAAGCGAGATGGCATCCGGTGATCTTTCATTCTCGTCAAAGGTCTCTTCGATCACCGACTTGGCCAACGCTGACTTTTGCGCTGCCGCGCTGGCAAGCTCGTCTCGCCGATCAATCGCGGCGTCAGACAAAGTGCCATTTATTTGCTCCAGCGATTGGAGAATCGTTTGCGCCCGCTGCGCGCGTCCGCGCTCAACCCGAATCTGAGCAGTAAGCGCAGGGCCAATCGCGCTTGCCGATTTACGGAGCTCTTCGAGGCGCGCGGCGTCTCCGTCCTCGGTCGCGAACTTGGTGATCAGGCCATCGATGTCCGTTCCCGGGCCGATCGCTTCGACCGCCTCGTGCGCGTCATCGCCGCCTTCCAGATCCAGCTCTGGCTTGACAGCCTCAAGCTCTGCAATTCGCTCTTTGACGGACGCCGCGAGTGCCTTCTGTTCCGTCGCGAGCCGCCCAAATACGGAAAGAACCGGAGGCGTGAAATCGACGGCGGTCTCGTCGGCCACATACACGTCGGCAGCGCCCGCGTCGAAAGCTCGAATGACTGAGCAATCCTGCGGAGGCTGCTCGGTGAAGTCAACTTCGAAGGGTCGCTCCTCGCCGTCTAGGAGCATTTCAATCGTTGCCGACGGCGCGTCTCCGGTCTCCCCTTGTCGGACGTTCGGGAGTATTCGAGGCCGACCAGTGACCGAACGACCAACGTATTTCAGAGTCCTGGCATAGCCAGTTTTTCCTGCGGCGTTCGGGCCGTAGATGAGCGTCACCCCGCCCTCGGCGATTGCCAGTGGGTCCACTCCATCACTCACGAGTCCGTTCACGGATTTCAAGTTCCCGATGCTCTTGATCGACCCTGATGACGAAGACTGATACGCAGAGAAGGCAGTGTCCTCAATCAGAATCGGGGCGGCGTTGTCGCGTCCATTCTCGTAGCCGCAATCGGCGAGGACCCTTGAAATCGCATCCAACTGCTCGTCCTCGGTCAGGCTCTCTGCTGCCAGAAGCCGCGCGACGAGGTCCTGCTGCCAGCTTGGAAGGGATTGCGCCCAATCTTTGAGGCGAATTCCGAGATCGTCGTCCGCAGGCTCGGCCGCAACGACTTCCTCCTCTGCCGGTTGATCTTCTATTTCTAGGTAATCAGACACGCGCCGCCACTCTAACCCGTCGGGCTGGCGTCAAACAGCTGAATCAGATTCTCCCGCCCAGAATTGAGGCGAAAAGTTCACCGCGCGTTCGCTGAAACTCCATACTCGAGGAATGACAATCATCCTCGGAATACTCACCGCCGCGCTTATCGTCGCCGCCGCGATTGGCCTCGTGAATCTAGTCACGAGGGCGAAGGACAGCTGAAGGCCCGGTTTCGCCAGTTGGACCCTTCTGCTGGCGCTTCACTGACTGCGTCTTCGGCTGATCTTCCTTTAGCTGCTCCCCAATGCTATGGGAGATATTGGCCGCGATCGTGAGCCCAGCAACAACCAAGAGCGTCGTCGCGAGAACCAAGAACCAGCTGGCCTCGTTCGCCTCGTGGTGGGCAAGCTTCACAGCTCCAGGACGTGATTTCTCGGCGGTGAGATAGAAGTGCGGCTTGGGAGTGTGCAGATATCCGAACACGATGAAAGCCCCCACGGCGACGACGAGGCAACCGCTGACAACCGTGACGTATTTCCATTGATGCAACTGCGTTGCCGAGAAGGAAAGCGCTACGAGGACAGCCGAGTACGCGCCAACGAGCGCGCCCAACCGGGAATGTGTTTGATTCGCTGATTCCCGGGCATCGACAAAGGCCTCGCGGAGATGATCGTCCTCAAGTTGCAACAGAACGTCCGGAACAGCGATCCGCTCCTTGCCGAGCCCCCACTTTTTTCGCACCGCAACGGTCTAGAGCCGTTCGCCGTTTGTGGAATCGGATTGTTTCGGTGCGGATCGTTCGGACTTCTCCCGCTCATTCGGGTTGCCACGGCGGCCCTTAGCGCCCTGAGGCTTTTCACCCATCTCGCGTGTCCTCGATCCATCCCGTCAGCAGCTGAAGCCCATGTGCCCACCAGAGTGTCAAGCCGCTTGACTGTGCTTGCTCAAGATTCTTAGTCTTGAAAACCCCGCCAAGAACGGCCGATGGAACGACTGCATCGCCGAGCTTTGACCTCCAGATCCCGGCCTTGGCTTGCGCGTCATTGTTTAGGCGCTTGACACTGTTGGTCGCGCTATTGGAAACCTTGCATTCGATCAGCAGAGTTCGTCGATCCCACAGCCCGACGACGATGTCGGCCTTTCGAGTAGCTACCAGGGTCTCTCCACAGAACTCGCCCGCTTCCGGCGCATCCTTCACCGTCTTGATTTCGCGGGTCTCAACCCTTCTGAAGCCTGCTTCTTCAAGCTTGTCCATCACCAATGCTTCTTGCTCAGCCTTAACCTTGTTGCGACGGATCGTTGCGACTCTCTGGGTCGCAAGTAGGGCAGCAGTGGCCAGAGCAGCGGCTTTCCGCTCTTCTTCACCAACTTCTCGATTCTCTCCGAGCCAAGGAAAGCGCCCTCGATCAAGTCCGAGGAAAATCGTTTCAACAAGCGTCTTAGCGATGAGCGGTTCCGCCTTGATTCGCTTCGCGCTCAGGCTTCCGACATTCGCGACAACCTTTAGATCGTCAGCAGAGATTGGGGGACCTGCGAGGTACCGAGCGATTTCAAGAAAGCGTGGCTTCGAAAGAACGTCTACGGCCTGCTCGGCGAGTAGCTCAAGGTCTTTCGTTTGCTCGAAAAACTCCTCAACAACCCCGAGTTTCTCTTCGAGAATGCTCGAATAACCATCAGCCGATTCGTTCGAACGTTCATCAATAAAGATGCGAATCGCGGCTTGCGAATCGGCGGCGAGTTGTTCGTCGGACCAGCGTGGAGGTTCAGTCATCTGGATGCAAGCAGTTCGAGAGACGGAACCGGCAAACGCTCCATCTCCTTGGGCTCAAACTTGGTGAGCCCTCCTGCGTACATCCTTCCATCTCCAACGGTCGCCACCTTCCTGAGTGACTCAGCAAGGGCAGTCATCTCAGACGGGCGCATCGGCTCGCGTGGATAGATCCCGTGAGCGATGTTGATGTGTCGCGCGCCAGCCGTATTGCGCACGAATGCTGGTGGCCTGCGCGCCATGTAAGTGGCGAGGATCGGCGCGGGCTTGCGCAGTCCAACCGACCACCACGCCCTGCGGTTCTTCGCGACGTACGTTTCGTGAGCACCCTCGTTACGAGCGCGGCGCATGAACCGTTCGACCTGCTTCCTCTCGTCGCCGTCGAGAACGTCGAGGTCCGACGGGATGTCGACAACGCGCTTGAGATGATCGCCATTTGAGAGAAATGTCTCCGCGCTGAAGAGCTCGTGGGCTCTGGTGATTGATGGGTACAGCACTCGGTCCGGGAGCGTCTCGTCGTGACCCACGACCCAAGTCGCGTTGCGGCCGGTGACGGTTCCTCGATGCACGCGAGCAAGCTCACCAAGCTGAACAAACCCTTCGGGCATCTTCTTCGACGGACGGGTCAGCGCTGTCCATCGCTGAGCCTCTTCGAGGCGCTCGCGCAGGACGAGCGAACCGCCCGTGAGCGAGTTCAGATCATCGATCTGTCTGACGCGGCGCATGCGGACCGAGCTCGGCGCGCTACCGATCTTGAAGCACGAGATCACTGCGGTTGTTTGCGCGTCATCGAAGGGCTGAGCCGTCGGCTCGATCACGTGGAGTGCCTCGCCGCCAAGCTGCTCCAGGAAGAGTCCGCGAACAAGCGAGCCGTAGTTCACGTCAAGCCACTCAGCAGACGTGATGAAGACGCCGACGTCGTCCTCTGACGCGCGCAGCGCTGTCTGCAGCATGAAATACACGTGGAGCCCGGCAAGCTGGCTCGCGGAATGACCAAGGCCGTTTGCCTCGCGAACGAGCCACTCCTTCCACGACGGGGCGAGGTCGTGGTGGCGAACGTACGGCGGATTCCCAATGAAGAGCGTGCGGCCGGGATAGTCCTTGAACTCGTACTCGCGATAGTCGGACAGGATGACCTTGGCGCGCTTTTCAAACCCTGCGGCGGCCAAGTGGGCGCGTGACAGGAGCGCCGCGAGCGGGTCGAGCTCCACGGCGACGAGCTTCGCCTTCGGGAACCTACGACCGGCTGCGACCGCAAAGCGAGCCGAGCCTGATCCCGGGTCAACCACGCGCTCCGGCGTGAGCTGGTTCGCGGACCACTCGACCATGGAATCCACGATCTCACTCGGCGTGTAAGTCGCACCATCAGGGCGGCGCTGCTCGGGCGAGCGAAGGATGCAGAACGCGTCACCAAGCGGGTCCTCGCCGCGCGCGATCGCCTTCTGTAGGGCGCGAACCTGGCGTTTTGATGGCCCGGGGCCGGCGCTTTTCTGTAGCTCGTACTCCTCGTCAGACCAGTCCCTGACGTCTCGCGCGCCGAGCGCAAGCGCGGCGCTGATGAGATCTCGCTCAGTGACGAGCGGTGCGGGGCTGCTCACCGAACAAATGTACGGTTGCTCGAGGATGGAGACATTTAGTCCAATTGCTCACTTGCAGCCGCCCTGAACGCGAAGCATCCACAAACTCAACAAGTCAACCGCATCGCCCCGGCAACGCCGGGCTCGCGCACGTCCGCGAGCGTGAAGGCGCCGGACAGGACAGCGTAGAAACGGCCCAATCAGTCAGGTCCGACGATCACTTCACCACCAAATAGACCGCTGATAGTCCCCGGCAGCGCTAGTCGAAAAATCTTGCGGAGAACTGTCGAAGTGCGGATGAGAGGACTCGAACCTCCACGGGGTTGCCCCCACGGCGACCTGAACGCCGCGCGTCTACCAATTCCGCCACATCCGCGTGTCGGTCAGACGCGGTGATGTTAGTGGGCGGCGGTCAGCTTCCCGGCGGGGGCACGGACGTGCGGCCTTGGCCCGGTGCTGCCCGTCGTTGCGGCTCGGGATCTGGCGCGACTCGCAGGTGCGGCTCGACGTGCGGCTTGGTTGCCGGCGGAGGCGACGGGAACGCGGCCACGCCTGACGGCGGGCCGTGCGAGAGAGATGTGTCGACTGCGGCGAGCGGTTCGCCGACCTCAAGCAGCCGATCCGCGATCTTCTCGGCCAGCGCGACCAGCCCATCGATCTCCTCCGGGCGCTTGAGCAAGTGCGGTGCGTACACGACGAGCGTTCCATTGTCGTACTCAAATCCAGGAGAGAGCGTTGACTCGGCCAGCGTCTTCTGCAGCTCCGCACGCATCAGCCCGCGCAGCCGCTCACGGTCAAACCCAGGTCGCACGAGCAGCTCGCAGTCCGCGGCAAGTTTCTCGTCCTCGATCGTCGCCGGCAACAACGCCTTGCGATCGAGCCAGTCATGCCGCGCCAGGCGGCCGTGCCGGCGCGTCAGGAAGATCCCCGGGAGCGACTGCGCCGGACGCGACAGGTCGACCATCGCAATCGTGAAACCGTGCGGCGTGAAGATCGCGATCGGCCGGTTGCGGCGATCGCGCTTGTCCTCGCGCGTCTCGATCACGAAGTGTGCGATTCCAAGCGGCGCGCCGCCGGCACCTGTCAGCTCGCCCTCCATGAAGTGCTCGCAGCGACGCTTTTCGCCCGCGCCCAGCAGCGGCGTCGAAGCCAGCAACATCATCCGCGCGCTGTAGTTCAGATGGTGCTCGACTGCGTAGCCCTCAAAGAAGTCGCGCGCTGCCAGCCGCGTGGCCTCTCGCCAGAGTCGCACCGCCAGCACGATCAGCACGAGCAGCAGCGGTGCTAGCGCGACCAGCGGATTCCCGGTCGTCGACCCGAGCAGAAAGAGTCCGCCGCCAACAAACACCGCCGGCCAGAGGTACTTTCGGGTGCCGGCGAGGCTCTTGATGTGCGCAAACCTCGTGCTAGCCGCGCTCGCGGGCGCACGCCTTCCAACGACAAGCACCTCGTGCTGACCCGAATCGGGCATCGCCGCGCCGACGCGCGACCCGATCTCTGGATCGCGATCGCTCATCGAGATGATTCTCCCAGAGCCATTCCTCAAGTATCGCCAGCGGCGAGACCTGCGTCAAGTTCAGTCCAGCGAAAGAACGACCTTCAGCGATTCCTGGACGTGCGGGTCCGAGACGACCATGCCGCTCGAGTGGTGGCGCACGTAGCCGTCGCGGTCGATCACGAACGTCACGCGGTCGTTCATCAGTGCCGCCTTGGCAGAGGCACGCAAACCGAACTTGTCGTAGACCTCAGTCTTCACGTCACTGAGCACCGGGAACGTCAGCTGGTGGCGATCGTGGAACGCCTTCTGCGTCTCGACGTCGTCGGCGCTGATCCCGACGATCCGCGCGCCAGCCTCGGCGAACTCCTCAAAGCTGTCGCGAAAGCCGCAGGCCTCGGCCGTGCAGACCGTCGTGAACGCCTTGGGATAGAAGAAGACGACAACCGGCCCATCTTCCAGCAGGTCATACAGGCGAACAGGATTGCCGTCCTGGTCAGGCAGCGTGAAATCCGGCGCCTTCTCACCATCTGCCAGCGGTTTGCTCCTGATCCTCATGCTCAGTCATCCTCCGAGATCTGCAGCACGACCTTGCCGGTTGCCTTGCGGTCCTCGAGAAGGCGCAGCGCGTCCGCGGCGTCCTCGAAGTTGAAGACCTTGCCGATGATCGGCTTGATCTCGCCGCGCGCGGCCATCGCATTGATCGTCTCGCCGATCTCATGCGCGAGCTCCGGGCGTGTCCCGACGTAGGCACCCCAGGCGACGCCGACCACCGAGATGTTGTGCAGAAGCAGGCGGTTCACCTTCACCTCCGGAATCGTGCCTTCCGCGAATCCGACCACGAGCACGCGGCCGCCCTCGGCCAGTGCGCGCAGGTTGTCGGTGAAGCGCTTGCCACCGACCGGGTCGAGCACGAGATTGACGCCCTTGCCACCTGTCATCTCCTTGACGCGCGGGAGCCACTCGACGCCGCCCGCAAAGACGACCTCATCGGCGCCGGCGGTCAGGGCGATGTCGGCCTTCTCGTCAGACGAAACAGCGGCGATCACGCGCGCGCCCATGGCTTTTGCGACCTGGATCGCTGCCGTGCCGACGCCGCCGGCCGCGCCCTGAATCAACACCGTCTCCCCCGGCTGCAGGTTGCCCCGGTCGCGCAGCGCGAAGAGCACTGTGTGGTAGTTGATGATCAGCGCGGCGCCCTCGTGGTAGTCGAGCTCGTCGGGCAGCGGAAAGGTCATGATCGGCGCGGCCGGAACCTGCTCGGCGTATGAGCCGAGCGAGAGGAAGGCAACGCGGTCGCCGACCGAGAAGCCGCTGCCCTCGGGCGCGTGCGCGACGCGGCCCGCGCCCTCAGATCCCAGCGTGAAAGGTGGCTCGGGCTTGATCTGGTACTCGCCCTTGGAGAGGAGGAGGTCCGGAAATGAGACCCCGGCCGAGCGCACGTCGATGATCAGAGCGTGCTCTGACGGCTCCGGCGCGGCGACCTCTTCTTCGACGACATCGTCGGGTCCGCCGTGCTTCATGTGAGCTCTGATCGCGCGCATCTCTCCCCTATTCGCAGTCGTTGCTGCCGACTAGATCCCCTCGCGGACTTCGATGCGCCCGCTTTCGACGGCCTCGCGCATGCGAGCGTAGTCGCGATCGTTCTGGTCGGCATAGGCGGCGGCAAACCGCGCGATCGCCACGTCCAGCGCGTCGCCCTTGCCGGCATAGGCTGCGATCGCGACCCGGTCGCCGCTGCGCGCGTGTGCGCGAGCAAGCACCCGGGCGCAGAGCGCGCCGTAGTTCTTCAGCTGATCCGGCGTGAACTTCTCGATCTTCGCCGAACCCTTCCAGTCCTTGAGCTGGCGCACGTAGTAGTCGCGCACCACACCGTCGACACCCTTGAAGCTCTCCCAGCCGAGCAGCGGGTCGGATGCGCCCTGCATCAGGCGTTGGCCATGGATCACGCGCTGTCCGGGCGTCTGCGCATCGCTCTTGCCCAGATAGGCCTCGTAGACCGACGGCCCGGCTTCCTTGACCTGGAGGAAGAGCGGGTCGTTCTCGTCGCGCCCGATCATCAGGACGATCCAGACACGGGTGCCGACGCTGCCTACGCCGACCACCTTGCGTGCGATGTCCACCACTTCGTACTGATCGATCAGGTGGCGGCGGTCCATCAAGAGACGACCCTTGTAGTTGGCAAGCACTCCCTTGATCACGCGTTCGATCTCACCCGGCGAGACCTCGATGCCCAGCTCGCTAGCGATCTGGTCGATCGGCGTGATCAGCGGCGGGTCGGCAACGATCCTTCGCCTGCCGTTCTCAACGGTCGTGAGCTTCCTGAACTCGCGCAGGCTGTCGCGGGTGTAGGCCTTCTCGGCTGCCTTCTGGACCGCCGAAGCGCCCTCCTGATTGTCTGTCTTCTCGAGCACCTCGATTACGCGATCAACCTCGAGGCGCTGATGCCAGACCTCGAGGTTTGTCATCTGAGCGAGTTCGCGCAGGCGGTCGCGGTAGTGAGCGCAGGCCTCGATCACGGCTTGGTCTGCCTCGCGTTCCTTGGCGCCGATCGAGCGGGCCGCGATCACGATGCTGGCGGCGAGTCGCTTTAGATCCCACTCCCAGGGGCCGGGCAGCGTCTCGTCGAAGTCGTTGCAGTCGAAGACGAGCCGGCGATCCGGCGCGGCGAAGAGGCCGAAGTTCGAGAGGTGGGCATCGCCGCAGAGCTGTGCGTGCAGGCCGGTGTTTGCTCCGGCGGCAAGGTCGTGGGCCATCAGCGATGCGGCTCCGCGGTAGAAGGCGAACGGCGTGGTGAGCATCCGGCCGTAGCGGATTGGGATAAGGCTCGCGACGCGGTCGGTGTCGTCGGATTTGAGGATCGCGACCGGGTCGCGGGCGTCGTCCTGCGGCGTGAAGCCGCCGAGCGAAGAGCGCGGGATGCGCTTGCGCGCTTCGCGGCCCAGCTCTTTTCGTTGCTCGACGGTCAAATCGGGGAGACAGGATTTGAACCTGCGACCGCTCGGCCCCCAGCACCCGAAATGAATGCCGCGCGCATTGCGCACTCGTGATGGATGAATTCCGGTTTATCGATATCGGGGAGACAGGATTTGAACCTGCGACCGCTCGGCCCCCAGCCGAGTGCGCTACCAGACTGCGCCACTCCCCGGTCAGGGGCTGATGGTATTCGACGTCCAGGGGGTTGTCGCTTGGAGCACGGCGGCTTCCAGGCCGTCGGTGCGCAGGTGCGTGATCTGCTGGTAGGTCGGGTCCATCACCATCTCGAGAAACTTCTGCCGGCTGGGGTAGCGGATCAGCAGCACGGAGTCCCACTCGTCGGCCCCGGCGACCATCGTCGTTGAGCACTCGCCGGCATAGACGATCTCGGCGCCGACGCGCTCCAGGTGCGGCATCACTTCGACCGCGTACTGCTCATAGGAGGCCCGACCGCCCTCGCCGCCGTAGCGCAGCAGGTTGAGCATCACGACCGGCCCGCCGTCGTCTTCCTCGACGTAGCGGCGTACGTCGTCGGCGGTCGGGTCGACGGCCATCGGCCCCTAGCGCGCCCCGTAGTGCTTGCGCGTGTCGGTGAAGAGAGTTCGCATGATCGCCTTGTTGACCGGGCCCTTGCCGAGCAGGGTCGGCTCGTAGGCGACGGTCCATGTGAGCGTGCAGGCCGAGTCGCCCTGCGGCTCGACGCGATAGTCCTCGGCGAAACGCTTGAACATCGGTGCGGCGGCCTCGAGCGCGTAGAAGGACTGGCGCTTGCCTTCCTCCCAGATGAAGTAGTGCTCGCGCAGCTCGCTCAGGCCCTTCAAGGCCTTCGCGGTGCGGGTGGTGCCGACGCCGAACGGGCGCGGCGAGGTCCATTCGATTCCTTTGGGGCCGAGGATGCGGCACCAGCCGAGCGGGTTGTCGGCGACGAGATCGTCCCAGACCTCGGCCGCGGGGCGATCGATCTCGAAACTGTCACTGAGCACGACCGGTGCGGAGCTGAAGAAGCCTTCGTCGGCTGGTTCGAGTTTGAACATCGGCTTTTTCATTGGTAGGAACGCTATCGCGATTTGGATCGTGGGTGATGCTCGGCGACCGGGGCCATGCGGTTCACCTGAAGCTCGCGGATCGAGCGCGCTGCCGTGAGTCAGTTCGTACTCGTCGCCCGACGCAGCTTCGCTCGAGCAGACCCTGAGTTGGCGAGATCGCGCTCGCTCAGGGCCTTGGGCTCCATTCCTTCCTTGCGAGCAAGACGATTCAACGGACGTATCGCACGCACGACACTGCGCGGTGAAATACGAGGAGCGGTTTCCTCCACATGCACTGCAATCGCCGCAGAACCGGCCAGGACCAGCCAATCGGACTTATTGGGACAAGCGATGACAAGCCGCCCGTCGATCTCGAACACACACCTCGCTGGATCAGCCTGCCCTTTCAGTGCACTCTGGATCCGCTCCCGACGATCAACGAAAGAACCCACTGACAAGGCCTCACGGCAGTAGTCCGCGTTCGCGGCATCGCAGTTGTGGCCACCGTAATCGATGCTCACCCCGCTCCCGAAAGGCGGCACTACGAGGGCTTCAGTGACTGGCAGCTTTTCATGGGTCGGGCCAAGCCAGTACGTCGGGCTTTCGCCGTACGCCTTCGTGAATTCCAACTGCCGTACCGATGGCCAGTCGACCTGCTCGTTGATTGAAGGTTTGTCGACATCGTATGACGCACCGCATCCGCCAACGGCGGGTGCAAGCAGAAGCAGGATCGTGACTGCAAGTTCGGTCCGAACCAGGGCGGCCTGCATGGCTTCCCATGCTCGAGCCGTGATGGCCTGATGATCCGGGGAACTCGCCCGGCATCTTAATGGAGTGCGCACGTGGTACGAATGAGGTTAGGCTGCGGGTCCTTATTCCATCAGCGCGGACATTCTCGCCAGATGCCCCGGTTCTGCTCTCGCGCAAGCTCCTGCGCATGTCGGTACATCCGAATGCGACCTGTGAACTGTCCGTCGTAGTCGCCGACCTTGGCCCGTCCGGCAAGAATCATTTTCAGCCCGACATCTTGTCCGTCCCCTACCTCCACTCGCGTAGTCGCACGACCCTTCTGATCAATCGGATCCACGCTTGAGTCCAGAACTAGCTGGATTTCTTGCCCATCGACCAGCCTTGAAAGTTCGTCTTTCGCGACTAGCCCACCACACTCGGACCGCTCGGGAGCATCGACTCCAATCAGCCGAAGTTGGGCGGCATTCCTGAAGCAGCCAGAAGGGATGCGCAGGGTGTTGCCATCGATAGCCAGTGCATCGTCGCAGTAGATTCCCTCTTCGTTGGTCGGTTCGAAGATGTGCGAAATTGAGACCGCAAACAGAACTAGTGAAGCGGAGAACACAACGAGGAACGAGATCGTGACGATCCTGATTCGCCGCTGCTTCTTCGCGTCATCCGCTGGGCCCACTAACCGGTCCCAAGATCCGTCCTTGTCTGAACTCAGAAAACCCTCCTGCAAGTCATCAACGCGCGGGAGTCCATCTCATGAGGATCGAGCCGTCTGTGACCAAGCTATCTCGCGTATCGCTTGACGCCCTGTAAACGTACCGACTCGACGTCTTTGAATCCTCGAAGTAGCACGCTCCCCTTACCCCGCCCCGGACTCCATTGCAGTAGCTCCGCTCACTGACTCCCGAGTATGCCCCGCCACCGTGACCAGCCCGATGCACCGCGTTCACAGTTGCGGTGACACGGTCGCTGTCGTCTGGAAGCCTGAGCAAATACATTCGCCAGTAGTACTTCTTTGTGCTAGAACGCGGTCGGCAGCCCTGACCGATTGTCACCGCGAACTCCTCGCTCTTAGCGTTGTCCTCGTTGTAGTCGTCCGGGTACGCACAGGGCGCGTTCGAACTCCACACGTTTGGAATGCAGGCGATTTCATCCCCTTCGGAACCCGGACTCGACGGAGGGCCAGAGACGTTGCCGTTTGTATCGGTGGTCAGCCCTGGCGGAAGACCCCACGCCCAGTCGGAGGAACCTCCTCCCTCACGATTCATGGCGAGCTGAATCTCCACGCCATGTTTTCGATTTCTCCCACCCTTGAGCCAATACGAACGACGACCCACGGAACCCCATCGCCACCGAAGCATCGCCCTTCTGACTGGGCCCCGAACACCATTACAAGTCGTGACGTAGTGGTAGCTCTTGGTCGCAATCCTGACGCGCGGCGGAGTGAAGGTGTTCGATTTCGCTTTGGTGGAGGCGATTTCTGCGACCGACGTGTTAGACAATGAGAGGGCTGAAGAGCCCACCTCTGAATCGCCCCGATCAGGTTCGGCCGTAGTGCGAAGCTGAGGCGACGGTTCCGGGTCGGTGGCTCCGGGGGCATCCAGTTTCTCTGGGTTTGCCGGATCAGACGGCTGTCCGGAACCTGCAACAAGATTCGCAATCGAACCGACATTCGACTCTGTGCATTCGTCCGCGAAATCGCTCTCCTCGACTACCGGATCAACGAGTTCGCCGGAGAACTCGCTTTGGATCGCTGCGGCCACTGGCGGATTGTGCGCGACGGCAAAGCTCTTGATCCGAGGTCCGCCTGAAGTGGCGTACTTGGCCCGCCGCGCCGCCAATCCGTCGAGTTCCCTGAGAATCTGCGCACGAACCTCCGGCGTCTCTGTTCCGAGCTCGCCCTGGTACGAGTCCTCAAGATCATCGATCGTGTCGAACGCCTCGTCGTTATAGATCGCCAAGTTCTGCTGCATACTGAGACCACTCGCGAACGAGATACCTCCGGTGTGGACTTCACCGGGCATGGTTTTTGTGCGCTCGATCGCCGACACGATTCGAACGCCGTTGGGCAAACGCGAAAGTAGGGACGCCTGCGTTTTGGCGTTGGCAAACGTGAACGAATCAATCGACGCATCACCGCTCGTCGGAACGTGGAGCGACGCATCAATCGCGTCGTCGCCGTCGTCGTAGCTGGTGTCTCCACACTCCTCTTGAGAGTTCACTTTCACGACGAGATTCTGGGGTGCCGATTCGTTTCCAATGGCATCAAACGCGGAGACCGAAATCAAGACCTCTTCTCCCAATGATGCGTCGGACAGGGTGAACCCGTCTTCATCCGTGGTCTCCCATCCGGAAATACCTTGTCCCGCGCGCTGGTATCTGTATCGATATCCGGCAATGCCGGAACCTGCCGTGCCGTCTGGCAGCGCAGGATCGGTTACTCCGGTCCAAGTAACGTTGGCGTCTTCAAACTCTTCGTCGTAGTAGGCGGTGATTTCCTGCACAGGTGGCGGGGGAGTGCGGTCGATGAACGTTGTGACCTGAGACTCGGCGGATGGATTGTTTGCCCGGTCCGTTGAAACCGCCCTGAATGTGTGTGCTCCCTCGGCAAAGTCGGGCAGAGGCGCTCCAACTGCGGTCTGAAAGACCCGGGGGCACGAGTTCTTCCCTGGCGCGAGGCGCTGCCCAGCGTTCACGCATGGCGCGGCCACAACTTCGTTGAACAGTCCTTGCTGAATTTCTCCGAGAGAGACCGACCCTACGCCCGCCTCGTCGTCAACGGCGTGCAGCGACGCATTGACAGCCGAAGTTCCTTGGGTGTACTCGCCATCAAGCTCCCCAAGTGCGCCACCGATCGAATTGGTCGGATGCTTGCCACGTACGGTGACGGATGCCGAGCTAATTGCCGACGAATTACCGACCCCATCATCAGCGACAACCTCAAATGAGACAATGGTTCCGGCCGGCTGATCAAAAACTTCTTCGGACGATTGCTGGGAACGTGAGACGCTCTTCCACGCTGTCCAGTCACCTGACCCGATCTTTGACCGGAATCGGTATCGGTCAATACCAGCGCCACGCGTGCCATCGGGAAGAACAGGATCGATGGACTCATCCCAGTAGATCTGAGCAGACCCCTCGTCCGGCCTTAGCGGCCGAACACGAGGTGCGGCCGGAGCGGTTCTGTCGACGATCAATGACAGGCGACGCTCACCCACGTTCCCAGCGGGGTCGGCCGACCACACGCGAATCCTGTTGCGACCCTCCGGGAAGGGCGTGGTGTCCACTGGAATGGTCATCGAATCGCTGGCGGGACAGATTCGAGCACCGAGTCCAAGTGTCCCGTGGCTCGGATCGCAGGGCGCAGATTCCGTGCCAAGCGTCTGCTGCTGAGATGAGGGCGCGGGTGACGTGTGGTCAATCTGCGCGCTGGCAATGCCAGCCCCTGCGTCCGCAGCGGTCGCCTCGAGTTCGTAGGCCTCATTGCCGGCCACATACTTCCCGTTTAGATCCGCCAGCGATCCCAACGTCTGCACAGTTGGCCGGTCATCATCCACCAGCGTCATGTCCGCTCGCTGGACCTGGAGATAAGGACCGAAGTGCAACGGGTCCTGGGTTGGGATCAGCTTCGAGCACAGCTCGATAGACAGCAGCGTGCAACTAGGGACGAAGATCCGGGCGTACGCCTGTTTGGCGGTCGGGTTGGTGGCGGGATCAAACAGAGGCACGTTTCGGTAGGCGGTTTCGCCGTGAGAGTCGATTACAACTCGGTCTGGAATAGGTGCCAGACAGTCCGTGTCGCGATCACGCGTTTCGCCCCTTGTGCGAAGGCCGATCTCGGTGCAGTGCGACGTGTAGAGAGCGCTCCGGTATGCGAGGTCAACGCTCGCCCGCGCGATCCTGGTTGTGCCTGGCGCGGTGAACGCGAACTCGGCGTAGCCGGGCGGATAGAGGTTGTCACCGGCTGCGGGCGATCCGACCGGCCAGATCCAAAGGCCCGGACGCCCTCCATAGCCGCGCTTCAGTTCATAGCCGTTTGTGAGCGCGGACTGCACGTTCGGCGTCCACTCGTTGTAGCCGCTCGATTGCTGCCACGGGTAGGAGCTGTTCCAGATCCCCGGGGCGATCGCTGGAGGCGAGCTTCCGTTTGTCAGGTGCAGCGAGATCGGCACCGCACCTGTTGGGATGTTCGATGGCGATCCACTGTCGGCCTCCGCCCCTTCATCGGTCGCTGGAGCCGAAGCGCCAGGGGCAGGATCATCCGGATTTCCGGTGCCCCCAGGCAGGGTGTCCTCATCCGGATCGTGGACAACGCCGCTCATCGTGGACGGATCCGACACATTTCCAACTGCATCGACCGCCACCACCTCAAAGGTCACAACAGTGCCCGGATCCTGGTCGACGATCTCACTTGAAAGCTGGCGCGATCGCGATACTTCGCTCCAGCCGCTCCATGCGCCACCGTTGATCTTCGAACGGAAGCGATAGTTCGTCGTGCCAGAAGAACGAGTGCCGTCAGCGAGCATAGGGTCGACAGCCTCGTCCCAATAGACCTGCGCAGCCCCCTTGGCCGGGGTGAGAAAGTAGAGATCGGCCGGGGTGGCCGGCGCGGTCCGGTCAACGGCCACGTTCCAGCGCTTCTCGGTCACATTATTCGCGGCGTCGGCCGCCCACGCCCGAAACGCGTGGGTGCCTTCAGGAAACGAATTGGTGTTCACGGTCGGGCTGAGCAAATCACTCGGCGGGCAGATCCGCGAGCCGAGCTGCGCAGTGCTGTGTGTCAAGTCGCAACTCGCTGACTTGGACCCGAGTGTCACCTCTGAGCCACCGGGTGCGGTGTGATCGAGACGCGTCAGCTTGATTCCCGAGCCGGCATCGCTGGCGGCGATCGCAAGCGGGTAGGAAGACTTGCCGTCGATGTGCCTGCCCCGGAGGTCGTAGAACGAGCCAGAAGTCGTGACTATGGGCAGGTCGTCGTCGACGAGCGTCAACTCGACCTTCCCGATCCTCATGAACGCGCCGGCCGTCAGCGGATCAAGCGAAGCGATGAGCTTCGAGCAAGCGGAGTCTGGAAGCGGCGGGCACCTTGGGATATCAAGTCGTGCATAGAGATCTTTGGCCGTCGGTTCTCCAGATGGGTCGAACAGCGACACCTTGCGGAAGGCACGCTCGCCCGAGGTGCCAACCTCAACTCGATCTGGCACGGGCGCTGAGCAGTTGCGGTTCTTGGCCCGGCTTGTCGTGCCGTTGCGAAGCCCGAACTCAGTGCAGTGCGAAAGGTATAGAGAGTTTCGGTACTCGGTGTCGAGCTTGGCCCTCGCGATACGGGTTGTTCCTGGAGCGCTGAATGAGAATTCGACGTAGCCTGGTGGGTACAGCTTGGGAAACAGCCCACCAAGGGAATAACTGCCTTTCGGCCACATCCAGAGACCCGGGCGATTCTGGTAGCCCTGACGCATTTCGTAGCCGTCAGGAAGAGAAGTCTGCTTGTTCGCCGTCCAGGTGTTGTAACCGTGAACGTTTGGCCAGTCGTAAGTGCTGTTCCAAACGGGAAGCGTGATGCTTGGGGGCTGAGGTTCGCCGCTCTGGATGTTCAGTTCGATCGCGATGATCGGATCCAGCGGGCCGGCCGACGCGGTTCCCGTGAATCCAGTCATCAGCAAGAACGTCGCCGCCGTGAGCGTCGCAGCCAAGTGCGGCTTCCTCTTCGCACGAATCATTCGTTTCCCCTCCGCTTCCCAGAGATATAGAGGCATATCAGGCATGCCGATCACGGAGAGCCACGAACAGCCCGTCCCCGCTTTGGGTGCAATCTACACGAAACGTTGGAACAATTACAAACTTTTGTGTAGGGCCCAATTGGGCGGTCCGATGGCAGCCGGCCCATCGAACAACCCGTGCAACGGGCTGCGAGTGCGCCTACTACACAGCCGGATACCGCAGGCGATAGTTGAAGAGTGAATAAGCGGGCGACGGGAATCGAACCCGCCCTAAGAGCTTGGAAGGCTCCTGTGCAACCACAACACTTCGCCCGCAGAGATCGAAAGTTTACGCGCCGCCCTCGATGATGCGCTTGAAGCCGTCCGGATGATTGCGGCGATGGCTGACAAGGGTCTCCCCTGTGTCCGGATAGATCACGACGTCGGTGTCGTCACCCGCGCTGACCGCGACAAAGCGCGCCGGCTCGTCCGAGTTGTTGATCAGCTGATGCGCGCCGTCCGGTCCGACCGGAAACGCCACGACCTCACCTGGCTCAAGCACGCGCTCGCCGTCGGGGGTGCGGAGCGTGGGCGTGCCCTCAAGCACGATCAGCAGCTCTTCTTCTCCGTAGTGGAAGTGGTACTTGTAGGCCGTGCCGCCGGGATCGATGTCCCACACGGTCGCGCCGATGCGCTGCGCGCCTGCGCCTTTGCCGATGAAGGTTTGACGCTTCAGCGGTCCGCCCGCGTCGCGCTCGACGTCAAACCCCTTGTCGAAGATGTTCGGCATGTAAAAAGCGGGCCAGCCAGGACTCGAACCTGGAATCCCCGGTTTTGGAGACCGGTGCCTTAGCCAATTTGGCCACTGGCCCTTGCGGGGGGCAGTCTAACGT
>JAEYBE010000019.1 GCA_023404495.1 Actinomycetes bacterium | reverse complement strand
CTTGGCTGCACTGGTCAACGGCTTGGCGCTGGTGGTGGTCGCGCTGTACATCGCTTACGAGGCGATCGGGCGATTTGGCGATCCGCCGGAGATCGACGGTCTTGGCGTGTTGATCTTTGGTGTCTTTGGGCTGCTGGGGAATGTGCTCGCGACCTGGGTGCTCGTGCGCGGCGATCGCAGCGACATCAATCTCGAGGGCGTGATGCGGCACTCGCTGGCCGATGCGCTCGGCTCTTTGGGCGTCGTGATCGCGGGTCTGGGGATCATGCTGACCGGCATCGAGGAACTCGACCCCGTGATCGGCCTGCTGATCTCGCTGCTGATCCTGGGGTCCTCATGGCGACTGATCCGCGAGCCGGTGGAGGTGCTGCTTGAGCGAGCGCCGGCTGGGCTCGACGTTGAGGAGGTCGGGATGGCGATCGCGCGGGTGGAAGGCGTGCGCGAGGTGCACGATCTGCACATCTGGTCGATCACCTCGGGTTTTCCGGCGCTGGCGGCGCACGTCACGGTGGATGCCACGTGCGAAGTGGATGCGACCCGCCGCGCGATCGAAGAGATGCTCGGCGAGCGCTTCACGATCGACCACACGACGCTTCAGGTGACGGCCGAACAGCTCCTACAGATCGACGCCTGATCGGCGCGGGGTAAGATCGGGCGCGATGGCTCTCGCAGCGGATTTTCAGGATGTTGTCGACTCGCTTCCGGGCGACTGGACGAACTTGGAGTTCGACCTGCGCATCTTCGATGAGGACGCCTACGTCGACGCAGCCACGCTGCTGACCCAGTGCAACGCGCGGCCCTACTCGCAGGCCGACTGGCACTTCAACGTGCTGGTGGCCAACCAGTTCGGTCACGGCGCCGCACCCGAGGCGGTGCGCGCGACGCTCAAGCTGCTCGACGAGAACGGCATCGGCGGCGAGATCAAGGTGCGCCAGATCCGCGAGGGTCGCGCCGAGGTCGTGCACATGTGGGGCCGGCCCGAGGCCGTGCGCCGCGAGTTTCGCGCCCGCCGCGGCCAGTAGCGACCGGCGCTTATGCAGGTTCGGCTGATCACCGACGATCTGCTCTTCGGCAGCAAGGTCGAGGCGATGATTCGCCAAGCGGGCTTTGAGCCGGCCGGCGCCGATGCCGGCGATCCAGCGCTGACGATCCTCGATCTCACCGACGCAGGTACCGACGTGGCGGCAGCCGTGGAGTTCGCCCGCAAGACCGACGCCCCGATCCTCGCCTACTACTCACACGTCGACGAAGACGTGCGCCAGGCGGCCCTCGCCAGCGGCGTGGAAAAGCTCGTCCCCCGCTCAAGAATGATGCGCGAGGGCCCAGCCCTAATCCAGGCAAATTCACGCAAATAGCGACCAACCTTTGGCACCAGGTGCCAAAGGTCATTCGGAAAGTGCGGGTTTTTCGCTCCTGCGCGCTTGGAACTATTGGGGGACATCGCTATTCCCCTCCAAGGAGCTCGGACAAAAATGGACAATGCACATCCCGGCAAGGCCTATCTGGCCGAAGCCGTGGGAACCTTCCTGCTCGTCTTCTCGATCGTCGCGGCCGTAACGCTCTACGCCGGCGCGCTCGTCAACGCCCAGTCACCGCTGCCCGGGATCGTCGTCCCGTTCATCGCGCTGGCGCACGGCTTCGCCCTCTTCATCGGTATCCAGACGCTCGGCGCGATCTCCGGCGGGCACTTCAACCCTGCCGTCACGGTCGGCCTGCTGTCGATCAAGAAGATCGCCCCGTCCAACGCGGCGATGTACATCGTCGCCCAGGTTGTCGGCGCGCTGGTGGCCACCTTCCTGCTGGCGCTTGTGCTGCACGACCAGGCGCAGCTCGTCAACTTCGGCGCCCCCGCGCTGGCCGACGGCGTCTCGACCGGAGCCGGCATCGCACTCGAAGCGCTGTTCGTCTTCTTCCTCGTCTGGACGATCACCGCTACGGCGGTCAACCCCGACGGACCGAAGGAATGGGCACCGCTGGCGATCTCAACTTCGCTTGCGCTCGGCGTGCTGCTGATCGGCCAGTGGACCGGCGCCGCGCTCAACCCGGCGCGCGCATTCGCCCCGGATCTCACCAACGCGCTCTTCGGCAAGGCGGGATCAGGCGGATTCGGGTCGGTCAAGGACTTCTTCCTTGTCTACCTGATCGCGCCGCTGGCCGCCGGCGTACTCGCGGCGACCGTCTACAACGCGCTCTACATCAAGCCGGCTGAGCGCGGCGAGCCGCTCGAAGCGCCGCCGGCGCCATCTGAGCAGTCTCCGATCTAGGTCGGCGCGGCGCGTGATTGCCCCCTTTTCGGCAGAATGGCCGAAGAGGGGGCAAATCACCCAACGCAACCGCTTCCCGAGAGGAGCAGAGCATGGCCTTCAAGAGACTGCTCGTAGTCGCCAACGAGACGATCGCTGGAGACGCTCTCCACGATCACATCCGCGAGATCACCGCCGACGGAGGCCGGGTGATCATCATCGCGCCGGCTCTGGCGTCGCGCTTGAAGTACGTCTTCTCCGATGTCGATGAGCCGCGCGAAGAGGCGCAGGCGCGCCTTGACAAGTCGATCGAACTGCTGCGCGAGCACGGCATCGAGGCCGAGGGCGAGGTTGGTGACGCAAACCCCGTGCGCGCGTTCGAAGACGCTGTGGCGGTCTATGAGCCCGACGGGGTACTGGTCTCGACCCACCCGGAAGGCCGCTCCCACTGGCTCGAGCGCGGCGAGGTTGAGAAGATCCGCGACCGGACCGAACTGCCAGTCGAGCACGTGATCGTCGACCTCGAGGCCCAGCAGGCGGAATCAAATCTGTCATCTGGATAGCGAGGCGCTCAGTAGAGTGGCGCCATGCGGCGCGTCACCTACTCGCGGAACTACACGATCTCGCTCTCGCGCACGTGCCGCTGTTACTGCAAGTACTGCGCCTTCGCGACGCACCTGGCGCACCTGCGCGGACCGGAAGAAGTTGAGCGCGAGCTCGACCAGGCCGAGAAGCGCCGCGCCAAGGAACTGCTGATCCTGACCGGCGAGGCGCCGGACGAAAATCCGAAGGTGCTGGCCCAGCTCAACGCACTGGGGCACGAAGACTTCGTCGACTACGTCGTCTGGGTCTGCGAGCGCGCGCTCGAGCGCGGCATCCTGCCGCACACCAACCTCGGCGTGATGGAGCGGCGCGACATGGAGCGCCTGCGCGAAGTCACTGCCTCGCAGGGCCTGATGCTCGAGTCGATCTCCGAGCGCTTGATGGACACCGTCCACGCGGGGTCTCCGACCAAGCACCCGGCCGAGCGGCTGCGCACGATCGAACTCGCCGGGAAGCTGAAGGTTCCCTACACGACCGGCATTCTCGTCGGGATCGGCGAGACCGAGCAGGAGCGCCACGAAAGCCTCGCTGCGATCGCTGCGCTGCACGATCGCTACGGCCACATCCAGGAGGTGATCCTGCAGAACTTCGTCCCGCACCCGCGCTACCACGGGCAGGACGTCGGCGAGATAGCCGCGGACGCGGCCGACGACCTCTGGCGCACCGGGATGTCGGCCGGCGGCGACGGCGCGGACAGCGCGAAGCTGCCTGACTGGGCTTGCAGCGTCTCGATCGAAGACATGAAGGACCTCGTTGGCAAGACGCGCGAGCTGATGCCGGACGTCGGCATCCAGATCCCGCCGAATCTCGCCGACTGGTGGCCCGAGCTGGTGGAGGCCGGCGCCACCGACCTTGGCGGCCTTTCGGCCAACGGCGACCACATCTCGCCCGAGCACCCCTTCCCGTCGCCGACGCAGGTGCGCGACCGGCTGGCCGAGGAAAACGTTGCGCTTGCCGAGCGGCTCTGCGTCTATCCGCAGTACACCAACCCCGAGTGGGTCGCGCCGGCCGTGATGGACACGATCACGCAGCGCTTCTGGACCTTCATCCCGCGCGGCGAGCGCAGCCGGGCCGTCCGCCCGGAGCTAGCCGCTCAGAGCGCGGTGCGCGAGGCGATCGCCGCCGGTCGCGCGGGCGACGCCTTGGCAGAGGACCAGCTCACCGCGCTCTTTTCGGAGACCCGCCCGGAGCTGATCGAAGAGATCCGCGCCGCCGCCGACGACCTGCGCGCGGAAGTCGCGGGCGACGACGTCAGCTTCGTCGTCAACCGCAACATCAACTTCACCAACGTCTGCACGGTCGGCTGTGCGTTCTGTGGTTTCGGCCAGAGCCGTCGCTCGCCCGACGCGCACACAGCCGACGAGGACGAGTTCCGCGCAAAGGTCGCCGAGGCGATCGAGTACGGAGCGACCGAGCTCTGCCTACAGGGAGGGATCCATCCCGACTATCAGCTTGAGGACTATGGCCGCTGGCTGACGTTGGCAAAAGAAGTCGCGCCAGACGTGCACCTCCACGCGTACTCGCCGATGGAAGTCGCCAACATGGTCGATCGCTCCGGCAAGTCGCCCGCGGAGGTCTTCGCGTACCTGAAGGAGTGCGGGCTGGGTTCGACTCCAGGGACCGCCGCCGAGGTGCTCGACGACGGAGTACGCGAGCGCATCTCGCCGAACAAACTTCCGGCGGCTCGCTGGGTCGAAATTGTGGAGGCCGCCCACGCCGCTGGCGTGCCGACGACATCCACCGTCATGTTCGGCCACATCGAGGAGCCGTGGGAGTTGGCGCGCCACATGACCGTCCTGCGCGAGCTTCAGGAGCGATCGCTTGCGGCGGAGGGTGCGGCGATCACCGAGTTCGTGCCGCTCTCGTTCATTCCGTACCAAACCCTGCTCGGCCGCACGCACGGCATCTCCGAACTCTCGCTGGACGAAAACCTCAAGCACACGGCGGTCTTCCGTCTGGCACTCGGCCGCGCGATTCCCAACGTCCAGGCCAGCTGGGTCAAGATGGGCCTCGCGGCGGCGACCGAAGCTCTGCGCTGGGGCGTCAACGACCTCGGCGGCACGCTGATGGAGGAGTCGATCTCCCGCGCGGCCGGGTCGCTGCACGGATCGCGGCTCGACCCCGAAGACCTGATCGCCGCCGGACACGCGGCGGGTCGACCGGTCTACGAGCGCGACACGCTTTACACGCGGCGGATCAGCGAGCACCCGCTGACGCTGGCGGCGACAGCCGCGTAAACCGGACGCAACGCCCGGCTAAGGCTTGGGCTCGGCCGGCGACGGGCCGTTGGCTTTTCTGCGCGAGGCGCCCATCTTCGTGGCAAGGTCGGTGCCGCGCGGGAGCCGGCCGGCGCGCTGGCGCTTCTGCCAGTACATCGCCTGGTCGGCGAGCTCCATCGCGCGGACTGGGGAGGAGGCTTCAGAAAGTGACTGGTGTCCGGCCGAGAAGCTGATGCGCGCGTCCTCGCCCTTGAGATAACGCTCGAGCGTGTGGTGGGCCCGCTCGCGGTAGCCGACGGCGTCCTCGGCGCTGTCGCAGCCGACGAGAATCGCCGCGAACTCGTCTCCGCCGATGCGACCGACGACGTCGGTGCCGCGCGCTGCCTCCTGCAGTGCCTGCGCGCAGAGGTGCAATACGCGGTCGCCGGCAGCGTGGCCGAAGCGATCGTTGACCGCCTTGAATCCGTCAAGGTCGATCAGCACCAGGTAGGACTCGATCGTCCCGCGGCGGCTGAGCTTCCACTCGCGCGCCAGCGCCCGCTCGAAGCCGCGTCGGTTGGCGGCGCCGGTCAGCGGGTCGGTGAACGCGTCGGTGCGCAGGCGCTCCGCGTGCTCGGCGAGATCTTGATTCTGACGCTGGAGCTCTTGCTCCTTGGTCTCACGGTCGAGCTCGTTGACGATCACGCGTCCGAGCACGGTCAGCAGATCGACCTCGTCGCGGTGGAATCGCTTGGCTGAACTCGAGACGGCGCAGAGCGTTCCGAAGTGACTGCCGTCGTGCATCTCCAGCGGGATCCCGATGAAGCTGTCGGCGTTCTTGATCTCGGCGCTCGCGAGGATCGAAGGTGCGGGGTCTGGCACGGAATCCGCACCCGGCCGCGCCATCAGCGCGAGCGTCTGACCCTTGTGCACACCAAAGGTCTGCGGCCCGCGAAAGTCGACGATCCGCAGGAGCTGCGCGTCGTTGTCGTGGTAGGCGACGAAGACCGCGCAATCCGGCAGCTGCTTGGCCAGCAGGTCGAGCACGGTCGCGGTCGCCTCGCTGAAATCGAAGAAGCTGCGGGCCGTGGTCGGTGTGACCGGGTTGTCGCTGGTCTGCCGCTCGCCTTGGCGGGAGTCGTCGTCGTTGGTCATCGCGTGTCGCTTGCCGGCAGCTGCCGGCCAGAAGTCTGCTCATGTGCCGCGCGCGAGCATGCTGCGCGCTCGGACATTCGAGATATGGGGGATAGGCATGACTGGGGCACGCCTGCGGCCGAGGAGCAGGCCTTGCGGCCTGCAATTTCGCTTGCAGTCAATATGCCAGAAATCACCCGATCCATGGGCCAAAACTCGAAATATCCATAATTTCCAGTAGACATAATAGCGGACAATTGGGCAAAAGTAAACCAATTGGGTTAGGCCAACCGCGTCGCAGACCCCGGTTTACCGATAAACAACTACGGCTTTACCGGAACAGATCCTGCGCGTGCTCGCGCAGGGAGGCGACGGCGCCCGGGCCGTCTTCGGCGATCACAAGATCGCCCCGACCCCTGATCACCACCACCGGGTGCCCGCTGGCCTTCGAGCGGGCGAGGTCCGAGGCCGCGGCAAGTTCGTCGGCGACGGCCTGGATCGATGCGTTCAGCTCCCGACCGTTGCTGTCGTTTTGTCCGCGCAGGTCGAGCAGGGGATCGATCCCGGCACAGCCGATCGCGATGTCGCTCTGGCCCGTGCGCCACGCTCGTCCGAAGCTGTCGGTGACGATCACGGCGAGCTGGGCTCCGGTGGATTCTTGGAGTTCGGCGCGAAGCCCGCGCGCCGAGGCGTCAGGGTCCTTCGGCAGTAGCAGCACCCGATCCTCGCCGGGGACGTTGGAGTTGTCGATGCCGGCGTTGGCGCAGACGAAGCCGTGGAGCGTTTCGACAATCAGCACTCCGGGTGCCGCGCGAAGCACCTCGTGTGACTCGCTGATGATCAGCTCGACTTGGGCCGGGTCCTTTTCGGTCTGACGTGCCAGCTCGATCGCCCGCGGTGACGGCGTGACGCTCGCCGGATCGGCGAAGCGGTCTTCGACTTTGCTGACCGCCTTTTGCGCGACCACGACGATGTCGCCATCGGCCAGCTCGGTGTTGCTTGAGATCAGCGCGGCGAGGTCGTCGCCGGCCCTGAGCTCCGGCAGGCCCTCGACCGCAAAGACCTCGAGCTTCATCGCGCGTAGCCGCCGGGGAGCTTGCTGCGGTCGATCATCAGCTCGGCGATCGCCTGTTCGGTGTTCTCGGCGTCGTGGCCCTCCTGGGAGAGGCGCTCGGCGAGTTCGGCCAGGTCTTCGGCGGTGTCGAGGTCGAGCGCGAGCGAGGGCACTTCGTGCTCGGCGGTGCGCCTGGCGGCGGCAAGGCCCATCGCGATGTGACGTTGGCGGCTGTCCGGGCCGAACGATGGGTCGACCGCGTCGGGTGGCGAGATCACGAGTGCGTTGGTGCCGGTGCCCATGCGGTCGGGAACCACGGCGAATTCGATGCGGTCCTCGCGCGTGCGGACGATCAGGTCGTCGAGCTCTTGCGCGCTAAGCAGCGGACAGTCGCCCGGGAGCATCACGACCTTGTCGAAGCCGTTTTTGAGCGCCCACTCGACTCCGGCCTTGGCGGCGTCAGAGTGGCCGGTGCGCTCGTCGGCGATCACTGCGGTTGCGAGATCTCCGGCGATGTCATTGATCTTCGGCTCGGCGCTGACGACGACTACGCCGTCGACTTCGCGTGACCTGGCGAGCGCCGCGAAGACATCGCGCACCATCGCCTCGGCCATCAGCTGGCGCTGCGCGGGGGATAACCCCGTCGCCAGGCGCTCCTTGGCGTCGTCGAAGGGCTTGATCGGCAGGATCACGCAGACCCGCTCGCTGTTTCGGCGCAGGTTCACGCGGTTGCCTCGGCCGGCGCGAGCGAGGCGCCGTAGCGCAGTACTTCGGTCGCAACCGATCGGGTCTTCTCGGGGCTGGACATCTCGACACCCGCGAGGTGGTGGGCATGGCCGGGCACCGGGTCGTCGGCAAGCCAGGCGTCGATCACGCCTGGAAACTCGGCCTCGTAGTAGTCGGCGACGCCGGCGCTGGTGGCGGGGTGGCCCGCGGCCTCGACGAACTTGACGGTCGGACCTTTGAGCACCTGGCCGCCAACGAACGGGCTGATCGCGAGCACCGGTGCGGGCGCATTGGTGAGGGCCTCGGGCAGACCGAGCAATGCGAGAATCGGCGCGACGCTGATGACCGGGTTGGACGGGCCTACGACGATCAGATCGGCCTGCTCGATCGCCGCGAGAACCTGATCGCTTGGTTGCGCATCATCGATTCCGTCGTAGGCGACCCCGAGGACCTCCGGCTCGCTGCGATCCTGGATCAGGTACTGCTGGATGCCGCGGTCGCCATCCGGCGTCTTGACGATTGTGCGCACTGGCTGGTCGCTCATTGGCAGCACGCTCGCTCCGCCGCTGTCGTAAGCGGCCGTCGCGTCCGCGTGGGCCTTTGTCAGCGGCGTGCCCGCCGCGAGCGCTCCCGCGCGATCGGCGCAGACCTTCATGTCGTCGTCGCCGAGTTCGAACCAGATTTCTTCATCCGCCGCGCGGCGCGCGTCCATCAGTGTGTGCGCTTCGCCCTCTATGCCGAAGCCCAGCGCGCCGATCACGCCGGCCAGGCGAAAGGTGATCAGGTCGGGGTCGGGGGAGACGTGGACGTCGTAGATCTCGATGTCGTCGGCAGTGTTGGCGATCACGTCGAGCTGCCCTGGATGCTCGGGCGCCTCGCCGTCGAAGCCGTGGAGGATGTCGCGCAGTCCGACGGCGAGCTTTGCGCCGCCGGTGCCACCGGCCAGCAGCGCGACGCGCATCGCGGCTATTCCCAGTCCCGCGCCGGCAGGTCGGTGAAGCGCACGCCGGCGTGAGTCTTGTAGCGGATGTTCACACCGATCAGCAGCGCGGTGATCTGCTCGGCGATTCGCGCGGCCTCGAGCGGTCCGCCGTCGACCGCGCGCAGACCAGGGATCAGGTCGATCAGCTTGGCGACGCGGGCCTTGGCGGCCTTCTTGTTTGCCATCACCAGCACGTCCTGCTCCTCGTGCTCTGCCTCGACCTCACCGAGCGTGACGGCGCTGACGCTGTGCAGCGCGGAGACGACGATCACTCCGTCGGGGACCATTTCTTGCGCCTGTTGCGCGGCCGAGCCCTGCCAGACGCCGATCGTGCGCGTGGCCTTGCCGCTGACGGCTGCCGCCAGTGGGACCGTGGCGTCGACCAGGATCTGGCCCTCGCCGAGCACGTTCTTGAGGTTCGTGAGGTTTTCGGACTGCGCGCGAAACGGCACAGTCAGGAAGACGATCTCGACGCCTTGGACGGCGTCCTCGTTGACGTGCGCCGTTACCGGCGCGTCGGGGTCCTCGAGGCGGCTCTGGATGCGGGCGACGGCTTCTTCTGCGGAGCCCAGCTGCCGCGATCCGATGCGGACGTTGATTCCCGCCCGCGCCAGCTGCAGCGCCAGCGCCGAGCCCAGCGCGCCGGTGCCGCCGACGATCGCGACGGTGTTGTCGGTGGTGGTCATCGGGCGCGATCCTATTGTGTGCGCATGGCACTCGAGCCCGGATTGTCTTACGAACGCGTATTTGAGGTCACCGAGGACCTCTCGACCGATGTTGCAGGCAGCGTCGCAAACCCCGTGCTTGCGACCCCGCGGATGATCGCGGTGATGGAGGGCACGTCGATGCGCGCCGTCTGGAGTGAGCTGCCGGAAGGGGCGACCTGCGTTGGCTTTGCGGTCAACATCAAGCACGTCGCGTCGGCGCCGCTGGGCGGTGAGTGCGTGTCTGTGGCGACGCTGACCGATGTGGTCGACGGGCGCAAGCTGCACTTTGACGTGGAGGTCAAGTACGACGGTCGCACCGTCGGCATCGGCACACACGAACGCCGGATCATCGGCGGCGAAACCTTTGACGAGAGAAACGAGGCTTCCTGATGGCTGGACTCCCTGAATCTGCGCTGATCCGCGAGGTCGGACCGCGCGACGGATTTCAGAACGAACCCGAGGTGATCCCGACCGACGACAAGGTCGCGATCATCGACAAGCTGACGGCGACCGGCTTTTCGCGGGTTGAGATCACCTCGTTCGTGCGGCCGGACGTGATCCCGCAACTGGCCGACGGGGCGGAGGTGCTCTCGCGGATTCAGCGACGCGAGGGCGTGGCGTTTTCGGTGCTGATCCCGAACCGCCGCGGGCTCGAGAACGCCCTGAAGCTGCGCGATCGGATCGATGAGGCCAGCGTGATTCTCTCGGCGTCCGAGACGCACAACATGAAGAACGTCAACCGCACGATCGGTCAGTCGCTGGCCGAGCAGACCGGGGTGGTGGCCGATGCGCGCTCGGAAGGCTTGCGCTGTGTTGCCGTGATCTCGACGTCATTTGGTTGCCCGTATGAAGGGCACATCGATCCCGCGAGCGTGATCGACATCGCCTCGGCTCTGGCGGAGGCCGGGTGCGCGGAGATCGGCTTCGCCGACACGACCGGGATGGCCAACCCGCTGCAGGTTGGTGAGTTCTTCGACGCCGCCTTCGCGGCGCTCCCGGGCACGCAGATCACTGCGCACTTCCACAACACGCGTGGGCAGGGGCTGGCCAACGTGCTGGCGGCGCTTCAGAGCGGGTGCGACTCGTTTGAGTCGTCGTTCGGCGAGCTCGGCGGTTGTCCGGTGCCGGCTGGGTCGACGGGCAACGTCGCCACCGAAGATGTCGTCTCGATGCTCGAGGAGATGGGCGTCTCGACCGGGATCGATCTGCCGGCCCTGGTCGATTGCTCGCGCGAGATGCAAGAGCGCCTGGGCCGCAAGCTCACGAGCCACGTGCTCACGGCGGGGCCTGTTGAGTGGGCCGACCGCGCTTGACGGTCAGACTTCTGCGAATTTCTGCGATAAATACCTAGAATGGTGTATAAAGTCGTGCGCTTCAGGGGCCGATGAAACAGTCATTGACGGACCCCCCGTGGGTTCCAGTCCAGATCGAAGCGCTAAGGGGGCCGAGCCCGAAGCGTTTTCCGAAAGAGCCTTGGGGGCCGAGCCCGAGGCTCTTTCTCATTTAATGGTCGGGCTCGCGGGCTCGCCCTCCTCCCGCCTTGAGGTGGGATCCGCGAGGGAGACCCTCGCGGAACTTGGTCGGGCACCGGGTTGGAGTGCTGGTGGGGTTGTGGTCTGACTTAGACTCCGCCGCATGACTGGGGAGTCCACTGCAGCGGTCGCCTGGACGCCGACTGCCGAATACATCGAGAACGCGAACGTCGGCCGGCTGCTCGCCGAGTACGGGGTCGCATCGATCGACGAGCTCAGGGCGGCGACCGTCGCGGACATCGCGCGCTACTGGGAGTTTGTCGTGCGCGACCTTTCGATCCCCTTCGCCAAGCCCTACGAGCAGGTGATGGACGACTCGGCCGGCATCGAGTGGACGAAGTGGTTCACCGGCGGCGAGATCAATATGGCCGCCGTGTGCGTCGATCGCTGGGCGGATGATCCGGCAACCGCCGATCGCGAGGCAGTTGTGTGCCAACGCGAAGACGGCAGCACCGAGCGCCTCACCTACGCCGAGCTGCGCCGCGAGGTCGACGCGCTCGCGATGGGACTTCAGGAGCTGGGCGTCGCGCGCGGCGACTACGTCGGCGTCTTCATGCCGATGACCCCGCGGGCCGTGATCGCGAGCTACGCGGTCGCCAAGCTCGGCGCTGTTTACCTGCCGATCTTCTCCGGGTTTGCCGCCAGCGCCGTAGCCGCGCGACTCAACGACGCCGGCGCCAAGGTGCTGATCACGGCCGACGGCGGCGCGCGGCGGGGCAAGGATGCGCCGATCAAGCCGGTCGCCGATGAAGTTGCTGGCGAGGTGCCGACGCTCGAGCGCGTGGTCGTCGCCCGCGAGCAGGGCAATCCGATCGACTTCGATCCCGAGCGCGACGTCGACTATGAGACGTTGGTCACACCGCACCGCGGAGCATCGATCGACCCGGCGCCGACGGGCAGCGAAGACCCGGTGATGATCGGGTACACGTCCGGCACCACTGGCAAACCCAAGGGCGCGGTGCACGTGCACGGCGGCTTCACGGTGAAGATGATCTCCGAGGTTGCCTACCAGCTCGATCTGCACGCGGGTGAGAAGTTCATGTGGGTCACCGACATGGGCTGGATCATGGGTCCGGTCAACATGCTCGGCGCACACGGGCTTGGCGCGACGATGGTGATGATGGAGGGTGCTCCCGATTTCCCGGCCCCCGACAGGCTCTGGAAGTACGTCGAGAGCGAGGGGATCAACGTGCTCGGGATCTCTCCGACCTTGATGCGCGGCCTGAAGTCCGCTGGCGATGAGCATGCGCGCGGGCACGACCTCTCGGCGCTGCGGATTTTGGGATCGACCGGCGAGCCCTGGAACGAAGACCCTTATCGCTGGCTGATGGATATCACCGGCGAGCGCGTGCCGATCGTCAACATCAGCGGCGGAACCGAGGTGGGCGCGTGCTTCTTGACGCCGTTCGTGACTGAGCCGATCAAGGTCTGCTCGCTCGGCGGCGCCTCACTGGGGATGGACATCGACGTCTTTGACCCTGACGGCAACCCGATTCGCGGCCGCGTGGGCGAGCTGGTGTGCAAGCAGCCCTGGCCGTCGATGACGCGCGGCGTGCTTGGCGATACCGAGCGATACATGAGCAGCTACTGGAGCACCTACCCAGGGATCTGGCGCCACGGCGACTGGGCGATGATCGACGAGGACGGCGCGTGGTTCTTGTTCGGGCGATCGGACGAGGCGATCAACGTTGCCGGCAAGCGTCTGGGCCCGGCTGAGGTTGAGGGAATTCTGGTGGCCGATCCGCGCGTGGCCGAAGCGGCGGCGGTGGGTGTGCCAGATGAGACCAAGGGTGAGGCCGTCTGGTGCTTTGCGGTGGCGATTGGCGATGCGGCCGCGGATGAGTCGCTGCCGGGCGAGCTTGCGCTCGCGGTGGCCGATGAGCTCGGGCGCCCGTTCAAGCCTGCGCGCGTGGTGATTGTGCCGGCGCTGCCGAAGACGCGCTCGGCGAAGATTCTCCGCCGGGCTGTGCGGGCTGCTGCGCTGGGTGAGGATCCAGGTGACCTCTCAAGCGCTGAGAATCCTGAGGCGCTTGACGCGATTCGCGCGGCGCTGGGCTAATCGGCCGAGGCCTCGCCGGTTCGGAAACCCTGGAGCCCGGCCGGGCGGGTCCAGTTGATCTCCAGGCGCGTGACCTCTGCCGCCGGCGGTCCACTGCGGGCGATCTCGATCATCTGATCGACGAGCGACCGTGGGCCCTCGAAGTGGCACTCGACCGTGCCGTCGGCGAGGTTGACGGCAGAGCCTGCGAGCCCGCGGGCTTGGGCCTCCCGGCGCATGGTCTCTCGGTAGAACACACCGTGGACTCGGCCATGGGCGATCACCAGCGCGTGGACGATATGGGAACCCCCATCCATAGGTCGATCTTTGCGCAAGTCTGCGCTGGGAGCGCAGACTTGCGCAAAAGTGCCCGGGGTGGGACTCGAACCCACACGACCGCAAGGCCACAGCATTTTGAGTGCCGCGCGTCTACCAATTCCGCCACCCGGGCAGGGCGAGGAGAATCTAGCTGGCAGGTGCCGCCGCAGTCGGCGGCGGCATGTCGACCGGGCGACCGGCGGGCCAGTCGGGGTCGGTCGGCTTGATCTCTTCCTCGACGCTCCACTTCTGATTGAAGCCCCACATGGCGACAACGATCAGCAGCATCTGCACGGGGATCAGCGCGAAGGTGACGATCCCAAGCAGCGCGGAAGGCAGCGTCGGGTCGTTGTAGCCGACCTTGTCGCGGGCGAACCAATCCGGCCCTGCGACCAACGCAAAGACCGCGAGGATCACCGCGAGGCCGGCGATCACGGGGAGCACGCCGCGATTCCACTTGCCGACGAAGTAAGCGAATCCGATGTAGGCGATCGCGTAGAAGAAGATCCAAAGCTTCGCGCCGATCAGTAGGCCCCAGCCACCGAGGCCGACGGTGAGCAGCATTGCCGCGCTGATCAAGAGCAGCGCGATCACACCGAACCGTGCGGTCTGCGATTCCGGCAGATCCCTGTTCGGGTGGCGAACAGGGGGCTTTTCCTCGCGTACTTTGACGTCCTCCCAGAGCATCGCCACCAAGTCTAGACTCTGCCACGGGCGCGCACCAATTCGCCGTTGGCGCGCGTGCAAGCCAAGCGGATGTGGCGGAATTGGTAGACGCGCCGGCCTTAGGAGCCGGTGGGGCAACCCGTGGGGGTTCGAGTCCCTCCATCCGCATCGCCCCGATGATCAAACGCCTCGCCGAAAAGATCGCAAGCCAGCCCGAGCGCGGTGTCTTCGTCGCGGCGTCGGCTGCGCTTGTGGCGGCGGGCGTCGCTCGCTCAAAAAGAATCGAGACGATCGCCAAGCCGCTGGTGATGCTTTCGATCCAGGCCGGGCTCTGGCGGACGCGCAATCAGCGGCCCGCGGCCGACAACGCCCTGCTGGCGGTCGCGACCACCGCCTCTTTCGCAGGCGACTGGCTGATGCTCGAAGAGGAGTTCGCGCCCAACGAGAAGGAGGCCGACCGCTGGATCGTCCGCGGCGCGAGCGCCTTCGCGGTCAACCACGTCGCGATGATCGCGCTGGCGATCAAGCTCCGCGCCAGGCCGCGACCGACCGACTTCGCTGCGCGCATGCCGGGCCTGGTCGAGGGGCTCGCGCTGCTTGCAACCCGCCGCCACCATCTGCTGATGCCGCTGGGCAGCTACTCCAAACTGCTGGCGCTGATGTCGACGACGATGGCGGCGCCGCAGCTGAAGACAGATTCCGAGCAGGACTCGCGCCTTCCCGGCAGGCTCGAGATCGGCGGGCTCAGCTTTCTGGCCTCCGACGGGACGATCCTGCACCGCCGGATCTTCCTCAGCGAAGAGCGCCCGCGCGCCGCAGCCGAGGCCTTCGTGCTCGCCAGCTACTGCCTTGCCCAGCGCCTGCTGGTCGACGGCCTGGATGCCGCATCAGTACGGGTGGCGGCCGGACGGTAGAGCGAGAAGGGTGGAGAGCGGCGACCAAGGTGGCCCGGAACCTCAAGCTAGGCTTTCGTAGCGATCAGTTGAACGGTTCAGGTCCAGACAGACGGTATTCACAATGAAGTCCCCTGGTCGGCGTAGACCCATGCGCAGACGCCTCACCGGCGATCCGCCAAATCCTGACCTACTTGCGAAGCTGCCAGATATTGAATACGTCGGCAGTAGCGAGCACAAGAGCTACCCGTCCTTCGCGGGTCCGCCCCGGCTCAGATCCGATGCGAGCCAGTGCGATCCTTCCCTGGGCGACGCCGAGGAGTTCGCGAGGTGGATCCGTGAGGGGGTGAAGTCAAACATGTTTTCGGAGGAACTGCAAGAGGGTTTTCCGAAGTACGTGTGGATAGAACGCGATGGCGAGTGGTTCGAAGCTCGGCTAGTGAACAAAACTCAAGGGCAGTACAAGGGCTACCCGATACTTGAATCGGAAAGACCTCTCAAATGACCGGACAGAATTACTCCAACGAACTGCGGTTTGAGATCGAGTGGCTCAACGTCGCCGGGGTAACGGCACCAGAGTTGAGTTCGACATGGTGTCGACTGTCAATATGGGTGGGAGAGCAGTGTGTCACCCTGGTCGAGGACATCGATACCAAGAGCCTCCGGCATTCCATCTATTGCTCTGCTTATCCGTTGGCCGAATGGATTGCCTATAGCTGGTGGTTCCTTCACGCGGGCTCTCGGCGCGCGGTTGAGTTTCCAGTCGAGGATCGCGTTCAGGTGGGCCAGTCAGTGAGTGAA
>JAEYBE010000036.1 GCA_023404495.1 Actinomycetes bacterium | reverse complement strand
GCCCGCGCCCGAGCCCACGCCCGAGCCGGCGCCCGAGCCCGAGCCGGCGCCCGAGCCCGCCTCAGAGCCAACCGCCGCCGCGCCAGTCGTCGAGGACGGATCTGAAGCAGATCCAGATCCGATCACCGAGGAAGAAGTCGCCTCAAGCGTCGAAGAGCCGAAGCCCGGCGAGATCACCGGCACGATCGAGTTTGAGTTCGGCGATGAAGAGGCACCGGCAGCTGAGTCCGACGCCGCCGCCGAGGAAGCCGGCGAGCACGACCTGCTCGAGGACACGCCCGACTTCTTCGAAGAGACGCCCGAGCACGACAAGCTCTGGTTTGACGAGGCGCCGCCGCGCAAGTTCGACTTCTAGCGGGTCAGCTGCGCTTCGGAAGGCGCGTCAGCAGCGCGCCGCAGATCAATCCGCCGACGATTCCGCCGACGAGCGTCGAGACCCGCGCGGCGTCGGTCGCGATCGGCAGCACGCACAGAACGAATGCCACCGCGGACAGGCCGAGCGTGTCTGCGTCGCGCAGATCTTCAAGGCTTGAGACGACCATCGTCCAGGCGAGCACCGCGCCTACCGCGCAGGCGTACGCGCCGAATGTCACAGGCACCGGCGCGATCAGCGCTTCGGCAAGGACGCCGAGACCGCCGCAGATGATCCAGAGACCGATCGTCGCGAGTGCACCAAAGCGCCGCTCGATCCCAGCTCCGAAGATCGCAAAGACGAAAAGGCAGACAAAGCCATACCCGAACGAGTACTGCAGGAACGGCGAGGTCACGATCTTCCAGGGCTCAGAATCAACCGAGCCGGTGAACACGAGGTGCTCAAGCATCCAGAGCGAGACCGATCCCGGGCCGCTCGCTGCGATAACCGAAGCCACCACAGAGATCGCGATCAGCACCGCGGTCGCCACAGGCCGTCCCGCAGAACTATCGAGCCAGGCACCGGGCTCGGCGCCACCTTCGTACTGCGCCTTCAGACGCGCGCGTTTCTTCTCCGCGCGACGCTCTTCGCGCTCCTCGGCCTTCTTCTGCTTCTTCAGATCCGGGGCGCGTTTGCGCAGCCGGGTTCCGCAGTAGGGGCATTCGGTCACATAGGGAGAGACCTCGCTGCCGCAGTTGTTGCAGACCACAAATAGTTCGCGTTCCGGAGACACTGGGCCGCAGCGTACCTGCCGGACCTCCCGACGAAATCCGCTGGGCTAGGCTTGGGTCCGCAATTTTCCCGCTTCAAGAGCGGCACTCACGACCAGGAGTCAGCCCCAAAATGGCCAAGCAGTCCTCGCCCCAGAAATCGCTTCTCGACGTAGTCTCGCCCGGAAAGAAGGCGCGCCTCTACGACATGCTCTACAACCACGGTCCCGGCAACGGAACTCTGATGTTCCTTCCGATCGACCAGGGCATTGAGCACGGTCCGCGCGACTTCTTCCCGAATCCCGCCTCCAAGGACCCCGACTACGAGTTCGCCCTCGCCGCCGGCGCCGCGTACAGCGGAATCGCCTGTCAGATCGGATTCGCGACCAAGTACTGGCCCGACTGGGCCGGCCAGGTGCCGCTGCTTCTGAAGGTCAACGGCAAGACCGACATCCCTTCGTCGGCTGAGGCCTTCTCCGCCGTCAACGCATCGGTCGAAGACGGAGTGCGCCTCGGGGCCACCGCGATCGGCTACACGCTCTACGTCGGCTCGCCGCGTCAGGACGAAGACCTCAAGCAGCTCGGCGAAGTTCGTGCCGACTGTGAGAAGTACGGCCTGCCGCTGGTCGTTTGGAGCTACCCGCGCGGAAGCGCCGTCTCGGCCAAGGGCGGGCAGGACAGCTTCTACGCGATCGACTACGCCGCGCGCATGGCGATGGAGATGGGTGCGGACATCGTGAAGATCAACATGCCCAAGGTCGGACTCGACTCTGACGCCGACTCGCCCGCGCCGTACAACAAGCTCAAGGTCGACCAGCAGGAGGCGATCCGCCAGTGCGTCGAGAGCGCCGGCCGCTCACTGGTCGTGCTCTCGGGTGGCTCAAAGGCCTCCGACCAGCAGGTCCTCGACATGACCAAGATGGTCATGAAGGCTGGCGGCAGCGGCGTGATCTACGGTCGCAACATCTGGCAGCGCAAGCCGGCAGCGGCCAAGCGCATGGTCGGCTCGATCAGCGAAGTGCTGGTCAAGAACGTCATCCGCAAGCCGTAGGGCTGCGGCGGATCTGAATCGATGAGTTGGCGCGGGGCGGCGGCTTGGGTCGCCGCCTTCGCGGCGCTCGTCGCCATCGCCAACATCCTCCTCGCGGAGGACCTCAAGCCCAAGGACGGGCCGATCGTGGCGACGCCCGAAGCAGCGCAGACGCGTCCGCGAAGCGCACGGGTGATGCGGGTGGTCGACGGCGACACGATTGTCGTTCGTGACTCGGCCGGTGGCCGGACCGAGCGGGTTCGCTACATCGGCGTTGACACCCCGGAGACCGTCAAGGAGGACACGCCGGTGCAGTGCTTCGGGCGTGAGGCGAGTGAGTTCAACCATCGGCTCGTCGAGGGCAAGACGGTGCGTCTGGTTCCAGATCAGGAACCGCGCGATCGCTATGGCCGATCGCTTGCCTACGTGTACGTGGGTGGAACATTTGTGAACGCGGAGCTGATCAGAGGCGGCTTCGCGCGAACGATCGAGATCGAGCCGAACACCGGAAAGGCCGACTACTTTGCCGACCTCGAACGTGTGGCAATACGCACAAATAAGGGTCTCTGGAAGGCCTGCGCTCGCTAGGATGAATCCGCGATGAAGATGCGGCAGTCAGTAGCCGAGTTCGAGCGCGCATTCCTTGAGCACACGCACCTCGACCGCCACAAGCGCCAAGAAGTGCGCAGCGAGGCGATCAAGCGCACGAAGGAGCGTCACCGCGAGCGCCACGAGCAGCACCAGTTCCGGCGCTTCGTGACGCTGCTGGTCGTGCTCACCACCACAGTCGTGCTGGTCTCCTGGGGCATGTTCCAGGTCCTCAGCATGCTGATGGCCTAGCAGTACTACAAAGATGCAGCTTTGACGTACGGCTAGCTGCCGTTGGCGATTTCGCCTAGGGCGGCGTCTACTGCTTCCGGCGTTGCGTCCGGCGAATCGGCGTGCTCTTCGGCCTGTTCGCGCTGGATCTGCAGGTAGACCTCTTTGCGGAAGATCGGGATGTTCTTCGGCGCCTCGATGCCGATGCGAACCTTGTCACCCACGATCGAGAGCACGGAAATCTCCACGTCGTCCGCGATCATGATGCTCTGATTCGATTTCCGGGTGAGTACGAGCATGCAGCGCCTCCAAGCACTTGCGTGAGCGTCCGGCCAAAAACGGGGACCATCCTTTGGGTGCCCGGGGCCGAGCGCCGATGGTACCTATTTTCCGCTACGGGCGGGGTGTCCTGCTCCCGCGTTGTTTCACCATACTGGATACCTGGCCAGTTTGTCCACCCCTAACGCCAACGGCTTTTTTCGGCCGTTTCGAGCTGCTTGGCCGCTGATAGTGTCAGCGCCATGGCAACTAGACAGCTGAGACCACACCTGAACCAGATTCGTGTTTGGGTCCGACAGGGCCGCACGGATGCCTGGATCGCGCATCAGCTTGACGCTTCGGCAGATGAAATCGCCGCGTTCAAGCGCGAACAATCGCTCGATGCAGCCGAGGGTCCCGATAGTCAGTCCGCCGCCCCGACTCCCGGAGTCGAAGAAGAAC
>JAEYBE010000015.1 GCA_023404495.1 Actinomycetes bacterium | reverse complement strand
TACTGGGAGGTCGGCGACCTTGACCCCCGCCTCTCGACCGGCTGGCTGGGCCGTTACCTCGATGTCGTCGGCAGCCCCGAAAACCCGCTGCAGGGACTCTCACTCGACTACAGCCTCAGCCCTGCGCTTGCCCCGGCCAGCGCTCCGGTTGCGGCGATCAGCCGGCCTGATTCCTACCGCTTCTGGCACCAAGGCGTTTGGGGCGACGACCTCAGCGCGGCGATGACCGATTCGCTCGGTGCACTCGGGCGGGCGAGCAGCGCGTCCAAGGACAAGGCGCTTCGAACGGCTGCGTTCGCGTCGGCTCAGTCGATGCGGCTACGGGAGCAGCTGCTGCCGTTCGCTGTCGACGAGGCCGACAAGCCCGATGTGCTCAAGCCGAAGGCCGCCTATCCGACGGGAGATTCCGACTTTCCGATGCGCATGCAGTCTCTCGCCGCGATGCTGGCGATCGGCCTGCCACTTCGCTGCGTGGCAGTTCCGGCGACGGGCGGCTACGACACCCATGACGACCAGCGCGCGAGTTTTGACGATGACATCAAGATGACCGCGGACACTCTCCTGGCGTTCCAGCGCGACCTTGAGGCGCGCGGGCTGCAGGACCGAGTACTCGTCGAGGTCTGGACGGAGTTTGGGCGCCGTCCGGAGGAGAACGGCTCCGGCGGGACCGACCACGGCGCCGCGGGCACCGCGATGCTGATCGGCTCACGCGTCAAGCGACAGCTGCTCGGTGAGTTCACCGGACTTGCGAAGCTCGACGACGACGACAACATGCGCGCAAGCATCGATTACCGGGCACTCCACGGCGCGATCCTCGATCAGTGGCTCGGCTTTGACGCCGCGCGAGTGATGCCCGGGGTTCGCAAATTCCAACTGCCGGACCTGCTCACGTGAGATCCCGCGTGACTGTGCTCGCCTCGGCTGGCGTCCTGCTCGTCGTCGGCGGCGGCGCATCCTCGGCCGCAGACCTCGGGCCTCACACCAGCGCCGCCCGACAGACAGCGGTCCAGGCGCAGGGAACCGAGTTCCGGATCGGGCTCTCGCGGACGAAGATCAAGTCCGGAAAGCTGCGGCTGGAGTTTGTCAACTACGGCGAAGACGACCACGATCTCGCGATCCGCCGGGTCGGCTCCAGCACCGTGAAGAACGTTGGACTTACCCGCCCCGGCGACCGCAGCGTCGGCAGGTACACGGTCAAGAAGGGCACCTACATGCTCTGGTGCACGCTCTCCGACCACCGCGCCCGCGGAATGCGCGCGACGCTCAAGGTCAAAAAGCGCTGAGCATTAGAAGAGGTTTTCGAGTCCGACGGTGATGCGGTCGGGTAACCCGCCGACCTTGCGCACCGCGAGCAACACGCCCGGCATGAAGGACTCGCGCGAGTAGGTCTCGTGGCGGATCGCCAAGGTCTGACCGGTTTCGCCGAAGATCACTTCCTGGCTTGCAATCACGCCGGGCAGGCGAATCGAATGGATCGGCTCGTGGACGCGGCCGCCGGCGGCCTCGATCAACTCCTGCGTGCGCCGCGCGGTGCCGCTGGGCGCGTCGAGTTTTGCCGGGTGGTGCAGCTCGACGATCTCGCATTCGGGCATGAACTTCGCGGCCGTCTTCGAGAGTTCCATCAGCATCACCGCGCCGATCGCGAAATTCGGTGCGAAGAAGAGGTTGCCGCTGCCGACCCCTTCGAGTTCGCTGAAGTCGGCGCCAGTTGTGCCGATCACGCAGTGTGTTCCCGACTCGATGATCTTGCGTGCGTTCTCGATCGCCGTATCCGGGCGCGTGAAGTCGACAACAACGTCGGCATCGGCCAGAACCTCGTCGAGTGCCACGCCGAGCGCGGGGTCCGCCTGGCCGGTCAGCTCCATGTCTTCCGCGCCGCTGACAGCGGTAACTACGGCCTGCCCCATCTTCCCGGCGGCGCCGGAGACCGCAACGCGGATCATCGGCTCAGGCGGCCAGCGGCGCTGCGGCCAGGTCGGGGTTGAGCGGCTCGAGCGCGCGGCGGATCACGTCTTCGTCGCTACCGACGGCCGCGACGTTGAATCGCTCGGGGCGATAGAACTCGTCGGTGATCGCGTGCAGATCATCCAGCGTGACGGCGTCTACGCGGGCTTCTATCTCGTCGAGCGACAGGATCGGCACGTCAAACAACACTGAGCCGCCGATCTGCATCATCCGCCCCATCGGCGACTCCATCGAGAGCGCGGTGCGGCCCTTCAGGTTTTCCTTTGCGCGCTTGAGCTCATCCGTTGTAGCGGGCTCATCGACGAGGTGCTGAAGCTCTCGCGCAAAGATATCGACGGATTCGGCGATGCGGTCGGGGCGCGTACCCACGTAGAGACCGATCTCGCCGGTGTCGCGGTAGAGCTGGTTGTAGCTGTAGACCGAATACGCGAGGCCACGCTTTTCGCGCACTTCCTGGAAGAGCCGCGACGTTGTGCTGCTGCCGAAGATCGTGTTCAGCACCATGAAGGCGAAACGCCGTTCATCGGCGCGGGCGATACTCGGGGCGCCCAGCGCGACGTTGACCTGTTCGGTTTCCTTCTCAAAGAACGCGAGGCTCGGCGAACTCGGCGGCGTAGCCGGCTCAAAGGCGGGCGCCTCCCCCGGGCGATCAAAGCCGAACTCCTTGGCCAACTCGACGATCTGGTCGTGATCGACGGCACCGGCCGCTGCGATCACGAGATTGCCCGGCACGTATTGGCTGTCGCGATATGCCGCGATTCGTTCGACCGAGACACCCCCAACGACCTCTTCGGTGCCGATGATCCGCCGTCCCAGCGGCGTGTCGCCAAACACCCGGCGGCCGAGTAGGTCGAAGACGATGTCTGACGGCTCGTCTTCGTACATCGCGATCTCTTCGATCACCACCTGGCGCTCGGCGTCGATGTCCTGGAATGTCGAGCGCGCCACCATCTCGGCGATGTGGTCGAAGGCGCCAGGCAGGTGCCGGTCAAGAAAGCGGGCATAGACGGTCGTGACCTCTTTGTTTGTCGAGGCATTGACCTCGGCGCCGATCGAGTCGAAGTACTCGTCGATTTCGCTGGACGTGTACTTGTCCGTGCCCTTGAAGAGCAGGTGCTCAAGGAAGTGCGAGAGGCCGGCCTGGTCCAGCTCCTCGTTGCGCGAACCGACGCCGATCATGATCGAGAGCGCGATCGAGCGGACGTTCTCGAAGCGCTCGGTGACGATGCGCAGACCATTGTCGAGCGTGGTGAGCTGGTGTTCGGAGGCGGCCAAGTTGGGCGGCATCCTATTCGACCTCGTCGGACAGCAGGTCCATCATCAGGCTGTCGTGCCGCGAGCCGTCGAGCTGGATCTCCGCCTGCCGGGCGACCCCGATTGGCTTGAAGCCGACCTTCTGATAGGCGGCGATCGCTCTGTCGTTGTCGACATTCGGGTCGATCGAGAAGCGGTGGTGGCCCTGCTCGACGAAATGTGCGACCGCGGCGCGCAGGGCTTCGGGGCCCATCCCCTGTCCGTGATGCTCGGTCGCGAGCGCGATGTCGAAGGCGACTGACGGGTAGTTGGGATCGTTCTCCTCCCAGGCTTCAAGAATGCCGATCACCTCATCCCCGAGCAGAACGGTCCAGTGACCGGCGAACTCGTCGTCGAGCGATGGTTCGTCGATCGGACTCGGCCACCAGCGGCGAACCGCCGGGTCGGCGAGCAATCGCGCGAGCGCCGGCGTATCGTCATGCCGATACGACCGCAGGACCAGACGTTCGGTTTCGATCCGCGGCAACTCGGTCACGCCGGTCAGTCTGCCAGCAGTGGTGCGATCTGACGCCACCTGCTCTGCCGGTGGCGGAAGAAGAGCGCGATGAAGACACCGGTGGCGCCACCGATAAGGCCGCGATCGATCTCAATCGCGTCGGTGTATCGGCAGTGCGACTCGTCGATCGGCTCGAAGGTGAGCCTGTGATTCCACGTCTTCACAGGCCCACTGGATTCATTGGTGAAGATCTCCAACCCGGTGTCGCTGACGATCGTGAGCCGGTGCGTCCAGAGCGGGATCAGCCCGAAGAGCATCAACCGCCCAGCAAACTCCTCGCCCAGCGGCAGGAGGTCTCCCGTCGATTCGGTCGCCCGGGCACGGTCCCCCTCGCTGAGGCGAAACCCCAGAAGCGGCCGCATCACGAACTCCATCATCTCCAGCTGGTGCGCCTTCGCGCTGGCAAGCTCGGCCGAGATCGGCAACTCCGTCGAAACACTCACGATTCGCGTCATCGCACAAGTATGCAAAAAGAAGCGGGCCACCCAAAGGCGGCCCGCTCCAAATCAAGCGATACGACAGAGTTGCAGCTTTGACGTACTAGTCGCGCTGGCGTTCGCGGGGGCGGCGCTCGCCGCCTCGGCCTCCGCGGTCTCCGCCACGACCACCACGGTCGCCGCCGCGTCCGCCACGATCACGGCCGCCGCGGTCGCCACCACCGCCGCCGTTTCCGCCGGCGCCGATCTCAGCGAGTTCCGCCGGGCTCTTGCCCTGGATCGCCGGGTCGGCCGACAGACGCAGGCCGATACGGCCACGGTCGGCGTCGACCTCGACCACACGCACCTCGAGCTGCTGGCCGCGCTCAAGCACGTCCTCGACAGTCTCGACGCGCTCGCCGGGCTTGACGTTGCTGATGTGCAGCAGGCCGTCGGTGCCCTTGGTCAGCTCGATGAAGGCACCGAACGTCGTCGTCTTCACGACGGTGCCGGTGAACTCGTCGCCGAGCTCGACCTCCTTGGTCATCGAACGGATGCGGTCGATCAAACGCTCGCCCTGGGCGCCGGAGACGCTGTAGACCTGAATCGTGCCGTCGTCCTCGACGTTGATCTCGGACTCGAACTCCTCGCAGAGCGCACGGATCGTCTCGCCGCCCTTGCCGATGACGACGCCGATCTTGTCCTGGTCGATCTTGATCGAGCTGATGCGCGGCGCGTACTCGGACATCTCGTCGCGCGGCCGGTCGATCGCCTCGAACATCTTGGAGAGGATGAACGCGCGCCCCTCCTTGGCCTGAGCCAGCGCGTCACGCAGGATCTCGAGCGTCACGCCCGTGATCTTGATGTCCATCTGCAGCGCGGTGATGCCGTCAGGGGTACCCGCGACCTTGAAGTCCATGTCGCCCAGGTGGTCCTCGACGCCGGCGATGTCGGAGAGGACGATGTACTCGTCGCCTTCCTTGATCAGACCCATCGCGATGCCGGAGACCGGCTTCTTGATCGGCACACCCGCGTCCATCAGGCTCATCGTCGAGCCGCAGACGCTGCCCATCGATGAAGAACCGTTCGACTCGAGCGTCTCGGAGACGACGCGAATCGTGTACGGGAATTCCTCGGTGCTCGGGATGACCGGCACGAGCGCGCGCTCCGCGAGCGCTCCGTGACCGATGTCGCGGCGCTTGGGACCACGCATGAAGCCAGCCTCACCGACCGAGAACGGCGGGAAGTTGTAGTGGTGGAAGTAGCGCTTGCTGGTCTCAAGGCCAAGCGTGTCCAGACGCATCTCCTCGCGGGTGGTTCCCAGCGAAGCGAGCGAGAGGATCTGCGTCTCACCACGGGTGAAGAGACCCGATCCGTGCGTGCGCGGAATGATGCCCGCCTCACACTCGATCGGGCGCACCTCGGTCGACTCACGACCGTCAGGACGCTTCTTGTCGACGGCGATCAACTTGCGCGTGATCGCCTTCTCAAGACCCTTGGCCGCGTTGGCGACATCAGAGCTGTACTTGGCGGCGGCGTCCTCGTCGAGGTCGTCGCCCGGCTGGAACTGCGCCTTGATCTCGTCCTTGACCTCGTCGATCTTCGCGTAGCGCTCGAGCTTCTCCGGGACGGTGACGGCGGCCGTCATCTTCTCGGTGAACGCGCTGGCAACGGCCTCGGCGATCGCGGGATCGGCGGGCTCGGGGGCAAAGCCTTCGATCTTGTCCTTGCCCTTTTCCTTACGCAGCTCTTCCTGGAGCGCGCAGATCTTCTTGATCTCGGTGTGGGCGATGTCGAGCGCCTCGAGGACCTGCTCCTCGGAAACCTCGTTGGCGCCGGCCTCGACCATCAGGATCGCCTCGGCGGTACCGGCGACCACGAGGTCAAGCTCGCTCTCGCCTTCCGGGAGAAGCGCGTCCTCATCCGGGTTGACGACGAAGCTGCCCTCGACCAGACCAATGCGCACAGCGCCGATCGGTGTGGTGTACGGGATGTCGCTAATCATCAGCGCAGCGGAGGCGCCGTTCATCGCGAGAATGTCGTATGGGTGGATCTCGTCAACGCTCAGCGGCATCGCGACGATCTGCGTGTCGCGCGACCAGCCGTCTGGGAACAGCGGGCGCAGCGGGCGGTCGATCATGCGGGCGACCAGCGTCGCCTTCTCGCCTGAGCGGCCTTCGCGCTTGAAGAAGGAGCCAGGAATCTTGCCCTTGGCGTACATGCGCTCCTCGACATCGACTGTCAGAGGAAGGAAATCCATTCCGCGGTCGCCGCCGGCCGTCGCGGTCACAAGAACCACGGTCTCTCCGGTCTGAACGAGTACGGATCCGCCGGCCTGCTTGGCCAGCTTTCCGGTGGTGAAGGAAATCTCCTGTTCACCGACCTGCACCGCTACGCGGCGCTCATCAAAACGACTCATGAAGTTGTCTGTCCTTTCGCCCCCGGTTGGGGCGGGTGGTTACGTCTATCTGGCGATAGCTATTGCGAATCAGGCTACCAGCAGGAGGTTTGCGGCGGAGCGCCGCAAGAATTCAGCCGTCGAGGCCGGCGAGCACGGTGGCCGTGTCCGGGAATTCGCCCGGAGTCGGCATCTTCACCGACCAACCAATCGTTCCGTCGGGCTTGATCTCATAGACCGATCGGTCGTTGAATCCGCCGTCACGGTAGGTGCCGAATGCACGGGCCACTTCGCCCTTGGGCTCGAAATCCGCGGCGAAAACAATGTCCATGACGCCAAGCTTGTTCTTGAACTCGTTCTGGGCGTAGGTGGAATCGACCGAAATCGCGTAGATCTCCACCCCGCGGCTCTTGAACTCCTCGATATCGCCCTGGTAGACCTGGAACTGCTCCGTGCAGACGCCAGAAAAGGCGAAGGGGTAAAAGCAGAAGATCGAGCGCTTGCCTGCAAGCGACTCCGGGGTGATCTCGTCACCCTCGAACGTGTTCAGCTTGAACGCAGGGAGCGTGTCGCCCGTGCTCAGCACTAGCGGCGAAGGCCGAGTTCTTGAATCAGCTTGCGATAACCGTCGAGATCGCGCGACTTGTGGTAATCGAGCAGACGGCGGCGCTTGCCGACCAGCTTGAGCAGACCGCGGCGCGAGTGGTGGTCCTTCTTGTGCTCGCGCAGGTGCTCGGTGAGGTGGTTGATGCGATCGGTCAGGAGCGCAACCTGGACCTCGGTGGAACCGGTGTCCTTCGCGTCCTTGCCGAACTTGCCGACGATCTCGGCGGTGTTTCCTTTTGGTTCTGTCATGCGGCGCAAAAGGGTAACAGGCCGCCCGCTGGCGAAATCGAGCTTGCGCGACTAGGCTCGGCGGCACGTGATGATGACGCAGGCCGAAACCGCCACGCTGGTTGCGCAGCGGATACCCGGCGTCATCGAACGCTCGGCAGAACGTGCGATTCGCGAGGTTCCGGGCTACGAGAGCATGCCGGTCGCCGACGTCGCCGAGGGCATCGCGCGCGACCTCTCGCTGGCGCTGGGTGCGCTGATCGAAGGCCGCAGCCTGAGCGATGAAGACCGCGAGGCGATGGCCATCATCGGCCATACGCGCGCCCAACAGGGCTTGCCGCTGGAGGCGATGCTGCAGGTCTATTGGATCACTGTGGATGAGGTCTTCAGCGAACTCTGGTCGTCGCTCGAAGACGGACGGCTCGAAGCTCAGCAAGTCTTCGACCTCGCGCGTTCGGCCTGGCGGTTTGTCGGCCCCACGATCGAACTCGCGGTCAAGGCCTACTACAGCGAGCAGCTGGAGCTTGCCGTCGCTGACAGCCAGCGGCTCTCGTCGCTCGTCCACAGCCTGCTGCACACCCCGACCGACGGCGTCGGACCCGACGTCGCTGCTCTGGGGCTGGATCCAGGCGCGCAGTACATGGCATTTCGAGCACGCCGCACCGACGGCGACACTCGTCGGCTGCTGCTCGACATGAAGATGCCCGACGCGCTGGAGAACGGCCTCGCCGCGCCGCATGAGAGCGACGTGATCGGATTTTCGGCAGCGACCCCGGTGCTCTCGGACTTCAGCCAGACGATCGTGGCGACCGGGCCGATCGGCCGGCTGCACGAACTGCCGCGTTCGTTCGCGGTCGCTTCGCGCATTCTCGACACGGCGCAGGCCTACTCGCGGACTGGAGTATTTGGCGTCAAGGACCTGGCGTTGGAATCACTGGCGCGCTCGGACAGTGCGCTGGGCGACGCGTTGGTTGACCGCTACGTCAGGCCGCTCTCCCCAGAGACACCGGCGGGCCGCGAGTGCCTGCTCACGGTGCAAGCGCTGATCGAACACGATCTCAGTGCAGAGAAGGCGGCCGCCGCGCTTTTTGTGCATCCGAACACCGTTCGCAATCGCCAGCGCCGCTTCGAGACGGCGACCGGGTGTTCGCTGCGCTCGGTCACCACCTGCGCTGAAATCCACCTGGCACTGCTGCGCGCGCAGCTTTCCTGATCACTTCCCAGCCGGCCACACTGGCCGGGCAATTGTGAACTCTCACAATCTTTGGCGCATTTGTGTGTCCACCGTCACACAAAACCCGCGCCTAGGCTCGGCGCATGGAATCTGAGCACATTCGCCGCCGCGTCCTGAGCGCCGCCGCAACACTTCTCTTCGCCGCAGCAACGCTGCTGGTCCTCGCGTCACCCGGCCACGCCCGCACGCCGGCGCCGATTCCGACGGCGGTGCCCTCGACAAGCGAGATCTACCGCACGATTGAAGACCTCGTCTCACAGGGTCCGCGTCGTCCGGGGACGCCGGCCGGCGACTTCGCGGTCAACTACGTCGCGACGAAGATGCGCGAGTACGGGCTGAGCGACGTACGAGTCGAGGAGTCGACCACGACCGCATGGAAGGCCACGAGCAGTTCGCTGAGCGTCGGCGGCCAGGCCATCGACGCCTTCCCGGCTGCATTCTCCAACGATCCCGGCGGCGACAACGCCGGGAGCTTTGGCACTCCCCCCGGCGGACTTGACGCGCCGATCGTCGACGTCGGTGACGGCGCCGCGACCAACTACTGGGGCAAGAACGTGCGCGGAAAGATCGTCATGTTCAACCTCCGCTTCCAGCTGCCACTTGCCGGAATGCTGCCGGTCATGGAGTACCTCTACGACCCGCAGCTGACGATCTTCAACTGGAAGACGCTGTTCACGGCGAACCCGTACATGACCAACTACCGCACGGCGCTCAAGAACGCGCAGGAAAATGGCGCCATCGGCTTCGTCGGTGTGCTCGCCGACTACTTCGATTCGAACAAGTACTACAACGAGTACTACAGCCGCTCGACCAACCCGCTGCCGGGCATGTGGGTCACCAAGAAGGTCGGCGCGAATATTCGCTCGCGTATCGCGGCCGGCGGTTCGACGCGAACCGTGCTTTCGCTCCAGACAGAGCGCCGACCGACACCGGCGCATTCCGTGGTCGGAATCATCCCCGGTCAGAGCGATGACACGATCGTGATCAGCTCTCACCACGACTCGGTCTGGGACGGCGCAGTCGAAGACGGATCCGGCACCGCCGAAGTGCTCGCACTGGCCAAGTACTACTCGACCCTTCCGCCGCGCTCGCGCAAGAAGACGCTGATGTTCATGACCGACGACTCGCACTTCTCCGGGTACCAAGCGCACGCTGCATTCATCAAGCGCCACGTGCTTGCCCGGGACCCGCAGCTGGATCCGCAGCGCCTCGTCGCCGTGGTTGCGATCGAGCACATCGGAAAGGCGGCCTCGATCGACAAGAACGGCAACCTCGCCGTCAGCAACATGCCCGAGCCGCGCGGAATTTTCGAGAACCTCAACTCGAGCCTTGGTTCGATGATCAAGGACGCGGTCTACGACAACGACCTGCGGCGCACGGCGGTGCTCAACGCCGACCTGCTCCAGTCAGTCGGCATACCGACCGACGTCTCAGGGCTCGTGATGGCCGGAATCCCGACGGTCAGCCTGATCGCAGGACCGCTCTACCTCTACGACAAGGAAGACACCCTCGACAAGGTCGCCGTGGACGAATTGAGGCCGGTCGCGAACACGTTCCGCAACATCGTCGACGGACTTGACTCGGCGAACCCGGATCGGATCGGCTACCTGCCGCTCTCGATCACCGAGGCATACGGCCGCATTCTGCTGGACAGCTGACCGCGCGACGCCGCGCGTCCCCCGCAGGATGCGGCCGTCTCAGCCGGCCGCCGAAGCCCGCGAGGCACAAACCTCGCGGGCTTCTGCCACGTCCGCGTGCATCTGAACCACGAGATCGTCGACGTTCTCAAAGCGTTTCTCGCCGCGGAGGCGCTTGAGAAACTGGATTTCCGCCTCGCTTCCGTACAAGTCACCTTCCCAGTCGATCAGGAACGACTCAACGAGCACCCCCCTCCCCGTCTGAAAGGTCGGTCGAACGCCGACGTTGACAGCCGAAGGCACGCCGTTCGTGAAGGCGGCGTAGACGCCGTGACCGGGGATCGCATCGTGCTCGCCCGGGGCGAGGTTGGCCGTCGGGAAGCCGAGCGTGCGGCCGCGTTTGTCGCCGTGGATGACCTCGCCGATCATCGTGAATGGCGAGCCGAGCAGCACATCCGCGCGCTCGATCTCGCCGGCGGCCACCAAGCCGCGTACCTGCGTCGAAGAGACGATCTCTCCGCCGTTCTCAACGAGCGGCACGACGGTGGTCTCGAACTCATCGAATGTCGTGAGAAAGTCCGCGTCGCCTTGGGCGCGTGCACCGAATCGGAAGTTCTCGCCGACGGAAACATGCGTAGCTCCCAGGCGATCGATCAGGATCGTGCGCACGAAGTCTTCGGCGCTCATCTGCGCGAAGTGTTTGTCGAATTCGATCACGACCATTTCACTGACGCCGAGCTCCTCGAGCAGACGCGCCTTCAGCCGCCGCGGGGTGAGGATCTTCGGCGCCGCGTCATGCCGCAGCACAAACAGCGGGTGCGGGTCAAACGTCAGGACGGTCTCTGAGCCCTCGATCACCTTTCGGTGACCGAGATGGACGCCGTCAAACACGCCGACGGCAACCCGCCGGGGTCGCCGCGAGACTTGCGGCAGCGTCACTACTTCGATGGTCATCGCGCCACCAACTCCTCGAGCGAGCCAGCGAGCAAAGTCTCCCCTTTCAGCGAGCCATCGGTGACTGCGCCGACGCCGACCAGGCGCTCCTCGTAGACAAGACGCAGCGGCCCGGAGTCAGGCAGGTCGGCACGGACAGTGCGCCCGAAGATCAGCTCACGTGCCTCCTGGGCGCTCAACTCTCGCCGCTCAAGATGCGAGAGAACACCGAGCGGGTCGAGCAGCGCCTGTTCGTCAGCGTCCTCGACCGAAAGCTCTCCGACGCGGGTCCGCCGCAGCTCGGCGCAGTAGGCGTCGCTGAGCGTCGCCACCACGCTGCGGATGTAGGTGCCGCCCGCGCAGTCGATCTCGAAAACCGCCGTGTCATCGGACAACGCCATGCGCTCGGCACGATAGACGGTCATCGTGCGCACCGGGGGTTCGAAATCTTCGCCGCGGCGGGTCTTGGCATAGAGCCGCTCACCCCCCACCTTGATTGCGGAAAGTCGCGGCACGGGGAGCTCCAGCTCGCCGACCGGGAGCTGCGGATCTGCGGGAACGACGCCGGTGTGCGTCAGCTCACCGTCGCTGTCGCCGCTGTCGGATAGCCAGCCCAGGCGCGCGGTGGCGAGATAGGTCTTGGGCTGATGCTGGAGGTACTGCTGCAGACGCGTGGCCCGGCCCACGAGAACCACCAGGAGGCCAGTGGCGAAAGGGTCGAGCGTTCCGGCGTGCCCGGTCTTCACTCGACTGCCGGCGCGCTCAGACAGCTCACGCCGCAGCCGAAACACGACGTCGTGCGAGGTCACGCCGGCAGGCTTGTCGACGAGCACGATCCCGCACTCGAGCGACCCCGCGGCAGGCATGCTCGGCAGCGTCGGTCAGGCGGCAGCGGCCGTGCCAGAGGCCAACTGCTCGCGAATTGCGGCGCGGATCAACTCGATCGCCTCTTCGAGCGACTTTTCAGTCGTCGCCCCCGCGGCCTGGCGGTGTCCGCCGCCGCTGAATGCACGGGCGATTGCCGAGACATCGACGCGGTCGTCGGAAGAACGGAGCGAGATCTTCGCCAGGTGGTCGCGGCCCTCACCGGTCAGTTGGCGGTACATCGCCCCGACCACGGTGCCTTTGAGCGAGCGCGCGAAGTCGACGATCCCTTCGGTGTAGGTCTCCTCGGACTCAGTCTCCTCGAAATCTGCCTTTGTGAGACTGACGATCGCCAGGGCACCGTCGTCGTACTGCTCCAAAGTGGACAGCGCGCGCGCGAGCAGCTGGACCTTGCCGATCGGCTGGTCTTCATAGAGACGCTTGTAGGCAGCGTGCACGTCTACGCCGCTGCGCAGCAGATCCGCGGCCATCTCATGCGCCTCAGGGCCGGTGTTCTGGTACATGAAACGGCCCGTGTCGGTCACCAGGCCCACGTAGAGGGCGTCTGCCAGAAACGGCGAAATCTCAACGCCGAGCTCCTTGGCGATTGTGTAGACCATCTCCGCTGTCGACGAGCGCGTCGCTTCCACCAGGTTCAGATCGCCGAACCGTGTGTTGTCGTGGTGGTGGTCGATGTTGATCAGCGTCAAGTCATCAGACTTCAAGAAATCGACGTTCATCCGCTCAAACGAACCACAATCGAGGTAGACGATCGTGCGCTGGTCGAGATCCTCCGGCGCAAAATGAATCGCTCCGTCCTCGGCCAGCAGGTAGCGGTACTCGTAGGGCAGCGGAAACTCCGACTCGCGCATGAACATCACGGTGTCCTTGCCCAGCGACTGGAGGATCGCGTTCATTCCCACCAGCGAGCCCAGGGCATCGCCGTCCGGGTTCTCGTGCGTGGTCAGGAGGAACTTCTGATCGCCCTGCAGGCGAGCCAGGATCTCAGCTCGATCGTTCGTCAAAGTACTCAGCTTCCTCGTTGATCAACTCGTTTACCTGGGTGGCGCGCTCGACGCTGTCGTCGTACTCGAACTTCAATATCGGCGTGTTCTTCATGCGCAGGTGAGCGGCGATCTCCCGTTGTAACTCGATGCGCAGTTCCTCGAGCGCGATCATCGACTGCTCGCGATCCTGCTCGGAGCCGAGCACACTGACGAAAACCACCGCGTGTCGCAAGTCCGGAGAAGTGCGCACGTCCGTGATCGTCACAAAGCCGCCCAGTTTGTCGCGCGCGCTGCCGGTCAGGGCACTCGAGACGACCTCGCGCACCCCTTCGTCGACGCGCCGCATGCGCTCGCCTTGACTCATTGCAAATCACGCGCTCGAGAGCCTCAGACGAGCTCGCGCTCCACGCTCTTGAGTTCGAAGACCTCGATCACATCCTCTTCCTTGACGTCGGGGTAGTTCTCGAGCACGACGCCGCACTCCATCCCGACAGTCACCTCACGCACATCGTCGTCGAAGCGGCGAAGCGTCGCGATCTTGCCCTCGTGGATCACGGTGCCGTCGCGCACGAGGCGGACAGAAGCGCCGCGGGTGACCTTGCCATTGTCGACGTGACATCCGGCGATCGTTCCGATGCGCGACGCCTTGAAGGTCTGGCGTACGGTGAGTGAGCCAATCGACTCCTCTACCTCTTCCGGTGCAAGCAATCCCTGCATCGCGGCGCGCAGCTCGTCGATCGCCTTGTAGATCACTGTGTAGGTGCGGATCTCCACGCCCTCGCGGTCAGCGATCAGGCGTGAGTCGCCGACCGGACGTACGTTGAAACCGATCACCACCGCATCTGACGCCGAGGCGAGCATCACGTCGCTCTCGTTGATTCCACCGACGCCGTGGTGAATCACGTTGACCTTGATCTCCGATTGCGGGAGCTTGGCAATCTCGTCCTCAAGCGCGCCGACCGATCCAGCGACGTCGCCCTTGAGAATCAGGTTCAGCGAGGTGAGATCACCCTCCTGGGCCTGCGCAAACGCGTCCTCGAAGGAAACTTTCAGGCGGGCACGCCGCGCGATCGCTTCGTTCTTCAGGCGATTCGCGCGATCGGCCGCCATCGTGCGGGCGGTGCGGTCGCCGTCGACCACGCGGAAGGTGTTCCCGGCCTCGGGAACGCCGTCAAAGCCGAGTACCTCGACGGGTGCTCCGAGCTCTGCGAGCTCAATCCGGTGGCCGTTGTAGTCGTGCATCGCACGCACGCGGCCCCACTGCGACCCTGCGACAAGCGCGTCTCCGACCTTTAGCTGGCCGCGCTGGAGCAGCAGCGTCGCGACCGGCCCGCGCCCCGGGTCAAGCTGAGACTCGATCACGGTGCCGGAGGCCTCGGAGTTCGGGTTGCCCTTGAGTTCCTCGACCTCGGCCACGAGCAGCAGCATGTCGAGCAGGTTCTCGAGCCCCTCACGCTGCTTTGCCGAGACGTCGCAGAAGATCGTCTCTCCGCCCCAGTCTTCCGGCTGCAGCCCCAGAGCTGCAAGCTCTGTCCGCACCCGGGTCGGGTCGGCGCCCTCCTTGTCAATCTTGTTGACCGCGATCACGATCGGAACGCCCGCAGCCTTGGCGTGATCGATCGCCTCTTCGGTCTGCGGCATCACGCCGTCGTCGGCCGCGACAACGATTACGGCGACATCTGTCACCTGAGCGCCGCGCGCACGCATGGCGGTGAAGGCCTCGTGGCCCGGCGTGTCGATGAAGGTGATCAGCTTCTCGCCACGGTGGACTTGGTAGGCGCCGATGTGCTGGGTGATTCCACCTGCTTCGCCCGCCACGACGTCGGCCTCGCGGATCGCGTCGAGCAGCGACGTCTTACCGTGGTCGACGTGACCCATGATTGTCACGACCGGCGGCCGCTCGGCCAAGTCCGCGTCGCTGTCCTGGGCCTCAGGGGCTTCCTCGCTTTCGTCAGCGATGCTGCGCAGGTCGAGTTCGCGATCGAACTCCGTGGCCACCACCGCGATCGTTTCGTCTGAAAGCGTCTGCGTGAGCGAAGCCATCTCGCCGAGTTGCATCAACTTCTTGATCACTTCGGCAGAGGAAACTCCGAGCGATTCGGAGACCTCCTTGACGGTCGCTCCCGAGTTGATGCGGACTGTCTTGTCCTCGACCTCTGGTGTCTTGTCCTCGACCTCGACGGGCTCTTCGAAGACCGGCTTGCGGCGGCGTCCGCCGCGCGGCTTGCGGGCCGGCTGACCCTGCGGCGGACCGCCCGGGCCACGCCTTGAGGCCTGAGAATCGATTACGACGCGGCGCATCTTTCCGCCGCCTCCGCCACCCGCGCTGCCGCCAGGCACGGGGCCGGTCGGGCGCGCGGGTCCGCGCGGAGGCCCGGCGGGTCCTCGGCGCGGCGGACCGTCGTTGGGGCCGGCCGAATAGCTGCCGCGCTGGGGTGAGCGAGCGCCAGAGCTTGAACCACCGCCCTTGCCGGTCTCGGCCTGCCTGGCTGAAGCCGCGCGGGCACCGACCGGCCGGTTGACGGCCTTCATGACCTTTTCGGCCACCTCGTCGCTGACGCCCGAGGAGGCGGTCTTGACTTCAATCCCCGCCTTCTGAAGCAGCGCCAGCATCTCCTTGCTGGTCAGGCCGGCCTGTTTGGCCAGTTCGTGTACTCGCACCTTCGCCATCTGGGCAGCGCGCCCCTACTCGGTGTCCTCGGGCGAACCCGTCGCCACGGAGGAGTCGGCCGCGGCGTCATCGTCGCCGTCGGCAATTTCGGCCTCAGGGGTGCCTGAGTCCTCGACAAATTCATCTGCGGATGAAGCTTCGGCGGCATCAATCGCAGCTTCTTCGTCCGCGTCGGCGACCGGCGCATCCTCGATCGCCTCGACGATCGACTCGACTTCGATCTCACCTTCGTCGGCGTCAGCTGCGCCTTCGGCCTCCTGCTCGATGCTGACCTCGCCGTCGAGCACGATCTCATCCTCGCCCGCCTCGGCCGGCGCATCTGGGAGTTCGTCCGAGGTTTCGACCTCTTCGACGGTTTCGTTGTCGGCCGCGGCCTCGTCGTCGGACTCGATCACCGGCTCTGGCCCCTCACCCTCGTCGGCCGCCTCGATCGCGTCGGCCATCGACGGATCGACGTAATCAGTCTCCTGGTCGACCAGCGCCTGGTGGGCGTCAAGGCCGCAGTAGCGCGAACCGGGAAGCGAGGCGTTCGGGCAGAGCCGGCCGTTGGTCAGAATCGCGTGGCAGCGCCCAGCGGTTTCGGACTCTTCGCCGCCCTCTTCGCCAGAGTCGTCGACGGCGAAGTCGCTCTCGGAACGAATGTCGATGCGCCAACCGGTCAGACGCGCGGCCAAGCGCGCATTCTGGCCCTCGCGGCCGATCGCCAGCGAAAGCTGGTCGTCGGGCACGATCACGGTCGCCTGCTGGTTCTCGTCGTCGACGAGCACTTCACGCACGCGCGCCGGGGCGAGCGCCTTGGCTACGAAGCGTGCCGGCTCCTCGTTGAAAGGAATGATGTCGATCTTCTCGCCGCGCAATTCGGAAACGACCATGCGCACGCGGCTGCCTCGCGGCCCAACACATGCGCCGACCGGGTCAACACCGTCGGCGTGGCTGACGACCGCGATCTTGCTGCGAAAACCGGGCTCGCGGGCGACATTCTGGATCTCAACCAGTCCGTCGGCGACTTCGGGTACTTCGAGTTCGAAAAGCTTGCGAATCAGCTCCGGGTTGCGGCGGCTGACGACAATGCTCGGGCCCTTGCTCTCGGCCGAGACATCGGTGATCACGGCCTTGATGCGTGCGCCGTGCTCGTAGCGCTCGCGCGGCACCTGCTCGCTCTTGGGCAGCAGCGCCTCGACTCGCTCGCGCAGCTGCACCAACGTGTAGCGGTGGTCGGTCTGCTGGACGATTCCGGTGATCAGCTCACCGACGCGCTCGTGGTACTCGTCGTACATCATCGTGCGCTCGGCTTCGCGGATCCGCTGGTAGATCACCTGCTTCGCGGTCTGGGCGGCGATGCGGCCGAAGTTCTCCGGTGTGACGTCGCGCTCAGGGATCTGGTCGCGGTACTCAGCGAGCTTCTCCGGCGCGATGTCGGGCTCCTCAATGATGCGGCGCTCACCGGTCTCCGGGTCGATCGTCGACTCCTGCTCGTAGACCTCATCGAGCAGTTCGTCCTCGAGGTCCTCGGGGACGAGCAGCTCGAACACACGGAAATCGCCGGTCTCTCGGTCGAGCTCAACGCGCGCGTACTTGGCCGAACCCGGCGACTTCTTGTAAGCCGAGAGCAGGGCGTCTTCGAGTGCGGTCATCAGGGTCTCGGAGTCGATCCCCTTTTCGCGCTCGAGCATCTTGATTGCGTCGACGATTTCCTGTGACATTTTGAAACGTGCTTTCTTTGGTTGTTATTCAGTTGAGGCCCAGGCGCTTGAAGCGCCTCATGGAACCAGATTCGACTTGGTGATGTCTGCGTATTCGAGGGTGACGATGTTGCCGTCGGCGCCGATCGTGACACCCGAGTCGTCCGCGG
>JAEYBE010000024.1 GCA_023404495.1 Actinomycetes bacterium | reverse complement strand
GTCCACCGCCACGGCGGCGGTCATCGCGGTCGCCCGCGGGTGCCGGCGCGTCGATCTCGGTGAGGTCGGACTCAAATCCCTTGGGCATGATCTCGCCCTTGTTGACCCAGCACTTGACGCCGATCGGGCCGAACGTCGTGCGGGCCTCCCAGAAGCCGTAGTCGATGTCCGCGCGAATCGTGTGCAGCGGCACGCGACCGTCGTGGTACATCTCGGTGCGCGCCATTTCCGATCCGCCGAGACGCCCGGAGACCTGGATCTTCACGCCTTTGGCGCCCGAGCGCATCGCGCTGGTCAGGGCGCGCTTCATCGCGCGACGGAAGGCGACACGGTTCTCGAGCTGCTCGGCGACGGACTGCGCGACGAGCATCGCGTCGAGCTCGGGGCGCTTGACCTCGAGGATGTTGACCTTGACCGACTTGTCGGTCAGGCTGTGGAGGTCGCGGCGCAGGGCGTCGACCTCGCTACCGCTCTTGCCGATCACGATGCCCGGGCGCGCCGTGTGAATGTTCACGGTGACCTCGCTGGCGTTCTTTTTGATCGTGACCTTCGAGAGACCGGCGTGCGAGAGGCGGCCGAAGATGTGGTCGCGGATGTGGACGTCCTCGATCAGGTACTCGGCGAACTGCTTCTCGTTGAACCAGTTCGACTTCCAGTCGTGGATGTACCCCACGCGCATTGACTCGGGGTGGACTTTCTGACCCATGTCAGGCAGCCGCCTTTCTGTTCTTCAAGTCTTTGGCCGGCACGTCGGAGACGACGACCGTGATGTGGCTGGTGCGCTTGAGGATCTGCGTGGCACGGCCCTTTGCGCGCGGGCGCCAACGCTTGAGCGTCGGTCCCTCATCGACGTAGGCCTTGACCACGTGCAGGCTCTCGCCATCGAGTTCGTGGTTGTGCTCGGCGTTGGCGACGGCCGACTCGAGCACCTTTGCGACATCACGGCCGACGTGACGCGCGGTGAACTGCAAGAACAGGCGGGCATCCTCGACCGACTCGCCGCGGATGTGGTCCACGACCAGGCGAGCCTTGCGCGGAGCCGAACGCACGTAGCGAGCGGTAGCGCGGACATAAGTGGGTTCAACGGCAACAGGCTTGGGCGCAGGCTTCTTGGCCGCCGCCTTCTTGGCCGGAGCCTTCTTAGCCGGAGTCTTCTCCTCAGCAGCCTCAGCCGACTCATCAGCCTTCTTCGCAGGAGCCTTCTTCGCAGCAGTCGTCTTCCCAGCCGGCTTCTTGGCCGCAGGCTTCTTAGCAGCCGGCTTCTTCTCAGAAGCTTTGGCGGAAGCCGGTGTGGACGCTTCGCCCGCAGCCTGCGAGGACGAAGCGTCCACGCCGGCGTTCTCTACAGCCTCTGTCTTCTTGTCTTTCGAATCAGCCATAAGAATTACTTGACAGCCGCCTTACCACCAGCGTGGCCACGGAATGTCCGGGTCGGGGCGAACTCGCCCAGCTTGTGACCGACCATCGACTCAGAGACGAAGACCGGCACGTGCTTGCGGCCGTCGTGGACGGCGATCGTGTGGCCGACGAACTCCGGGAAGATCGTCGAGGCGCGCGACCAGGTCTTCACGACCTGCTTGCTTCCGCTCTCATTCATCGCCTCAATGCGATTGAAGAGGCGATCCTCGACCCACGGTCCCTTCTTTGATGAACGACTCATCTACCTCAAACCTTCCAATCTCACTTGCCGTCTAGCGGCGACGGCCCTTGCCGCGCTTGCGGCCACGGACGATCATGTGGTCGGACTTCTTGTTCTTCTTGCGTGTGCGGTAACCCAGCGCCGGCTTGCCCCACGGAGTGGTCGGGTGACCTCCCGGGGTCTTGTGCGCTTCACCACCGCCGTGCGGGTGGTCGACCGGGTTCATCGCGACGCCTCGCGTCTGCGGGCGCTTGCCCATGTGGCGGGCGCGACCGGCTTTGCCGATCGTGACGTTCTGGTGGTCGGCGTTACCGACGACGCCGATCGTGGCGCGGCAGGTCGCCGGGACCATGCGCATTTCGCCAGAGGGCAGACGCAGCGTGGCGTTAGCGCCCTCCTTAGCGGCGAGCTGAATCGCCGCGCCGGCGCTGCGTCCGAGCTGCGCGCCCTTGCCGGGCTGGAGCTCAACCGCGTGGATAACGGTTCCGGTCGGGATCGCGGAGAGCGGCAGGCTGTTGCCGACGGCGATCTCGGCACCGTCGCCTGACTGCACGTTGGTGCCGACCTTCAGGCCCTGCGGCGCGAGGATGTAGCGCTTCTCGCCGTCGTGGTAGTGCAGCAGGGCGATGTTCGACGTGCGGTTCGGGTCGTACTCGATCGCAGCGACCTTCGCGGGCACGCCATCCTTGTTGCGCTTGAAGTCGATCTTGCGGTAGGCGCGCTTGGCTCCGCCGCCCTTGTGGCGAGCAGTCTTGCGGCCGTTGCTGTTGCGTCCGCCGGTCTTGCGAAGACCAGTGGTCAGCGACTTCTCGGGCGAGGTCTTGGTGACCTCTTCGTTGATCAACCAGGTCGCAAAGCGACGTCCGGGTGATGTGGGCTTGTGACGCTTGACTGCCATGACTACTCCGTTGCCGCCCCTTCGAAGAGTTCGATGCGGCTGCCGGGCTGAAGCTCGACGATCGCCTTCTTCCACTCGCGCGTGCGGCCTTGGAATCCGCCACGGCGCTTGGGCTTGCTCTTGACCGACGCGGTGCGGACCTTGGCGACCTTCACGTCGAAGATCTCCTCAACGGCCTGCCCGATCTGGGTCTTGTTCGCGTCGTCGTGGACGCGGAAGGTGTACTTGTTCGCACCCATCAGCGCGTAGGACTTCTCGCTGACGACGGGCTCGATGATCACGGTGCGGGCGTCCATTACTCGGTTGCCTCCTCAGTGACCTCTTCGGTCTTGGCCTCGTCGGCGACGGCCGGGGAAGAGTCTTCCTCCTCGGCTGCCACGCCTGCGGGGGAAGACTCTTCCCCGGCCTGCTCTGAAGCGTTCTTCTTCTGTCCCTTGACGAGGGTCTTATTGCGCTTGCCGGCCTTGACGGCGACGACAGGCTTCTTGCTGTCGCGCTTGATGTCGTTGCTCGCCAGCGCGATTAGGGCTTCGAGGGCGTCCTCGGAGATCACTACCGACTGGGCGGCTGTGAGCTCGTAGACGCCGATGGCGCTGGCCGGCAGGACTGCGCGGACTCGGCCAATGTTGCGGAAGGACTTGGCGGTGTTGACGTCTTCGGCGCCTGCGGTGATCACGACGACGCTGCCCTTGTCGTTCCACTTGGTCAGGTTGTCTGCCGCGTCGCCGGTCGAGGGCTCGCTGAAGGCGCCGCTTGGGACGATCGCCAGCGAGCCGCGCTCGGCGTGCAGGGACAGGGCCGCGCGGAAGGCCTTGCGGCGGACCTTGCGGTTGACCTTGAAGGTGTAGCTGCGCGGCGTCGGACCGAAGGTCACTCCACCGCCGCGACGCTGGCCGGTCGAGAGCGCGCCGACGCGAGCACGGCCGGTGCCCTTCTGGCGCCAGGCCTTGGCCCCGGTCATCGCGATCTCGCCACGGGTCTTGGTCGAGGCGTTGCCGCTGCGCAGGGCGTTGCGCTCAGCGCGGACGACCTCGTGCACCAGGGCACCGTTGAATTCTTCGCCGAAGACCTGGCCGTCGAGCTTGACGGTGCCGGTCTTGCCGAGGTATGGCGCGGTCAGGTCAGGCATTGCGAACCTCCACGTAACCACCCTTGGGTCCGGGCACGCTGCCGCGAACGAGGATGACGTTTTCGTCGTGGAGAACGTCCACGATCTCAAGGCCGCGCTGAGTCACGCGCTCGGAACCCATGTGGCCGGGTCCGCGGATGCCCTTGAAGACGCGCGACGGGTCGGCGCTCTGGCCGATCGATCCCGGGGCGCGGGTGTTGTGCGAGCCGTGGGTAACCGGTCCGCGCGAGAAGTTGTGGCGCTTGACCGTTCCGGCGAAGCCCTTGCCCTTGGAGACACCGGCGACCTTGACGGTCTGGCCCTTGGCGAACTGAGCGACGGTCAGCGTGTCGCCGATCTTCAGCTCGCCGCTCCACTCGGGAACCTCGACCGGCTCTTCGCCCTCGGCCGGCTCCGGTGCGGGAGCGGGCGCGAAGTCGTCGGCTACGCCGCGGAACTCGACCAGCTTGCGCGAAGGCGGAGTGCCGGTCTTCTTGAAGAGGCCGGCGTCCGGCTTGTTGAGGCGCGTTGCCGCTCTCTTCTTGGACTGATCGATCTCGTCGAACGAAAGCTGCACGGCGTCGTAGCCGTCGCGCTCGCTGTTCTTGAGACCGGTGACGTGGCAGGGGCCGGCCAGGATCGCGGTCACGCGCTCCACCTTGCCGTCCTCCTGGAAGACCTGGGTCATCCCGATCTTCTTTCCGATCAAACCTGCCATTGCCTTACAAATCTCTCTCTAGATACGGATCTCGATGTCGACGCCGCCTGGAAGGTGGTCGAGGCGCTGGAGCGAGTCGACCGTCTTGGGCGTCGGGTGATGAATGTCGATCAGCCGCTTGTGCGTGCGGATCTCAAAGTGCTCACGTGAATCCTTGTCCTTGAAGGGACCGCGGATCACGCAGTAGACGTTCTTCTCGGTCGGCAGCGGCACGGGACCAGAAATGGTTGCGCCGGTGCGTTCAGCCGTCTGAACGATCTCCTTCGCCGCCGCCTCAATGGCCTCGTGGTCGTAGGCCTTCAAGCGGATGCGGATCTTATTTTGCGTAATTGCTGCCATTTGTTCCTTAGCGCGGTCAGTCGTCCGGAGCTTTCGGGCGGAGGTTTGGATAAATCCAAACCTCCGCCCGGCTGGAGCTCCGATCACGCTGATTACTCGACGATGGCTGTTACCACTCCTGAGCCGACCGTACGACCACCCTCACGGATGGCGAAGCGCAGCTGCTCGTCCATGGCGATCGGCTGGATCAGCTCGATGTCCATCTCGACGTCGTCGCCCGGCATGACCATCTCGACACCCTCGGGGAGGTTGGCGACACCGGTCACGTCGGTGGTGCGGAAGTAGAACTGCGGGCGGTAACCGCTGAAGAACGGGGTGTGACGTCCACCCTCTTCCTTCTTCAGGCAGTAGACCTGCGCCTTGAACTTGGTGTGCGGGGTGATCGAACCCGGCTTGGCCAGAACCTGGCCACGCTCGATCTCCTCGCGCTTGGTGCCACGCAGGAGGCAACCGACGTTGTCGCCGGCCTCGCCGCGGTCGAGGATCTTGCGGAACATCTCGACACCCGTGATCGTGGTCTTGTCGGTCTCTTCCTTGATGCCGACGATCTCGACCTCGTCACCGGTGTTGACGATGCCGCTCTCGATGCGGCCGGTGGCGACGGTGCCACGACCGGTGATCGAGAAGACGTCCTCAACCGGCATCAGGAACGGCTTGTCAAGGTCGCGCTCCGGCTGCGGGATGTAGGAGTCAAGCGCAGCACCGAGGTCGAGGATCGCCTGCTTGGCGTCTGCGTCGCCCTCGAGCGCCTTGAGCGCCGAACCCTTGATGAACGGGATGTCGTCGCCCGGGAAGTCGTACTCCTTGAGCAGGTCGCGAACCTCTTCCTCGACGAGCTCGAGGAGCTCCTCGTCGTCGACCATGTCGACCTTGTTGAGGAAGACGATGATGTACGGGACGCCGACCTGACGGGCGAGCAGGATGTGCTCACGCGTCTGCGGCATCGGACCGTCAGCGGCCGAGACCACGAGGATCGCGCCGTCCATCTGCGCGGCACCGGTGATCATGTTCTTCACGTAGTCGGCGTGGCCCGGGCAGTCGACGTGCGCGTAGTGGCGCGCGTCGGTCTGGTACTCGACGTGGGAGGTGGCGATGGTGATACCGCGCTCCTTCTCCTCCGGAGCGTTGTCGATCTCAGCGAACGACTTTGCCTCGCCGCCCTGTGCCTCAGCGAGCACGGTCGTGATCGCAGCGGTCAGCGTGGTCTTTCCGTGGTCGACGTGACCGATGGTTCCTACGTTGACGTGCGGCTTGTCGCGCTCAAATGTTTCCTTCGCCATTGCTTCCTCTCCTCTTGGTTATTTCTTTGGTGGTTGTAAGTTGAAAAATTGGTTGGTGGTCTATGCGGTGACTGCCTGGCCGGTCCTGGCCGCGACGATCTCTTCGGCGATGTTGCTCGGGACTTCCTCGTAACGCTCGAACTGCATCGTGTAGCTCGCGCGTCCCTGGGTGGCCGAACGCATGTCGGTCGCGTACCCGAACATCTCCGAAAGCGGAACCGTGGCGTCGATCGCCATGGCGTTGCCGCGCGGCTCTTGGCCTGCGACCTTGCCGCGGCGGCGTGAGAGGTCTCCGATCATGTCGCCGAGGAACTCCTCGGGGGTGACGACCTCGACCTTCATGACCGGCTCGAGCAGCACGGGCTTGGCGCGCTTGGCGGCCTCCTGAGCTGCCATCGAACCGGCGATCTTGAATGCCATTTCCGATGAGTCGACGTCGTGGTAGGAGCCGTCGATCAGCTGCACCTTCACGTCGACCATCTGGAATCCGGCCTTGATGCCGTTCTGAAGTGCTTCCTGGATTCCCGCGTTGACCGAAGGGATGTACTCGCCCGGCACAACACCACCCTTGATGTTGTCCTCGAACTCGTAGCCCTCGCCCGGGTTGGGAACCATGTTGATGACGACGTCGCCGTACTGGCCGCGACCACCGGACTGGCGGACGAACTTGCCCTGCACCTTGAGCGCCTCGCCGCGAATCGTCTCGCGGTAGGCGACTTGCGGCTTGCCGATCGTCGCTTCGACCGAGAACTCGCGCTGCATGCGGTCGACCAGCACCTCGAGGTGCAGCTCGCCCATGCCGGCGATGATCGTCTGGCCGGTCTCCTCGTCGGTGTGGATGCGGAAAGTCGGGTCTTCCTGACCGAGAGCCTGCAGGGCGTTGCCCATCTTCTCCTGGTCGGACTTGGTCTTCGGCTCAATCGCCACCTGGATGACCGGCTCGGGGAACTCCATCTTCTCCAGCACGATCGGCTTGTCCGGGGCACAGAAGGTGTCACCGGTGGTGACTTCCTTGGCGCCCACAGCGGCGGCGATGTCGCCTGCGTAGAGCTCTTCGACGTCCTCGCGGTCGTTGGCGTGCATCATCAGGATGCGGCCAAGGCGCTCGGTCTTACCCGTAGTGGCGTTGAGAATCTTGGTGCCGGCCTGCAGCTTGCCCGAGTAGACGCGGAAGAAGACGAGCTTTCCGACAAACGGGTCGGTCGCGATCTTGAAGGCCAAGGCAGAAAACGGCGCGTCGTCAGATGCCTCGCGGGTGTCGGCCTCGTCGGTCTTGGGGTGATGACCCTCGATCGCCGGGACGTCGAGCGGGGACGGCAGGTAGTCGATCACCGCGTCGAGCAGCGGCTGGACGCCCTTGTTCTTGAACGAAGAGCCGCAAAGCACCGGGGTCATCGACATGTCGAGCGTGGCCTGGCGGATTGCCTCCTTGACGCGGCCCTCGTCGAGTTCCTCGTCTGCGAGGTAGGACTCCATCAGCGCATCGTCGTACTCGGCGATCGCCTCGATCAGGTGGGTGCGCGCCTCGTGAGCTGCGTCCTTGAGGTCATCGGGGATCTCGACGACTTCGAGCTCCTTGCCGAGATCGTCCTTGTAGATAGTCGCCTTCTCGGTGACGAGGTCGACAATCCCCGCAAAGTCGCCCTCCGCGCCGATCGGCAGCTGGATCGGAATCGCGTTCGCGCCGAGGCGGTCGATCATCGTCTCAACCGACTTTTCGAAGGACGCGCCGGTGCGGTCCATCTTGTTGACGTAGGCGATGCGCGGCACGCGGTAGGTGTCGGCCTGGCGCCAGACGGTCTCGGACTGCGGCTCGACGCCAGCGACGGAGTCGAAAACGGCTACTGCACCGTCGAGCACGCGCAGCGAACGCTCGACCTCGACGGTGAAGTCGACGTGGCCCGGCGTGTCAATGATGTTGATGCGGTGGTCATTCCAGAAAGCGGTGGTGGCGGCGGAGGTGATCGTGATTCCACGCTCCTGCTCCTGCTCCATCCAGTCCATCGTGGCCGCACCCTCGTGGACCTCACCGATCTTGTGGGTCTTACCGGTGTAGTACAGGATGCGCTCAGTCGTCGTCGTTTTACCGGCGTCGATGTGAGCCATGATCCCGATGTTTCGGGTCTTCTCTAGTGAAACTTGGCGTGGCATGACAGGTTGATTGGATCCTGTGTGGGGTCGATGGCTGCCCTTGATGGACAGCGGCTCTCTGGAATTTGGACTCGCGCCGGCTTACTTGCGAGGTTGGAACTTGGCTTCTTACTGATTTGACGCGATCGCCTTAGGGCACAAAAAAGGGCCCTCGCAGGGCCCGCGTCGATCCCAGGGGATCGGCCCTACGTGTAAGTCCCGTTATGTGGTCGAATTGGATGTCATATGACTTCGAACCACCCGAATCAGTCGACCCGGACTTCCGGGGCGGCCGTTTCGGCGGCAGACCCTGCGGCTCTTCGCACGCGCTCCGCTGATTGAAAAGCAATGGCTTTCGAACAGCACAGCGCGTGTGACCGCAAGATCGCGAGCGATGGTAGCACGGGTGCGGCGAGCGCGCCCGCTGGGTCAGACAACTTCTGCAATCGCTTTCTCAGCGATTGTTGCGGCGTAGCCGGCGGAGCGGCGCCGTGACGCGCCAGCTGACGGAATCGCGCATAGCGCGAACTTCCGCCTCGAGCTGCTCGATTCGGCGATTGCGGTCTTTCAGCTGCTCGCTGAGCACGTGCGCCTGACCCTCGTGCCGCCAGCTCTGGCGGGCGAGCCTCGCAAGTTCTCGCTCAGGCGCGAATGCCGCCGTGTCGTCGGGATTCGCGGCGGCGCCGCGGGCGATTTCAACCAGCGTCGCCACGTGATCATCGATGGCGTGCAATTGGTTCGCGGTCTCGGCCGACCAGGCACCAAGCTCGCGCGAGTAGGCACGGATGTCCGCGGCAATTTCCTCCGCGCTCGGGTCCCCGGGCAGCGCCATCCCACCAAATCCGCGAGATTCGAGCTGCTCGTAGGTCTCGGCGGTCACCCAGCCGTCGCTGCCCCACATGTCGTAGACGTATGCCGCGCGACCGCAGGCCATCGCCTCGACGATCGCCCTTCCTTTGCCGAAGACGATGTCCGCCTGGTTGATCGCGTCCTCTGGCCGCGTGACTGCACCCTCGCCCGTGTCGCCGACGTGGCGCACCGAGACTCCCGCTAGCGCGCAGGCCTGTTTCAAACGTTCGAGCCGCTCGCCCTCCAGGTAGTTGCTGAGGATCAGCGCGCGACGCGGGGTCTCAGAGATCGGCGAGCGATCGCGAAAGCGCGTCCGGTCGATCGGCTGGCGCAGCTCGTGATGGGGCACCGTGAGCGCCGCCGCCTCGACTCGTGAACGGGCGAACGCGCCGAGCGTGACCGTCGCGGAGATCCGGCCGGCGATCTGCGGCGGGACGTAGTTGTCGAAGTAGCGCCCGTGAACCACGAACACCTGAGGGAGACCGGGGTGCGCGGCAGCGACGTCGTGACTGGCGATTGCGCTGTGCACGAAAGCGACGTCGAATTCGCCCGGAAGCTCATCCGCTCCGGCGACCCGCAGGCCCAACTGCTCGCCGTACTCGGATGCCTTCCCGAGCTCTGGCGAGGAGAGCCAGACGTCGTGGCCGTTTCTCTGCATCGCGTCGGCGGCCGTGAGCAGGTACGTCTGCACTCCCGTGCTTCCGGCGAGCGTGTGTGTCGCGTGGACCAGTCGCATCGCCCGATTCTATGGTCCCGGCGCCGCGCCGCCGGTTCTTCAGACGCGGATCCAGCGACTCGGGTAATACCCGGCCGGCTCTGCCTTCTCGCCGGTGAACGCGTCCTGCGGGGCGACGATCAGCGAACCCTCCCGCTCGCCGAGCCACGCGCCCCACCAGGAAAAGCTGCTGTTGGCGATCACCGCGTGGTCGCAGGCGGAGATCAGCGCGAGATCCTCGAACGGCGCGTTCTCGCCCGAGATCACCCGCGTGGGCGCGGGGAGATCGAGCTCCGCCCGGCACCAGTCCGGATCGTCGCTGAAGACGAAGAACTCGGCGTCCGTGTTGCGTTCAAGCAGAAAACGAGCAGCGCGTCGGTAGTAATCCGCGCCGAGCACGCCAAAGCGCGCACCCATTCGCGGATCGTCAACAAGGTCCCCCCGTCGGACATGCACAGCGACGCTGCAGGCCGCGGCGCCGATCGTCTGGCGACCGGCCTGGATTGCCGGGGTTTCGCGCGGGCGAACTTCGCCGCGAACCAGCCCCTCAACACTCTTGAAGTAGCCCTCGCTCTGCCAGTAGCCGCAGATGAAACTCCGCGCCGGCGCGTTCGCGAGTATCGACGCGTCAAAGTCGGAACCGTTCTGGCGCAGGACCTCTGCGCCAAACCGCTCAGCCGCGTACGCCGCCTCGGCCGCTGGGTCAGCCATGAATTCGGCGCTCTTGTGTTCGCTGAGGTCGAGCTTCGCGCGGATCCGGAAGTCGCCGAGCGCATAGCTGCGATGCGGCTCAAGACCGAAGTAGGAGACGTCAAACCGCAGCTTCGTGCCCGTCTGCTCAGCGACCGCGCGACCGGCCGCATACTGAAACAACTGGTTGCCCAGGCCGCTGAAGAGCCTGACCGTGGTCCATCCCCGGCGAAGCTCGGGTCTGCGCATCACATCTCTTCTGCGACCCGCGGTGCCATCCGCTTGATCGCCGTGAATCCCAGCAGCGCCAGCAGCCCAGTGATCCCGAGCGGAATCAGCAGCAACGTCCAGCTCCCGAACACATCGACGGTGCTCGCCGCACTCGGGTCGATCACCGCGTGGCGCATCTGCTGGATGATCGCCGCCACCGGGTTGCAGAGGATCAGCTTCTGGATCGCGGAGTTGGTGACGAACTCGATCGGATAGATCACCGGCGAGGCGTAGAAGAGCACCTGAGCGATCACCTCCCAGATCGGCCGCACATCGCGATAACGCACGAAAAGCGCCGAGAGCCCGGTTCCGACCGAAGCGGTCACGATGTAGAGCAGCACCAGAAGCGGCGCAATCTCGAGCCAGCTGATCATCGGCGAGACGCCGCTGATCAGCGCGAACACCAGCACGACCAGGTAGTTGAGAACGAGCGTGAGGAAAAGCGACGTGACGGTCGAGAGCGGCACTGTGAGCAGCGGGAAGGAGATCTTGCGCACCAGCCCCTCGCGCTCGACGATCGAATTGACCGAGCCGTTGGTCGAATCCGAGAAGAAGCTGTAGAGCACGATGCCCGAGAGCAGCACGACCGGGTAGTACGCCGCCGTGCCAAAACGCAGAATCTGCGAGAAGACCACGTAGAGCACCGCGAACATCATCAGCGGCCGCATCAACTGCCAGGCGTAGCCCAGCACCGAGCCGAAGAACTTCAGCTTGAAGTCGAGGTACGCGAGCATCCAGGTGAGGCTGAAGAACCTTCTTGCCGATCCCCCAAGCGCACGCGGCCCGGCGACGCGGCCCGGCATCCGCGCCGGCAGCGCCGCGAGCTCGTCTGGCGTATAGCTCTGGACCTGCGGGGCGACGCGCGCGGCGGTCTCTGCGGCCATCAGGCGTCTTCCTTCTCGCCGAAGTTGATCTCGAGATAGCGCTCGCTGACCTCATCGGCGTCGCCGATCGCGATCATGTCGCCGCGGTTGAGCAGCACCGCGCGGTCGCAGAAGCGCTTGACCGCGTCCATCCCGTGGGTGACGAAGACGATCGTCTTGCCGGCGTCGCGCATGTCCTCGAACTGGTCGAAGCACTTCTGCTGAAACGCTGCGTCGCCGACCGCGAGCACCTCATCGATCAGCAGGATGTCGGCGTCGATCTGCAGCATCACGCTGAAAGCCAGGCGCACGTACATCCCCGACGAGTAGTTCTTCAGCTTGAGGTTCTCGAACTGCCAGAGCTCGGCGAAATCCATCACCTTGCCGAAGCTCTCGCGGGCCGCTTCGACATCGAGCCCCATCAGGGTCGCGTTGAGCACGACGTTGTCGTAGGCGGGAAGCTCAGGGTTGAAGCCGACGCCGAGCTCGATGAACGAACTGATCGTCCCGTCGTTGTAGATCGCCCCGCCGTTGGGCGCATAGATCCCGGCGATGCACTTGAGCAGCGTGCTCTTGCCCGACCCGTTGCGGCCGACGAGGCCGAAGAATTCGCCCTTCTCGACGTGGAATGAAACGTCACGCAGGGCGTCGAACTCGTTGCGCTGCTTGCTGCGGATCGGGTGCAGCGCGCGCTCCTTGAGCGTCTGGACCCGGTCAGCAGGGAGTGAGAAGCTCTTGGAGACGTTGTCGATCAGCAGCGCGGGCAGCGGCTTGGCCGCGCCGGTAGCGGCGTCGCTGTTGGGGGCCGTCTGCACGGCGGAGAGCTTAAACGGCGGACCGCAACTGGCCGCCGCAGGATCTACCAGCGGTAATGACTAAAAGCTCTGTTGGCCTGAGCCATGCGGAAGATGTCTTCCTTCTTCTTGAACGCGGCGCCCTGGTCGGACTGTGCGTCAAGCAGCTCGTAGGCCAGACGGTCCTGCATCGACTTCTCGCGGCGGTCGCGCGAAGCCTCGACGAGCCAGCGGATCGCCAGCGTGCGGGCGCGGCGCGAGGGCACCTCGACGGGTACCTGGTAGCTCGCTCCACCGACGCGGCGGCTCTTGACCTCGACGTTCGGCGTGATCGCCTTGATCGAGAGCTCAAGCGACTCAACCGCATCCTTGCCGCTCTTCTGAGCCAGCGTGTCGAGCGCGCCGTAGACAATGCGCTCGGCGGTGCTCTTCTTGCCGTCGAGCATGACCTTGTTGATCAGCTGCTGGACGAGGCGGTTGTTGTAGACACCGTCAGGCTGGACCTCACGGAGCTTTGCGGCGTTGCGGCGTGGCATGAAACTCTTTTTCTGTGGCGGGTTGCTAGCTGACCTTCACGCCATAGCGCGAACGGGCCTGCTTGCGGTCCGAGACACCGGCGGTGTCAAGGGTCCCACGAATGATCTTGTAACGGACACCGGGAAGGTCCTTCACACGACCCCCACGTACGAGCACGACGGAGTGCTCCTGGAGGTTGTGGCCTTCGCCGGGGATGTATGCCGTGACTTCCATCTGGTTGGTCAGACGCACACGGGCGACCTTGCGAAGCGCCGAGTTCGGCTTCTTTGGCGTCGTCGTGTAAACACGCGTGCACACGCCACGGCGCTGAGGAGCGGCCTGCTTGGCGTGACCACCCTTGATCTGCTTGAGACCCGGGGTGGAAATCTTCTTCTTTGGCTTCTTGCGGCCCTTGCGGACCAGCTGATTGATGCTTGGCATACGGCGGCGAATGGTAGCAATGCCGCTTCGACCGGCAGGAAAGCGTTCAGTAGGGCGATAGCGTGGGCGCGCGAACGATGGATCTTGCAGGAACAAAGGCGATCGTGACCGGCGCCAACGGCGGTCTCGGCGCAGCGCTTGTCGAGCAGCTGGCCCAACACTGCGAAGTGGTCTGTGCCGGAGTACGCCGGCCGGACGAGTACCAGCCGCCGGCCGGCAACGTCAGTCCCCTGTTGCTGGATCTCTCCTCACGCACGGCGATCGAAAGCGCGATCGCCACCGAGCCCGACATTTTCGCCGAGACGGACATCCTCATCAACAACGCCGGGGTCCTGGCCGCCGGGATGCTCGAAGACCTGACACCGGATCAGATCGATCAGGCCCTGCAGGTCAATCTCGCCGCCACGATCCACCTGACGCGCGCGGTGCTGCCCGGCATGCTCAAGCGCGGCCGCGGCGCGATCGTCAACAACGCCAGCTTCTCCGGCTACGTCTACCTGCCGATGGCCAGCGTCTACGCCGCGAGCAAAGCCGGCGTCGTCGCCTTCAGTGAGGCGATGCGGCGGGAACTGGCCGGCAGCGGCGTGAGCGTCACGCATCTGGTGACCCCCGGCGTGCGCACCGCGATGCTCGACGAAACCGAGCAGGCGTTCGGCGAACACTTCGATACGAGCGGCTGGGATGCGGTCGAACCGGAAGAGTGGGCCGCCAAGGCGGTAAAGGCGATCGAACGCGGTGCGGCGGCGGTTCAGCCTTCGGGTAAGACCAGACTCGGCATCCTCGCCTCGCGCGGACCCGGCGCGCTGCTCGACGCGGCCTCCTCGCGCATGTTCAAGCGCTGAATCGCGCGCACGCCCGGCTTGACGTAGAGACTCTGGCCGACGAGGATTCGGCGCTCGATGAATCCCGCCTCGCAGTAGGCCAGGTACAGATTCCAGAGCCGCCAGAAGCGCTCGTCGTAACCGGCGCCGCGCAGCTCGTTGAAGCTGCGGTTGAAGTTCGCGCGCCAACGCCGCAGGGTTTCGGGATAGTGATCGGTGATGTCCTCGAACTCGACCAGCTGCATTTCGGTCAGCCGCTCGATCGCGCCGGCGATGTATGAGTTGCTCGGCAGGCTGCCGCCCTCGAAGACCAGCGTGTTGATGAAGCTGCGCGACATCTTCTCGGCTTCGTAGGCACGATCGTCAATCGTGATGATCTGGTGGCACATCAGGCCGCCCGGCGCGAGCAACCGGTCGCAGGTCGCGAAGAACTCGTCAAAGCGCTTCCAACCGATCGTCTCGATCATCTCGATCGAGGCGAGCTTGTCGAAGCTGCCGGTGAGATCTGCGAAGTCGCGCTCGACGATCCGGATCTGGTCAGAAAGTCCGGCGGCCTCGACACGGCCCCGAGCGAGCCGCGCCTGTTCCGCGGAGATCGTGGTCGTCGTCACATGCGCCCCGTACTCACCGGCGGCGTGGATCGCGAATCCGCCCCATCCGGTGCCGATCTCCAACAGGCGATCGCCCGAGGTCAGTTCCAGTCGCCTGCAGATGCGATCGAACTTCTCGATCTGCGCCTCCTCAAGGGATTGGTCTGCACCACTGAAGATCGCGGAGGAATAGGCCATGCTCGGGTCGAGCATCCGCTCGAACAGCTCGTTGCCGAGGTTGTAGTGGCGGGCGGTGCGCCGGCGATGGCGACGCTCGTCGTAGATCATCCCGTGCAGCGCGCGGGCCGGGCGCTCGGCGACGCGGTAGAAGGCGCGCGCACGGTCGAACGTCGGCATGTTCAGTGCGCCGACGCGAACGAGCGCCGTGAGATCGTCAGAATCCCATTCTCCGTCGATGTAGCTCTCGGCAAGTCCAAGGCTCCCGCGAAAGAACGACGTGTAGAAGTGCGGATCGTGCACTTCGACGCGAGCGGTCACCGCGGCCGCCCGTGCCGGTTGGCCGAACGTGAAAACACGTCCCGGTTCGTGCAGTTCAACGCGCCCGCGACTCATGCGGGCGAGCACATTGAACATCACGCGGCGCGCGGCGCTGTCAACCGATTTCGACACGTTCCTCAGCTCTTGGCGAGTTGCTCTTGCTCTCGCTTTCTACCGCGATTCGCGTCTGCGCGCGTGGATACCAGCGAAAGCCAGCGACCCGCATGCGGGCTGCCTGCCAGAAGATCCGGGCGGTGACCAGGGCGGCCATCGCGGGAAAGCGCAGCAACGTGCGCCGCAGCGCGGACGCGCTGGCGCCGCGCAGGCGCAGATCGAGCATCGCGGCGAATTCAACAGCCCCGTCGCGTGAGTTGGTAACGCTTACGTTCAGGCGCTCGCTCGGGGCAGCGGTCCTCAGGCGGTAGATGTAGTCCATCTCCAGAAACGGCGAGACATGCATCAGCTTCTCGGTGCGCGCGTCGACCGATCCGTCTTGGCCGGCGGCGAACACGTATGGGTGGCTCTCGCGCCAGGGGATGTTCGAGACGTCGGCGACGACGTACTCCAGCGACTCGTCGGCCTCGTCAAAGACGTAGTAGACGGCGATCGGGTTGAACTGGTAGCCGAAGCTGCGCGGGTTGGCCAGAAGCTGAATGCGCCCGGCGGGGCGCACGCCGTGCTCGGCCTCGACCAAGTCCCGAACACATTCGGAGAGCGGTCGGGTCGGATCGCCGAGAAAGTCCTCGCGACAGAATCGCGCCGGCGCGAATCTGCGGGTGCTGAAGAACCGCGTGCCGCCAAAGGCTCTGGCGGCGCGGCGCGGCTGCTCGATTTCCGTGAGGTCCAGCAGCAGCATGTAGACGGGGTAATCGAAGCTGCGGCGGCGCGGCGCGAGGCGCGCATGCTTCACAGACCCCACATAGACGGATGAGCGCCCGCTCATTTGACCGCCGCCAGTTGCTCGCTGCCCGCTTCGCGGCGAAGAATCGACGCCGCGGCGCGCTCGCCGCTCCAGGCGCCGTCCTCGTGGAAGCCCCACCGCCAGTAGGCGCCGCAGAAGTGCGTGCGATTGACCCCACTGATCTCCCCGTGGCGCCGCTGGGCCTCCAACCCCTCGCGCGTGAAGACCGGATGCGCGAAGCGATGCTCGCGGATGATGCTTGCCGGATCGATCTGGTCGGTCATGTTCAGCGTCACCAGAAACTGACGATCACCGGGAATCGGTTGGAGGTTGTTCATCCAGTAGGTCACGGTCGTGCGGCCGTTGGGCCGATCGGCGAGGTGGTAATTCCAGCTCGCGCGTGCCGCGCGGCGACGCGGCAGCAGCGACTGATCGGTGTGCAGCACGACGTCGTTGTCCTGATACGGGATCGCCCCGAGAATCTCACGCTCCTCGCGGCTGGGGTCGGCGAGCAGTGCGAGCGCTTGGTCGCTGTGCGTTGCGATCACCACCTCGTCGAAGATCGCCTCGGCCCCGTCGCCCAGCTTGACCGCCACTCCGTTTTCTCCACGACGCACCGCCTCGACGCCGTAGCCCTCGTGGAACTCAGCACGCGTAGCGGCGCGCAGCTTGGCCACGTATGCCGCCGAGCCGCCCCGAATCGTCCGCCACCGCGGCCTGCCCGTGAGCTCGAGGATCCCGTGGTTGTTGAAGAACTCGAAGACGATCCGCGCAGGGAACTCGTCCAGCTGCGCAGGATCGGCCGACCAGACGGCCGAAACCTGAGGCACGATCAGCCGCTCGACGAAGTACTCGGAGTATCCGCCGAGCGCCAGAAAGTCTCGCAGCGAGATGTCATCGGCCGCGCCGTCCTCGAGCGATCTGCGCGCCGCCGCGTTGAACCGCATCAGGTCGCCGATCATCCTGTGAAACGCCGGCCTGAAGAGGTTGCGCCGAGTAGCGAAGAGGGCGTTTGGCGAGCTGCCCGCGTACTCGAAGTCGCCGGCGGTGTCGCTGACGCTGAAGCTCATGTTCGATGGAACCCACTCGGCTCCGATCTCGCTGAGCAGTTGCGAGAAGACCGGGTAGTTGCGGTCGTTGAAGACGATGAAGCCGGTGTCCACCGGCTGCTGGCCGGCCGGCGTGTCGACCAGAACGGTGCTGCTGTGGCCGCCGAGCCGTTGCTCGGCCTCAAAGACCGTCACGTGATGCTCGGAGCCCAGCCGGTAGGCGGCGGTGAGGCCAGATATTCCACCGCCGATCACAGCTACGCGCTGCCCCGGACTCCTGTCGTTGCGGTGGATCGTCGCCATTGCCAGTTAATACGTGCCGCAGGCACGATTGGATGGCAATTTATTTGATCAGCAGCTAGGCCGCTTGCGGCGTGGCGACGCGCGTTGGCGCCGGCACCAGTGCTGCGGCGACGCAGATCAGCGCAAAACCTGCGCCCTGCGCGACGATGCCGAGCGTTCCGCTTGGCAGCGGATCGTTGAAGACGACGATTCCGCCGACGATCTGAAGCAGACTCGCGGCAACTCCGATCATCGTGATCACCGGCACCGCTTCGCCGATCTGCAAGGCCTTGGCGACCGAGAAGAACGAAACGACTGCCATTGACAGCGCGAGCACGAGCCAGGGCGAGACCAGCGCGGCGGCGACACCTTCGGCGCTGGCAATATTCGTCATCGCCTTGATCGCCACGTCGCTCACCCCGATCAGCAGGCCGGATGCGGCAGCGAGAATCAAACCGTGGTGGTGAGCCGCAGCTCCAAGGCGCGGTCCAGCCAGCAGCAGAACGCCCATCAGCAGCGCGATGCTCTCGAAGGCGATCAGCGCCGACATCGAGAATCCCTGATGACCGCCGGCGTGGCGCACGGTCAGCGCCAGCAGCATCAGGCCAAATGCGGTCAGCAAAACGCCGGCCCATTGGCGGCGGCCCAGGTGCAGACCGAAGATGCGCTCGGCGATCACGGCGAGGAAGACGAGTCCGCCCGAGATCGTGGACTGCACGATCGAGATCGGGGCAAACCACAGCGCTGCAATATGCAGCGTGACTCCGACGACCGCCACCGCGTAGCCCAGCACAAAGGCGGGTGACTTGAAGAGCGCGACGGCGCTCTTGGCCGGGTGCCGGAAATCGACCAGCGGCGCCTGTGTGGCGCCGCGGTGCTTGAGCATGAAGCCCAGGTTGGTCGCGAAGGCGCAGAAAAGCGCCAGAGCAACACCTATTTGTAGATCCGTCCCACCCATGTATTCAATCCGTTGAATCTCTCCGTGCCGATCTATGAACGTCTGCGCGGCGGAGGCCGCATCGATCGGACTGCTTCCGTGCGTGTCCGCGATGCGTGCCGTGGGTATCGAACGAATCCGCCGGGGGCTTTACCCCTCTGGGCAGATCAACTCAAAACCTGCAACGCGCGCTGGACAAAAGGCGCAGGGATTGCGCGCCAACTACGCTCGATTGATGGCCGGAAAGCCTCTCCTATTCATTGATGTCGACGGCGTGCTCAGTGTCTATGGATTCGATGGCGAGAACGTCGATCCTCGCGACTTCCATCTCGTCGACGGCATCCCACACCATATTCCGGCATCTATGGGGAGCAGGGTTAGGAAAGTGTTGCCTGCTTATGAATCGCTCTGGGCCACGGGTTGGGGTGACCGCGCCAACGACCACCTGGTGCACATGCTCGGCCTGCCCGGCGAGCTTGAGGTGATCGAGTTCGCCACCCGGCCGAGCACCGACGGCAGCGGGCACTGGAAACTCGAGGAGCTGACCGCGCGGGCCGGGGAGCTGCCGGCCGCGTGGATTGACGACGGACACAACCCGGCGTGCGAGGAATGGGCCGCAGGGCGATCGGCGCCGACTCTGCTTGTTTCGACCGACCCTTACGTCGGGATGACCGACGAACACGTTGAGGAGCTCCTGGCGTGGAGCGCCGCGGTCAGTCCGAGTGCTTGGTCAGATAGTCGATGAAGAACGGCCGCAGCGCTTCGAGGTGATCGTCGCCCTCTTCGGCCTCGAAGAAGTCGCGCAGCAGTGAGCCGATCTTGAAGATGTCGGCCGTCGACTGATCCTCGTTTCCGATCGCCGCTTCCGCAGCCGGCAACACCTTGAGCAAGTCCCAGTAGAAGCTGAGATCGACGTGCTTCTTGGCGCGCTCGGTGGCGCGGTCGTGCAGTTCCTTGGAGCTGAGCGCGTTGAGTTCTTCGAAGGTCGCCATTGGGTTGGAGACGATAGCCGCTGCGCTGCATTTGCATATTGTTAGCGTTTTCGCTAACATATCTGCATGGCATCGCACACGCACTACGTGATCTCTCGGGCCAGGCTTGAGGCTGGCATTTCCCAGGCCGAACTCGCGCGGCGCGCCGGAGTACCCCGCTCGGTGATGAATGTCTACGAGCGCGGCAAGCGTGAACCGTCGGCTGAGATGTTCGCTCGAATCCTGGGCGCCGCCGGCTTCCGAATCGCTATCGAGCCGGTTGCGCCGCCCGTGGATCCAGTCCGCGCCGGAAGAATCCTTGAGCAGGTCCTCGGTCTTGCGGAAGCCCTGCCATTCAAACCGAAGCCCGAGAATTCCTATCCCCCGCTCGCCACGAAAGTCGGAGCGCTGGCGTGACCGAGCTCGTCAGGAAGCTGTTTGCGGTTCATGACGCCCTGACCAGCGCAGGCATGCGGCATGCCTTCGGCGGCGCGATCGCCTTGGCTTACTGCGTAGCTGAACCGCGCGGCACCCGCGATCTCGATGTGAACATCTTCATTCCGGCCGAGCGAGCACGCGAGGCCACCGACTCGCTGCCCGAGGGCGTGACGGTCAGTGACGAGGATGTCGCGCAGATCCTGCGCGACGGACAAACTCGCGTCTGGTGGGAAAGCGTCCCGATCGACCTCTTCCTCAACAATCTTCCTGTGCACGACGAAGTGTCGGCCGAGATCCGCTGGGTTCCCCTGTCGGGGCGCGAAATCCCGGTGCTCTCCTGCGAGTCGCTTGTGCTCTTCAAAGCGTTCTTCAACCGCACGAAGGACTGGGCGGACATTGAGGCCGTCGCAGAGGTGGACTCAGCGATTCTCACACGAGCAGCCGATCGGGTGGGATCACTGATCGGGCCGGACGACGAGTTCGTCGTCCGCTTGCGCAGGCTCGCCGACGGCGGAAGCGCATAGGTAAGCGGCAAATCTTCCATCGGCCCACCCCGCGGGGTGGCCGCATGGAAGATTTCCCGCATTAACGCGCGAAGCCCGGCCTTATGGCCGGGCTTCGCGCAACCTAGCGATTAGTCAAGAGCTGGCTACTCGCCGACGCCCTGCTCGGACAGCCGTGCCAGCTCAGCCTCCAGGCCTTCGCCGGTCAGCGCTCCGAGTCCGCCGTCGCCGTCGCCCAGCGCCGCGAGCTCTTCGGCCGAGAGGCGGCCGAAGTCGAGGTCGCCCGGAGCCGGCAGCGGCTCGGTGGGCTCGATCTCGATTGAGCGGTAGCGCTTGAGTCCGGTTGCGGCCGGGATCAGCTTGCCGATGATCACGTTCTCTTTGAGTCCGACGAGGCGGTCGGTCTTGCGCTCGAGCGCCGCGTCGGTGAGGACCTTGGTGGTCTCCTGGAAGGAGGCCGCCGAGAGGAAGCTCTCGGTCGCGAGCGAGGCCTTGGTGATTCCGAGGATGACTTCCTCGAAGCTCACCTGCTCCTTCTTGGCCTTCTTGAGCTCCTTGTTGAGGTCCTCGATCTCGTTGATCTCGATGTACTGACCGGGCAGAAGTTCGGAGTCGCCCTTCTGCTCGACCTTCACCTTCTTCATCATCTGGCGGACGATGATCTCGATGTGCTTGTCGTTGATGTCGACGCCCTGCGACTTGTACACCTTCTGCACCTCGGCCGTCAGGTAGACCTCGGTGGCGGTGCGGCCGCTGATGCGCAGCAGGTCGTGCGGGTAGAGCGAGCCCTCGTTGAGCTGCGTACCGGCCTCGACCTTCTGGCCGTGCTCGACAAACAGTCGCGTGCGGCGCGGGAACGAGTAGGCGTGCTCCTCCCCGGCCTCATCGGTGATCGTCACCTTGCGGGCCTTCTCGGTCTCCTCGACGGCGACCTTGCCGGCCTGCTCTGAGAGCACCGCAAGACCCTTCGGCTTGCGAGCCTCAAAGAGCTCGACGATTCGCGGCAGACCGTGCGTGATGTCCGCGCCGGCGATACCACCGGTGTGGAACGTACGCATCGTCAGCTGGGTTCCCGGCTCACCGATCGACTGGGCGGCGATGATGCCGACCGCGTCGCCGATCTCGGCGAGCTGGCCCGTTGCCAGCGAGGCGCCGAAGCACTTCTGGCAGATGCCGGTCTCGGCGCGGCACTTGAGCACCGAACGCAGACGGACGACCGCGTCGGGCTCGTCAGCGAAGGTCTCCTCCGCGTCAACCAGGTGATCCGGCGAGATCATCTCGTTCTTCGAGCAGATCACGCGGCCGCGCTTGGTCTTCCAGTCCTCGGACGGGAAGCGACCGACGAGGTTGTCGTTGATCGCGCCGTCGCGCCAGACCTCGAGCTCGACGTCGTCCTTGGTCTTGCAGTCGTTCTCACGGATGATCACGTCCTGCGAGACGTCGACCAGACGACGCGTCAGGTAACCGGAGTCCGCGGTACGCAGCGCGGTGTCGGCGAGACCCTTGCGCGCACCGTGGGTGGAGATGAAGTACTCCTGAACGGTCAGACCTTCGACGAAGTTCGCCTTGATCGGACGCTCGATGATCTCACCCTTCGGGTTTGCCATCAGGCCACGCATACCGGCCAGCTGGCGGATCTGCTTGAACGATCCACGCGCGCCGGAGTTGGCCATCATGTAGATCGGGTTGAGCTCTTCGAGGTTGTCCTCCATCGCCTGCCCGACCTCTTCGGTCGCCTGCGTCCACTGCTCGACGATCAGGTCGTGGCGCTCGGCCTGCGAGATCAGACCCATGTCGTACTGGTCGGAGATCTCGGCGACCCGCTCGTCGTACTTGGCGAGGATCTCGGGCTTGCTCGGCGGCACGACGATGTCGTTCTTGGAGAACGTCACGCCGGAGCGCGTCGCGTACTTGAAGCCGAGGTCCTTGAAGGCGTCGAGCACGATCGCGATCGCCGAAGCGCCGTGGGCGTAGATCAAGCGGCCGATCAGCGCGTTGGTGTCCTTCTTGCGCATCGACTGGTTGACGAACTCGTAGTCCTTCGGGTTGAAGTCCTCACCGAGAGTCTGCTCGAGCGCACGCTCGATCGTCTCGTTGAAGATGATTCGACCGACCGTCGTGAGCACGTGGTCGTCCGTTCCCGGACGGCGGTACTCAGCGAGGTCCTGCAGCTTGACGGCGCGGTGCTCGTAGGAGAGCTCAGCTTCCTGCGCGCTGCGGAACACCTTCGGGCGGTCCTTCGCGTCGCCGGCCTTGATCTCGGCTTCCTTGGCCTCAAGCTCCTCGGCGGAGGGGCCGTAGGTCAGGTAGTACGTACCCAGCACCATGTCCTGCGACGGCGTGGCCAGCGGCTGACCGGTCGCCGGGGACAGGATGTTGTTGCTCGAGAGCATCAGCAGTCGTGCCTCGGCCTGCGCCTCCGCACTGAGCGGAAGGTGCACGGCCATCTGGTCGCCGTCGAAGTCGGCGTTGAAGGCGTGACAGACCAGCGGGTGGACCTGGATCGCCTTGCCCTCGACGAGGATCGGCTCGAACGCCTGGATTCCCAGACGGTGAAGGGTCGGTGCGCGGTTGAGCAGCACCGGGTGCTCGTGGATCACCTCTTCGAGCACGTCCCAGACCTCGGGCACTCCGCTCTCGACCATCTTCTTGGCGGCCTTGATGTTCTGGACGACCTTGCGCTCGACCAGACGGGCCATGATGAACGGCTTGAACAGCTCGAGCGCCATGATCTTCGGCAGACCGCACTGGTGCAGGCGCAGGTTCGGGCCTGACACGATGACCGAACGGCCCGAGTAGTCGACGCGCTTACCGAGCAGGTTCTGACGGAAGCGGCCCTGCTTGCCCTTGAGCATGTCTGAGAGCGACTTGAGCGCGCGGTTGCCGGGTCCGGTGACCGGGCGGCCGCGGCGGCCGTTGTCAAACAGCGCGTCAACGGCTTCCTGCAGCATGCGCTTTTCGTTGTTGACGATGATCTCCGGCGCGCCGAGGTCCAAAAGACGCTTCAACCGGTTGTTGCGGTTGATCACGCGGCGGTAGAGGTCGTTGAGGTCCGAGGTCGCAAAGCGGCCACCGTCGAGCTGGACCATCGGGCGCAGCTCCGGCGGAATCACCGGCACGGCCTCGAGGATCATGTCGCTGGGCTTGTTCTCAGAGCCCAGGAAGGCCGTTACGACCTTCAGACGCTTGACGCTGCGGGCCTGCTTCTGACCCTTGGCGGTCTTGACCTCGATGTCGAGCTTCTCGGCCTCAGCTTCAAGGTCGACCTGCTCGAGCAGGTCGCGCACCGCGTCGGCGCCCATGCCGCCGCGGAAGTACTCGCCAAAGCCATACGGGCTGCCGAAGCGCTCGCGCAGCTCGCGGAAGAGCGACTCGTCGGGAACGATGTCGCGAACCTGCATCTCGGTGAAGAGCTCCCAGGTGCGCTGCATGCGGTCGATCGAGGAGTCCATGTAGGCCTCGGTGTCGGCGATGTCGCCTTCAAGCGCCTTGCGCACGGCGGAGATCGCCTTCTCGCGATCGTCAGCCTTCATGCGCGTGGGCTTGGCGTCGAGGTTCTCGGCCCAGAGGTGGTCGTCGGGCGAGAAGTCGGTCTGCTTGCCGGTCTCGTAGTAAGCGACGCGGCGCTCGATCGATTCCTGGATCTCCTGCACCATCTGCTGCTTCTCGGACTCGAGGCCGTCCACGTACTTCTGAACTTCCTTCTCGAGCTTGCCCATGTCCTTCTGGCGCGCCTCTTCGTCGATATAGGTGACGATCGAGGCGGCGAAGTAGAGCACCTTCTCGAGGTCCTTGGGCGCCATGTCCAGCAGGTAGCCGATACGCGAAGGCACGCCCTTGAAGAACCAGATGTGGGAAACCGGCGCCGCAAGGTCGATGTGACCCATGCGCTCGCGGCGGACCTTGCTGCGCGTCACTTCGACGCCGCAACGCTCGCAGACGATGCCCTTGTAGCGGACGCGCTTGTACTTACCGCAGTAGCACTCCCAGTCCTTGGTCGGACCGAAGATGCGCTCGCAGAAAAGGCCATCCTTCTCCGGCTTGAGCGTGCGGTAGTTGATCGTTTCGGGCTTGGTGACTTCGCCGTGGCTCCAGGAGCGCACCTGCTTGGAAGACGCCAGACCGATGTTGATTGTGTCGAACTCGTTGATGTCGATCATGTGATCTCTCTCTATCTCTAGTGCGGTGGTCTGGTCGCCTACTCGTCGCCGCCGTCGGAGTTGATCTCTCCGGTGGCGATGTCTTCGATGAGGGGCTCCTCGGCAGCCTCGGGGGCGGGCTGCTCGGACAAGTCGCCGTCTGCTTCTGCCGTCTCTGCGTCGTCGGCGGCGCGAACTCCGGAGAGGTCGATGCCGAGCTCCTCGGCGGCGCGCAGCAGATCGTCCTCTTCCTCGGCGATCTCAAGGTCGCCGCCGCCTTCGGAGCGCACCTGGACGTCGAGGCCCAGCGACTGCATCTCCTTGAGCAGCACCTTGAACGATTCGGGAACCGACGGCTCGGGGATGTTCTCGCCCTTGACGATCGACTCGTACGCCTTGACGCGTCCGATCGTGTCGTCGGACTTGATCGTGAGCATCTCCTGCAGCGTGTAGGCAGCTCCGTGCGCCTCGAGCGCCCAGACCTCCATCTCGCCGAAGCGCTGACCACCGAACTGCGCCTTACCGCCCAGCGGCTGCTGGGTGACGAGGCTGTACGGGCCGGTCGAACGGGCGTGGATCTTGTCGTCGACCAAGTGGTGCAGCTTGAGGATGTACATGTAGCCGACGGTGACGCGCTCCTCGAACGGCTCGCCGGTGCGGCCGTTGTAGAGCTGGACCTTGCCGGCAGAGCGGCGGCCCTCGATCTCCTTGTTGTCGACACCGAAGTCGATTCCGCGCTCGGCGTGCTTCTCAGCCCAGCCGACCAGCGCGTTGTCGACGTCGGCCACCGTGGCACCGTCGAAGACCGGCGTCGCGACGTGCGTACGCGCGTCGGGCGATCCGTCGGTCAGTTTGTTCTGGGGACGGTCGGGGTCGTCAAACCAACCCTCGGCCGCAGCCCACCCAAGGTGCGTCTCGAGCACCTGGCCAACGTTCATACGGCTCGGAACGCCCAGCGGGTTCAGGATCACGTCGACCGGGGTGCCGTCCTCAAGGTGCGGCATGTCCTCGGCCGGGACGATCTTGGAGATCACTCCCTTGTTGCCGTGGCGTCCGGCGAGCTTGTCGCCCTCGGCGATCTTGCGCTTCTTGGCCACGTACACGCGGACGAGCTCGTTGACACCCGGCGAGAGGTCGTCGCCGGCCTCGCGTGAGAAGGTCTTGACGTCGATCACGACGCCGCCCTCACCGTGCGGGACCTTCAGCGAGGTGTCGCGCACCTCGCGCGCCTTCTCCTTGAAGATCGCGCGGATCAGCTTCTCTTCCGCGGTCAGCTCGGTCTCGCCCTTCGGCGTCACCTTGCCGACGAGCAGGTCGCCCGACTTGACCTCGGCACCGACCCGGATCACACCGCGGTCGTCGAGGTTGCGCAGCGATTCCTCGCTGCGGTTGGGGATGTCGCGCGTGATCTCTTCGTCGCCCAGCTTGGTGGTGCGGGCGTCGACCTCGTACTCCTCAATGTGGATCGAGGTCAGCACGTCGTCCTTGACCAGGCGCTGGCTGAGGATGATCGCGTCCTCGAAGTTGTAGCCCTCCCAGGACATGAACGCCACGAGCAGGTTCTTGCCCAGCGACATCTCGCCCTGGTCGGTCGAGGAGCCGTCGGCCAGCAGCTGGCCGGCCTTGACCTTGTCACCGACCGAGACGCGCGGCTTCTGGTGGATCAGGGTGCCCTGGTTCGAACGCATGAACTTCAGCGTCGGGTACTCGCGCTTCTTTGAGCCCGAGGCGACGACGATGCGCTCGGCGTCGACCAGTTCGACGACACCGTCGGCCTCGGCGACGATCACGTCACCGGAGTCCATCGCGGCGCGGTACTCCATGCCGGTTCCGACCAGCGGAGCCTCCGGCACGAGCAGCGGCACCGCCTGGCGCTGCATGTTCGAACCCATCAGCGCGCGGTTGGCGTCGTCGTGCTCGAGGAAGGGAATCATTCCGGCCGAGACAGACCAGATCTGCTCGGGGGAGACGTCCATCAGGTCGATCTCCTTGGGCGCGAGCGTGAGGTACTCACCCTCGAAACGGCAGGCCGTCTCGCCCTTGATCTTGCCGGTCTTGGCGTCGACCTCGGCGTTCGCCTGGGCGATGCGCTTGTCGGCCTCCTCGTTGGCGTCAAGGTGGACGATCTTCTCGGTGACAACGCCGTTCTCGACGACGCGGTAGGGCGTCGTGACGAAGCCGTACTCGTTGATCGACGCGTGCGAGGCGAGCGTGCCGATCAGGCCGATGTTCGGACCTTCCGGCGTCTCGATCGGGCACATGCGGCCGTAGTGGGTGGTGTGAACGTCGCGGACCTCGATCGGAGCGCGCTCACGGGTGAGGCCTCCCTGACCGAGCGCCGAGAGGCGGCGGCGGTGCGTGAGGCCCGAGAGCGAGTTCGTCTGGTCCATGAACTGCGAGAGCTGCGAGGAACCGAAGAACTCCTTCAGCGCGGCCACGACGGGACGAATGTTGATGATCGTCTGCGGCGTGATCGTGTCGGCGTCTTCCGTGGTCAGCTTCTCGCGGACGGTGCGCTCCATCCTGTAGAGCCCCATGCGGAAGTAGTCCTGGATCAGCTCGCCGACAGTGCGCAGGCGGCGGTTACCGAAGTGCTCGAACTCGTCGAGTCGCGACTGAATCGGCTCGCGCGCGTAGGTCTGGCCCTCAGCGGCGTAGTCCTTGAACTCGACGTCCTCGGGGATGCCCATGTCGCGCGGGATCGAGACGAGCTCCTTGACCAGCGCGACGATGTCGTTCTTGGTCAGCTGGCGCTGGTCGAGCGGCTCGTCGAGCTGCAGGCGCTTGTTGAGCTTGTAGCGGCCGACCTTGGTGAGGTCGTAGCGCTTGGGGTCGAAGAACAGGCTCTCGAGCAAGTTGCGAGCGTTGTCGAGACTCGGCGGCTCGCCCGGACGCTGCTTCTTGAAGAGCTCGATCAGCGAGCCCTCGTGGGTCAGAACGCCTTCTGCGTCGGCCTCGAGCGTGTTCTTGATGTAGGCCGAGTTGTCGAACATCTTGAGGATCTCGTCGTGGTCGACGAACCCGAGCGCGCGCAGCAGCACGGTCACCGGCAGCTTGCGCTTGCGGTCGATACGGGCGTAGACGCGGCCCTTCTTGTCGATCTCGACCTCGAGCCAAGAGCCGCGCGAAGGCATCAGGTTGGCGACGAAGACCTGCTTCTCGCGGTCCTTGGGCTCCATCAAGTAGGCGCCCGGCGAGCGCTGGAGCTGCGTCACGACGACGCGCTCGGTGCCGTTGATGATGAAGGTGCCGCGGTCGGTCATCCAAGGGAAGTCGCCCATGAAGACGCTCTGCTCGCGGATCTCACCGGTCTCGCGGTTCTGGAAGGCCACCGTGACCGAAAGCGGGCGCGAGTAGGTGAGGTCCTTCTCGCGGCACTCGGCGATGCTGTGCGCGGGCTCCTCGAACTTGATGTCGCCAAAGACGACGCCGAGGTTTCCGGTGTAGTCCTCGATCGGCGAGACGTCGTTGATCGTCTGACGCAGGCCGCCCTTCTTCGGGTCCACAAGCCAGTCGAATGACTGCTTCTGGATGTCGATCAGGTTCGGGACATCGAGCTTCTTGTCGAGTCGCGCAAAAGTGCGGCGCGTACGCGGTGCAGGCGCAGTGGTGGCCAAGGGTCTACAACTCCTCAGATGGTTGGGCGGTCGGAAGTATTCAGCCGTGCTTGCCGGGCGACGGCGGATTTTGGGGGCGACCGACTGGCGATCGGTCGTAGAAAGATTCGGAAGGTTCGGCGCCTCACGGACCCCGGGCGATGTGCGTTGGGCACACTCGCGCGGCTACGGATATAGACGGCCGAACGCGTAACTGTAGCACTGGTCGGGGACGAATGCGTGGGTACGATGAACTCCCCCGACAGGACGCGGCCCACAGCTTGACCGGACTCAAACCCACACCTTCGATCGGCGGCCGTGAGGCAGGCGATCCGATTGCGATGCCGACTCTCGATGAGAGCCGCCAGCTGCTGCTTGACGTGCTCGATTCCGCAGACTCGCCGACGATCGTCCGGCCGTACGGCAACATCGGCGACGAGCTGATCTGGGCGGGCACGCGCGAACTGCTCGGCGCGCGTATCCACCGTGAGATTTCCGTCGACGATCTCTCGAGCGAGCGCGGCGAACTCGCGGTGATTTCCGGCGGGGGCGGCTGGTGCCGCGCTTTCAACGAGTTCATGCCCGAAGTGTTGGAGATCGCAGAGCAGCGGTTTGAGCGAGTGGTCGTGCTGCCGTCTACGTTCGAGGTCGACGTCGAGCGCGTGCGATCGGCCCTCGCGCGGACCTCGGCGCTGGTATTCGCTCGTGAGCCGGTGTCATATGCGGCGATTCGCGATCTCTGCGATGCGCGCCTTGCCCACGACTGCGCCTTCTTTGCCGACCTCTCGCGCTTCACGGAAGCCGGGAGCGGCACGCTAGTCGCGTTCAGAACCGACGCCGAACGCGCACCCAACCGTCCAGGTGATGATCTCGGTGCCGACATCTCAGCAACGGCCGGCTCGCTCGAGGCGTGGCTGGCAGAGATCTCCCGTCATCAAGAGGTCACCACCGACCGTGCGCACGTGATGATCGCCGGTGCCCTGATGGGCAAACGGGTCACCTACGCCGAGGGCAACTACTTCAAGCTCGGCGCGATCGCGCTGTCGTGCCTTGGCGAATATGACGTGCAGCCGATCCCTGTCGCAGCGCGCGAAGTCGCTCACGACACGCCCAGGCTGGACGCCCCGGACGACGTGCTCGTGCTCACCGTCGATCAACTGCCCGAACTGACAGGTCGGCTCGCAAGCCATCCTGAGGCCGAGTTCGTGCTGATCCTTGACGCCGGGCAGCGCCCGCCCGCGGGCGCGATCGAGTCGCTTGTCGACGCCCTGCGCGCGACGCCGGACGCGCTCGCCGCCGCGCCGGAGCTGGTCTCCCAGGAGGGCCGCTCGCTCGGCTGCGGTGGCTGGCTCGCCGCTGGAGAATCGAGCGTCGAGCTACGTCACTGCTCGCCCGGCGATGCGACCGAGCGCTGCGACTGGGCGCCGACCGCCGGCGGCCTTTTTCGCGCGAGCGCGCTGAAGGACCGACCAATCGCCGCGCTCGAAGCTGGGGCCTGCCGCGACGCCGATTGGGCGCTGCGCGCCCGTGGGACGACCGCGGCGCCCCCAGTGGTGCGCGTCCAAGACGCGCAGGTCGAGACCGCCGCGAGCGGCCCGCTCCCGCCTGGCGAGACGATGCCACTGCTCGCACCGCGCCTGCGCGTGCTCGAATCGCACGCCGTGCTGTTCGATCGGCACGGTGTGCTGATGCCCGGCGAGCTGGCAGAGCTGATCCCTGAACTCAATGACGCCGACGGCCTGCTCGACGAGCGCCGAGCGCGACTGTTGCTCGAACTCACGCGGTCCCGCGGCGCCACATGGGTGCTCGCACGCTGGCTGGCCGGCGACCTCGAGGCGCTGATCGGGCGCGAAATCGCCCAACGGATCAACGAGCTTGAGCAGCGTGACGCGACGCTCAGCGCAATCGAGGCCGGAACCTGGTGGCAACTGCGCGGCCGCCTCCAGCCGCTGCGGCGCGCGCTCGGCAAGACGGATTAGACGATGACCACGCGCAATCCCGTGACGATCCGCCTCAAGGAGCCCCGCGTCGAGGGCCAGACGGTGCACTTTGCGTGGGAATCGGACGGGGATCGCGGGTTCTATCTGCGGCCGGGCTTTCAGATTGATTTTCCGGACGCGGTGCCGCTGGCCGAGGTACCGGACGCGATCTGGCTGCGGGTGATGCTGATCTGCCTGCACAACCATTGGGCGCTCCTGCGGCCTTGTCGGATCGAGCTGCCGCGCGCGCTGGGTGAAGAAGAGCATGAGTTCTGGCAGCGGATGATCGATGCCGCCGTATCGACGCTCGAGAATGACCGAGACGCCGACGGGGAGGAATCCTTCGCGCGTCGGACACGTCGCCAAGTCGAACTGCTCAGCGCGGGACCACCCGCGCACGACCTGCCGCCGGCCGCGATCAGCGACCGGTCAAAGATCGTCTGCGCGTTCAGCGGCGGTCGCGACAGTCTTGTCCAGCTCGCGTCAATGCGCGAACTTGGACGCACCCCGCTGCTGGTCAACGTCACTTCGGCGCGCGCCGGCTCTCAAGAGTTCGCCACCGATCGATACGAGCGAGTGCTACGCGAATCGGCGGAACGCACAGGCGCGGAGATGCTTCGCGTGGGTTCGGACCTGCGCTCGTGCTTTGACAACAGTCACCCCACGGCCGCGCGCTGCCGGCTCGCTGTCAGCGAGGTGACAGACACGCTGCTCTACTTCGCGTGCGCGTGGGTCGCTGCCTGGGTCCGGGGCGCGCCGCAGATTCTGCTCGCGTCAGAAGCTGAAGCGCAAGAGAATCTGAACCGCGAGGGAACCGTCGTGCAGATCGAGCACTTCGCCTACTCGGGGGTGACCCAGCGTGTCCTGAGCGCGTTGATCGAACCGACCCGCATCAGGTATGACAGCGCCACATCCGCACTCGAGCATTTTCAGATCCAACGCCTGCTCGATCTGCGTTTCACCGACCTGCGCGACCTGCAGTACTCGTGCTATTCGCAGAAGCCGGGCCAGCAGGTCTGCAGCGCTTGCTACTCGTGCTTCAAGGCGTCGCTGCACAAGATCTCAGACGGCTGCGCACCGTCTGAGATCGGATTGGATGTCGATGCGGTGTTGGTCGCCAACCGCGATTGGACCCCCACCGGCGAAGGGGATGGCGAGAACCGCAGCAGCGTTGGCCGGCTCTACGGCGACCGCATGAACGGACACCTCGTGCGCGTGCTCAGGTCGATCGACGAAAGCGACGTCGACCGGCTGACACCGCGCCGGCGTCTCTCACGCGACGCTTCGCGGGCACTCGCGCAGCTCAAGGAGACGGCCGCGCGGGCCGATGACCCGCCGCCGGAGCCGGGCTACCGGCAGGGGTTTCTTGAACTGCTCGATCGACCGCTCGCCGAAGGCCTGGACGGCATCTACAGCGAGCACTTCGAGCCCGCGCCCCCAGCGTCCTACTCGGACATGCTGGAGAACGCGGAGCTGCTCTCAGAGTGGATTGCGGCGCCGCTCAGCCGAGTTTCGCCTCAAGCTCTGCAACCTGCCGGTTGATCTCCTCCGGCAGACGCTCGCCGAGCTTGGCCAGAAACTCCTTGACCTGCGGGAGTTCTGCCTTGACCAGCTCTGTGTCGACCGTCAGCAGCGCTTCGAGAGCTTCGGCTGAGATGTCGAGACCGTCGAGGTTGAGGTCCTCGGCTCGCGGCACGAGGCCGATCGGAGTCTCCTCAGCGCCGACCTCGCCGTCGAGGCGGCGGCAGATCCAATCGAGCACACGGCTGTTCTCACCGTAGCCCGGCCAGATGAAGTTGCCGTCGTCGTCCTTGCGGAACCAGTTGACGTAGAAGATCTTCGGGAGCTTCGCGCCCTCGGTCTTGCCGATCTTCAGGTAGTGGGCGATGTAATCGCCCATGTTGTAGCCGGCGAACGGCAGCTGCGCAAACGGGTCGAAGCGCAGGGCGCCGACGGTGCCGGCTGCTGCTGCGGTCATCTCGCTGCTCATCGTTGCGGCCAGGAACGTTCCGTGCTCCCAGTCGAAGGACTCGCGCACCAGCGGCACGACGGTCGCGCGGCGCCCGCCGAAGAGGATCGCGTCGATCGGCACGCCGGCGGTGTCTTCCCACTCGGGCGCAATGCACGGGGCCTGTCCAGCCGGAACGGCGAAGCGCGCGTTCGGGTGGGCGGCAGTTGTCTCTGAGCCCGGGGCCCAGTCGTTTCCGTGCCAGTCGATCAGGTGCTCGGGGGCTGAGTCGGTCATGCCCTCCCACCAGATGTCGCCGTCGTCGGTCAGCGCGCAGTTGGTGAACACCGTGTTCTTGGTGATCGTGTCCATCGCGTTGGGGTTCGTCTTGTAGGACGTGCCCGGCGCGACTCCGAAGAAGCCGGCCTCAGGGTTGATCGCGTAGAGGCGGCCGTCGTCGCCGAACTTCATCCAGGCGATGTCATCGCCGACGGTCTCGACGGTCCAGCCTTCGAGCGTCGGAACCAGCATCGCAAGGTTGGTCTTGCCGCAGGCGCTCGGGAACGCAGCGGTGATGAACTTCACTTCGCCCTTCGGTGAGGTGAGCTTGAGGATCAGCATGTGCTCGGCAAGCCAGCCCTCGTCGCGCGCCATCACGCTTGCGATGCGCAGCGCGAAACACTTCTTGCCCAGCAGGGCGTTTCCGCCGTAGCCCGATCCGTAGGACCAGATCTCGCGTGTCTCGGGGTAGTGGACGATGTACTTGTTCTCGTTGCAGGGCCAGACGACATCCTCCTGGCCCTCGGCCAGCGGAGCGCCAACCGTGTGGACCGCCGGTACGAATTCGCCGTCGTCGCCGAGCTGCTCGAGCACTGGTCGGCCGATGCGAGCCATGATCCGCATGCTGGCTGCGACGTAGGGCGAGTCGGTGACCTCAATGCCGATGTGCGACTTGTCCGAGCCGACCGGGCCCATGCTGAAGGGGATCACGTACATCGTGCGGCCCTTCATGGCACCGTCGAAGAGGGGCTTGAGCGTCGCGCGCATCTCGTCGGGGGCCATCCAGTTGTTGGTCGGGCCCGCGTCGATCTCGTTCTCGGAGCAGATGAAGGTGCGGTCCTCCACTCGCGCCACGTCCGACGGGTCGGAGAAGGCTGCGTAGGAGTTCGGCCGCTTGGCCTCAGAAAGCTTGGTGAAGACGCCCTTCTCGACGAGCTCCTGGCAGAGGGCGTCGTACTCCTCTGCCGAACCGTCCATCAACTTGATCGAGTCGGGCTTGGTCAGCTCGGCGATCTCCTTGATCCAGGTTTTCAGCTTTACGTGCGTCATCGAATCGATCGAAGAATCAATCGTTGAATTGCTCATGGCGAGAACGTGCTCCTGCGGATTTGAGGTTGGTCTGCCCTCGGGCGGCTGGGAGAGTCCGAAGGCCGTGTGTCCGATCGAGGCGACGAAACTGGGATGACGAGTTCGCCTCGGGTGGTGAGTAAGGATAGCCTGAAATCCGACCTGAGGTCCGGAATTTCGGCCAGGATCGAACTACAAGAGAGACAACCTCATAAAGGATGGGCACATGAAAGAGTTCAAAGCTGCAGTCGAGGCGCGCGACTTCGACGCCGTCCCACCCCTGCTCGCCGACGAGGCGATCTTCCGTAGTCCGGTCGTCTTCGCACCGTTCGAAGGCAAGGCATACGTGACCGCCGTGCTGCTCGCCGCGCTGCGCACGCTCGAGGACTTCGAGTACGTCAGCGAGATGACCTCAGACGACGGCCGCGACAGCGCGCTCGTCTTCAAGGCGCGCGTCGGCGACAAGGCGGTGCACGGCTGCGACTTCATCCATCTGAATGACGCTGGGCTGATCGACGAGTTCTCCGTGATGATCCGCCCGCTCTCGGCGGTGCAGGCGGTCGGTGAAGCGATGGCGCAGGCGATCGTCGCGACGAAGGACGAGCTGGGCGTGCAGGCCTAGGAAACGATCGACCCGTGGTTGACGACTTCGATGTTGTTGCCATCAGGGTCGTGTACGAATGCTCCGTAGTACTCCGGGTGGTACGGACGCGGGCCCGGCGCGCCATTGTCGGTGCCACCGGCCGCGAGTGCGGCCACGTGGAACTCATCGACGAGTTCAGTGCTCGACGCGCGGAACGCCACATGGACCAAGCCGCCGGCACCGCCGGGCGCGATCCAGAAGTGCGGGAAGTCAGCGCCGAAGCCAGTGGTGCCGTCGTTGTGCTCATTCATCGGGCGGTATCCGATCGGAGCCAGGGCCTTTTCATAGAAGGCGCGACTGGTCGCAAGGTCAGCGACGTAGATCTTCAGGTGATCCAGCATCGCGCCAACCTACAGCGAATCGCGGCGGCCGATATTTCAGGCCTTAGCCGACCGGTCGTAGTCCTCGGTTTCGACGCCGAGGTTGCGTGCGGTCGGTGACTTCTTGACCTGCTTCTGGTCGGGGAAGGTGCCGAGCACGCGGTCGCTGAAGTTGCTGGTGACGCCCATCCAGTAGTCCTCGTGCTTGAAGTGGTGCAGCCGGTGACTGCGCCAGATCGAGCGAAAGAACCTGGTTTTGGGGATGTACGGCGTGTGGATCAAGAAGTGGCTCCACTCGTAGCGGTAGAGGCCCACGTAGCTCCAGAACAGCGCGGTCAAGTACGTCGGCAGGAACGGCAGGCCGGCGACGAGCGCGACGAACCCGCCGACCAGCGGCGCGGCGGTGATCGCGATCAGGAACATCGAGCCGAGGATCTCCGATGGGTGCAGCAGTGTGCGATCGAGCGACGACGGATCCTTGTGGTGGCGGCGGTGCGCCCGCGCGGTGTAGAGGTCGAACTTGCGCCCACCGATTTCGAACGGTTTGAGGTGCAGCAGGTAGGTGTGGATCAGCCACTCGACGAAGGGCTGGATCGCGATCAGGATCATCGGGGCCAGTAGTTCGTACCAGCTCCACTCGCCTACGGCGATCCGCGCCGCGCCCACCAGCACGATCGCGGCCAGCACGGCGCGACCACTGAAGTGGCGCATGAACTCGCGCCAGCAGTTGCCGAGCGATTTGAGATCGTCGCGATCTGAGGTAAGGCGATCGTTGTAGTCGGCGGGCACGGAGGTCGCGTGCTCGTTCGGGTGGGCGTGTGCGTGTCCCATTTTCAGGCGCTTTCCTTCTGATTTTCAAGTTCGGCGATCGCCGCATCGATTGCGACGATCGCTCCGCGCAGCGAAGTGCGCGTGGCGGCCTCTGCGGCCGCCGAGTCCCCAGCGGCGATCGCCTCGGCGATCGGGATACGGAAGTCGGACGTTTCAAGTTCCTTGATCGTCCATCCGAGTTGAAGTTCTGGCGCGGCCTGGGCGCTGCGGATCAGCGAGTTGTAGGCCAGGCGGTAGGCGATGTTGTCGGCGCCGTCGAGCATCCGCTCCCAGAAACGCAGATCGAGCGCGACGATGCCGGCGTCCTGCGGGGCGGCCTTGAGCTGGTGGGCGATCGCGGTCAGGTCGGCCTTGACCTGGTCATCGGCGCGCAGCGCGCAAAGCCGCGCAAGGTCGGTTCCGATCGCTGCGCGCATCTCAAAGCCGGCGCGCCAAAGCCGCGCTCCGGCGAGATCTTCAGCGGCGTACTCGGCAAGCAGCGCCAGCGCGTCTAGCCCTGCGGTGTGCTCGAAATCGAGCACCGTGGTGCCGCCCCCCTGGCGCGACTTAACCAGCCCGATCTGCTCGGCACGCTTGGTCGCTTCGCGCACGACATGGCGATTGACGCCGTAGTCCTCAGCCAGCTGGCGCTCAGGCGGCAGGTTCGTGCCGACCGCGTAGCGCCCGTCAAGGATCATCGACGCGATCTGCCGGAACAGATCGTCAGCCAGCGAGCGGGTTTTTGCTTCGCGGAGTGCCATTGGTTGGACCAATATAGCAAATGGTTGGACCAATTGCAACCCAAGCGCTTTTCTGCCAAGAAATACGTCCTGCCGATTTCGGCAAGACGTACCTCTTCGCAGTTTTTGGCTTGGGGCGGCTTTTGGGCAAAAGAAAGGGGCCCCGCGTGAGCGGAGCCCCTGATCGAGCAGCGAACTGCTGCGCGAGAACTACTTGAGCTCGACGGTGCCGCCGGCCTCTTCGATCTCTGCCTTGAGCTTGTCGGCCTCGTCGCGCTCGATGCCCTCCTTGACGGGCTGCGGAGCGTCGTCGACGATCGCCTTGGCCTCCTTGAGGCCCAGGCCGGTCGCCGCGCGGACAACCTTGATGACCTGGATCTTCTTGTCGCCGCCACCGGTGAGGATGACGTCGACCGTCGAGGAAGCGTCGTCGCCACCGGCGTCGCCGCCGCCAGCGCCGCCCGCGGCCGGAGCGGCTGCTGCCACCGCGGTCGCCGAGACGCCGAACTCCTCTTCGAGGGCCTTGATGCGCTCAGAAAGCTCGAGTACCGAGATGCCCTTGAGCTCCTCGATCCAATCTGCTGTTGAAGTTGCCATTTGTGTTTCTCCTTGGGTCTACTGAATGTCGAAAACTGACTGCGGTAAGCGCCTACTCGGCGTCGCCTTCGGTTGCGTCTTCTTCTGCCGGAGTCTCTTCTTCTTCGGCCGGGGCCTCGTCCTCTTCGGTCGAAGCCTCAGCCTCCGGAGCGGCGTCTTCCTCAGCGGACGCTTCGTCACCGGCGGATGAGGAGTCCTCCCCCGCAGGCATCTCAGCCGAGGAGGAGGACTCCTCCTCCGCCGCGTCAGCTTCGGCCGGAGCTGCCTCCGAGGCAGCCGCACCAGAAGCCGGGACGAGCCCCTGCTCAGCAATCGCACCAAGCTGAATCGCCAGGCCGCCGAGCAGACCGTTGAGGCTGCGGACAACCCCGACGATCGGCGAAGCGAGCATGCCGACCAGCTGGCCGTTGAGGACATCGCGGCTCGGAAGCTTGGTCAGCGCCTGGAACTGCTCGATCGAGATGATCTGCCCTTCCATCACGCCGCCCTTGAACTCGAGCAGCTCGTACTCCTTCTTGAAGTCCGCGATCGCCTTGGCCGCCATGGCGATGTCGCCACGCACGTAGGTGAAAGCGGTCGGGCCGGAGAGGAACTCCTGCAGGTCGGTACCGCCAGCGGCACCGGACTTGTCGAGCGCAAGCTTGGTCAGGGTGTTCTTGACAACCTGAAAGCTCGCGTCCGCCTCTCCCAGCTTTCCACGCAACTCCGCGACCTGAGAAACGCTCACACCGCGATAGTCGATGGCGAAGATCGCCTCCGACTCACTGACGCGCGTCGCCACGTCGTCGATGAATGCGGCTTTCTGTTCTCTGTTCACGTTGGTCTGTTCTCCTGTGGATTGATCTCGCCGCGAGAAACGAAACAGGGCGACACTCAGACACAGGCAGACGCAGCGTCAGCCACGAAAGCTCGTTCAAGTCTCTACCTGGCCGGGAGTTGTGTGGCGAGATACGAACTTGCCACGCCCCGTCGTCTCTGGCGAGACGAAAAACGGTACCAGAGGGGCTACTTCTTCTTCGGGGCGGGTTTCTTCTTGGCTGCCGGCTTCTTCTTGGCCGGGGCCTTCTTCTTGCGCGGGCCGGCGGCGCGGCGATCGGCCAGCAGCTCGACCGCCCGGTCGAAGGTGAGAGTCTCGACGTCGTCGCCCTTGCGCAGAGAGGCATTGGTCTCGCCGTCGGTCACATACGGACCAAAGCGGCCGTCCTTCATCACGATCGGCTTGCCGGTGTTGGGATCCGGGTCGTCAAAGCTCTTGAGCGGCGGCTTGGCCTGGCGCCCGTACTTCTTGGGCTCGGAGTAGATCTTTCGCGCCTCTTCCTCGGTGATCGTGAAGAGCTGTTCCTCGGTCTCGAGCGACCGCGAATCCGTGCCCTTTTTCATGTAGGGGCCGTAACGACCGTTCTGCGCCGTGATCTCCACCCCATCTTCGCCGGTACCGACAACGCGCGGCAGGCTCAGCAACTTGACTGCCTCGTCAAGCGACACGGTGTCCAGATCCATCGTCTTGAAGAGGCTCGCGGTGCGCGGTTTGTCGGCCTTCTTGGCGCCCTCGGGCAGAGCTTCGGTCACATACGGCCCAAAACGCCCGTTCTTGGCGGTGATCAGTAGGCCGGTCTCCGGGTGCAGACCGAGCTCGCGGTCGACCCCGGTGGGATTCGCGAGCAGCTCTTTGGCCTTCTCGAGCGTCAGCTCGTCGGGCGGAAGATCCTCGGGGACGTTGGCGCGCGTTGGCACCACTTCGCCCTCTTTGTTGGTGACCATCGGCGGACCCTCGAGGTATGGGCCGAACTTGCCGACGCGCAGGTTGATCTCCTCGCCGAGCGGGAAGGTGGAGTTGGCGCGCGCATCAATGTCGCCCAGGTCCTCGACCAGGTGCTTGAGGCCGGTGTTGCCCTCGCCCTCGCCGGTCCAGAAACTCTCAAGCACGTCAACGCGCTGCTCCTGTCCGCCGGCGACTTTGTCGAGCACGGCCTCAAGCTCAGCCGTGAAGTCGTAGTTGACCAGCCGCGCGAAGTGGCCCTCGAGCAGGCGGATCGTCGAGAAGGCGATCCACGCGGGAACCAGCGCGGTGCCCTTCTTGTAGACGTAACCGCGGTCCTGGATCGTGCCGACGATCGACGCATAGGTTGATGGGCGGCCGATGCCGCGATCTTCAAGTTCCTTGATCAGCGAAGCCTCGGTGAAGCGCGCCGGCGGTTTGGTCTCGTGGCCGACCGGGGCAAGGTCGCTGGCAACCAGGGCGTCGCCCTCGTCGACGTTTGGCAGCTTGGTCTGCTGGTCGTCGCTGCCCCCGTCGCCCTCGGCCTCTTCCACATAGGCCTTGAGGAAACCCGAGAAGGTGATCGTGCGGCCGCTGGCGCCGAACTCGGCGTCTTCCCCACCAGCCGCAGTCGCCGCGATGCGAATCGAAACCGTGTTTCCGGCCGCGTCCTTCATCTGCGAGGCGACGGTGCGCTTCCAGATCAGCTCATAGAGCTTGGCCTCATCACCGACCAGATCGACCTGTTTGGGCGTGCGGAAGTTCTCACCGGCCGGGCGGATCGCCTCGTGCGCCTCCTGGGCGCTGGCCGACGCCTTGCCGTAAACGCGCGGCGCGTCGGGCAGGTACTCGCCGCCGTAGAGCTCGGTGACCTGCGAGCGTGCGGCGCGCAGCGCGGTGTCCGACAGCGTCGTCGAGTCGGTGCGCATGTAGGTGATGTATCCGCCCTCGTAGAGGCGCTGCGCGACCTGCATCGTGCGCGCCGGCGAGAAGCCGAACTTGCCGGAGGCCTCGCGCTGCAAAGTGGTCGTGCGAAACGGCGCATAAGGCTTGCGCGTGTAGGGCTTGCTCTCGATCGATCGGACCGTGAAGTCGGCGTCCTTGAGTCCAGTGGCCAGCGCGCCGGCGGCGGCCTCGTCGAGATGCGCAACGTCGCCGGAGAGCTCGCCCGCGTTGTTGAAGTTCGATCCGCTCGCGACGCGCTTGCCGTCGACGGCGACCAGCTTGGCCCCGAAGCTGCGCGGCTCATGGCCCTCGCCGGCGTCGAATGTCGCCTCAAGGTCCCAATAGCTCGCCATCTTGAAGGCGATCCGCTCGCGCTCGCGCTCGACGACCAGACGCGTGGCCACCGACTGCACGCGCCCGGCGGAGAGTCCGCTCATCACCTTGCGCCAGAGCACAGGCGAGACTTCGTAGCCGTAGAGTCGGTCGAGGATGCGACGGGTCTCCTGCGCGTCGACCAGGTGCATGTCGACGTCGCGCGGGTTCTCGATCGCGTGTTGCACCGCTTCTTTGGTGATCTCGTTGAAGACGATCCGTTTGACCGGGACCTTTGGCTTGAGCTCATCGAGCAGGTGCCAGGCGATCGCCTCGCCTTCGCGGTCTTCATCGGTCGCGAGAACGAGTTCGTCGGAGTCCTTGAGCAGCTTCTTGAGCTTGGCCATCTGCTGCTTCTTCTCGGCCGAGACGACGTAGATCGGCTCAAAGCCCTCGTCGATGTTGACGCCGAGGCGCGCCCACGGCTTGCCGGCGTAGGCCGCCGGAACCTCGTCTGCGCCGCGCGGCAGATCGCGGATGTGCCCGACAGAAGAATCGACCACGTAGTCGTCGCCGAGATACCCGGCGATGCTCTTCACCTTGTTCGGCGATTCGACAATTACAAGCTTGGACACGTTGCGGAAAGTAGCGCTTGCCCGGGCGGCAGGTCGAACTAACGGTGACGACGCAGGCGCGATTGTCACCAGAAGTTCACCGCCTGGGAACATCGTCACGCGCCCGTTGCTGGATGATTCAACTCGTCGCAGCTTCCCAGCAGACGCCACCTGAGTCGCATCTGGCCGCAATCGCCAAACCGGGCCAAACCGTGTCCCAAGCCCGGACGGTCGCCAGTGCGAGCGAGGTGGCAAGCCTTCCATTTGCCAAACCTCCGCCCGATCGGGCGGAGGTTTGGAAGATTTGGCGCTTGGCGATGGGGCGCGGGGCCGACCGGCGGTCAGTTCCGCCTGGTACCCGAACGATTCGGTAGCTTAGGGATCCGGATCGGCGCGGAGCGCCGTGGCAGACATCGTTCAAGGAGATCCCCTCACAATGACCGCCCGTTTTCGTTCGACGGTTGCCCTCGCCTGTGCGCTGGGCGCACTGCTCGCTGCGACAGCTTCGGCCACCGCAGCGCCCCCGGCCAACGACCAACTCGCAAACGCAGCGCCGCTCACGATCGGACAGACCGTGAACGGCACCACGACCGACGCCGTCGACGAGGGCGAGCAGGTCTCGGGCCTCGGCTGGTCGTTCAACAACAGCGTTTGGTACAAGTACACGCCCTCGACCAACGGGCTTTTCCAGCTCGACGTCTGCGCGGACTTCGGAGTGAACGTCGTGGTGATGACCGGAAGTTCGAGCCCGTACAGCTGGGCCAGCTACGGACCGAACTCGTTCGTCCAGCAGTATTCGACCCAGAGCGACTGCGCAGGCGGTTCGGGCACGAAGTACGCCGCGAAGGTGGGTCCCTTCCCGGCAGTCGCAGGCGTTGAGCTGAAGGTTCAGGTCAGCAGCGCCTACGGCGGACCCAGCTACACCGGGCCATTCACGCTCACTCCTTCATTCACGGCAGCCCCGGCCAACGACGACTTCGCAAACTCGCAGGCACTGCTCGACGACGTGCTGACTACCGGCACCAATCGGGCCGCCACCACTGAGATCGGCGAAAGCGTCAGCGGCCTTGGCTGGAGCTACAACAACTCTGCCTGGTACTCGTACACGGCCGCGAGCAGCGGCACGCTGTCGGTGGAGCTCTGCTCGCAGTTCGGACACAACCTGATCACGGCCTTCGGATCGTGGGGCTCGCTGGCGCTGCCGGGCGATTACCCGACCCCCGCCAGGCAGAACTACTCGGACCCGCAGAGCTGCGGCTACGGCATCTATTCCTCCGTCGTATCACTGGCGGTGACGAACGGCCAGACGGTGCGCATCCACGTCGGAAGTGCGTTCTCGGGCATCAATCAACAGGGCGACTTCGCGATCCGCGCGTCGCTCAGGTCCGCTCCGGCCAACGACATGTTCGCCAACGCAACCGACCTGGGCGAGGTCGCCAGCGCATCGCAAGTTGGCTACAACACGGCGGCTGAGCTCTACGGCACGAGCGAGCCGTCGATCAGCGGAAACAACCGCCCGAAGATGGTTTGGTATCGCTGGACCGCCCCCACCACGGGCTCGGCCACGATCGACACGTGCGACACCTGGGGCAACCTGACGATCGGCGTGTTCAACGCCGCCACAACGACACCGGCGCTCGGCGACCTCCAGGGGATCGGCGGCGCGACCGACGGCTGCAGCGCCGGTCACGGCGCGAAGGTCGGCATCGCCACCGAGGCCGGTCGCCGCTACTGGATCGCGGTCGCAAGCGACTCTCAATACGCCTACGGCGAAGCTCGCTTCACTCTGAAGATTCAGCTGAAGCCCGCCAACGACAATTGGTCAGAGGCGATCGACCTCGGCAGCGATGACACGGTGAGCATCAATGCGAGCAGCGTCAACGCGACGGCCGACTACAACCCCGAGACTTTCGAGCAACTCGGGCCGACGATTGGCGCGCAGCCGCTGCGCAGTTCGACCGTCTGGTTCAAGTGGACCGCTCCGCGCAGCGACGACTTTCGCTTTGACGCCTGCGCCGGCGCGAACAATTCCTACGACGGCTACATGAACGTCTTTTCGCGGGGCTCCGAGAGCGACCCGGTGCCGCCCTACTACAACCTGCTGCCGCGCGGCACCAGCGACGACGACTGCGGAAGTCTTTCCAACTGGCCGAAGATGCCGGCGATGACGATCAGCGCAACGCAAGGCAAGGTCTACTGGATCGGCTTCGCGGCGGCCACGGTCAACTCCGATCCGGGCACGAACTTCACGCTGAGGATCTCCTCGAGGCCGTCGAACACCGAGCTGCCAACGATCGACGGTGACGACAGTTTCGTGGGCACCGAGCTGACCGCCGACCCCGGAGCTTGGGCCGGCACTCCGACGATCGGCTACGAGTACGAGTGGAACCGCTGCGACGTCGCCGGTGACAACTGCAGCCCGATCGGCTCAGCGACGCAATCGACTTACACCTTGGTCTCTGCCGACGCCGGCCACCGTTTGAAGGTGCGCGTCACCGCCGGCAACTTCGTCGGCAGCGCGTCGACATACTCGGCGCTGACCGAGACGATCGACTTCGATGACGACGGCGACGGGGTCGGCGACCTCGGCGACAACTGCCCGACCGCGCAGACCGGCACGGTGAAGTCCAACGGCTGTGTGCCAGAGGAAGTCGAAATCACATCGGCTTCGTACGTCGATGGCGACCGCAGCGTCAACAGTGTCAGTGGGCTCACCGTGCACCCCGGCGTCTCGGCAAACTCACCGGGCGACGACGACTCGATCGATCTGCCCGAGGTCAGCCAGATTGCCTGGTACCGCTGCACGAGCAAGACCGACACCGGCCAGTGTGATTCCCGCACGGCCAGCGGCCAGCCTGACAAGTACATCGTCGACGAGGACGACCTTGGCGGATACATCCGCGCGCGACTCACGTGGTCCGGCGACGACGACCAGCTGGACGAGTGGACTGCCGCCACTCCGGTCTACAAAATCAGCATCGGGCCGCGCCCCTCGCTCTCGGGGACGTTGCAGGTCGGCCAGACCGTCACCGGCAACACCGGCTCGGCCGAGAACCAACCCGAAACCGAATCCGGCGATGCCGAGCCGAGTGTCACCTCGGTCTACTGGAACTTCTGCGAGTCGCAGTCTGTATTGAGCGCCTGCACCACCGGCCCAGCGACTTCTTCACTGGTGGTCCCGGCCGAGGCGCAGGGCAAGTACCTCCGGTTTGTCGTCAACTGGTCGAACGGGATCACGACACGTTCGGAAGACTCCGACGCGAGCAGTCAGGTGGCGGCCGCGCCGGTCACGCCACCGGCAGCCCCGGATCCGCTCAATCTCGCCGCATTCAAGTTCCCCAAGAAGGCCTCGGCCAAGGGCCTCGTCAAATCAAAGGGCAAGTTCACGATTAAGACGATCGTCTTCGTCTGCCCCGCGGGCGGCGCCGAGTGCTCGTTCACCTACGGCTACACGGCCAAGGTGAAGAAGAAGACCAAGAAGCTCGGATCAAGCACGCAGAAGATCCCGGCCGGCTCAAGTCAGCCGCTGACCGGCAAGCTCTCCAGCGCCGGCGTGAAGCTGATCAAGAGCAACAAGAAGCTCAAAGTCACGATCGCCCTGAAGGGCTCCGGCGGCAGCGCCGGCAAAGCCACATTCAAGGAGTTCACAGTCACGAAGTAGCGAGCGCAAGCGCCTTAAATGCCAAGCCTCCGCCCGATCGGGCGGAGGCTTGGCAAATTCATCGCATCACTGCGCGTCTGTCTTGCGCCACTTGGCAGATCGGCCGCGAGTCGCAGAGAGCTTGCCCTCGTCGCGCATCCTCGCCAGCACCAATCGAATCGTTGAGTTGCTCACGCCGGGCAGCGCAGACTCAACCTCAGCGATGCTGAATGCTTCTGGCGCGTCTTCGGTAATCCACTGCTCGACCTGTTGTTGCCGACTGACTCCGTCCATCGAGCCTGCTGCGGCAACACGCTTCGCGAAGTCGCTATAGGAATCGGCCAGCACGTTGACGAAGTACTCGGCCCAAGGCCAGATGTCGTGTCCGCCTTCGGTCTCCACCCATTGCCGCTGCGACTGGTACAGCGACGCGTAATACACCTGCTTGGAGTCGAAGATTCGCTGTTCCAGGCTGGCGTACCGAACCACGCCGTATCCGCAATAGAGCAGCTCGGAGTTCGTGGCGAGCCGCGTGGTGCGGCCGTTCCCATCGGCAAAAGGGTGGATCGCCAGCAGGTCCAATGCAAGAGCGGCGATCAGCAAGACGGGATGTGCGGCGCTCTCGTCCCGCGCTTGGCTGTACCGGGCAAGCAACTCGCTCATCAAGAATTCCGTCTCCTCGGGAGGTGGCGGTCGGAACACAACTTCGCGCGTGCCGGACTCCCGCGACGTGATCTCGTTCGGCATCCGTTTGTAGCTCCCCCCACCCCCGCCGACGTGATGCAAAAGCGCTCGGTGCAGGTGCAGTATCAGCGGCTCGCTGATCGGCTCTGGATCCGAGCGAATCAGTCCGTCGAGCGCGTCGCGGTATCCGGCGAACTCCTTTTCAGTCCGATTGCGGAAGCTGACCCGACCTCGGGCGATCGCGCTGGCGCGCGGCCGCGAAAGCTCGATCCCCTCGATCGCGTTCGATGCAGTGATCGACTCGATCCGGGCGTCCTCAGAGAGACGGGAGAGCAACTGCGGTCGCTGGTTTGCGTAGAGCGCCTCACTGCCGCGACCCTGGTCGATCGTGCTCAGCCGCACAGCAATCTGCGCAGGCTGATTGGCGAACGTCCGCTCGATATCTATGAAGCTCTTGATAAATCAACCAATCACGCGATAAAACAGCTAATCAAGGTTCAGATTAGCTGATTTACGCGGCGATTGGTGGATTTACGATTTAGGCCGCCGCAGCCTCTTCTTCGAGGATGTCGCGCGTCTTCGATGAGTCGACCCGGATGCCCGGGCCCATCGTCGTCGAGAGCGTGATCGTCGCCAGGTACTTGCCCTTGGCGGCGGACGGCTTGGCGCGGACGATCTCCTCGATCAGCGTGGCGTAGTTCTCGAGCAGGTCCTCGGCCGGGAACGAAGCCTTGCCGATCGACATGTGCACGATCGCGTTGCGGTCGGTGCGGTACTCGACCTTTCCGGCCTTGGCCTCCTCGACCGCCTGCTTGACGTTCGGGGTGACGGTCCCAACCTTCGGGTTGGGCATTTTGCCCATCGGGCCGAGCACGCGTCCCAGGCCACCGACGATCGGCATCATGTCCGGCGTCGCGATAACGACGTCGAAGTCCGAGAGGCCCTCTTCCATCTGCTTGCCGAGATCCTCGGCGCCGACGTAGTCGGCGCCAGCGGCCTCAGCGTCGGAAGCGGCGTCGCCCTTGGCGAATACCGCGACCTTGACGGCCTTGCCCAGACCCTTCGGGAAGGTGATCGTTCCGCGCAGCTGCTCCTCGGCGTGACGGACGTTCAGGCCGGTGCGGATGTGCACCTCGACCGTCTCGTCGAACTTCGCGCGCTGGAAGTCCTTGACCTTCGCGATCGCCTCGCGCGGCGTGTATTCGCGCTCGCGGTCGAAGCTGCCGTACTTCTCGTTGTAAGTCTTGCCCTTGGCCATCAGACCACCTCTACTCCCATCGAACGTGCGGTGCCGGCGATGATCTTCGCCGCGGCATCGATGTCGTTCGCGTTCAGGTCTTGCATCTTCTTCTCGGCGATCTCACGGATCTGAGCGTCGGTGATCTTGCCGACCTTCTCCAGGTGCGGCACGCCCGAGCCCTTCTGCAGGTTGATCGCCTGCTTGATCAGCACCGCCGCCGGGGGCGTCTTGGTGATGAACGTGAACGAGCGGTCCTCGAAGACCGTGATCTCGACCGGGATGATCGTCCCGTTGTCCTGCTGCGTCTGGGCGTTGAACGCCTTGCAGAAGTCCATGATGTTGACGCCGTGCTGACCGAGCGCCGGGCCGACCGGCGGTGCCGGGTTGGCCTGTCCACCAGGGACCTGCAGCTTGATCAGGGTCATTACTTTCTTGGCCATTACGAAACCTTCTTCACCTGGTCATATCCGACCTCGACCGGAGTCTCACGGCCGAAGATCGAGACCAGCACCTTGAGTTTGTGTGCATCTTCGTTGATTTCGGCGATCTCGCCGGAGAAGTCTGAAAGCGGACCGGAGATGACCTTGACGGTCTCGCCGATACTGAACTGAGCGGCCGCGGGCTGCGCCTTCGGGGCGCCCGTGCCCGTGCCACCGCCTGCGCCTGCGCCGGCGCTGCTCGTCTGCGGACCTGCCGCGGCGACGTTGGTGGTGGCCAGCAGTCGGTCGACCTCGCTCTGCGCGAGCGGCACCGGGTCGGTCTGGTTGCCGACGAAGCCGGTCACGCCGGGCGTGCCCTTGACGACGCCCCAGGAGTCCTCGTTGACTTCCATGTTGACCAGCAGGTAGCCCGGCATTGTGCGGACTTCCTTGTCGACCTTCTTGTTGTCCTTCATCTCGGTCACGGTCTCGGTGGGAATCACGATGCGGCGGATCGCCTGACGTTGATTCATCGAGACGATGCGGTGCTCAAGGTTCTGCTTGACCTTGTTCTCGTGACCGGAGTAGGTGTTGATTGCGTACCAGGAAAACATTGGGGGAAGACTCTCTCTAGAAGACCTGTGGCTAGAAAACCAGGAAGTTGACGATCTGCTGGGCGACCCAGTCGATTGCGCCAAGGTAGGCGCCGGCGATGATCACGAAGCCGATGACGATCGACGTCATCGTCGACATCTGCTTGCGATCCGGCCACTGGACGCGGCGAAGTTCGGCCCATGACGAGCGCAGGAAGGTGCGGAAGCGGCCCTTCTCCTTGGGCGCCTTGTCCTTGGCCTTTGGCTGCGACTTGGCGGGCTCGGGCTTGAGCTTGGCCGTGCGGCGAATCTCTTCGGCAGCCTCGACCGAGGCGGCGGCCTTGACCGTGCCTTCGTCGACCGGCGGTGCGCCTACCGGCTCCGCGGGAGCCCCGCCCTTGCCGGCGTTGGCCTCCTGCTTGGCCTTGCGCTGCTTTGCCTTTTGGCGATTACGCGCCACTTGGAGCTACCTCGTCTCCTTGTGCGGACGGTGACCGCCGCACCAGCGGCAGTACTTCTTCATCTCGATGCGGTCCGGGTTGTTCCGCTTCGATTTGTTCGTCTGGTAGTTGTGGCGCTTGCACTCTTCGCAGGCGAGCGTCACAGCGATTCTTACGTCTCCGCGTGCCATTTCTCTATCGGTCCAAGTCTTTAAAAAGCAGGTTTCGGATCACAGGCGCCCGCGGTGATCGGGCTGCGCCTGCGGTCGCCCAGAGCGGGTGACAAACCCGCGGGCGACAAAAAAACACCTCGGCCGGCTGGCGCGAGGAACGCGTTAGTTTAGCGCGAATTTCCGGCAATCACGGGAGGTCGGAAAAGGCCGCTTTGTATGCTGTTACATACAGTTGTATGTTACAGTTGGTCCATGACTCCCCACGACTGGAACGCCGCCGACTACGACCGCACCAACGCCGGAATCATCGCGCTCGGGCTTGAAGTCGCCGACCGCCTCGCTCTGACTGGCGACGAGACCGTGCTCGACGCGGGCGCCGGCACCGGCGCGGTCAGCCAACGAGTGGCCGAGCGCCTGCCCCGCGGGCGCGTGATCGCACTGGATGCGGCGCCCGCGATGGTCGAGTTCGCGCGCAGCCGGTTTGCCGATGCCGAAAACGTCGAGGTCATCCAGGCCGATCTGCAGTCGTTCGATCTCGGCGGTCGGCTGGTCGACGCTGTCCTCTCAACCGCGACCTTCCACTGGATCAAGGACCACGCCGCGCTCTGGCGTAATCTGCGCGCGGTGATGCGCGACGGCGCGCAATTGGCCGCGCAGTGCGGTGGTCAGGGCAACATCGAGAGCGTGCTGAGTGTGGTCGAGCCGCTCGGTGAGCAGGCCCCGTACGCGGAGTTCGTAGGCGGCTGGAGGCCGCATCACTTTGCGGAACCGGATGAGACTGAGGCGCTGATGCTTGCCGCTGGCTTTTCCGAGGCGCGCGCCTGGCTCGAGCCTCGGCCGATCTATCCGGAGGATCTCGGCAAGCACCTGCGCGAGGTCATCCTCGGCGCCCATGCGGAGCGGATGCCGGCAGAGCTCTTCGAGCGGTTTGCCGCCGAACTCGACGCGGCGCTGGGCGATCGTGAGTCGGTCGACTACGTGCGCCTGAACGTCGACGCCGTCGCTTGAGGATCAGCCGGCGAGATCGACCGTCACCGCATCGGCCATCAGCCGGCCGCGCAGCGTGAGCACGGCGCGGCCCGCCGCGTGATCCTCCGGCTCAAGCATCCCGAGTTCAAGCTGGCGCTCGGCCGCGGCGCGGCCTTCGGTGGTCAGATGCGCGAGCTCCACCCCGCTGCGAAGGCGCAGACCGAGCATGACCGTCTCAAGGCGTCGCGACTCGGCGTCTGGCAACTCACGCCCGGCGGCCGGTGAGGCGCCGGCCGCCAGCCGCTCCGACCAGGCCCGCGGATTCAGCACGTTCCACCAGCGCACGCCGCCGACGTGGCTGTGCGCGCCGGGCCCAATCCCCCACCAGTTGCCGCCCGACCAGTAGCCGAGGTTGTGGCGGCAGTACGCGTCCTGATCGACCGCCCAGCTGCAGGTCTCATACCAATGCATCCCGGCCTCGGCGAGCACCCGCTCGGCGGTCTCGAAGCGATCGACGATCACATCTTCTTCGGGCACCACCAGCTCGCCGCGCCGCACCTGGGCGGCCATGCGCGTTCCCGGCTCGACGATCAGCGAGTACGTGCTGATGTGGTCGGGCGCGGCCGAGAGCGCAGCATCGAGCGAGGCGCGCCAGTCTTGCGCGCTCTCACCGGGCGTGCCGTAGATCAGATCGAGGCTGACCTGCTCAAAGCCGGCCTCGCGCGCCTCGCGCACCGCGGCCTCGGGGCGCCCCGGCGTGTGCTCGCGGTCGAGCACGGCCAGCACCGACGGGACGGCCGACTGCATGCCCAGCGAGATCCGCGTAAAGCCGCCGGTAGCCAGCGCTGCGAGCTTGGCCGGGTCGACCGACTCCGGATTGGCCTCGGTCGTGATCTCCGCACCTGGCGCAAGCGAGAATCGCTGATCGATCGCCGCGACGATCGCCGTTAGATCCTCGGCGGGCAGGATCGTCGGCGTGCCGCCCCCGACAAACACGGTGTCGACCGGGCGGGCCTCTTCACCGAGCACCTCGGCCGCAAGATCCAGCTCGCGCACGACCGCGTCGAGATACCCGACCGGCACCGCGCCGTCTTCGCCGGGCACATAGGTGTTGAAGTCGCAATACCCGCAGCGCGACGCGCAGTAAGGCACGTGCACATAGATCCCAAGCGGCGCGCCCCCAAGCCGCTCCAGCACCCCCGCCGGCAACGCCCCATCAACCGGAGCCAAACCACCCTCAGGAAGCCGAACCATCCCCCGACCCTACAAAGCTGCATCTTTGGAGTACTACAAAGATGCAGCTTTGTCGTAGTTGGGGGTGGTGAGGGTTAGTTCGCCTAGGCCGACGCCGATCTCGCGTAGGTCGGGTGCCAGGTCGAGCTCCGCCGGGACCACGGGTGACTTCACTACGAAGACGATCTCCGCACCTTCAGCCCCGCGGAGCGCCTTGGCCGGGACTTTGAAGACCGGGGACGCGGCCGGCGCCGACTGCGTGAGTTTCACGCGGCCGACGCGGTGACCGTTGACGACGACGCTGACCCGCACGCGCCGGTGCCTGTCCGCCAGCGGCGCGCGGACTCCGAAAGTCAGCTCCGCGTCGCCGTCAATCGGCCGATCGAGCCCGAGAGTGATGCGCGAGAAGCCGCCGCGCGACCAGATCCCGAAGTCCTCCGGGAACCACCAGCCGTTGGCCAGAAACTCCGTGCGGGCGTTCGCGCCGCTGAACTTCAGCTCCTCCCCGGGCGAATAGCGCGGCCAACTGCCGGCCGCGGCGCCGGGAGCCGCATCGGCGCCAAACAGCGAGCGCAACCTGCGCCGCGCAAACCACGGCCGCCCGAGCGCCGCAAACACGAAGTCGCCCGGCAGCGCGCGCCGCGAGCTGACCCCGCGACGACGCGCCAGAAAATCCAGCAGATCCCCAGGCCCCGTCCGCGCGCCAAACGGGACCTGATCGGCGATCTCCAATTCGTAGTCCTCGAGCATCCGCGAAAAGCGGCCGGTGAGCGCCGGCGTGCCGTCCTCGGCCGGCTTTCGCCAGCGCCGGGCGCGCACGGCCAGCGGCGTCGGCGACTTCTCCAGCGCGCGTCGCGTGGCGGCGGGAAGCTCGAGCTGCGCAACCTCGCCCAAGTAGTCGAAAGCAGCAAGCATCTGGTGCGCGAGCCGCCACTCGCGACCGCGCCGGGCAAGCAGTTCCCAGTCGATCGCGGCCTCGTGGCCGCGCACCAGCAACACGCAGTCGCCTACCCAACGCTCGCGCAGCTCGCGCCAGGGATCGGCGGCGTGCGCGATCGTCACGACCAGCAGGTCCGTGCGCCCGAGCGCGCGGCAGGCGACCCCGGCAATCTCGGCGTCCACCGCGTGCTCGGCCAACTGCCGGGCAATCTCCGGCCGGCGGATCGACTGCAGCGCACTCCAATGCAGATCGATCGACTCGCCGGCTGCCCGCTTGAAGTCCTCCCCGTGCTTCATCGCAAGCAGCCGCGGCTCTCCGGCGATCAAGCCCTCGGCGTCGCGCCCGGCAAAACCCTCATCGAGCAGTACACGCGTGGCGGCGGCGAGCGTGTCCGGATCGACCAGCACGTCGAAGTCCCACATCGGCCGCAGCCGGGCCGGCACGCCGTGTCCGTAGACCAGCGCCGCGCCCTTCATCAGGATCGGATCGCACCCGGCGGCAGCGAGTTTCTCGATCGCCGGAGCCACGACGCGGGCATGCGATTCGGTGCGCAGCCAGGTCACGCGCGAGACGTTGGTGATCTGCGCCGCCAACTTCGGATCGACCGGCAGCGCATCCGGGCGCGCGCTGAGCATCGGCAGCAGCTGCACCGAAGCGAAGTCGAGCGTGTCGAGATCGACCGCCTCCGACCAGCGCGCCGCGGCCTGTTCGGCAACGCGCGGGTCGCTGTGCACCAGCGCCGTCAACAGATCCCGCTGCAGCGGCGGCGGTTTCATCAGCTCCGTGCGCGCAGGCGCGATCATCAGCTCTGGCCACGCCGCGCGAGGATCGCCGCGCGCGCCGAGCGCAGGTACTCCTGCCGGATTCCCTCGCGGTCGACGATCGAGCGGTTGGCGCCGTGCACGCGGCGCTCAAGTACCACGTCATCGATCTGCACGGGCGTCCCGAGCGCGTGCATCAGACCGAAGAAGTCGTGCGCGCCCGGCTCCTCGCTGAATCCCCCGTGCCGATCGAACTCGCTGCGGCGCATCAGCATCGCCGTGACCGATCCCGTCGTCGGCTGATCGGAGATTGCGAACTGCTGCGAGAGCTCCGCCTCGCGTCCAGGGTCGTAGAACTCACGCACCCGGCCGCCGGCCACGACCCCACCGTCGATCGCCTCAAGCAGCAGTCGGTTGCGATCGGGCGTGTAGCGGTCATCGCCGTCAAGGAAGGAAATGAACTCCGTCTCGAGCTCACGAACCCCGATGTTGCGGGCGATCGCCGGGCCCTTCCCCGGACCCGAAACCACCGTCGCGCCGCGCTCACGCGCGATCGCCGCAGTGTCATCAACCGAAGCGTCATCGACCAGCACAATCTGCGAAGCCGGCACGCTCTGAGCCAGCACCGAGTCGATCGCCTCTCCGACGTACTGCGCTTGGTCGCGCACGGCCAACACCACGCCGATCACAGCTGCTTCTCCCCGCCGATCTTGCCGCGCCGCTCGAGCGACTCCTTGAGCCGGTGCACGATCGCCGGGCGATTGTGCTCGCGATCGGTGGTCAGCGAACCCGGCCGCTTGCGGTACTCAAGCACGACCTCATCGACGTGCTCGGCCTTCATCCCAGCCTCTTTCATGCGCATCACGAAATCGACGTCTTCCCCGTGGACGATCGATTCGTCGAGCTCACCGACCACGTCGAGCACGCGGCGGCTGATCAACAGACTCGGCAGCGAGACCGCGTACACCGGTTCTCCAAAGGGCCTCGGCGGGTCGCCCATCAGCACCTGCACCTTGGCAAAGGCAACGTCAGCGCCCCGCTCGATCGCGCTGCGCCTCCCGTCGGGCGAGCCGGCGATCCAGATGTCGTCGCCATCCATGAATCCGATGATCGATCCTTCGGCCTCGCGCATCGCGACATTTCGCGCCACGGACGGACCTTGATTTTCCTGACGGATCAACTTGATCGGTCCATCGAGCCCGGCGACGATCTCCGCAGACTGATCGGTCGATCCATCGTCAACGACGATCAGCTCAAGCAAGCCGTCCGCGCGCTCGACCACGCTGCGCACGGCCTCCTCGATCCACGGCGCGCAGTTGTACACCGGCATCACGATCGAGACGTTGCCGCTCATCGCGCCGCGCCCACCGCGCCGAGTTCGCGCAATACGCCAGGAATCCGATCGATGTCCGGGCCGACGGTCAAGGCGTAGGCCGGCAGCTCGTCAAGCAGCGCCGAGATCGCCGCGAGCGATCGGCCGAGCGCCCCGGTCATTACAGAGAGACTGCCGCCGGTCAGCCGGCGCAGCGCCTCGGCCGGCGCGACCGGCCGCGGCGAACCGGTGCGCTCGCCAAGCTCGGGCAGCACGATCGCACGGACCGCCTGCGAGCGCACAATCACGTCCGAGAGATCAAAGCGATGCTTGGCGCGCCAATCGAGCCCGGCCGGCTCGCCAAGCTCGGCGAGTCCCGGCAGCAGCTCAAGCGTCGAGTCGGTCACCTTCACGCACGAGTAGACGGCGTGCGCGATCGGTCCTGTATCTCCCAGCGTGACCAGCGTGAAATCGTCGGACGTGAAGGCCTCGCCGGCGATCGCACACGCCAGCGAAGATGTCGACTTGCCCGCGCCACCCGGGCCGCCGATCAGCACGCCACAAGCAGAAGCAAGGTGCAGCATGTGCGCGTCGTGCTGGCCATAGGCCCAGCGCAGCAGGTTGCGCAGCGGCGAGCCGCCCTCGCCGGGCATCATCTTCTCGGCGTCGCGAAACCACTGCACGCCGCTTGCGGCATCTTCGTCGTAGTAGGAGAGCGTCGCGTGCTCAAGGTCGTAGATCGCCAGGCGCGGCGGATCGACGTAGCCCGGGATCTCCTGCCTGCGCCCATGAAACGCGGCTGCCGGCCACGGCGGCGGCGGGAGCGGCACACCGCTTTCGGTGCTGTCGAAGGCGAACAACTCCGAGTCCGGCGAGCCGACGGGGGGGCTCGAAAGCAGCCCGCGTCCGAGCACCGGAACGATCTTCGTTCCGCAGAGGTTTATGCGGATCCGCAGGCCCGCGGCGTCGAGGTCCACGCCCTCATTTGGAACAACCTCGCGCGCCGAACGTGCCGCGGCTACGAAGTCATCGATCGTGCTCACGTGGTCGGCGCGACCGGCCAGCCGTCGGCATCAAGATTGATGTCGTGGATCGGGTCGAGCATCAAGAGCTCCTGCATGTCGGTGAACTTCTCAAAGCCGGGCTCGCCTTCGAGACTGACGCTCTCGGCCGCGGGGCCGGCGTCTACGTCGCCGGGCGCCAGCAACCCCTCCTCGAGAAATCGCGAAACGAACGTCTCCACGCCCGACGCGTCGCCCTCGATGCTCGCCGCAAGCGATGCGGCGCTGCGGCCGTCCGCAACAAGATTCCAGAGCACGGTCGCCGCGGGGCTGAGTGCGTAGTAGCAACCCGTGTCGAGATTCACGAGCACGGCCTCGCCGTCGAAGGTCTCGTCGATCACGTCTGGTCTGTTGGGTCGTAGCGATTCGGACATGGCGAAAGCCTAACGAGCGCGCCTTCAGCGCTCGCGGTCCTCGAGCTGCTCGGAATACTCCAGCCACTCGGCTTCGAGCGACTCCTTGGTCGCGGTCAGCTCGGCCAACTCCTTCTGCAATGGAGAGAGCCGCTCAAAGTCGGTCGCGGCCTCGGCCATCTCCTCGTGCAGCGACCCCTCGCGCGCGCCGGCCCGCTCGAGCTCGCGCTCCACGCGCCGCAGCTCCTTCTCGATCCGGCGCGTCTCCTTGCGGTCGGCCTTCAGTTGCGCGCCGGGGGTGATCGCCTTCTGCTTGGGCGCCGACCACCCGTCCGCTTCGTCAGACATTCCGCCGGCCGCGCGCCGCTCCTCGATGTACTGATCGATCCCGCGCGGAAGGTGGCGCAATTTGCCATCGCCCATCAGGCCATAGACGTTGTCGGTCACGCGCTCGACGAAGTAGCGGTCGTGGCTGACGACAATCAGCGTGCCGGGCCAGCTGTCAAGCAGGTCCTCAAGCGCGGTGAGCGTGTCGATGTCCAGATCGTTGGTCGGCTCGTCGAGCAGCAGCACGTTGGGCTCGCCCATCATCAGCCGCATGATCTGCAGGCGGCGCCGCTCGCCGCCTGAGAGCGACTTGACGAGCGTGCGCGAGCGCCCGCCGCGAAAACCGAACCGATCGCAAAGCATCCCGGCCGTGATCTCGGTCCCGTCGGAGAGATTGGAGACGAGCTTCGAGTCCTCGAGCGACCCAAGCACGCTGCGCTCTTCGTTTAGCTCTTCGAGTTCCTGGCCGAGTTCTGCGACGCGCACGGTCAGGCCCCGTTTGACCGAGCCGGCGGTCGGCTCGATGTCGCCGGCCAGCAGCCTCATCAACGTCGTCTTGCCCGCGCCGTTGACCCCGACCAGCGCGCTGCGCTCGCCCGGGCCCAGCCGCCAGGTGATCTGATCAAACAGCGGCGCGCGTCCGGAATGGGCATAGGAAACCTTGATCGCGTCGATCACGCGGTTGCCCAGACGCTGCGTCGCAAACTTCAGCAGCTCGACGTCGTTGCGCGGCGGCGGTTCGTCAGCGATCAGCTCATTGGCGGCATCGACGCGAAACTTCGGCTTCGTCGTACGCGCCGGAGGACCGCGGCGCAGCCAGGCAAGTTCTTTCCTGATCAGAGCCCGGCGACGTGTCTCACGCGCGGCGGCCTGCCGATCGCGCTCGGCGCGCGCCAGCACATACGCCGCATATCCGCCCTCGTAGCGGTGCACGCTCTCGCCCTCTACCTCCCACGTCTGCTCAACGACCGCGTCGAGAAACCAGCGGTCGTGCGTTACGACCAGCAGAGTCCCTTCGCGCGCGGCAAGGTGCGCGGCAAGCCAATCGACGGCCTCGACATCAAGGTGGTTGGTCGGCTCATCAAGCAGCAACAGCTCGGGATCGTCGAGCAGCGTGCGCGCCAGTGCGACGCGTCGGCGCTCACCGCCCGAGAGGCTGCCGATCAGCGTGTCGAGCCCATGCGGGAAGCGCGAAACCTCCACCCCGCCGAGCAATTCGCCCAGCACTTCGCGATAGCGGCCGCTCGCGGCCCACTCATGGTCGGCCCGATCGCCGACGAGTTCCTGCCGAACCGTGGCGTTGGGATCGAGCCGATCGCGCTGGTCGAGCAGCGCCAGCGTGAGCCCTCCTGTGCGCGTGACCGACCCGCGCTCGGGCACCTCCTCGCCCGAGATCAGCCGCAGCAGCGTCGACTTTCCCTGGCCGTTGCGGCCGACCAGGCCGATCCGCTCACCGGCGTTGACCCCGAGGGTCAAGTCGGTGAGGATCGGCCTGCTCGCGTACTCCTTGGAGACGTCCTTGAGGTTTACGAGGTTGCGCGGCGCCGCGGGCATCGGTCAAATCTTCGCAGCGCCACTGCAACCGCGAGAAATCAGCCCGACCCGAGCACCGGGTAGTGATCGCTGAAGTCGTTGTACTGCACGTTCAGCGGATCGAGCGAGTTGGGAATCGGGAAGTACCAGCTCGGCGACTTGACGTTGCGGCCGTCGTTGCTCCAGGCCGGCGGCAGCGGCCGGCCGCCTGCGCTGACCGGCAGCACGTAATCGAGCCACTGCCGGATATTGCCCGCGTCGTTGCAGTAGAAGCAGGCGATCAGCGCGTAGCTGTTGGTGCTCGTGTCGTACGTGTACGGGTGCCCGGTGTAGGCCGGCTCGGCTACTCCCAGAGTCGCGAGCATCGGCGCGTACTCGGCGCTGCCGCGGATCACGTTTAGGTCGCCGGCGATGAAGGTCGCCTCAGATGTCGAGATCTTCGAGTTGACGTAGGCAGCAATCTCCTGGAACTGCCGCGTTCGCATCGGCACGGAGTTCTGCCCGTCAAAGCACTCTTCGGCCTGGGCGTGGGTCGAGACCACGTTGTAGTAGTCGCTCGCGCGCTTGATCCGCGCGTGCACGAAGCCCTTCTCCATCACGTAGTCCGGAATGCAGCCGTGCTCGCGGAAGATGTGCTGGTTCATCTTCACGATCGGGTACTTGGAGAGGATCGCGACGCCGCCGTTCGAGATCGCAAACAGCCGCGGATCGCCCGAAGCGCAGGACGACCAACCAAAGCAGCGCGTGCTACCGAGCACCGGCGTCTGGTACGGGTACTCGCTCTTGAGCGCGTTCATGATGATGTCGGCCTGGGAGTCGACAAACATCTCCTGCAGCACGACGACGTCGTGGCCGCGGATGTAGCCGGCCTGCTTGATCAGGTTCGCGCGCTGGACGTTGCCGAAGCTGCCGACCGGCAGCATCTGCACGTTGTGCGTGAGGATGTCGAGGTCCGACGGATAGGCGGCCTTCGCGGTCGTCGGTCCAGCGATGGCCGCGACGGCCAAAGCAAAGAGCGTTGCCAGCAGGCCGAGCTTGGCCCGCTGAGGCGTGAGTGATTGCATAGGAACTCCCCAGTCCTGTTGCCGAGTTGTATTTGAGCTGACGGGCGACCGCGCGGCAGAGAATCCGTGCGGCAACCTTGAAGCCACACACTACCGGTGAGTCGCATCGCGCGTCGGTCGCGGAGTTGCAGCAAGGCCACGGGGCGCGGGATGTTTGCGAGGCTTGCACCGATGCGAGCGCGCACGATCTTCACCGCCGTGACAGCGGCGATTGCCTTCTCCGGCTGCGGAACGCAGGCGGCGGCACCTCCCGGTCTAGACGCTGAGCAGCCGAAACCCGCCCCCACGCAAAGCACGCCTGCGCAGGATCTTCCCACCGCTGCCGAAGGGTCGACCGCCGTCGCGAAGTTCGCCGCCAAGGGCCGCCCGATCTATTGCGGTGGGCGCAAGCAACCCTGGATCGCGCTGACCTTCGACGACGGCCCGGGTCCATATTCCAAACACGTCCTCGCTCTGCTCAAGCGTGCAGGGGTACCGGCGACGTTCTTCGACGTCGGCCGCAACGTCGCGCCCTACCGCTCGTCGCTGATCCGCGAAAAGAACAGCGGCGCAGCGATCGGCAACCACTCGTGGTCCCACCCCGTCCTCCCGTCACTCTCAGCCAAGGAGCAGCGCGCCCAGCTCGCAAACACCAATCGCGCGATCTCCCGCGTCACCGGCGATCCGGTGCGGCTGTTTCGCCCGCCCTACGCCGAGCGCGACAAGACCACCGACCGCATCTCGCGCGCACTGAAGATGACGACGATCCTCTGGGACGTCGACAGTCGCGATGCACTTGGCGCGAGTTCCAAGCAGATCGCGCGCCGCGTCAAGAATGGGTTTCACGCCGGCGCGATCGTGCTGCTGCACGAGAACCGCGGCCAGACGGTGCGCGCACTGCGCTACACGATCCTGCCCGCGCTGAAGAAAAGCGGCCTGACCCCGGTGACGATCCCGCAGATGCTCGCGGGCAATCCGCCGACCGATAAGCAGCTGCGGCGCGGTCGGCGCGGTTGCACGAAGCTCAGCTAGACGGTCGACCAGCCGCCGTCGGACGGCAGGATCGCGCCGTTGACATTCGCTGAGTCGCCACTGGCAAGCCAGGAGATTGCGGCGGCAAGCTGCTCGGACGTTGCTATCGGCGGCAGCACGCGCTCAAACAACGGAAACACCCGCTCGGCTGCGATCTCCGAATTGAGATGAACCTCGATCCCCGTCGCCACCGGCCCCGGCGCGACCGCGTTGCAGCGGATCCCTTTGGCCGCGTACATGAACGCGGTGCTGCGGGTCAGGCCGATCACCGCGTGCTTTGAAGTCGTGTAGGCGGCCCCCGCGGCGCTGCCGCGCAGACCGGCTTCAGAGGTGACGTTGACGATCGATCCGGCGCCGGCCTCGACCATCGCCGGAAGCGCGGCGCGCGTCAGGCGCATCAGCGAATTGAGGTTGACGTCGAGCACGCGCTGCCAGGTGTCGTCGGCGACCTCGCCGACCGCCTCGAAGCCGTCCATGATTCCCGCGACGTTGCACAGTGCGTCGATCCGCCCGCCGCAGGCGTCCACAGCAGAATCGACCGCAGCCTGATCCACGAGGTCACCGGCCACGGCAACCAGGTCCAGGCCGGCGTTTTCGGAAAGCAGCGTGTCCAGGCGCTCGGCGGAGATGTCGCAAGCGACAATGCGCGCGCCCTCCTCGGCGATTCGCAACGCCGTGGCGCGCCCGATGCCAGATCCGGCACCGGTCACGATCACGGTTTGACCGGCAAAGCGCGCTGACTCGCTCATCGGTCGATCATTTCAGAATTCGTCGGCCGCCGCTGGGCCGCCGACCTTGTCGAGCTCTCAGTTGCGGAGTGCTCACGGGGGGCTGATTGCCGATGCTAACTGGCGTCTCGGAGGTAGGAGTGGGTAGCTACCGAAGCAATCAGCGCCGCCACCTCGGGCGGATTGTCGAGCATCGTCATGTGGTCGCTGCCCGTGATCGTGTGGGTCACGACGTTCTCCTGCGCCACCACGCTCTGGATGTCCTCGCGATCAAACCCGATCGACTCGGCGTCGCCGCGCACGAAGTGCACATCGCCGCGCGCATCGGCCAGCCGTTTGGCAAGCGAGCCATACGTTTCCAGGTGATCGAAGTAGCCGTTGATCACGGCGCGGTTCTCCTCTGGCGGGACCCGCTGCATGTCGTCGACGATCATGTCGAGGCGATCGGGACGAACCAATCCCTGCATGCTGCGGCGAACGTTTTTGCCGGCCGCGACGTACAACCTGCGCGCCAGGGGCGGGATCATCTCAGCCCGCCGCAGCAACCGCACGCCGCGGTACTCGTTGCGGTAGCGCAGGCAGGGATCGAGCAGGATGATCTTGCCGGAGTAGTTGTTGCGCGCGGCGACCTCGATCAGGACGTTGGCGCTCAGCGAATGGCCCACGAGAGTGTCGAGCGCTTCGGCCTGGGCGAATTCCTCGATCAGGTCCGCGTAATCGGTCGTCGCGTAGCCAAATCGGTCGGGCGCGGCGTTCTGCCCAAAGCCCGGCGGGTTGGCCGCCCAGGTCTCGATGCGTGCCTCGGTGAGCGTCGGCTCAGCTACGACATCGATGTAGGTCAGCGCCGTGCAGAAGCCACCCGGCAACAACAACGCGCGGTGATCCGACTCCTGCGGCCCGCGGCGAAAGACCTGCCACGGCCCGATTCTCGACTCAGTTCCGAGGTTGTCCACGGGACAACCGTAGGAGTCGCGGGTCCTACACCCGCCAGCGAATCGTCAGCGGCTTGCCCTTGTTGCCGGCGGCGTCGCGCGCCACCACAACAAGTTTGTGCTTGCCCCTGCGCGCCTTGGTCTTGTAGGTCGACTTGCAGGCCTTGGCCTTGCCCTTGTCGAGCTTGCAGGTGAACTTCGCCTTCTCGCTCGACTTGAACTTGACCGTGACCCTGCCCGAGCTGATCTTCACGGAACGCTTCTTGAGCTTCGGCTTCTTGGTGTCGACCACGACCTGGAGCGCAGTCGGCGGACTTACGTTGAGGAACGGGTCGGTCGCGGTGACCATCAGATTGTGTGCGCCGTCGGAAAGGCCTGCGACGGCGATCGAGTAGTTGCCGGATCCATCGGTTGCTGAGCTGCCGGCCGGAGTTCCGTCGATGGTCAGCTTGACCTCTGAGCCAGCCTCGGCCGTGCCCGTGACAGAAAACGCATTGAGCTTTGTCGGGCCAAATGCCGGCGACGTGACCGTGGGCGCACTCGGCGCCACGCCCTCGGCCTCGTAGGCACCGATGTCGACCGCGGAGCCTTGAATGCGCGAGTTGCCCTCGAGATCAAGGGTTCCGGTGTACTCGTCGCTCGCTCCGGCATTGACGGTTGGCGAACCGGCCAGCTGGCGGTAGTTGCTGTTGGACGCGTCAACAAATAGTGGGGTGTCGACCACGATGTTCGTCTCAGTCAACGTGGCGCTGCCCGTGGTGGGGCTGATCTCACTCGCAGCAGAGGTGCTGTAGAGCGAGTGGGAGAACGTTGCCTGGACGTTTCCGTTGCCGTACTGGCGCACAACGATGTCGGCGCCCACACCGCGCACGATGACCGCCTTGGCGTCGAGCGAGACCCAGCCGTCCTGGGCTTCGACGTAGATGCCTTCGGCGGAGCGCCCGATCGCGGTCACGTTGCGCAGCACGTTGTAGTGCGTGTCACTGGTGAATCTCCCGTCGACACCGCGGTAATTGCCCTCGCAAACCGAGTCCGAAATGCGGCCGTCATTGAGCCGGCAAGCACCCCAGCTGGAGGAGCTCGAGTACACATTTCCGCGGGTGAGCTTCCCGCCCCAGACCTCGACCCCCGGACCGCTCTCGAAATTGAGCACGGTGAGATTGGTCGCAAGGCCGTCGCTGTCGATCTTCACGGCTGGTGCCGGCGAGATCGTGCTCCCGACGATCATCACATCGCCCTGATCGCCAAGTCCGCGCAACGTCGTCTCCGGCGGGACATACAACCCGTCGTCGCCGATGTCATAGGTGCCTGGATTGACGCTCACGATGTCGCCAGCACTCAGACCGGCGAGTGCCTGCTGTAGCTGGCAGGGCACGGCTTCTGTGCAGGCGCTACCGCTGCCGCCTTGGGAGGCGAATCGTTCGGTGGCGGTGGCGTTCGCGACGAACGCCAGCAGCGCAAAAGAGGACACGATTGCAAGCAGAGACAGACGGCGAGAGTTGTTCATGGCGCGAAGTGTAGGGCGAAATTGTCAGCAGTGAACGCTTGTGTGCGCTGATGCGCTCGGAGCCGCCGCCGCTACTCCGGATCGATGATCGGAAACCCAGCCCGCAAGAACTTCAGCGGCGGGGGGCTTCCCCACTGGTTGATCGTCGTCGGGTTGTTTGGCCACTTGCGCGCGACGTAGTCGCCCACGGGCGGCATCTGTGCAAGGTCGGCGCAGAGTTCGATCATCGCGCCGTCGTGATCCAGGAAGTAGGTGAACTGGTTGTTGCCGGGGCCGTGCCGCGACGGACCCCAGATCAGCTTCTGGTCGCGCTGCTGTTTTAGGCGATCGGCGATCCGGCCCATCTGATTGAGGTCTTGAACGGTCCACGCGTAGTGCGATAGCTCGGCCTTTGGCGCAAGCACAACGGCCATCCCGTGGTGGTCACCGTCGCAGTGCCACCAGCTGGCAAACGGGCCCATCCGGTCGCTGAAGCGAAAGCCCAGTCCGTCAGTGAGAAACCGCTCGACCGGTTTGGTTCGCAGGGCCTTGATCGAGACGTGTTCGAACTTGATCGGGCGATCGCCCGCCTCCGGGGCCGCAACGCGTTCCATGCCGCAGAAGAGTTTGTAGACGTGCCCCGCCGGGTCCTCGACAAACATTGCGCGGTCGATCCCGGGCTCGCCGTCGCTGACATCGCGGATCACCCGGCCGCCAGCGGCCTGAATTCGCCCCGCTGCCGAGTCGAGACCTGCGGGATCGGCGACCTCAAGCCCGATGTGGTCATAGCCCTGCCGCTCGCGATCCTCAATCAAGATCAGCTCGTGGTGGCGCTCGTTGCACGTGAGGTAGGACGCGCCTCCCACTCGCTCGGTTTCAACCAGGCCAAGGATCTCGCACTGGAACTCGACCGCTGCGTCGAGATCCTTCACGCGCATGCCCATATGTCCGATTCGGGTGACCAACGGCTAGCTGCCTTTCACTTGTGACTGATCGTTGAAAAACTCTTCGAGCGTGCGCGCGGGCCGGCCCGTCAGCTGTGCCACATCGCCAGTCGCCGAGCCGTCGGCGCCGCTGGCGAAATAGCGCGCCATGCGGATCGAGTGGTCGATCTCAAACGGAGACGCGGCGCGGCGTTTGAGCGCCTTGCGCGCGATGCCGGCCGGCACGTTCACGTAGCGCGCGCCGCGCAGGCGAGCCGCATCCGAGAAGGTCACGCTCACCGGGCCGGTGAGCTGCCACGCCCCGCCTGGGGCTTCGTCGTCCATCAGCAGAGAGGCGGCGCAGGCGGCGACGTCGCGCGCGTCGACCATCGCGATCGGCCCGCTCCCCATCGGCGCGGGCATCAGCCCTGCGATCACCGGGACGTCCAGCAGGTTCTGCATCAAGAAGGAGGAGCGAAGGAACTGAAACCTGATGCCGCTCTGCTCGATCCGCTGCTCGCTCTGCCAGTGCGTGATCGCAGTCGGCGCGGGTCCGTTGGGACCGAGCGAGGGCGCGCTGCCGGAGATCTTCACGACTCGCTTGACTCCGGCCGACTTCGCAGCGGCCAGCGCGTTGCTCTCCATTGCGTCCTGACTCGGTCCGTGCGGCGTGAGCAGAAAGAGATCGCTCGCACCCGAGAATGCCCGGGTCAGCGAATCGACGTCGAGCAGGTCACCCTGAACTGTTTCCAGCGGCACGCCTTGAGCGCCAGGGCCCCGGACAACCGCCTTCGCAGCGACCTCACGATCAGCAAGCAGCTCGGCAACCGCGCCGCCGATCGTTCCTGTCGCGCCAAGCACAGCGATCATGCAGCAATCGCCGCCTCGCGCGCGGGGGCCGCGACGGAGTGCTGATTCCCGGTCAGCCGCGCGAGCGAACGCGAAGCCGCGGCGATGTCGCCAGCGTCGCCGATCGCATAGACGAAGCGATCCGGGCGAAGCAGCGCCCACTCGCACCCGCGGCCCCTCAGCCACTCGTCGCCTGGCCGCGTAACAGTCCGGAGCCCGCAGGCCGCCCACGCGCCGGCGGCCGCGTCAGTCGCGACGACCGCAGCCCAGCCGTCACCCAGGTGATCATCCAGTCGGTCCGGCTGGGGAAAGAGCGATCCGACATCGCGATTGAACGGCAGTCGCGCCGGGCGGGTCGCAAAGGCGCCGCTTCCATAGGTCGGCAGCGGCTTGACCCGCTCGCGAATCCAAGCGATCGCCCCCGAGCGATCAAGCCCGTTGACGATGCCGTCGCGCACTCGGCCGATCGCCGGGTTTGCGGTCTGCACCACGCCGCCCCAGCGCACCGCCAGGTTCTGCATGCTCGTCACATGCGGTCGCCGCTCGGTCTCGTAGGTCTCGAGCAGTCTGTGCGGGGCCCCGCGCAGCACGGCGTGGAGCTTCCAAGCAAGGTTTTGCGCATCGCGCGCACCGGACGAGAAGCCCTGGCCGGCGAACGGCGGGGTCAAATGCGCCGCGTCGCCCGCGAGAAACACCCGTCCGGCCTGCCAACGCTGGGCCCTGCGGACGTGGAAGGTGTACACAACAGCACGCTCGAATTCGACCTTCTCATCGGTGATGTACGGCGCCGCAAGTTCGCGGATGCGCTCGTTGCGCTCAAACTCAGCCGCATCTTCGCCTGGATGCAGCATCCACTCCCAGCGGTGGCGGCCCGGCGACATCGGCAGCGAAACCGTCGGCCGGCGAATGTCGCCGATGAAGTGGGGATTGGGCACCTTCGCCAGCGGCTTGTCCAGCAGCCCGTCGAGCACCAGCCAGCGCTGCGAGTAGGTCGAACCGCCGAACGGGATCTGCAGGGCGCGGCGCACGAAGCTGCGCCCTCCGTCACAGGCAACGAGGTACCTCGCGCGGATACGGGTTGAGCGGCCGCCGGCGCTTGGCCGCACATAGGCATCAACGTGGTCGGCCGCGCGATCGATCGTCTCAACGCGGGTGCCCCAGCGCACGTCGGCAACGCCACGCTCGGCGAGCGCGGCGACCATCGTGCGCTCCATCGAGGGCTGGTGGATCGATACCAGCGGCGGATGCCCAAGGTCGCCGGATTCCGGCCGCAGCACCTCAACCTTGCGCCCTCGATTGGTCACGAAGGTCACCGCCTTTTGCGGCTGCGCGTCGCGCAGGACGGCGGCATCGAGGCCGACCGCCTGGAAGATCCGCAGCACCTCATCGTCGATCACCGCGGCGCGTGGCAGCGAGTAGGGCTCGTCTGCCTCGTCGACGGCGATCACGCTCACGCCATGGCCGCCGAGTAGCAATGCGAGCAGCTGACCGACTGGCCCAAGCCCGCAGATCAGCACTTCGCAGTCCATCTTCAGTCGATCGCCGTCGCTGGCACGGCCGACTCGCTCAGTCTGTTGGTGAGCGTGCCGATCCGATCGATCTCGAGTTCAATCGTCTGCCCTGGCTCGATCCAGCGGTCAAGCTCCAGGCCGCAGCACCCGGGCATCGTGCCGGTCGAGAAGACGTCGCCGGCATCGAGGCGCTCGCCCTTGGATGCGTAGGCGAGCATCTCTCCGACGTCGTGCGCCGGGTCGCTGGTTGTTCCCTCGCACCAGACTTCGCCGTCCACCCTTACGCGTCCGCTCGCCTTCGTCCAGTCACCGAACTCGTCGGGGGTGATCAAGTCGGATCCGATCGAGTTGGCGAACGTCTTCGACTTGACCACGGGCCCGAAGACGTTGCGGCGGTAGTCGTCTGCCTGCACATCGCGAGCGCTCCAGTCGTTGAGGATGAACCAGCCGCCGACAGCTTGGGCGGCCTCCTCTGGCGTTGCGTCGATCAGCGGCGAGCGCAGCACGAAGGCGAGCTCGAGCTCGAAGTCGAGAGCCTTGGTGTGCGAGGGCATCCACATCTCCTGGCCGTCGGCGAGCACCATCGTGTGGTTGGCCACGTACATCGTCGGCGCTTCCCAGAAGCGCTCGTTCGGCTTGAACTTCGGGAATGTGCGGCCGGTCTTCTCAAACAGGCTGACGGCCTTCCAGGCCGGCGGCGGGAAAAAGTTCTTCACGAGCATCCGGCTCGATGCGATCACGTGGGCTTCCCAGAGCATGAACGCGCGGATCGAGCGCGGGGTGAACGGGAGCCCGGCGGGGTCTGGATCGACTGCCAGCGAAGCGTCGCCCTTGGCGCCCTCGGCGGCGGCCCTGGCGGTTTCGATCGCCTGATCGCCGCCCTTGAGCAAGGCGAGCACGTCGGTTTGCGCGGCCTCGATGAGCGCCGGATCTGAGTTGTTTGCGCGCAGCGCGCCGGCGATGTCGATCCACGTGCCGTCGACCTCCCCGACCACTCCCCGCGTCGTCTTTCTGAGTCGCATCGCGCCACCGTATCACATAACTGATAGTTTCATCAGTTGTGACGGTTCTATCGGAAGTATCGTCACCTTGAGAGCGATGAGCCAGACGACCACCGATCAAACAGACCGCAACTCACGGCGCCGCGAGCAGACCCGCGCGAAGCTGATCGAGGCCGCCAAGGTGCTCTTCGCCCGCCAAGGCGCCGAGCGCACACGGATCAACGAGATCACCGAGCAAGCCGACGTTGGGTTCGGCTCGTTCTACAACCACTTTGAGAGCAAGGAAGAGATCGTCTCGGAGGTGCTGCGCGAGTCGGCCGCCGACCACGCCCAGGCGCTCGTCGCGGCGACTTCCGGGATCTCGGACCCAGCGGAAGTCATTTCGATTGCGCACCGACACTTCGTGCGAGTGGCGCTCGCCGATCCCGAGTGGGCAGGGCTCGCGGTCCGGCTCGAGGACTCAAGCCAGGCGATCCTCGACTCGCTACGGCCGTTCGCCCGCGAAGACTTGGAACGCGCGATCTCCGCGGGGAGAGTCGACGTGCCCGACGTCGAGGTCGCGCTCTACGCCGCCGGCGGAGCACTACAGGGCGTGATCCGCGCGGTACTCGACGGCCGCGTCGGCGCCGAGGCGGAGGTCGTCCACGCCGCGATGGTGCTGCGGATGTTTGGGCTCCCGGCAACGGAAGCCGACGAGATCGCCGGGCGGCCGTTTCCTGGGGACGTGCTCAGTTAGGCAGAGAGAGCCGGACCGCGGCCGAGCGGCCGGTGTCAGGCACTGCGCAACGCCGACCAGCCGTAATGCCGGCAGACATGCGTGATAGAAAACCGTCTACGCAGTTAGCCACATTGACCAATCGGAGTATCACGTGAACTTTGCTCGAAAAGCATGCATCGCCCTCGGGGCACTCGCAGTCATCGCCGCCTTCCCAGCCGGCGCGATGGCAGCCGAACCCTTCAGCGCACCGCTACGCGTATCCAACGCCGGTCCCGACGGGGATCTCAAGTGGCGCGGCACCTACTCGGCAGTCGCAACCAGCACAAAGAGCGACGCGATGCTGGTCGTATGGATCCAGGATCTCGATGCGACACAGCAGAACGCCGCAATCTTCGGTCGGCTGGTCAACCCGATCGACCGTAGCCCACTGGGCGCGTCGTTCCAGATCAGCGAAACCGGTTCGCACAACGCCTGGGTGGACGACAACAACCCGCCGAGCGTGACCTACAACCCGACCGCCGACGAGTACCTCGTGGCATGGATGGACCACGCCGACGCAGAGCTCTGGGTCAAGCGCGTTAGCGCGGCCGGAGCACCGCTTGGCGCCGACATTCAGATCGGCAACGGCTATTCGGACATCGAGACCGTCAATCCGGTCTTCTCCCCCGAGGCCAACGAGTACTTCGTCGTCTGGAAGGCAACCTCCGGCAGCCAGCAGATCTGGGGCCAGCGGCTCGCCGGCGCGACCGCAGCCGAAATCGGCGGCGACATTCAGATCTCGCAGATGACCAGCAGCGCCGACGACGCAACTTACGTCGCCTACGCCCCGTCGCTGCAGCGCTACCTGGTGGTGTGGCATGGCAACACCGCGCCGATCACCTCCGATCAGGAGATTTACGGCCAGTTGATCGGAATCAACGGCGCCGAGATCGGCAGCGACTTCAGGATCTCGAGCATGGGTCCCGACGGGTCGGGCTCATTCAGGGCAGACCCGCCGGTGGTCGCCTGGAACTCCGCCCAGAGCGAGTGGCTCGTTGGTTGGGGCGGCGACAACGACGAAGGCGGCCAAATCGACAACGAGAACGAGGTCTTCTTGCAGCGACTCAACGCCGACGGCGCGGAGATCGGTCCGGACGACTTTCGCCTGACGCATGTCGGGGCCGACGGGGACACGGACTTCCGCCCCTCTCGCCCGAGCATCGCGTACAACCCAAACACCAACGAGTACCTCGTGACATGGCACGCCGACGAGGGCACCGCGACCAACCCAGACGGACAGTGGGAGACGTGGGCTCAGCGCCTGAACGGAAATGCAGAGCCGGCTGGCGAGAAGACCCAGCTCACGGACTTCAAGCCCGACTCGCTGGTCACCAACGCCGGTTCGTTCCGACCGATGGCCGCCTATTCGCCGCGCTCCTGCAACTGGGTGGTCACCAACTCGTACGGCGACAGCAACTTCGAGACGGACGGCTCGGATGAGGTGTCGGAATCCGAAGTCGAACTGCGAACGGTCTTCTCGGCCTTCGCCTGCAACCAGGTCGCATGTCCGAAGGGCACATCGGCATCCGTCAAGTGCTTCAAGGAGTCGGTGCGCACCGGACTGCGCTACGTCGGGACGAGCAAGAACGAGACGATCGTCGGCACAAACCGCAATGACCGCATCTCCGGCGGCGGCGGACGCGACAAGATCAGCGCCAAGGGCGGCAAGGACAACGTCAAGGGCGGCAAGGGCAACGATCGGATCTTCGGCGGCAGCGGCAACGACAAGCTCTACGGCGAGTCAGGCAATGACCGCGTGTCCGGCGATAGCGGCAACGATGTCGTCAGCGGCGGCAGCGGTAACGACTCGGTCTCCGGCGGCAAGGGCAAGGACAGCGTCCGCGGAGACAAGGGCAAGGACAAGCTCAAGTGCGGCAGCGGGCGTGACCGCGTGCGCGCGGATCGACGTGACCGCGTGGCGAGCGACTGCCGACCCTGAGGGTCGGCTCGTCGCCCGATTCGCAAAGGACGATTGAAGGCTCAATGACGCGCGATGGACAAGCAGCCATCGCGCGTCTTGCGCCTACTTCGTAAGCGTCACCGTCTTCGAGCTCTTCGCACTCGTCGAAGCACCGCTCGGCTTGAAGGCGAACTTGAGCTTCACGCGCACGCTGCCCTTGGAGGCGAGCTTGCGCTTCACCGCCCCAGTCGCCTTGATCTTGAGCTTGACCGTGCCGGCACGCTTGGGCTTGACACTGGCGGACGCGACGCCCTTGGCGCTCACCGAGAGCTTGCCGGCGCCCGGAACCTTCACGCTCAGGAAGCCGTTCTTGACCTTGCCGATCTTGAGCTTGGCCGAGGCAAATCGTGCCGTGATGCCGGGGCTCGTCCAGTCGGACGAATTGGCAGACGGGTAGGCGACCTTGAAGAGGCACTTGCCGTTGCCATCGCAACCCGACTGCCAGCCGGCGAAAACGCTGCCCTTTGACGCGGTGGCCTTGTAGGTGACCTCAGACCCAGCGGCAAAACGCGCGCTGCACACCGCGCCGCAGTCGATTCCGGCTGGCGTGCTTGTGACCTTGCCGCTGCCGGTGCCTTCGAGGGCCACCGAAGCGGTCTGCGGCACTAGCGAGGCGATCGCGTTCACGAGCAAGCGTCCGTATTCGCCGGTGTTGTCTGCATCGTCGTAGAGCAATGCGTTCATGCCGACGACCCGACCCTTGAGTGCCACGGCGGGCTGACCGTTCGCCCAGCTCGCGAGCTGGATGGCGGTCGGGTCTACGTTGCTCGTGTAAACGGTGTTGTTCTGGATCGCCGTGACGCCAGCAAAGAACGGGTGCGTGGCGTCGTAGCCGGTCAGCGTGGACAGCGTGAATGGGTCGTCCTGATCCTGAAGGAACGGGGAATAACTGCCGGTTGCCCAACGACCAGCAAGGGACCATCCCGGATCGGTCGCGTCCCAGAAGTTCCAGTTTGGCGCGATCACCACTCCGCCCTGGTCGACGAAGTCAGCCAACACGTTCCCAAGCGCAGCCTCGTCGGCCCACTTGTAGTCGTTCAGTGCGATCACCGCGTCGTAACCGGCGAGATCTGCCAGCACTGGCGTCGTGCCATCTCCTCCGTCGCCCACCCGTGCAGAATTGATCTGTGAGACCGCCTCCACGCCGGATTGCGCCGCAACGTCGGCAAGCAGGGCGGCCCCGGTGTCCCCGTTCGCATAGCTGTCAATCGCCATGATGCGCAGGGAGCCGGGGGCCGCGCTTGCACTGGCTGCTGTGAATAGGAATGCCGCGACGAGCGCGGATGCCGCCAGGAGGAGCGCGGTGCGCGGAACTGCGAGCTGGCGATTGAACGGGCTGACCATGTCGGGTGGTCCTTTCGGGCTTTTGGGGGCGACGCTATGAATGGAATCGGACGCGACTGCCGAAGCCGCGAGGCTCGGTAGACATTGCGCCGAGTTGAGAGGTCTTTCGTCGGCGGCGCTTTTGATCCCTCCTCTGCGGTAGTCACTCCGGTCAGCCGCGCGTCGCGCCTAGGATTGAGCACATGAGCGACGTGGTGGATTTTCAGAACGTTTCAACCGTCGGACTTGAGAGCTCGCCGGTGGCCGAAGCGCTCGCCGGCCTGCGCGCGAACGAGGCGCGCTACTTCAAGAACAAGTTCGATCACACGTTCGTGGTCGAACCCGCGAGTGAGGCGAAGGAGACGATCGCCTGGGTCCACAAGATCCTCAAGGACGAGCGGGACATCGTGATCGATTCGCCGCCACTAGAGGCCACCGAGTTTGAGGTTGACGGCGTTCGTTGGGGCTATGTCTTCTATGAGAGCGGGCTCTCGATCAACGCGCTCTACACGCTCGAGGACGGCGGTAAGCGCGCGATCGGCTTCAAGCTCTCGGACGGAATGGAGATCCCGGAAGAGCTCGCATCGAACTTCAAGTTTGCGCGGCAGAAGTCGAAGCTTGCCGGGACTATTCGGGGATCTTATTTTGTGATCAAGGGCGAGTACTAACCGTGGTGCTCTTCGAGGTGCCGTAGCTCGCGGTACTCGTCGGCCGTCACGGGACGGCCAAGCGGAGTCGCCATCGCCGGGTCATTGGCTACGTAGTGCTCCTCCTGGCGACGCCAGACCTTGATGTAGCGGTAGAACGGGATGCGCGGGTGCAGGTGGTGCACGAGGTGGTAGTTCTGGTAGAGCAGGAGCGGAGTCAGAAGCCACTCGCCGCCGATGATGTTGCGCGTAGCGCGGAACTTGTTGGTCTCGACGGTGTCTGGCAGCTCGTGGTGGGGCAGCCAGTCGAATGACCAGGCGAGGATCGTGAGCGCGATCCGGGCGGGGATCACGTAGAAGAGCAGCACCTCGAGCGCGTAGCCCTGGATGCAGAGGAAGGCGATCAGCCCCCAGACGATCGCGGTGTTGACCAGGAACTCAATCTTCTCGGAGCGCGGCCGCTTGCTCGCGTGGCCGAAGTAGAAGCGCAGGTAGTTGACGTCGAGGCTCGCCCAGAGAAAGATGCGCGTGAAGCGGTTGCCGCCCTGGGTGTAGTGGTCTGGATCTGACCCGTCGTCTTTGTTGGTGAAGCGGTGGTGCTGCATGTGGATGTAGCGCAGGAAGCCGAAGCTGCCGATCACCGCGAAGAACGGCATCGAAAGGCGCCCGAGCCAGACGTTGGCCGAGTGATTTGACGAGGCAGATGAGTGGCTGCACTCGTGGGCGACGGTAAAGAAGGCGAAGGCCGCAACGCCGTTGATCAGAATCGAGACGATCGCCGGCCACGTGCCGGCAACGCCCAGCGCGGTCGACGAGACCCAAACCGCGAGCGAGACGAGAAAGACCGCGAGCGTCGGAAGCGCAACAGCCGGAATCGGCTCTTCGGGACGCGGGATCAACTTGATCGAGTCGGCGCCGGGCGCCCTGGTCAGAGTTTCTGAAGTCACGCTGCGTCCTCCGAGACGATTGGCGCAGTCGCCTCGAACATCAGCACGAGATGCGCGGCGACGCGGTTGGTGGATATGTCGAGCTCCCCGCGCACCAGCGCGACGAGCAGTTCGATCGTGGAGCCGACCATCGCGCGGGCGGTGAGATCGGCGTCCAGCACGGGCGGCGCGTCTTTGCCCAAGGCGGCGATCCCGACTTCGCGGATCAAGTCGCTCAGGCGCGCAAAGTGCTCGCGGCGGAGCTCTTCGATCGAGCTGCTCACTGCCACCGATTCGACCAGCAGGACTTGGCCGCGCCGGGGGTCCGCGACGAGATTGTCGATCAACGCCTTGAGGCCGTCGTGGGCGAGTTCTGTGACCGGTCGATTGGTCTCGGCGAGCGCCGCGGCGGTCGCGGCCAGTCCGTCGCCTGCGATGCGCTCGACGAGCGCGCCGAGCAGCACCTCTTTGTTGGGAAACGACTCGTAGAAGTAGCGCTGGGTCAAGCCCGCCACCTTGCAGATGTCCTGGACTTTGGCGTTGGCGTAGCCGTTGGCGGTGAACACCGTGAGCGCCGCATCAAGCAGCTGCTCGCGACGGGCCGAGACGCGGTCAGTTGCGTCGATGCCTCTCCAAGGGCGGTGGGGAGTTGCGGGCTCTGTTGCTGAAGTTGACATTCTTGATTGTCAACTATAACCACTTCCGCCGTTTTAGGCAGGGGCCAGCACACGCGGCGCTCGCGTGTTCGTTCCGTTGGCGCTGCAATTACTTCGAGTGTTTGACCGCGCCCGAGAGGCCAGCCTTGGCGCCGTAGGTAAGTGCCCAAGTGATCTTCGGCTTCTTACGCGCAGACTGGATCGCCTTCGCCGCGCTCCGCGTGAACTTCACTGTGAGATTTGCCGAACCGGCGGCGGCGAGCTTCTTGGAGACCCGCGCCTTGTACTTCTTCTTTCCGACCTTGGCGGTGACCGTGAAGACCAGCGGACAGGCGCGATCGCACGTCACCTTCGCGCTGACCTTGCCCTTGAACTTGCCGAGCTTGGCCAGTTTGATCGTGGCCACGGGATCGGGTGTGGTCCCGTCTCCCCCGGACGTCGGAGCGTCGTAGGTGACGAGCGTCGAAGCGGTGCCCGTGTTGCCCAGGAAGTCCGTGCAAGTGACGGTGAGCGTGTTGAGCCCCGGGGTGAGCGCCACGGTGCTGCCGCTTGCCGGCGAGCAATCCGGGAAGTTGTCGGCGTCGGAGACCGAGTAGCTGACCACTGCCTGGGCGGCAGTCGTGACCGTGCCACTGGTCGGAAGCAGATCGGAGATCACCGGCGGGTCGAAGTCTTCTTCTCGTGTGATCGTCACCGAGTTGGTGATCGGCGCAGAGCTCAGGGGATCGTCGCAAGTGACGGTGATCGTCGTGGTGTTCCCGACTGCGTTTAGCGGAACGGCTGATCCGCTGCCCGGCGAGCAGGTCAGAGTGTTGCCATCAATGTCGGTCGCCGAATACTCGACGACCTCGGTGTCACGGTTCCAGACCGTCGCCCCGTCCATCGGCGACGCGATCGAGATCAGATTGTCTGCCGCCGCGGCGTCGTTGCCAAAGCGCACGATCCGGTTGTTGCCGGTGTCTGCGACGAAGACGTCGGTCCCCATAGCTGCCAGGCGCTCGGGCTTGTAGAGCTGGCCAGCGTTGGAGCCCAGCGCGCCGTAGGTGCGGGTCGGCTCGGGCTTGATGTAGCCGCCCGGCGGTGGCCAGCTGGCAAGCAGCGGCGTCGAGAGGTCATAGACGGCCACGCGGTGCAGACCCGCCTGGGCGACGTGCAGCTCGCTGCCGACCACCTCGGCGCCACTGGGCGTTCCGTGCACCTGCAGCCAGCCGATCAGAGTTCCATTGGGCTCAAAGCGCCCGATCCGCCCGTTGGACTGATCGACCACCCAGAAGCGACCGTCGGCAGGTTCGAAGGCAATTGACACGGGATTGTTGAAGGCAGAGCTGCCGCCGGTCACTGTGCGCAGGTAGGAGAGCGACGCGTCGAAGAACTGGACCTGGTTGCCGGGACTGCCGTCGACGACCGCGACCTCGCCGTTGAAGGGCGAGATCTCGACGTCCAGCGGGTAGGAGAACTCGCCTGCGCCCGTGCCGGAGGCGCCGGCCTTGCAGTCGGTAGAGAGAAAGCAGATTTCGGTGCCGGTCCCGCCCCAGATGTCGACGTCCTTGCCGCGCATGCGCTGGAATCCCGGCGCGCCGCCGCCGGAGACGTCTAGCCGCTGCACACGCCGGTTGATCGTGTCGGCCACGTAGAGGTAGAAGCCATCGGCGCTGGCGGCAACGCCCGAGGGATAGTTGAATTGACCGCCCTGGGTGCCGTACGCCGAGGCGTCGTTGGAGTCGTAGGCGGCCCCGGCGTTTGTGAAGCCCTTGACTTGGTTGTTGCCCGCGTCGGCAACCCAAAACCCGCCCGACGGGGTGATCGTGACGTCACGCGGCAAAGCGAATCCGGCGTCGCCGCTTCCGCGCTGCCAGCCGATCCCGTCGGCCTTACCGAACGAGCGAACGAAGACGCCGGCGGCGTTGAAGAGCGAAACGCGGTGCATGTCGGGGTCGGTCACGAGCATGTTCGAGCTGGCGTCGGTGGAGACATCGAGTGGAATCGCGAAATTGCCCGCCATCGCCGAGGGCGATACTGCGCCGACAAATCCTCCTGTCTCAGCGCCGCTCGCGTCGTAGCCAAAGAGCCGCGAGTCCTGGCCGTAGCGACCAACCCAGAAATCGCCACCTGCCCTCGGGGCCACCTGGCGGGCGTTGAACGCGCCCAGATCGACGCTGTCCTGGTGCGCGCCGGTCGAGGCGTTCAGCTTGACCGCGTAGCGGTAGTTGGCGGCCGCAACTAGCGTCGCGCCGTCGGCGGTGAGGTCGATGTCTGCGAGGTTGGCCATCGAGTCGGATGCGGCGTCGGCAAGGCCGTCCTTGCAGTTGGCGAGCGTGGTGCAGACCTCATAACCAGTTGAGACGGCGACGGAGTCGACGTCGGTGCCCGCGGTCCAGGCGAACTGCGGATCGATCGGATCTGGCGCGACAGGATCGTCCACGACGAACTTGGAGACGCGGTGTTTGTAGGCGTCGGCGACGTAGAGCTCCGCGCCGCCGGAGTTCGAGCGCACGTCGAGCGATGTGACCTGCGCGAAGAAACTGTCGAACGAGCCGGTGTTGTAGCCGATGCGCTTGAGCAGCCGGCCATTCTCGTCGTAGACAGAGATCCGGCCATTGCCAAGCTCTCCGACCCAGGCGCGCCCGCGGTCGTCGACTGCGATTGAGATCGGTTTGTAGAGGTTTGTCTCCCCTGAATTGGCGGCGCAGGTTCCGCCCCATTGGCGGAGTGCTTGGCCACCTGCGCTGTACACGCGAATCGAGCAGTCCTCGTATTCGGCTACGTAGATCTCGCCGTTTGGTGCGATCGTTGCGACCTGCGGCGTGGTCAGCTGGCCGGCACCTAGGCCCAGGCCGCCGGCGCCATTGCCTACGCCCCACATTTGCTCTACGCCGAAGGCTGCGTTTGAGGGGGCGGCTAGGGCGAGGGTGGCGGCTAGGGCTAGGAGGCAGGTGGGGATTAATCTAGATGGGCGCATTGGATGAGAGTCTAAATCGGGCGCGGGCGGGTGCTCGTCGAGTGAAAAAGATGCTCTGGGTGAGTCCCAGCGCGATTCGTCGATTCAGCAAGCGGCTGTGGCGACCGCGGAGTGCAGGTGCACTCTCGTTTCGTCGCAAATGAGCCTCCGACGATTTCGCGATGCGCGGCGAGCGTTCTTCAACGCGCCATCAGAAACGACGCGAACGGCTGTGCCAAACTTCAGATCGATTTGACCGAATTCAACAGGACAGCCGGGATCGACGTTGGCGGCACAAAGATTGCCACCACGCTGTTTTCGCCAGGATCTTTCCAGCAGGCGATCGTGGACCCGACCCCTCAAGCCGCTGCCGAACTCGTTGATCTGATCGCAAGACGTATTGAAGGTCTCGGTGGCGTAGACGCGGTCGGGATCGGCCTACCGTCCGTCGTCAATCTCGCCGATGGAAGCGTCGCATCCACGGTTAACATCCCGTCGCTCGACGGGCTCGCCCTCAAGTCGGAGCTTGAAGCTCGACTCGGCGTTCCAGTCTTCGTCGATAATGACGCGAATCTCGCGGCGGTGTCAGAAGCATTTGATGATCACGGAAACCTCGTGTTGCGGTCCGTGGTCTGCCTGACATTGGGCACTGGCCTGGGTGGTGGTGCTG